>NZ_JAXCFT010000005.1:0-451493 GCF_056150385.1 Micromonospora marincola | reverse complement strand
GGCCTGCCGCGACCCGCACCACACGCGTAATGACAGACTGAACCAACAGCGGGACTCCCGGCGGTAAGGCATGTCTTGGCGGACGTACCTCTCCTACCGGAGTCCCGCTGCCAGTCTCAGCACCAACACGCCCACTTGACGAACCACCGCCGCGCTTAACTACCCGGCATTGAGGCTAGAGGAGGGCGTTGAGGGCGGCCAGGTCCTCGTCGGTGGGCTGCCAGGTGCCGGCGTCGGCGTTGGCGCGTACCTGCTCGGGCGTGGTCGCGCCGGCGATCACCGAGGTCACCGCGGGTCGGGCGGCGAGCCCGCCGATGGCCACCTGGAGCAGGCTCACCCCGCGCTCCGCCGCGTACGCCTCGATCGCCTCGATGGTGTCCCAACGCGCCGCGGCCAGCCGCTCGGCGTACCGGCCGCCGCCGGCGAGACGGCTGCCCGCCGGGGGCTCCTGGCCCCGCTTGTACTTGCCGGTGAGCAGCCCGTTGGCGAGTGGGAAGAACGGCAGCATGCCGAGGCCGAACCGGTCGCACGCCGGGATGATCTCCTCCTCCACGCCCCGCTCCAGCAGCGAGTAGTGGTTCTGCGCGGAGATGAACCGGGTGCGGCCCGCCGACGACGCGGTCCAGTCGGCGTCGGCGATCTGCCAGCCGGCGAAGTTGGAGTTGCCGAGGTAGCGCACCTTGCCCGCGGTGACCAGGTCGTCGAGTGCGGCGAGCGTCTCGTCGATCGGCGTGCCCGGGTCGGGCTCGTGCATCTGGTAGAGGTCGATGTGGTCGGTGCCGAGCCGGCGCAGCGACGCCTCGACCGCGCGGGCGATGTAGCGGCGGGCACCCCGGGCGCCGTGGTCGGGCCCGTTCGCCCCGTTCATCTCCATGCCGAACTTGGTGGCGACCACCACGTCGTCCCGGCGGCCCTTGAGCGCCTGGCCGAGCAGTTCCTCGGAGCCGCCCTGAGGCTCGCCGTAGATGTCGGCGGTGTCGAAGAAGTTGATCCCGGCGTCGAGCGCGGCGTCCACCACCGTCCGGGTGCCGTCGAGGTCGAGTTTGCGGCCGAAGTTGTTGCAGCCGATGCCGACCACGGACACCACGAGCCCGGAGTCGCCCAGCCGGCGATAGGTCATCTCACTCACGAGATCACCCTATGCCCCCGGCCGAGCGCCGGACCGTCCCGCAGCCGCCACCAGCCTGCGAGCCAGCACCGCCCGGACTGCTCAGCCGAGCACGTCGGCGGCCAACGCGCGGGCGTCGGCGACCGTCGCCGACAGCTCGGCCGGGGTACGCCCCACCGCGCCGAGCAGCGCCTGCGCGCGCCCGGCGAACTCCGGCGGCGCACCTGGCAACCGGCCGGCGGAGGTGATCATGCCCTTCTCGTTGACCAGCCACCGGCCGGCCCGCCCGTGCAGCGCCTGCGCCAGCACGCCGACCGCCCGGAACAGGCAGCCGGCCACGTACCCGGCGTCGCCGGAGGACGCGCCCTTGGCCGCCCCGTCCAGCAGCAGGCCGGTCTCCCATCCGCCGGCCACGAGCGCCGCGCCGAGCGCCGGCGGGTAGTCGACGGTCTCGGCCCGCAACGCGGTCAGCTCGCCGGTCGGGTCGCCGAGCACCCGACCGAGCGCCACCTCACCGGCGTACGCGTGGGAGTAGAACCCGAGCGGGTGACCGGCCTGCGTCGCCACGGTGTAGCGGCCGGCCCGGCAGTCGGCCCAGACCCGGCGTACCCGGTCCAGGTCGCGGTAGATCCAGTCCACCGCGACCCCGCCGACGCGCAGCCAGCCGCCGCCGTCGACCCACGGCCCCCAGCCGCCGGGCGCGGTGAGGTCCACCGGACCGTCGGCGATCGAGGCGGCGACCGCCCGCAGCCCGGCCACGTCCGGCGCGCCCCGGTAGTAGATGCCGACGTCCCAGTCGGAGTCGGGCCGGTGGTCGCCACGGGCCCGGCTGCCGCCGAGAGCCACTGCCACCACGCCGTCGACCGCGCAGAGCCGGCCGGCCAGTTCCTCGTCGATCATCCGACGTCCCAGACCGGCTCCGGCGTCTCCACCACGTCCCCGTCGCCCCGGAACAGCACGAACCGGTCGAAGGTGCGGGTGAACCACCTGTCGTGGGTGACCGCGATGACGGTGCCGTCGAACGCGGTCAGGCCGGCCTCCAGCGCCTCGGCGGAGGCCAGGTCGAGGTTGTCCGTCGGCTCGTCGAGCAGCAGCAGCGTGGCCCCGGACAGCTCCAGCAGCAGCACCAGGAAGCGGGCCTGCTGGCCGCCGGAGAGCGTGCCGAACCGCTGGTCGCCCTGGCCGGCCAGCTCGTAGCGGGACAGCACCCCCATGGCCGCGTGCCGGTCCATGCCGGCCCGGTGCTCGTCGCCGCGCCACAGGATCTCGACGAGCGTCTTCTCCATCAGCTCGGGCCGGTCGTGGGTCTGCGAGAAGTGACCGGGCCGGACCCGGGCGCCGAGCCGGACCACGCCGTCGTGCGCGACGGGCGTGAGCGCGGCGGCGCCGTCGACCGGGGTGTTGCCCGGGTCGGGGTCGGTGCCACCGCGGGCCAGCAGGCGCAGGAAGTGCGACTTGCCGGTCCCGTTGGCGCCGAGCACCGCGACCCGGTCGCCGTACCAGATCTCCAGGTCGAAGGGGTAGGTCAGGCCGTCCAGCTCAAGCTGCTCGGCGATCACCGCACGCTTGCCGGTCCGTCCGCCGGTCAGGCGCATCCGGATGTCCTGGTCCTTCGGGGGTACGGGCGGCGGCCCGGCCTCCTCGAACTTGCGCAGCCGGGTCTGCGCGGCCTGATAGCGGGAGGCCAGCCCGTCGTTGTACGCGGCTTTCTGCTTGTACATCAGCATCAGCTCGCGCAGCTTCTGGTGTTCCTCGTCCCACCGCCGGCGCAGCTCGTCGAGGCGGGCGTGCCGGGCCACCCGCGCCTCGTGCCAGCTCGCGAAGCCGCCCGGGTGCACCCACGCGCTGCCGCCCTCCACGGCCACCACCCGGTCGGCGGTCTGGGCCAGCAGCTCCCGGTCGTGCGAGACGTAGAGCACCGACTTGCCGGACTCGCGCAGCCGGGCCTCCAGCCAGCGCTTGCCCGGCACGTCGAGGAAGTTGTCCGGCTCGTCGAGCAGCAGCACCTCGTCCGGGCCGCGTAGCAGCAACTCCAGGGCGAAGCGTTTCTGCTGGCCGCCGGAGAGGGTCCGCACCGGCCGTTCGCGGGCGCTGTCCCACGGCAGGTCGAGCACGATCGTGGTGACGGTGTCGAAGAGCACCTCGGCGTCGTACCCGCCGCTCTCGCCCCAGGCGGCGAGCGCGTCGGCGTACGCGAGCTGGGCCTTGCCGGCGGCGGAGCTGTACTTGCCGCGGACCTCGGCCGCCCGCATGGCCGCCTCGGTCTCGACGAGCCGGCGCCCGGCGTCGCGCAGCGCCGGCGGGGCGAGCGACAGGGCCAGGTCGGCAAGCGTCGACTCGTCGCCGATCATGCCGATGAACTGCCGCATCACGCCCAACCCGCCGGAGCGGGCGATCGCGCCGGCGCGCACCGGCAGGTCGCCGGCGACCATCCGGAGCAGCGTCGTCTTGCCGGCTCCGTTGGGGCCGACGAGCGCCACCTTGGCGCCCTCACCGACCCGGAACGACACCTCGCCGAACAGTTGCCGCCCGTCCGGGAGGATGTGCCCGACCCCTGCCACGTCCACGTATCCCACCCGGGCATCCTGCCCGAGTCGGTGGTGCGGACGACACCCGATTACCTGGTGACCCGGAGCACCCGGTAGCCCTTCTGGCTGGCGTGCCGCTCGACCTGCCACCCCTGCTCGACCAGCCAGCGGTGCAGCGAGTCACCGCCGAGGTGGCGGGCGACGACCAGCCAGGCCACCCCGTCCGGGGCGAGCCGGGGCAGCCAGCGCAGGAGCAGTTCGTGCAGCTCCGCCTTGCCGATGTGGATCGGCGGGTTCGACCAGATCTGGGCGAACGTGACGTCCGGCGGCAGCTCGTCGGGTGCGACGGCCCGGATCCGGTCGGCGGCGCCGATCCGGTCGGCGTTGGCGGTGGTAAGGGCGCGGGCCCGTTCGTTGACGTCCACCGCCCAGACGGTGGCGGCCGGCGCGACGGTGGCCAGGACGCAGGTGATCGGGCCGAAGCCGCAGCCGATGTCGAGCAACGGCCCGGCGACGTCGGCGGCCGGGAGGTCGGCCTTGCGCAGCAGCACAGCGGTGCCGGGGTCGAGCCGGTCGGCGGAGAAGACGCCGCTTGCCGAGCTGAGGGCGTAGTCGCGCCCGGCGACGGAGAACTCGACCTCGCGTGGACGGGCCGGGGTCGCGGGTTCAGCGGTGAAGTAGTGGTCGCCGGTCACGCCGGCATTCTCGCACCGGACGGTCGAAGGCCGGGCGACGGTACGGGGGCCGGCGGCGCACGCCACTCGGCCGGAATTTCCCGATATTCCCCCTGAAAGGGACAATCGGCCCTACTCTATCTCGCATGGCCTACCGGTACGAGTCCGATGAGGACGCCTTCCTGGAGTACCCGCAGCCCGGGTCGGACCCGACCGGGCCTGCGACCCCGACGCCGCCACCGGCGGGCCCGTCGCCCTCCCGCTTCCCCACGCCGTCGCTGCCGCCGGCCCGGGGAAAGGGCGCGGCCCCCGACGGCGTCCGCGCGCCCGCCCCCGCGCCGCCCGCCCCGACGCCGGGCCGACCCGCGCCGCCCCCGGAACCCGCCCCGGTGCCGCACCCCACACCGCCGATGCCGCAGCCGGTGCCGGCCGCCGTGGCACGGCCCACCGTGCCGATCCCGGCCAGCCCGGTCTTCCGCGCCACGAACGTGTCCGAACTGCCCCGCAGCCGACGTGTCGAACGCCGCGGCGGTGGCCGCCTCTGGCGGACGCTTATCGGCGGCGCCGCGGTGCTGCTCCTGCTCTCGCTCACCGGGCTGGCCGTGGCCGCGTTGCTCGACGACCGGACCACCACGCCACCGGCGAGCGCACCGACCTCCCCGCCGAGCGAGGCCGACCCGAGCGCGCCCGGCCGGTCCGACCTGGACTCCCGGGACACCGACCAGGCCGCGCTCACCACCAAGGAACTCTTCCCCGGCAAGCAACTTGTGGTCGTCGACGGCAAGCCCGCCTACCGGGTGCTCAAGACCCAGACGAGTACGAACTGCGCGGTCGCGGCCACCGGCGAGATCGCCGACCTGCTGACGCGCCTCGGCTGCAACCAGGTCGTCCGGGGCACGCTCCGCTCACCCGACGGCGACCACCTGCTCACCGCCGGCCTGTTCAACCTGACCGACCTGGCCAGCGCCCAGCGGGTACGCGACCGGATCCGGCCGCTGCTCGACGACCGGCAGGGGCGCTTCCGCGGCATGGCCGCGGACAAGGACACCGAGGTGGTGGAGAAGGCCGCCGCCCGGGTCGGCTGGCAGGTACGCGGCCACTACCTCGCCTTCTGCCTGGTCACCCGCGCGGACGGGGAACGGATCCCGACCGACGACGCGACCGCCCGCGAGATCATGTACGACCTGATCGAGCTGCACCTCAACCGGGGTGTGCTGGAGCGTCGGGCCTCCGGCGGCACGGCCGGCCAACCCACCGACGGCCCGACCGACGACAGCGCCGGCCAGCAGGGCTCGGACGACTGACCAGGGGGCGGGCTCAGCCCTCGGCGACCGGCACCCGCAGCCGGCGGGTGAGATCGGCACGGCGGGCGTACTCGGCGGGATCGCTGGGGTAGCCGACCTCGACCAGGGCCAGGCCGTGCGCGGGCGCGACGGTGACCTCGCTCGACCGTTCCCGGCGGGTCAGCAGGCCGGCCGGCCACTGGACCGGCCGCCGCCCGTCGCCTGCGACAAGCATGGCGCCGACCAGGCTGCGCACCATGTTCTGGCAGAACGCGTCGGCCTGCACGGTGGCGACCAGGATGCCGTCCGGATCGCGCCGCCATACCAGCCGGGTCACCTCCCGCAGCGTGGTGGCGTTCTCCTTGCGCCGGCAGTACGCGGCGAAGTCGTGCTCGCCGACCAGACCGGCCGCGGCCTCGTTCAACGCCGCCAGGTCCAGTGGCTTCGGCCAGGCCAGGGTGTCCCGCCGGCGCAGCGGCTCGGCGCCCCAGCGCGCGTCGGTGACCCGGTACTCGTAACGGCGGAAGGTGGCCGAGAACCGGGCGTCGAAGTCGGCCGGCACCTCGGTCATCGCGCGGACCCGGGCGTCCGTGGGCAGGAGCCGGGCCAGCCGGCGCAGCAGCCGCCCCTCGTGCGCACGCCACACCTCGGTCGGCAGGTCGAGATGGCAGACCTGCCCAGTGGCGTGCACCCCGGCGTCGGTGCGACCGGCCACGGTCAGGCCGGTGGCCGTGCCCGCGCCGAGGACCAGATCAAGCGCCTGCATGAGCACCCCGGCCACCGTGCGCCGGGTGGGCTGGGGGGCCCAACCGGAGAAGTCGGTGCCGTCGTACGAGACGTCCAGCCGCAGCCGGGTCCGCTCGTCCACCTCGTACCTCCCGTTGACGGCGTCGGGCCCGGCACCCCGCGAGGGGATGCCGGGCCCGACGGTGCTGCCTGCGATCAGGCCTTGTCGTTCTCGGTGGCCTCGTCGCTGTCCTCACGGGCGGCGGCGGTGTCGCCGGAGGCGGAGACCGGAGCCTCCGCATCCTGGTCACCGGCGCTCGCCTTCGGGGCCTCCTCGGCCGGGGCCAGGGCCTCGACCTTGTCCTGCTGGGCGGCCTTGCGGGCGGCGGTCTTCCGGTTCGCCTTCGGCTCGGCGACGGCAAGCTCCTCCACCAGCTCGATGATCGCCATCGGAGCGGCGTCACCCTTGCGCGGACCGGTCTTCACGATCCGGGTGTAGCCACCGTTGCGGTTGGCGTACCGGGGCGCGATCTGGTCGAACAGGGAGTAGACCACGTCCTTGTCCTTGACTACGCCCGCCACCCGCCGACGCGAGGCGAGGTCGCCGCGCTTGGCCTTGGTGATGAGCTGCTCGGCCAGCGGGCGGAGCCGCCGGGCCTTCGTCTCGGTGGTCTGGATCTTGCCGTGCTGGAACAGCGCGGTGGCCAGGTTGGCCAGCATCAGCCGCTCGTGCGCGGGGCTGCCGCCGAGGCGGGGGCCCTTGGTGGGCGTGGGCATGCTTGGTGCTCCTCAGGTGTGGCGGCAGCGCGGACTAGAGCTGCTCGGTCTCGCGGTAGTCGTCGGTGTCGTAGTCGGCCTCGCCGAAGGCGTCCACGACGTGCGCCGGGTCGAAGTTCGGAGCCGAGTCCTTCAGCCCCAGGCCCATCCCGGCGAGCTTCATCTTGACCTCGTCGATCGACTTCTGACCGAAGTTGCGGATGTCGAGAAGGTCAGCCTCGGTGCGCCCGATCAGCTCACCGACGGAGTTGATGCCCTCGCGCTTGAGGCAGTTGTAGGAGCGGACGGTCAGGTCCAGCTCCTCGATCGGCAGAGCCAGGTCCGCGGCCAGCTGGGCGTCCTGCGGGGACGGCCCGATGTCGATGCCCTCGGCGGTCTCGTCCAGCTCGCGGGCGAGGCCGAACAGCTCCACGAGCGTCGAGCCGGCGGAGGCCAGCGCGGTACGCGGACCCATCGACGGCTTGGTCTCGACGTCGATGATGAGCCGGTCGAAGTCGGTCCGCTGCTCGACGCGGGTCGCCTCGACGCGGTACGTCACCTTGAGCACCGGCGAGTAGATCGAGTCGACCGGGATCCGGCCGATCTCGGCGCCCGCCTGCTTGTTCTGCGCCGCCGTGACGTAGCCCCGGCCCCGCTCGACGGTCAGCTCCATGTCGAGCCGGCCCTTGCCGTTGAGGGTGGCGAGCTTCAGGTCCGGGTTGTGCACCGAGACACCGGCCGGGGGCTGGATGTCACCGGCGGTCACGTCGCCCGGGCCCTGCTTGCGCAGGTACATGCTGACCGGCTCGTCGTGCTCGGAGCTGACGCACAGCTCCTTGATGTTCATGACGAGCTCGACCACGTCCTCCTTGACCCCCGGGATCGTGGTGAACTCGTGCAGGACACCGTCGATCTTGATCGAGGTGACCGCCGCACCCGGGATGGAGGACAGCAGCGTACGCCGCAGCGAGTTGCCGAGCGTGTAGCCGAAGCCGGGCTCCAGCGGCTCGATGGTGAACCGGGACCGGGTCTCGTTGATCGACTCTTCGGAGAGAGACGGTCGCTGGCTGATGAGCATCTTTTCTCTTCTCTTCCGGGGCGCCCGCTATTTGACGCCCACGACACAACTTGTTCCGGTGGCCCGCCCCGCGGGACGGGCCACCGCAACGAGCCCTACTTGGAGTAGAGCTCGACGATCAGCTGCTCCTGGACCTGGGTGTCGATCACCTGACGGGCCGGGAGCGAGTGCACGAGGACCTTCATCTGGCTGGGGATGGCCTCGAGCCACGCCGGAACGGTCTTGGAGCCGGCCTCGGCCTGCGCGACGATGAACGGGGTGAGCTCCTTGCTCTTGCCCCGGACCTCGACGATGTCGTGCTCCTTGACGCGGTACGACGGGATGTCGACCTTCTTGCCGTTCACCGTGAAGTGACCGTGCTTGACCAGCTGACGGGCCATGTCCCGGGACTTGGCGTAGCCGGCCCGGTAGACCACGTTGTCCAGCCGCGACTCGAGGATCTGCAGCAGAACCTCACCGGTCTTGGCCTTCTTGCCCACGGCCTCTTCGTAGTAGCCGCGGAACTGCTTCTCCAGCACGCCGTAGACACGGCGGGCCTTCTGCTTCTCACGGAGCTGGAGCAGGTACTCCGTCTCCTTGGTCCGGCCGCGGCCGTGCTGCCCGGGCGGGAACGGCCGGGACTCGAACGGGCACTTCGGACCATCGCACTTGCTGCCCTTGAGGAACAGCTTCATCTTCTCCCGCCGGCAACGGCGGCAGTCAGCACCGGTGTAACGAGCCATCTCTCTCTAACCTCTCAGACCCGGCGACGCTTCGGCGGACGGCACCCGTTATGCGGCTGCGGCGTGACGTCGGAGATCTGCCCGACCTCGAGGCCCGCGGCCTGCAGCGAACGGATGGCGGTTTCCCGGCCGGAGCCGGGGCCCTTGACGAACACGTCGACCTTGCGCATGCCGTGTTCCATGGCCCGACGCGCGGCGGCCTCGGCGGCCAACTGCGCGGCGAACGGGGTCGACTTGCGGGAGCCCTTGAAGCCCACCTGGCCGGAGGAGGCCCAGGAGATGACCGCACCGGTCGGGTCCGTGATGGACACGATGGTGTTGTTGAAGGTGCTCTTGATGTGCGCCTGCCCGTGGGCGACGTTCTTGCGTTCCTTGCGCCGGACCTTCTTGACGGCGGCTCCGGCACGAGCCTTCGGTGGCATAAGTCTTCTGCGCTCCTAGTTGACTTTCCGGAACGGGTTGCGGCCTGACCCACCTCGGCGGCGGCCGACCCGTCATCCGGGTAAGAACTACTTCTTGCCGGGCTTCTTCTTGCCGGCCACGGTCCGCTTCGGGCCCTTCCGGGTCCGCGCGTTGGTCTTGGTGCGCTGACCGCGCACGGGCAGACCGCGACGGTGCCGGATGCCGGCGTAGCAGCCGATCTCGACCTTGCGGCGGATGTCGGCGGCGACCTCGCGGCGCAGGTCGCCTTCAACCTTGTAGTTGCCCTCGATGTG
The DNA here is from genome assembly GCF_056150385.1 of Micromonospora marincola. Taxonomy (NCBI): domain Bacteria; kingdom Bacillati; phylum Actinomycetota; class Actinomycetes; order Micromonosporales; family Micromonosporaceae; genus Micromonospora; species Micromonospora marincola. The sequence goes on along the minus strand of NZ_JAXCFT010000005.1, from coordinate 441,902 downwards.
GTTCCGGAGCTCGACCAGCTCCTCGTCCGTGAGGTCCCGAACGCGCTTGTCCGGCGAGATGCCGGTGGCGGCGAGGGTCTCCAGGGCGCGGGTGCGACCGACCCCGAAGATGTAGGTGAGCGCGATCTCCATCCGCTTCTCGCGGGGAAGATCCACGCCGACTAGACGTGCCATGTGCGGGCGTACTCCTCAAATGTGTGCGGAGGTGTGGACCCGTCCCACCCCGCTGCCCGAGCGGGCCCCGGCCTCCGACCGGGGGTCAACCACGAGTGGGTACGCGCGAGGCGCACCGTCCGCGGCTGGGACGAGCTGGTGACGTGTGGGGCGTCAGCCCTGGCGCTGCTTGTGGCGCGGGTCGGTGCAGATCACCATGACCCGGCCGTGCCGGCGGATCACCCGGCACTTGTTGCAGATCCTCTTGACGCTCGGCTTGACCTTCACGGTTGCCTTACTTCCCATCTGGCCCGGAACGCGACGAGTCGCGACCCGGACGTCGAAGACGGATACGGGGACGTCCCGGCCGTCGTCAGGCTTACTTGTAGCGGTAGACGATGCGCCCGCGGGTCAGATCGTACGGCGAGAGTTCGACGACGACCCGGTCCTCCGGCAGGATGCGGATGTAGTGCTGCCGCATCTTGCCGCTGATGTGAGCCAGCACCTTGTGACCGTTCGCGAGCTCCACCCGGAACATGGCGTTCGGCAGGGGCTCGATGACCCGACCCTCGATCTCGATGGCTCCGTCTTTTTTCGGCATGTACTCCGCTGTCCTGACGTCGGTTGCTCCGGACGGCCCACAACGTCTTACACGGATCACCCGACCAAGATCAGTTGATCCGCGCCAGCCGCGGCTCCGACTCCCACCGAAGCGCAGGGTGGGCATGGCGGAGTGGACGCTGTGCGCCGATCTGAAAGTGTACGCCGGCCGCAGCGCTGCCGCCAAACCGGCCGGCCCGCGCGTCCCCTCTACGGCGGATTTCCGCCCCGACTGTGACAAGCGGCACAGCGGTGACCGCTCAACGCCTGCGGTCGCGCCGCTTCCGGCCATGATCCACACCGATCAGCCCGACCGACTGCATCACCACCAGGCCACCCCACGGCCCCAGCACCCAGAGCGGCCAAATGCCTGCGACATGCCCGGACGCGACCGCGCTGATCAGCCAGATCGGCACCAGGACCGCGGCCACCCGCAGCCACGGCAGCCAGAGCCAGAGCAGCCGGGTGCGATTCTCCGGCACCTCGGATCCACCGGACTCCGCAGGTGTCCCGCTCACTCCGGCGCCCGCGGAAGCCGTCGGCGCGGCGGGCGCGGGCGGAGTCGGTGTGGCCGGCGCCAGGGCGGACCGTTCCGTGGTCGCCGGGCCGGGCAGGTCGGCAACCACCTCGTCCAGCTCGGCGTAGGTGCGGGCGGCGTACGCGCGGGCCAGTCGCTCGTCGTACTCGTGCAGGACGAGCCGGCCCTCCTCCAGCGCCACCCGGAGCCGCTCCGCCGTGGCCTCCCGGTCGCGGTCGGCCGCTCGCATCTCCCGCTGCCCGTCCATGACGGCAAGGATGCCACCACCCCGCCACCCGCAGCCGCCCGTCATGCCCGCGCAGTGGGGGTGGGGTCAGCGCGCCGGGGAGTTCGCGGGCTGGCGGGAGGTGACCAGGTCGCCGAGGCGGGCCCGGCCGCCGTCGACGGCGGTAAGCACCCACACGCCGTCGGGCAGCAGCGCCATCGAGTGCTCGACGTGCACCGCCATCGACCGGTCCCGCGTCACCACGGTCCAGCCGTCGGACAGCTCGACCGTACGCGGGGAGCCCGCCGTGATCATCGGCTCGATGGCCAACGCCATGCCGGGCACCAGGCGCGGACCCTTGCCCGGACGGCCGTGGTTGAGCACGTGCGGGTCCTGGTGCATCTCGGTGCCGATGCCGTGGCCGCCGTAGCCGTCGACGATGCCGTACCGGCCGCCCTTGCGGACCGCGGTCTCCACCGCGTGCGAGATGTCGGTGAGCCAGCCCCGGCCGGAGGCCGCCCCCCGGGCGGCGGCGGCGATCCCGGCCCACATCGCGTCCTCGGCCACCTCGGCCATCCGCAGCAGGGCCGGGGCGACCTCACCCACCGGAACCGTGACGGCCGAGTCGCCGTGCCAGCCGTCGAGCACCGCGCCACAGTCGATCGAGATCAGGTCACCGGAGCGCAGCACCTGATCCGGCGACGGGATGGCGTGCACCACCTGCTCGTTGACCGAGGAACAGATCGACGCCGGGAAGCCGTGGTAGCCCTTGAACGACGGGACCGCCCCGGCCTCCCTGATGGTGGCCTCGGCGATCGCGTCCAGGTCGGCCGTCGTCACGCCGGGCGCGACCGCCTCCCGCATCCGGTCCAGGGCGCGGGCGACCACCAGACCGGCGGCCCGCATCAGCTCGATCTGCTCGGGGGTCTTCAGCTGGATGTCCAGCTGGGGACGGCGCATGACGGCGACACCTTTCGTTACACGGAACAGCGGGGCACGTCACGCGTACCCCGCTGTTCGTACTCTATCCGCCGGGCGGCGGTGGGCGGGTCAGCCGCCGTACGACCGCAGCGCGTCGATGGCGCGGACGGTGACGTCCTCCACCGGCCCGGTCGCGTCGATGCCCACCAGCTTGCCCTGGGCGCCGTAGTAGTCGACGAGCGGCGCGGTCTTCTCGGCGTATTCCCGCAGCCGGGCGGCGATGGTCTCCGGCTTGTCGTCGTCGCGCTGGAACAGCTCCGCGCCGCACCTGTCACAGACGTCGTCCCGGGTGGTCGCGTCGAACTCGACGTGCCAGATCTTGCCGCAGCCGCGGCAGGTGCGCCGGCCGGAGAGCCGCCTGATCACCTCGTCGTCGTCGACGACCAACTCCAGCACCAGGTCCAGCGAGCCGCCCAGGTCGGCGAGGAGCTTGTCCAGCTCGGCGGCCTGCGGCGTGGTCCGCGGAAAGCCGTCGAGCAGGAAGCCCTCGCCGGCGTCCGGCTCGGCGAGCCGGTCCCGGACCATGTTGATGGTGACGTCGTCCGGGACCAGCTTGCCGGCGTCCATGTATCGCTTGGCCTCGACCCCCAGCGGCGTGCCCTGGGTGACGTTCGCCCGGAAGATGTCACCGGTGGAGATCTTCGGCACCGAGAGGTGGGCGGCGATGAACTCCGCCTGTGTGCCCTTGCCCGCGCCCGGCGGGCCAACCAGAACGAGTCGCATCTACCGCAGGAACCCTTCGTAGTTCCGCTGCATGAGTTGGCTCTCGATCTGCTTCACGGTCTCCAGACCGACGCCGACCATGATGAGCACAGCGGTGCCGCCGAACGGGAAGTTCTGGAACTGCTGGTTGTCCAGCCAGATGAAGAAGAAGTTCGGCAGGATCGCGACGATGCCCAGGTAGAGCGCGCCCGGCAGGGTGATCCGGCTGAGGATGAAGTCGAGGTACTCGGCGGTCGGCTTGCCGGGGCGGATGCCCGGCACGAAGCCGCCGTACTTCTTCATGTTGTCCGCGACCTCGGTCGGGTTGAACGTGATCGACACGTAGAAGTAGGTGAAGAAGATGATCAGCAGGAAGTAGATCGCGATGTGCTCCGGCGCGCTCGCCTTCACGATGTGGTTCTGGATCCAGGCCTGGGTCTTGCCCGGGTCGTTCTGGTCGAAGAACTGGAGCGCGAGCGTCGGCAGGTAGAGCAGCGACGAGGCGAAGATGACCGGGATGACGCCGGCCTGGTTCACCTTGAGCGGGATGTAGGTCGACGTGCCGCCGTACATCCGCCGGCCGATCATGCGCTTCGCGTACTGGACCGGGATCCGGCGCTGCGCCTGCTCGATGAACGTGACCGCGGTGATAACAAGCAGCACCAGGGCGATGACGAGGAGGAACATCCCCCAGCCCTTGGTGGTCTTGATCTTCCAGCCCTCGCTGGGGAGCCGGGCCGCGATCGAGGTGAAGATCAGCACGGACATGCCGTTGCCGACGCCCCGGTCGGTGATCAGCTCGCCGAGCCACATCACCACGCCGGTGCCGGCGGTCATGGTCAGAACCAGGACGGTGAGCGTCAGCCAGTCCGGGATGCCGGTGCCCTTGGGCACGATCGGGAACTGGTCGCACTGGTTGTTGAACAGCTGCCCGGAACGGGCAAGCGCCACGAACGCCGAGGACTGGAGGACACCCAGGCCCAGCGTGAGGTAGCGGGTGTACTGGGTGATCTTCGCCTGACCGGCCTGGCCCTCCTTGCGGAGCTGCTCCAGGCGCGGGATCACCACCGTCAGCAGCTGCAGGATGATCGACGCGGTGATGTAGGGCATGATGCCCAGCGCGAAGACCGAGAGCTGGAGCAGCGCGCCGCCGGAGAAGAGATCCAGCAGGTTGAGCACGCCGGTGCTGCCCTGGATGGTGTCGAGACACTTCTGCACGTTGCCGTACGAGACGCCCGGGCTGGGCAGCGTGGCGCCCAGCCGGTAGACCGCGATGATGCCTACTGTGAACAGCAGCTTCTTGCGCAGGTCAGGCGTACGGAACGCACTGAGAAAGGCGGACAGCAACTTCTTCCTCCTGCGCGACGCGGGCCGCCGGTGACGATCCCTGGCGGGGCGGGGTGGATGTCGGGCCCAGTGCCCGATATCCATGGCTGGCAACGGACTCTAACAGCCCGACACCCGTCCGGGCAGATGTGCCCGGCTACATAAACCGAATCCGATGTTACCCGGCGCACACGTCGCCGGTAGACCATGGCGCCCGCCCAGTCATGAACAACTGAGCGGGCGCCACGAACATGCCTTACAGCTCGGTGACCGAGCCGCCGGCCGCGGTGATCTTCTCCTTGGCCGACGCGCTGAACGCCTGCGCCGACACCTGGAGCGAGACACCACCGAGGTCGCCGGTGCCGAGGACCTTGACCGGGTGGCCCTTGCGGACCGCGCCGGACTCGACCAACTCGACCGGGCCGACCTCGCCGCCGTTCGGGAACAGCTCCGCGAGGCGGTCCAGGTTGACCACCTGGAACACGACCTTGAACTTGTTCTTGAAGCCCTTCATCTTCGGCAGGCGCATGTGGATGGGCATCTGCCCACCCTCGAACGCCGGCGAGATGTTCTTCCGGGCCTTCGAACCCTTGGTACCGCGACCGGCGGTCTTGCCCTTGGAGCCCTCACCGCGACCCACACGGGTCTTGGCGGTCTTGGCACCGGGCGCCGGACGCAGGTGGTGCACCTTGATCGTCATTACTCGACCTCCTCGACCTTCACGAGGTGGTTGACCGTGAAGATCATGCCACGGATCTCCGGCCGGTCCTCCTTGACCACCACGTCGTTGATCCGCTTGAGCCCGAGCGAACGCAGCGAGTCACGCTGGTTCTGCTTGCGCCCGATCCCGGACCGGACCTGGGTGACCTTCAGACGTGCCATCAGGACGCCACCCCCGCACGCGACGCCAGCATGGCAGCCGGCGCGACGTCCTCCACCGGCAGGCCACGACGCGCCGCGACCTGCTCGGGGGACTCAAGCCCCTTCAGGGCCGCCACGGTGGCGTGCACGATGTTGATCGGGTTGGACGAGCCGAGGCTCTTGGAGAGCACGTCGTGGATGCCCGCGCACTCCAGCACGGCCCGGACCGGGCCACCGGCGATGACACCCGTACCGGCCGAGGCCGGCTTGAGCAGCACCACACCGGCGGCGTCCTCGCCCGTGACCGGGTGCGGGATCGACTGACCGATCCGCGGCACCTTGAAGAAGTGCTTCTTGGCCTCCTCGACACCCTTGGCGATCGCCGCGGGCACCTCCTTGGCCTTTCCGTAGCCCACGCCGACGGTGCCGTCGCCGTCGCCCACGATCACCAGGGCGGTGAAGCTGAAGCGACGACCACCCTTCACGACCTTGGCGACGCGATTGATCGCGACGACCCGCTCGAGGTGCGGGGTCTTCTCGACGGGCGCGTTTCCGCGGCCGCCCTCACGGCGGTTGTCGCGGCGACCACCCTCGTTGCCACCGGACCCGCCGCCACGGCGCTGTTGACCTGGCATCAGCAGCCTTCCTTCTCTCTCGTGACGGGGTTGTTAGAACTCGAGCCCGGCTTCGCGGGCGGCGTCGGCAAGCGCGGCGACACGCCCCGCGTACCGGTTGCCACCGCGGTCGAAGACGACCTTCGAGACGCCGGCGGCCTTGGCGCGCTCGGCGAGCAGTGCGCCGACCTTGCCGGCCAGGGCGCTCTTGTCGCCCTCCGCGCCGCGCAGCGAGGCGTCCATGGTCGAGGCCGACGCCAGGGTGTGACCCTTGGTGTCGTCCACGACCTGGGCGACCACGTGCCGCAGGGAGCGGGTGACGACGAGGCGGGGACGCTCGCCGGTGCCGCTGACGTTCTTGCGGACCCGGAAGTGCCGACGCGCACGCCCGACGGCACGCTTGGCGGCGACGCCGCGGCGGCGCTTGAGCAGCGTGGCGCTCACTTCTTACCTGCCTTTCTCACGGCCTCACGGCCGGCGGATGACCTCGCCCGGATGGTGCCGGCCGCGGTCACTTCTTGCCCGCCTTTCCAGCCTTGCGGCGGATGACCTCGCCCTGGTACTTCACGCCCTTGCCCTTGTAGGGCTCCGGCGGGCGGATCTTCCGGATGTTGGCGGCGATCTCGCCGACCTGCTGCTTGTCGATGCCGGCCACGTGGAACAGCGTCGGCCGCTCGACCGTGAAGGTGATCCCGTCCGGCGCCTGCACCAGCACGGGGTGCGAGAACCCGAGCGCGAACTCCAGATCCTTGCCCTTGGCGGTGACGCGGTAGCCGGTGCCGGCGATCTCCAGGCTCTTGCGGTAGCCCTCGGTCACCCCGACGATCATGTTCGCCACCAGTGTACGGCTCAGGCCGTGCAGTTCCTTGGCCTTGCGCTCGTCGTTGGGCCGGTTGACGAGCAGCTCGCCGTTCTCGCTGCGCTCCGCCGTGATCGGCTCGGCCAGCACGTGGCTCAGCTCGCCCTTGGGGCCCTTGACCTTGACGGTCTGCCCGTCGATCGTGATGTCGACGCCGGAAGGCACCGGGATCGACTTACGTCCAATACGCGACATTTCTACCTGTCTCCCGTTACCAGACGAAGGCGAGGACTTCCCCGCCAACGCTCCGCTTGCGGGCCTGCCGGTCGGTGAGCAGCCCCTGGGACGTCGAAATGATCGCCACACCCAGTCCGCCGAGCACCCGCGGGAGCCCGTCCGACTTGGCGTACACCCGGAGACCGGGCTTGGACACGCGCTTGATGCCGGCCAGGCTCCGCTCGCGGCTCTGGCCGTACTTCAGCTCGACGACCAGTCGCTTGCCGACGGCACCCTCCTCGGGGTCCTCGACCGACCAGGTGGCGATGTAACCCTCGGCCTTGAGGACCTCGGCGATGTTCGCCTTGATCTTCGAGTAGGGCATCGTCACCCGGTCGTGGTACGCCTGGTTGGCGTTACGCAGACGCGTGAGCATGTCTGCGATCGGGTCGGTCATCGTCATGAAAACTCGTCAACCTTTCTCGCCGGGGTTCCCCGGGCCAGGCCCGGGGCCTACGGCGAAGAGACAGTTCAGCTGACGCGCCGGAGCGCGCCGGGCTATTACCAGGAAGCCTTGGACACGCCGGGCAGCTCACCGCGGTGGGCCATCTCCCGGATGCACACCCGGCAGAGACCGAACTTGCGGTAGACCGCCTTCGGACGCCCGCACCGCTGGCAGCGGGTGTACGCGCGAACCGAGAACTTCGGCTTCGCGGCCGCCTTGAGGATCAGCGCCTTCTTGGCCATCTCAGTTCTCCTTGAACGGGAAGCCCAGGAGCTTGAGCAGCGCCCGGCCCTCGTCGTCGGTCGTGGCGGTCGTGACCACCGTGATGTCCATGCCCCGCTGGCGATCGATCTTGTCCTGGTCGATCTCGTGGAACACCGACTGCTCGGTCAGACCGAACGTGTAGTTGCCGTGCCCGTCGAGCTTGCGCCCGTCCAGGCCGCGGAAGTCACGGATACGCGGCAACGCGATGGAGAGCAGCCGGTCCAGGAACTCCCACATCCGGTCGCCCCGCAGGGTGACCTTCGCGCCGATCGGCATGCCCTCACGGAGCTTGAACTGCGCGATCGACTTGGTCGCCCGCCGGACCAGCGGCTTCTGGCCGGTGATCGTGGCCAGGTCGCGGACCGCGCCGTCGATCAGCTTGGCGTCCCGAGCGGCCTCGCCGACACCCATGTTGACGACGATCTTGACCAGGCCGGGCACCTGCATGGGGTTGCCGTAGGCGTGCTGCTCCTGCAGCTTCGCCACGACCTCGTTGCGGTACCGCTCCTTGAGACGCGGCAGGGTCTTCGTTTCGGTAGCCGTGGTCATCACAGGTCCTTACCGGTGCTACGCGCGATGCGGACCTTCTGGCCGTTGTCGTCGATCCGGTAGCCGACGCGGGTCGGCTTGCCGTCGGAGTCCGTGACCATCACGTTCGAGACGTGGATCGGGGCCTCCTGGGTGACGATGCCACCAGTCTTGGCGCCACGCTGGGTGGTGCTGATGCGAGTGTGCTTCTTGACCCGGTTCACGCCTTCGACCAGGACCTTGTCCTGCCGCGGGTAGGCCGCGATGACCTTGCCCTTGGCACCCTTGTCCTTGCCGGCGATGACGACGACCGTGTCGCCCTTCTTGACCTTCACGGTCACAACACCTCCGGCGCGAGAGAGATGATCTTCATGAACCGCTTGTCCCGCAGCTCGCGACCCACCGGGCCGAAGATACGGGTACCGCGCGGGTCCCCACCGTCCTTGATGATGACGGCGGCGTTCTCGTCGAAGCGGATGTACGACCCGTCCGGCCGCCGCCTCTCCTTGGCGGTCCGAACGACGACGGCCTTGACGACGTCGCCCTTCTTCACGCCGGCACCGGGGATCGCGTCCTTCACCGTTGCCACGATGACGTCGCCGATGCTCGCGTAGCGCCGACCGGAGCCACCGAGAACCCGGATGCACAGGATCTCCCGGGCACCCGTGTTGTCGGCGACGCGCAGTCGCGACTCCTGCTGAATCACGTCTATCTCCTATGTCTGCCGGTTCTCCGGCCGCCGAGGGCGGCCGGAGCCTGGCGGAACGTTCGCCCGACCGATACCGGCCGAGCTCCAGCCTTCGCTACTTGGCCTTCTCGAGGATTTCCACGAGCCGCCACCGCTTGGTGGCGGAGAGCGGCCGGGTCTCCATGATCAGGACCCGGTCGCCGATACCGGCCGAGTTCTGCTCGTCGTGCACCTTCAGCTTGCGGGTACGACGCATGATCTTGCCGTACAGCGCGTGCTTGACCCGGTCCTCGACCTCGACCACGACGGTCTTGTCCATCTTGTCGCTCACCACTAGGCCCTCACGGACCTTGCGGCGGGCCCGCACGGTGGTGGTCGCGTTCTCGTCACTCATGATGCAGTCACCTCAGTCGGCGCGGTCGAGAGACCCAGCTCACGCTCACGCATGATCGTGTAGATCCGGGCGATCTCCCGACGGATGACCTGCAGCCGCCGGTTGTTGTCCAGCTGCCCGGTTGCGCCCTGCACGCGGAGGTTGAACAGCTCCGCCTTCGCCTCGCGCAGCTTCGTGACCAGCTCCTCGTCGGAGAGCTCACGCAGCTCGGAGGCCTTGACGACCGCTGCCATCAGGATTCACCCACTTCGCGCGTAACAATGCGGCACTTCATCGGGAGCTTGTGGATCGCGCGACGCATCGCCTCTCGCGCGATCTGCTCGTTGGGGAAGGACATCTCGAAGAGAACCCGCCCCGGCTTGACGTTGGCGACCCACCACTCGGGCGAACCCTTACCGGAACCCATCCGGGTCTCGGCCGGCTTCTTGGTGAGGGCCTGGTCCGGGAAGATCGTGATCCAGACCTTGCCGCCACGCTTGATGTGACGGGTCATCGCGATACGCGCCGACTCGATCTGGCGGTTGGTCACGTACGCCGGCTCGAGAGCCTGGATCCCGAACTCGCCGAACACCACCCGGTTACCACCCTTGGACGCGCCGTGGCGGTCCGGGTGGTGCGGCTTGCGGAAGCCCTTCGGGGGCTTGCGCGGCATCAGCATCTGTCAGCCCTCCTGCTGCGTTTCTGCCGGCTGGGTCGCGGCGGCGGCCACGGCTCCGGCGTCGACCGGCTCGCCGGCTGGCGTCTCCGCCTGCTGCGCGATGGTGGTCGCGGCAGCCCGGCCGGCCTCGGTGCCACCGGCGGTCGTACCCGAGGAGCCCGACCGGCCACGGCGCGGCCGCTCCGGCCGGTCGCCACGGTCGCGGCGCGGGCCGCGCGACGGCGCGGTCTCGGCCGGAGTCTCCCGACCCGGGACGGCGTCGCCCTTGTAGATCCAGACCTTCACGCCGATCCGGCCGAAGGTGGTACGGGCCTCGAAGAAGCCGTACTCGATGTTGGCCCGCAGCGTGTGCAGCGGGACGCGGCCCTCACGGTAGAACTCGGTCCGGCTCATCTCGGCGCCGCCCAGACGACCCGAGACCTGCACCCGGATGCCCTTGCAGGCCGGGTTCTTCATCGCGGACTGCATCGACTTGCGCATGGCGCGACGGAAGCTGACCCGGCTGGAGAGCTGCTCGGCGACGCCCTGGGCGACCAGCTGCGCGTCCGACTCGGGGTTCTTCACCTCGATGATGTTCAGCTGGACCTGCTTGCCGGTGAGCTTCTCCAGCTCGCCGCGGATCCGGTCGGCCTCCGCACCCTTACGGCCGATGACGATGCCCGGCCGGGCGGTGTGGATGTCGACGCGGACCCGGTCCCGGGTGCGCTCGATGTCGACCTTGGAGATGCCGGCGCGCTCGAGGCCCTTGGACATCATCCGGCGGATCTTGACGTCCTCGCCGATGTAGTCCTTGTAGAGCTTGTCCGCGAACCAGCGGGACTTCCAGTCGGTCGAGATGCCGAGCCGGAACCCGGTCGGGTGAACCTTCTGACCCATTACTCGGCACCCTCCGTCGTGCTCTGCCCCTCGGCCGGCGCGGCCGACTCGGCCTGCTTGACCGGAGCGGCCTTCCTGGCCGACTTCTTCGGCGCGGCCGGCGCCACCGCCTCGACCGCCACCGTGATGTGGCAGGTCCGCTTGCGGATCCGGTAGGCCCGGCCCTGCGCCCGCGGCCGGAACCGCTTCATCGTCGGGCCCTCGTCGACGAACGCCTCGCTGACGAGCAGCGCATCGGGGTCCAGCCGCTCGTTGTTCTCCGCGTTGGCGATCGCGCTCGCGAGCACCTTGAATACCTGCTCGCTCGCAGCCTGCGGCGCGAACTGCAGCACCGTGAGCGCCTCCTTCGCGGGCAGGCCGCGGACGAGGTTGACCACCCGGCGCGCCTTCATCGGCGAGATGCGCACGTGCCGCGCAACCGCCCGCGCGCCCGGAAGCACCGGAGCGTCGCCCTTTCCTGGCATCGCTGTAACCCCTTGTTCCTCTATCCGTATGCCCGCGGCGTCAGCGCCGGCGGCTCTTCCGGTCGTCCTTCTCGTGACCCTTGAACGTGCGGGTCAGCGCGAACTCGCCGAGCTTGTGCCCGACCATTGCTTCGGTCACGAAGACCGGAACGTGCTTGCGTCCGTCGTGCACGGCGATCGTGTGACCCAGCATGTCCGGGATGATCGTCGAACGCCGCGACCAGGTCTTGATCACGTTCTTCGAGCCCTTGTCGTTCTGCGTCTCCACCTTCTTGAGCAGGTGGTCGTCGACGAACGGGCCCTTCTTCAGGCTGCGAGGCATGTCTTATCTCCCTCAGCCGCGCTTACGCGTGGCGTAGCGGCGGCGGACGATCAGCCGGTCGCTCGGCTGGCCCTTACGACGGGTGCGGCCCTCGGGCTTACCCTGCGGGTTGACCGGGTGGCGACCACCGGAGGTCTTACCCTCACCACCACCGTGCGGGTGGTCGACCGGGTTCATGGCGACACCACGGACGGTCGGGCGCTTGCCCTTCCACCGCATCCGGCCGGCCTTGCCCCAGTTGATGTTCGACTGGTCGGCGTTGCCGATCTCGCCGACGCTGGCGCGGCAGCGCACGTCGACGCGCCGGATCTCACCGGACGGCATACGCAGGGTCGCGTACGCGCCCTCGCGGCCGAGCAGCTGGATGCCGACGCCCGCCGAGCGGGCCAGCTTGGCGCCGCCGCCCGGACGCAGCTCCACGTTGTGCACGGTGGTACCGACCGGGATGTTGCGCAGCGGCAGGTTGTTGCCCGGCTTGATGTCGGCGCCCGGTCCGGACTCGACGCGGTCGCCCTGCTTCAGGTCCTTCGGCGCGAGGATGTAGCGCTTCTCGCCGTCGGCGTAGTGCAGCAGCGCGATACGCGCGGTGCGGTTCGGGTCGTACTCGATGTGCGCGACCTTCGCCGGCACGCCGTCCTTGTCGACCCGCTTGAAGTCGATCAGGCGGTACTGGCGCTTGTGGCCGCCACCGTGGTGCCGCGTGGTGATCCGGCCGTGGGCGTTGCGTCCACCCTTCTTCGGCAGCGGAGCCAGCAGCGACTTCTCGGGCGTCGACCGGGTGATCTCAGCGAAGTCGGCAACGCTTGAGCCACGCCGGCCCGGCGTCGTCGGCTTGTACTTACGGATAGCCATTGTCTACACCCCTCAGCTGACCGGGCCGCCGAAGGCCTCGATACGGTCACCGTCAGCCAGCTTCACCATCGCGCGCTTGGTGTCCTTGCGCTTGCCGAACCCGGTGCGGGTCCGCTTGCGCTTGCCCTCGCGGTTGAGCGTGTTGACCGTCAGGACGCGGACGTTGAAGATCTGCTGGATAGCGATCTTGATCTCGGTCTTGTTCGCGTCCGGGTGCACCAGGAAGGTGTACCAGTTCCGGTTCAGCTCGCTGTAGCTCTTCTCCGAGACGACCGGCGCGACGATGACGTCACGCGGATCGGCGATCGTGCTCACTTGCCACCCTCCTCGGTGGTCTCGGCTGGCACGCCCAGGAACTCGTCCAGGGCCTCCTTGGTGAAGACCACGTCGTCGGCCACCAGCACGTCGTAGGTGTTGAGCTGGCCGGCCTCGAGCAGGTGCACCCGCGGCTCGTTGCGCAGCGACACCCAGTTCAGCTCGTCGGTGCTGCTCAGCACGACCAGGACCCGGCGGGCCTCGGTCAGCTTCGCCAGCGTGGCCAGGGCCGCCTTGGTCGACGGCTTCTCGCCCGAGACGAACGCCTCGACGACGTGCACCTGGCCGGCGCGGGCCCGGTCGGAGAGGGCGCCACGCAGGGCGGCTGCCTTCATCTTCTTCGGGGTCCGCTGGCTGTAGTCGCGCGGCACCGGGCCGTGGACCACGCCACCGCCGGCGAACTGCGGCGCGCGGGTCGAGCCCTGGCGGGCACGACCGGTGCCCTTCTGCTTGTACGGCTTGCGGCCTCCACCAGAGACCTCGCCGCGGGACTTGGTCTTGTGCGTGCCCTGTCGGGCCGCCGCGAGCTGAGCCACCACGACCTGGTGCATCAGCGCGATGTTCGCCTGCGCGTCGAAGATGTCGGCCGGCAGCTCGACGGAGCCGCTCTTGCCGCCTTCGACGTCGAGGACGTCAACGGTGGTCACTTGGCCACACCGCCCTTCTTCACCTTCGCCTTGGCCGCGGTGCGGACCAGGACCAGCGCGCCCTTGGGGCCGGGAATGGCGCCGCGAACGAGCAGGAGGTTGTTCTCGGTGTCGATCGCCTGCACGGTCAGGTTCTGGACGGTGTAGCGCACGCCACCCATCCGACCCGCCATCCGGGTGCCCTTGAAGACGCGACCCGGGGTCGCGCAGGCGCCGATCGAGCCGGGCGAGCGGTGCTTGCGCTCGACACCGTGGCTGGCGCGCAGACCGTGGAAGCCGTGCCGCTTCATCGGGCCGGCGTAGCCCTTGCCCTTGGTCTTGCCGGTCACGTCGATCACGACGCCGGGCGGGAACTCGTCGACCGTGACCTCCTGGCCCGGCGCGTAGTCCGCGGCGTCGGCGGTGCGCAGCTCGACGATGTGCCGGCGCGGCGCGACGTCCGCCTTGGCGTAGTGCCCGGCGATCGGCTTCTTGACCTTGCGCGGGTCGATGGCTCCGTAGGCGAGCTGAACGGCGGCGTAGCCGTCCTTCTCGGCGTTACGAACCTGGCTCACGACGCACGGGCCGGCCTCGACCACGGTCACGGGGACAACCTTGTTGTTGTCCCAGACCTGGGTCATGCCGAGCTTGGCGCCCAGGATCCCCTTGACTTGCCTGTCCATTTGATCGATCCCTACAGCTTGATCTCGATGTCGACGCCAGCCGGCAGGTCGAGGCGCATGAGCGAGTCGACCGTCTTCGGGGTCGGGTCGATGATGTCGATCAGACGCTTGTGCGTGCGCATCTCGAAGTGCTCGCGCGAGTCCTTGTACTTGTGCGGCGAGCGGATGACGCAGAAACGGTTGATCTCCGTGGGCAGCGGCACCGGGCCAGCGACCTGCGCCCCGGTACGCGTCACCGTCTCGACGATCTTCCGAGCCGAGGAGTCGACGACCTCGTGGTCATAGGCCTTGAGCCGGATGCGGATCTTCTGTCCCGCCATGGTGGCTTCTGTTCCTTCTCTCGATGCCGCTGTGTTGCGGGCACCTGTACCGGCTGGTACAGGCCCACTTCCGCCGACCCCCGCGGTCGGGCGTGTCGCGCCCGTGGACCAGGCTCCGCCCCGAGGTTCCGGAGCGATTCTCTGACCGCGCGGTGGGTCATGACGCCGATCGCGAGAACCGCGATCTGAACGCCGCGCGAGGGTGGTTGACCGCCGATGGCGATCAACCACCCCACGCGAGACCGTCTGCCTCCCGGAGGTCCAGCCTCAACCGGACGCGGGTGACCGACCGTCGTTACGCAACCTGACTAGTATGCCGCACGACCGGCGGCGACGCTAATCGGGGTTACCCAGCTCACTTGACGATCTTGGTGACGCGACCCGCGCCGACCGTACGACCACCCTCGCGGATCGCGAACTTGAGGTTGTCCTCCATCGCGATGGGCTGGATGAGCTTCACGGACATCGTGGTGTTGTCGCCCGGCATGACCATCTCGGTGCCCTCGGGCAGCGTGACGACGCCGGTGACGTCCGTGGTGCGGAAGTAGAACTGCGGGCGGTAGTTCTGGAAGAACGGGGTGTGCCGGCCGCCCTCCTCCTTGGAGAGGATGTAGACCGTCGCCTCGAACTCCGTGTGCGGAGTGTTGGTGCCCGGCTTGATGACGACCATGCCGCGCTCGACGTCCTCGCGCTTGGTGCCGCGCAGCAGCAGGCCGACGTTCTCACCTGCGCGGGCGTCGTCCAGGGTCTTCCGGAACATCTCGATCGCGGTGACCTTGGTCTTGAAGCCCTTCTCGCGGATGCCGACGACCTCGACGTCCTCGTTCGGGAGCAGCACGCCACGCTCGACACGACCGGTGACGACGGTGCCACGACCGGTGATCGTGAACACGTCCTCGACCGGCATGAGGAACGGCTTGTCGGTCTCGCGCTCCGGCTGCGGGATCGCGGTGTCGACCGCGTTCATCAGCTCGAGCAGCTTCTCGGTCCAGGTCGGGTCGCCCTCGAGCGCCTTCAGCGCGGAGACCTGGACGACCGGCAGGTCGTCACCCGGGTACTCCTGCGCCGACAGCAGCTCGCGGACCTCGAGCTCGACGAGCTCCAGGAGCTCCTCGTCGTCGACCATGTCGCTCTTGTTGAGCGCCACGACGATGTACGGCACACCGACCTGACGGGCCAGCAGCACGTGCTCGCGGGTCTGCGGCATCGGGCCGTCGGTCGCCGCCACCACCAGGATCGCGCCGTCCATCTGCGCGGCACCGGTGATCATGTTCTTGATGTAGTCGGCGTGACCGGGGCAGTCGACGTGCGCGTAGTGACGCGCCTCGGTCTGGTACTCGACGTGTGCGATCGAGATCGTGATGCCGCGGGCCTTCTCCTCCGGCGCCTTGTCGATCTCGTCGAACGGCGTGTACGGGTTCAGGTCCGGGTACTGGTCGTGCAGGACCTTGGTGATGGCCGCCGTCAGCGTCGTCTTACCGTGGTCGATGTGACCAATGGTGCCGATGTTGACGTGCGGCTTAGTCCGCTCGAACTTAGCCTTCGCCACTGGTGTCCTCCTGTGGACTTTCTGGTTCCTTCGCCCCGGTGCGCCGGTCGGCGCGTAGGACTCTGTCGACAGCCTTTCCGGCCTGACGGCCGGAGAGCCTTTGTGGGTTCTGCGGCGATGAAGCCTACAGGCCCGGATTCACACGACCCGACCGAGGTGGCCGCGGGCGGGAGATCCCTCCCGCGACCGCCCCCGGATCATCGGATCAGCTCGGGGTGAGCGTCACTCACCCGTCGCCTTGGCGATGATCTCCTTCGCCACGCTCTGCGGCACTTCGGCGTAGGAGTCGAACTGCATGCTGTAGCTAGCCCGGCCCTGGGTCTTCGACCGCAGGTCGCCGACATAGCCGAACATCTCCGACAGCGGCACCAGGGCCCGGACGACGCGAGCGCCGCTGCGCTCCTCCATCGCCTGGATGATGCCCCGCCGGGAGTTGAGGTCGCCGATGACGTCACCCATGTTCTCCTCCGGAGTGGTGACTTCAACGGCCATCATCGGCTCGAGCAGTGCGGGGTCGGCCTTGCGGGCCGCCTCCTTCATCACCATCGAACCGGCGATCTTGAACGCCATCTCGGACGAGTCGACCTCGTGGTACTGGCCGTCCAGCAGCGTCAGCTTGAGCCCCACGAGCGGGAAGCCGGCGAGGATGCCGTACTGCATGGCGTCCTGGGCGCCCGCGTCCACCGACGGGATGAACTCCCGGGGGATGCGACCACCCGTGACGGCGTTCGCGAACTCGTAGGTCGGCGAGTCGTTGCCAAGCGGCAGCGGCTCGACGCTCACGATGACGCGGGCGTACTGGCCGGAGCCACCCGTCTGCTTCTTGTGGGTGTACTCGATCTTGTCCACCTTGCGGCGGATGGTCTCGCGGTACGCCACCTGCGGCTTACCGAAGTTCGCCTCGACGTTGAACTCGCGGCGCATCCGGTCGACCATGATGTCCAGGTGCAGCTCGCCCATGCCGGAGATGACCGTCTGACCGGTCTGGTCGTCGAGCTTGACCCGGAACGTCGGGTCCTCCTCGGCGAGCTTCTGGATGGCGGTGCTGAGCTTCTCCTGGTCGGCCTTGGTCTTCGGCTCGATGGCCACCTCGATGACCGGCTCCGGGAAGGTCATCGACTCCAGGATGACCGGGTTCGCCGAGTCGCAGAGCGTGTCGCCGGTGGTGGTCTGCTTGAGACCCTGGACCGCGATGATGTCGCCGGCCTTGGCGGAGCTGCGCTCCTCCCGCTTGTTGGCGTGCATCTGGTAGATCTTGCCGATGCGCTCCTTGCGGTCCTTGGTGGAGTTGACCACCTGGGTGCCGGTCTCGACCACGCCGGAGTAGACCCGGACGTAGGTGAGCTTGCCGAGGTGCTTGTCGGTCTGGATCTTGAACGCCAGGCCGGAGAACGGCTCGGAGGGGGACGGCTTCCGCAGCATCGGCGTCTCGCCGTCGGTGGCCGTACCCTCGATCGCGGGCACGTCCAGCGGCGACGGCAGGTAGTCGATGACGGCGTCGAGCATGGGCTGGACGCCCTTGTTCTTGAACGCCGAACCGCAGAGCACCGGGTTGGCCTTGCTGGCGATGGTGGCGCGCCGGATGGCGGCCTTGATCTCCTCGGTGGAGATCTCCTCGCCCTCCAGGTACTTCTCCATCACCGCGTCGTCGACGTCGGCCAGGGTCTCCATCAGCTTCTCGCGCCACTCGGCCGCGGAGTCGGCCAGCTCGGCCGGGATCTCCTCGATCGCGTAGTCCTCACCCTTCTGGGTCTCCCCGCGCCAGGTGAGGGCGCGCATGCCGACCAGGTCGACGACGCCGATGTGGGCGCCCTCGAGGCCGATCGGGATCTGGAGCACAAGCGGGGTGGCGTTGAGCCGGTCGATCATCATCTGCACGCAGCGGAAGAAGTCGGCGCCGGTCCGGTCGAGCTTGTTGACGAAGCACATCCGGGGAACGCTGTACTTGTCCGCCTGGCGCCATACGTTCTCGGTCTGCGGCTCCACACCGGCCACGCCGTCGTACACCGCGACCGCACCGTCCAGGACACGCAGCGACCGCTCGACCTCGACCGTGAAGTCGACGTGACCGGGCGTGTCGATGATCTGGATCGTGTGGCCCTTCCACTCGCACTTCGTGGCGGCGGAGGTGATGGTGATACCGCGCTCCTGCTCCTGCTCCATCCAGTCCATGACGGCGGCGCCCTCGTGGACCTCACCGATCTTGTACGTGATGCCGGTGTAGAACAGGATTCGCTCGGTGGTAGTGGTCTTACCGGCATCGATGTGCGCCATGATGCCGATGTTGCGTACGTTGGCGAGCGCGTCTGCGGCGGCCACTTCAATCCCTACTTATCGTCGTCTCGACACAACTGGTGGCGGTTCCGGCGCCTCGTGGGCGCCGGAACCTCAGGTGTTACCAGCGGTAGTGCGCGAAGGCCTTGTTGGACTCGGCCATCTTGTGCGTGTCCTCGCGCCGCTTGACGGCGGCACCGAGGCCGTTGCTCGCGTCCAGCAGCTCGTTCATCAGCCGCTCGATCATGGTCTTCTCACGCCGGGCCCGGGAGTAGGTCACCAGCCAGCGCAGACCGAGGGTGGTCGCGCGGGCCGGCCGGACCTCGACCGGAACCTGGTAGGTGGCGCCACCGACACGGCGGCTGCGCACCTCGAGGGTCGGCTTCACGTTGTCCATCGCGCGCTTGAGCGTGACGACGGGATCGGTGCCGGACTTCTCGCGGCAGCCCTCCAGGGCGGCGTACACGACGCGCTCGGCGAGCTGACGCTTGCCACGCAGCAGGATCTTGTTCACCAGCTGGGTGACAAGCGGCGAGTTGTACACCGGGTCAGCGACCAGCGGCTTCCGCGGAGCGGGTCCCTTACGCGGCATGTCAGCTCTTCTCCTTCTTCGCGCCGTAACGGCTGCGAGCCTGCTTGCGGTTGCGGACACCCTGGGTGTCCAGCGAGCCGCGAACGATCTTGTACCGCACGCCGGGGAGGTCCTTCACACGGCCGCCACGCACGAGCACGATCGAGTGCTCCTGCAGGTTGTGGCCGACGCCCGGGATGTAGGCGGTCACCTCGATCTGGCTGCTGAGCTTGACGCGAGCGACCTTGCGCAGCGCCGAGTTCGGCTTCTTGGGGGTGGTGGTGTACACGCGGGTGCACACGCCGCGCCGCTGGGGAGACCCCTTGAGCGCCGGGGTCTTGGTCTTGGTCGTCTTGGCCTGTCGGCCCTTCCGGACCAGCTGCTGAATGGTGGGCACCGGGTTTCTCCGCTCCCTTCGGTCGCTGCGAGGCGACCGCGCCGTCTGCTCTAGCCGGCCTGATGGACGGCTCTCCTACATATCGACCGGGGCCACGGGACCCCAGCACCCGCGGTCGGGCGTGTCGCCCGAGCCACGGTCCCGGTGCCGGCCGCTCGCGCGTCGTCCCGGGATCTTTGGTCTTGGTGGTGCGACCACGCGATCACCGGAAGGACCGGCTCCAGCGCACGCACGCATTGCCCGGGCGAGCCCGGGCGCAAGGGGAAAGAGTACCCACCACAGGCGCGCCGGTCAAAACGGAACGGTTCGCCAGGACTGCTCCGCAGCCCCGCCGGCCCGACTTCCGGGTGGCCGTTACGCCCTCGATGGGCACCTACGACGACAAGTGTACCGGCTGATCCGGCGGGCGACCCGGCGGCCCCGGCACCCCTCGGTTCCGGCGCGACGGGACATTCCGGCGAACTGCGACCAATCCGCCGGCGGCTCTCACGTGATCTGCACCACCAGGGCCAGCCCGAGCCCGATCACGCTCAGCAGCAGTCCGACCGCACCGCAACTGAGCCCGGCCACGGCCAGGCCGGCGCCGGTGAACCGGACCGCCGGCGGCGGCGCCGGACGCCGGATCTGCCGCCGGGCGAACAACCAGGCCACGATCGCCCCGACGCCACCGAGCGCACCGAGCACGGTGAAGGCGCCCGCCGCCCACGCGCCGCCGTAGTTCGGACCCGCGATGCCGAAGCAGAAGACAAGCAGCGACACCAGGATCGAGGCGATCCCGGCGATCAGCGAGCCGATGGCCAGCCCGGAGGTGACCGGCGGCACGTCGAGATGGACCACCCCGAACGGGGTGCCCGGCACCGCGTCGACCCGCTTCGGCGGCCGGGGCGCCTCGGGCGGGGGCGGCGGGAGCGCCGGCCCGCCGGCCGGTCCCCAACCGCCGCCGGGCGCGTTCCCCGGCGGCCCCCACCCACCGCCGTGGCCGGGCCCGCTCCCCGGGTACGCCCCGAGCCCGCCGTATCCGGGCTGCCCGGGGTGGTACGGCGGCGCGGCCGGCCCGGACACGCCGCCGTATCCGGGCTGCCCGGGGTGGTACGGCGGCGCGGCCGGCCCGGACGCCGGCGGGTGCACCGTCGGCGGGTACGGTCCCGCCGGTGGCCAAGGGCCGGGCGGCCCGGACGCCTGCCCGCCGGCCGGATCGGCGCGCTCCCCGCCGGCCGGAGCGGCGCCGTCCCCGCCAGTCGGTGGCGGCGCCCACGGG
This sequence comes from Micromonospora marincola, assembly GCF_056150385.1. Lineage (NCBI taxonomy): Bacteria > Bacillati > Actinomycetota > Actinomycetes > Micromonosporales > Micromonosporaceae > Micromonospora > Micromonospora marincola. The sequence goes on along the minus strand of NZ_JAXCFT010000005.1, from coordinate 421,363 downwards.
CTGGTCGGAGCCGGGTCCCGCGGTGACGCGGCGGGGTCCGACCCGGCACCGGGGCGGGTCGGGTCGCCTCCCGGCGCAGCCGGTTCCGTCACGGGGTCCTCCTGTCCACGCTCACCCGCCGTGCGGCGGACACCGGCCAGGCTACCGTCGCGGGTCACCGCCGGGTGGCCGGCGCGGAGCCCGCTCCCCCACCGGGTCAGTCCATGTTCGGAGCGAAGTCGTGCCCGAATGAGGCGTCGGCGTGCCGGACCACCCCGATCACCACCGCGGCCACCACGGCGACGGCGGTAAGCACCAGGCCGACCTGGGCCAGCCGCTCGCCCCGGCGCAACCAGTCGGCTCCGGTGAGATAACCACCCGAGGTGTACGCCTCCCGGCGGGCCTGCCGGACCAGCGTGAGCGCGATCGTCGACGGCACCACCCCGCCGACGAAGAGCCCGGTCAGCGCACCGATCAGGCCGAGGGCGAAGACGGCGCGGGCCTTCGTGGAGCGGACCGGCTCCGGGTCGTGCGGATGGCGGTGCGCCTGCGGCACGACGGGCACCTGTTGCCCCGGCACGGTCGTCATGTCCCCATCATGCCTCGGCCCGGCGCACCAGCTCGCCGAGGTGGCGGCATCCGCGGCCCATCGACCCCGCCACCTCGGCGTACCGGTGTGGATCACGGAACGCGACGAGGCCCCCGGCGGACGCCGGGGGCCTCGTCGTTCTTGCGGTTTAGCGGTACGACCCGAAGTCGAAGTCGTCCAACGGCACCGCCTGGCCGCTGGCCGGCCCGAAGCCGTAGTCGGTCTCCGGGTAGCCGGTCATCGAGTAGACCTTGGCCTTCGCCTCCTCGGTCGGCTCGACCCGGACGTTGCGGTACTTGCTGATGCCCGTACCGGCCGGGATGAGCTTACCGATGATCACGTTCTCCTTGAGGCCGATGAGCGAGTCGCTGCGGGCGTGGATCGCCGCGTCCGTCAGCACCCGGGTGGTCTCCTGGAAGGAGGCCGCCGACAGCCAGGAATCCGTGGCCAACGAGGCCTTGGTGATACCCATCAGCACCGGACGACCGGCGGCGGGCTCGCCACCCTCGCCGACGAGCCGGCGGTTCTCCGACTCGAACAGCGCCCGGTCGACGAGCACGCCCGGCAGGAACTCGGTCGAGCCGGAGTCGATGACCGTCACCCGCTTGAGCATCTGGCGGATGATGATCTCGATGTGCTTGTCGTGGATGAGCACACCCTGCGAGCGGTAGACCTCCTGGACCTCCTGGGTCAGGTGGACCTGGACCGCGCGCGGGCCGAGGATGCGCAGCAGCTCGTGCGGGTCGATGGTGCCCTCGGTGAGCTTCTCGCCGACCTCGACGTGGTCGCCGTCGTGCGCCCGGAGCCGGACCCGCTTGGAGATCTTGTCGTAGACGATCTCGTCGCTGCCGTCGTCCGGGATGACCACGATCTTGCGGGACCGCTCGCCGTCCTCGATCCGGATCCGGCCGGGGGTGTCGGCGATGGGCGCCTTGCCCTTCGGCACCCGGGCCTCGAAGATCTCCTGGACACGGGGCAGACCCTGGGTGATGTCCTCACCCGCGACACCACCGGTGTGGAAGGTACGCATGGTCAGCTGCGTACCCGGCTCACCGATCGACTGGGCGGCGATGATGCCTACCGCCTCGCCGACGTCCACGGTCTTGCCGGTCGGCAGCGAGCGGCCGTAGCACGCACCGCAGACGCCCAGCTTCGACTCGCAGGTAAGCACGCTGCGCACCCGCACCGTCTCCACGCCGGCCGCCACGATCGCGTCGACCCCGATGGAGTTGATGTCCTGGCCGCGGTGGGCCACCACGGTGCCGTCCGGCCCCTTGATGTCGTCGGCGAGCGTCCGGGCGTGCACGCTGGTCTCGGCGTGCTCGTGCACGACCAGCTTGCCGTCCAGCTGCTCACCGATCTGCATCGGGATCGCCCGGTCGGTGCCGCAGTCCTCCTCGCGGATGATGACGTCCTGCGAGACGTCCACCAGACGACGGGTCAGGTAACCCGAGTCGGCGGTACGCAGGGCGGTGTCCGCGAGACCCTTCCGGGCGCCGTGCGTGGAGATGAAGTACTCCAGCACGGACAGACCCTCCCGGTACGAGGCCTTGATCGGCCGCGGGATGATCTCGCCCTTCGGGTTGGCCACCAGACCACGGATCGCCGCGATCTGCCGGAGCTGGAGCAGGTTACCGCGGGCACCCGAGTTGATCATCTTCCACAGCGGGTTCTCCTGCGGCAGCGCGGTGTCCATCTCCTTGGCGACCTCGTTGGTCGCCTTGGTCCAGATCTCGATCAGCTCGCCGCGACGCTCCTCGGCGGTCATCAGACCACGCTGGTACTGCTTGTCGATCCGGTCGGCTTCCTTCTCGTACCGCTCCAGGATCTCCCGCTTACGCGGCGGAGCGATGACGTCCTCCATGCCGATGGTGACGCCGGACCAGGTGGCCCAGTGGAAACCGGCCTCCTTGAGCCCGTCCAGGGTGGCCGCCAGGGCCACCTTCGGGAAGCGCTCGGCGAGGTCGTTGACGATCGCGGAGAGCTGGCCCTTGCGGATCTCGTAGTTCACGAAGCGGTAGCCCGGGGGCAGCGTCTCGTTGAACAGGACCCGGCCCAGCGTGGTCTCCACCGTCACCGGCGTGCCCTCGACCCAGCCCTCGGGCGCGGTCCACGGCTGCGCGCCGGCGCCGTTGTCGACACCGATCACGTCGTGCAGCCGGATCTTGACCGGGGTCTGCAGGTGCAGCTCGCCGTTGTCGTACGCCATCCGCGCCTCGGCGTCCGAGCTGAACGCCCGGCCCTCGCCCGTGCCACCCGGAGTGAGGTGGGTGAGGTGGTAGAGACCGATGACCATGTCCTGGGTGGGCATGGTGACCGGCTTGCCGTCGGCCGGCTTGAGGATGTTGTTCGACGACAGCATCAGGATCCGCGCCTCGGCCTGGGCCTCGGCGGACAGCGGCACGTGGACCGCCATCTGGTCACCGTCGAAGTCGGCGTTGAACGCGGTGCAGACCAGCGGGTGGATCTGGATCGCCTTGCCCTCGACCAGCTGCGGCTCGAAGGCCTGGATGCCCAGGCGGTGCAGGGTGGGCGCCCGGTTCAGCAGGACCGGGTGCTCGCCGATGACCTCTTCCAGCACGTCCCACACGACCGGCCGCTGCCGCTCGACCATCCGCTTGGCGGACTTGATGTTCTGCGCGTGGTTGAGGTCGACAAGCCGCTTCATCACGAACGGCTTGAACAGCTCCAGCGCCATCTGCTTGGGCAGGCCGCACTGGTGCAGCTTGAGCTTCGGGCCGACCACGATGACCGAACGGCCCGAGTAGTCGACGCGCTTGCCGAGCAGGTTCTGCCGGAACCGGCCCTGCTTGCCCTTGAGCATGTCGGAGAGCGACTTCAGCGGCCGGTTACCCGGGCCGGTGACCGGACGACCGCGACGGCCGTTGTCGAACAGCGCGTCGACGGCCTCCTGGAGCATCCGCTTCTCGTTGTTGACGATGATCTCGGGCGCGCCGAGGTCGATCAGCCGCTTGAGGCGGTTGTTCCGGTTGATCACCCGACGGTAGAGGTCGTTCAGGTCGGAGGTCGCGAACCGGCCACCGTCGAGCTGCACCATCGGGCGCAGGTCCGGCGGGATGACCGGTACGCAGTCCAGCACCATGCCGAGCGGCGAGTTCCGGGTGTTCTGGAACGCCGCGACGACCTTCAGCCGCTTGAGCGCCCGGATCTTCCGCTGGCCCTTGCCGGAACGGATGGTCTCGCGCAGGTTCTCCGCCTCGGCGGTGAGGTCCATGTTCTGGACCAGCGCCTTGATGGCCTCGGCGCCCATGCTGCCGGTGAAGTACTCACCGAAGCGGTCCCGCAGCTCGCGGTAGAGCAGCTCGTCGGTGACCAACTGCTTCGGCTCGAGCTTGCGGAAGGTGTCGAGGACCTCGTCGAGGCGGTCGATCTCGCGCTGGGCCCGGTCGCGGATCTGGCGCATCTCGCGCTCTCCGCCCTCCTTGACCTTGCGCCGGACGTCCGCCTTCGCGCCCTCGGCCTCCAGCTCGGCCAGGTCGGCCTCCAACTTGGCGGCCCGCTTCTCGATCTCCGAGTCGCGGCTGTTCTCGGACTGCCGCTTCTCGGCCAGGATCTCGTTCTCGATCGTCGAGAGGTCGCGGTGACGCGCGTCGGCGTCCACGCTCGTCACGACGTACGAGGCGAAGTAGATGATCTTTTCGAGGTCCTTCGGGGCGAGGTCCAGCAGGTAGCCCAGCCGGCTCGGCACGCCCTTGAAGTACCAGATGTGGGTCACCGGAGCGGCCAGCTCGATGTGACCCATCCGCTCCCGGCGAACCTTGGAGCGGGTCACCTCGACGCCGCAGCGCTCGCAGATGATGCCCTTGAAGCGCACCCGCTTGTACTTACCGCAGTAGCACTCCCAGTCCCGCTGCGGACCGAAGATCTTCTCGCAGAAGAGCCCGTCCTTCTCCGGCTTCAGGGTGCGGTAGTTGATGGTCTCGGGCTTCTTGACCTCGCCGTGGGACCACTGACGGATGTCGTCGGCGGTGGCGAGACCAATGCGCAGCTCGTCGAAGAAGTTGACGTCGAGCACTGTGTCCCCTATGTCGTCGTCTGTACTGCTAGCTAACGGGCGGGAGCGGGGGCCGGCGAGCCGGCCCCCGACTCAACGCCTCAGACCTCTTCGACCGAGCTCGGCTCGCGCCGGGACAGGTCGATGCCCAGCTCCTCCGCGGCCCGGAACACCTCGTCGTCGGTCTCGCGCATCTCGAGGGCCACACCGTCGCTGGAGAGCACCTCGACGTTGAGGCACAGCGACTGCAGCTCCTTGAGCAGCACCTTGAACGACTCCGGGATGCCCGGCTCGGGGATGTTCTCGCCCTTGACGATGGCCTCGTAGACCTTGACCCGGCCGAGGACGTCGTCGGACTTGATGGTCAGCAACTCCTGGAGGGCGTAGGCGGCGCCGTACGCCTGCATGGCCCAGCACTCCATCTCGCCGAAGCGCTGGCCACCGAACTGCGCCTTACCACCCAGCGGCTGCTGCGTGATCATCGAGTACGGACCGGTCGACCGGGCGTGGATCTTGTCGTCGACCAGGTGGTTGAGCTTGAGGATGTAGACGTAGCCGACCGCGATCGGGTCGGGCAGCGGCTCGCCGGAACGGCCGTCGAACAGCTGCGCCTTGCCGGTGCGCCCGATCAGCTGGTTGCCGTCCCGGTTGGGCAGGGTCGACGACAGCAGGCCGGAGATCTCCTCCTCGCGGGCACCGTCGAAGACCGGAGTGGCCACATTGGTGTCCGGCTCGGACTCGTGCGCGTTGATCGACTTGAGCTGGCGCTTCCACTCCTCGTCGTCACCGTCGACGCTCCAGCCGGTCTTGGCCACCCACCCGAGGTGGGTCTCCAGGACCTGGCCGATGTTCATCCGGGACGGCACACCGAGCGGGTTCAGCACGATGTCGACCGGGGTGCCGTCCTCCAGGAACGGCATGTCCTCGATCGGCAGGATCTTGGAGATGACGCCCTTGTTGCCGTGGCGGCCCGCGAGCTTGTCACCGTCCTGGATCTTGCGCTTCTGGGCCACGTAGACCCGCACCAGCTCGTTCACGCCCGGGGGCAGCTCGTCGCCGTCCTCGCGGGAGAAGGTGCGTACGCCGATGACCGTGCCGGTCTCGCCGTGCGGCACCTTCAGCGAGGTGTCACGGACCTCGCGCGCCTTCTCGCCGAAGATCGCGCGAAGCAGCCGCTCCTCCGGGGTCAGCTCGGTCTCGCCCTTCGGCGTGACCTTGCCGACCAGGATGTCACCGGGGACGACCTCGGCGCCGATCCGGATGATGCCGCGCTCGTCGAGGTCGGCGAGCATCTCCTCGCTGACGTTCGGGATGTCGCGGGTGATCTCCTCCGGACCGAGCTTGGTGTCCCGGGCGTCGACCTCGTGCTCCTCGATGTGGATCGAGGTGAGCACGTCCTGCTGCACGAGGCGCTGCGACAGGATGATCGCGTCCTCGTAGTTGTGGCCCTCCCAGCACATGAACGCCACCAGCAGGTTGCGTCCGAGCGCCATCTCGCCCTCGTCGGTGCACGGACCGTCGGCGACGACCTGACCGGCCTCGACGCGGTCGCCCTCGAAGACGACCGGCTTCTGGTTGACGCAGGAGCCGGCGTTGGAGCGGCGGAACTTGTGCAGCAGGTACGTCCGGCGGTGGCCGTCGTCCTGGTGGACGGTGATGTAGTCCGCGCAGAGGTCCTCGACCACACCGCCGACCTCGGCGACGACCACGTCGCCGGCGTCCACGGCCGCACGGTATTCCATGCCCGTACCGACGAGCGGGGCCTCGGCCTTGACCAGCGGCACCGCCTGACGCTGCATGTTCGCGCCCATGAGCGCGCGGTTGGCGTCGTCGTGCTCCAGGAACGGGATCATCGCGGTGGCGACCGAGGTCATCTGCCGCGGCGACACGTCCATGTAGTCCACGGCCCCGGGCGCCACGTCCTCGGTCTCGCCGCCCTTACGGCGGACCAGAACGCGGTCCTCGGCGAACGTGCCGTCCGACTTCAGCGGCGCGTTGGCCTGCGCCTTGACGAACCGGTCCTCCTCGTCCGCGGTCAGGTAGTCGATCTGGTCGGTGACCCGACCGTCGATGACCTTCCGGTACGGCGTCTCGATGAAGCCGAACGGGTTGACCCGGGCGAAGGTGGAGAGCGCGCCGATCAGGCCGATGTTCGGGCCTTCCGGCGTCTCGATCGGGCACATCCGGCCGTAGTGGGACGGGTGCACGTCGCGGACCTCGAAGCCGGCCCGCTCACGGGACAGACCACCCGGGCCGAGCGCGCTCAGCCGGCGCCGGTGGGTCAGACCCGCCAGCGGGTTGGTCTGGTCCATGAACTGGGACAGCTGCGACGTGCCGAAGAACTCCTTGATCGCCGCCACCACCGGGCGGATGTTGATCAGGGTCTGCGGCGTGATCGCCTCGACGTCCTGGGTGGTCATCCGCTCACGGACGACCCGCTCCATCCGGGAGAGACCCACCCGGACCTGGTTCTGGATCAGCTCGCCCACGGTGCGCAGGCGACGGTTGCCGAAGTGGTCGATGTCGTCGGCCTCGTAGCCCTCCTCACCGGCGTGCAGCCGGCAGAGGTATTCCACGGTGGCGACGATGTCGTCCTCGGTGAGGGTGCCGGTGTTCATCGGCACGCCGACTTCGAGCTTCTTGTTGAACTTGTAGCGCCCGACCTTGGCGACGTCGTACCGCTTCGGGTTGAAGAAGAGGTTGTCGAGCAGGGTCTGGGCGTTCTCACGGGTCGGCGGCTCGCCAGGGCGGAGCTTCCGGTAGATGTCGAGCAGGGCCTCGTCCTGCCCGGCGATGTGGTCCTTCTCCAGGGTGGTCATCATGAGCTCGGACCAGCCGAACTTCTCGCGGATGCGCTCCGCGGACCACCCGATGGCCTTGAGCAGGACGGTGACGGCCTGCCGGCGCTTGCGGTCGATGCGTACGCCGACCGTGTCGCGCTTGTCGATGTCGAACTCCAGCCAGGCACCCCGACTCGGGATGACCTTGACGCTGGAGAGGTCGCGGTCGGAGGTCTTGTCCGGCTGCTTGTCGAAGTAGACGCCCGGCGAGCGGACGAGCTGGCTGACCACGACGCGCTCGGTGCCGTTGATGATGAAGGTGCCCTTGGGCGTCATCATCGGGAAGTCACCCATGAACACCGTTTGGCTCTTGATCTCGCCAGTGGTGTTGTTGGTGAACTCCGCGGTCACGAACAGTGGCGCGCAGTAGGTCAGGTCCTTCTCCTTGCACTCCTCGATCGAGGCCTTGACCTCGTCGAAGCGCGGAGCGGAGAAGGACAGCGACATGGTGCCGGAGAAGTCCTCAATGGGACTGATCTCGTCGAGGATCTCCGCGAGACCCGAGCGTGCGTGCGGGTCGTCCGCCGACCGGCCCTGCCAAGCCTCGTTGCCGACGAGCCAGTCGAAGGACTCGTTCTGAATGGCGAGGAGGTTGGGGACCTCGAGGTGTTCGGTGATCCGACCGAAAGAAACTCGGCGGGGCGCGAAAGCGCTCGACGTACGACTGGTCTTCGCAGGGCGGGAAGCTGCCAAGATGCGTCCTTCCGAGGACCGGTGCTGCAGAACGGCTGGTACGCGTGCACTCCAATGACCCCACCAGAAATATCCACAATCGGACATTTCCGAGCAGGGGTCAAGTCGGAAGGCAGCGCAAACTAGCAGTGTAGCCGAGAGGCTAACCGCTGTCCAGCCCACCCCGCAGGTCGTCGCGGAACAAGCCCTGGGACCTCGGAAAACCGGGTCCACCGGGCCGCTCGGAACGCGACGCTCCTGCCGGTCCGCTCGGGTGCCGCAGCGGTGGTGCTGCCGTTGCCCTTACCCGAGTGGCGGCCGTTGCAAGCGCGGAAGGTCTTGCTGATGTCAGCGTGCCTGCCGGGCCGTGTCGCGTCAAGGGCCGGTTACCGCTCGGGGTGTCTTTCCCCCGACGGGACTACCTGCCCCAGGTCGCTGGGAAATCGGTGCGAGGATGCTGTACGCCCTGCTCACGCCGGTGCCGCCGGGTGGTACGAACACGGCGGGCGGTGATCCGGTTCCGGATCACCGCCCGCCGCGGCGCGGTGTGCCCCGGCTCACGTGAGCCGGACGCGCGCCAGGTCAGACCGAGGTCACTTGAGGGTGACCTTGGCGCCCTCGCCCTCGAGCTTGGCCTTCGCCTTCTCGGCGGTCTCCTTGTTGGCCTTCTCCAGGATGGCCTTCGGAGCGGCCTCGACCAGGTCCTTGGCCTCCTTGAGGCCCAGGCCGGTCAGCTCGCGCACGACCTTGATGACCTGGATCTTCTTGCCACCGTCGGCGTCGAGGATGACGTCGAACTCGTCCTTCTCCTCCTCCGCCGGAGCGGCGGCGGCGCCACCGGCACCGCCGGCCGCGGCAACCGCGACCGGAGCGGCGGCGGTGACCTCGAAGGTCTCCTCGAACTGCTTCACGAACTCGGAGAGCTCGATCAGCGTCATCTCCTTGAACGCGTCAAGCAGCTCGTCGGTGCTGAGCTTCGCCATAGCTGGCGTCCTTTCTGCAAGTGGAAACTAAGAATGTGGTGCGCCGTACGGCCTCAGGCCGCCTCGGCGCCCTCCTGCTCGCGCTTCTTGTCCGCCAGGGCCGCCGCCGCGCGGGCGGCCTTGGAGAGCGGGGCCTGGAACAGGGCCGCGGCCTTGCTCAGGTTGCCCTTCATGGCGCCGGCCAGCTTGGCCAGCAGCACCTCGCGGGACTCCAGGTCGGCGAGCTTCGTGACCTCGGCCGCGGAAATGGCCTTGCCCTCGAAGACACCGCCCTTGATGACGAGCTTCGGGTTGGCCTTCGCGAAGTCGCGAAGCCCCTTCGCCGCCTCGACGACGTCGCCCGAAACGAAAGTCAGCGCGGTAGGACCGGTGAACAGCTCGTCGAGGCCGGAGATGCCCGCATCGGCCGCGGCACGCTTGGCAAGCGTGTTCTTCGCGACCGTGTAGCTGGTCTCCTTGCCGAGCGTGCGCCGCAGCTGGGTGAGCTGCGAAACCGTGAGCCCGCGGTATTCGGTGAGCACAGTGGCTCCCGACGAGCGGAAGCTCTCGGTCAGCTCGGAGACGGCCGTGGCCTTGTCGGCCCGGATCGGCTTGTCCGCCATGTCCCTCCTCTCTCGTTGCTCGGAGCTGGCACGCCGGCGACGAGCGGAGGCTCGCGACGGCGGCGGAGGGACCGCGACAACGAAAAAGCCCCGGCGCAGGGCGCACGGGGCGAGGGCCGGGATCATGGGGCACGGTCGGCGGGCCGTGCGTGACACCGAGTTTCGCTTGCCGCCCTGCGCGGGTCGCCCGTCGTCGCGGGACCTTCGACCGTGCCGGGGCACGGTGACCAGCGGTCTTTGGGTGGAACTACCGCACCAGGTTACGCGACGTGAGCCGCAGCGCCAAATCGCCTCCGGGTGCTCCCCGTCACCCGCACCTGCTCAGGCCCGGGTGCGCCGCCCCCAGGCGTAGCCGGCCAGCACCACCGCGGTCCAGAGCGCCGCCCAGCCGGTGAGCAGCAGCCCGGTGCCGGCAGCGATCGGCCCGCCGACGGCCCGCGCGGTCGCCATCACCGGTGGGACCAGCCACGGCACCACCGAGCCGGACAGCCCGCACACCACCACCCCGACCAGCCCGACCGCCAGCACGGCCGCCCCGTAGCCGGCGCTGCGGGTGATCGCCCGGCTGGCCAACGCGCCGAGAGCCACCGCGGCCGGCAACCCGAGCAGGTGTGCCCAGACGCCGAGCGCCACCCCGACGAGAGCCGGCCGGCCCTCCGGCCCGCTCGCCAGCGACACCGCGCCGAGCGGCCACGGCATCGTCAGCGCGACAAGCACCAGGGCGAGCCCGGCGACGAGCGCCGCGAGCAGGCCGGCCGCCCGTTCCCGGGCCGGCCCGACCACGACCCGGGCCAACCGGCGCTGCACGTCGGGTTCGACATCCAGCAGGATCTTGGTCTGCCAGGCCAGCACCGGAAAGATCACCACCGCGGAGACACCGTAGACCTCCGCGGGCCGACCCCCGCCACCGCCGCCGTAGAGGATGCCCAGGGCGAACAGGCCGGCCAGCATCGGTGCCAGCGCCCGTCCGGTGTGCACGAAGCCGGCCAGCCGCAGCCGCACCAGGGCGATCATCGAGTCACCTCAGACGTCGTGCCGGCCCGGCTTGCCCCGACGGCCGGGGCTTCCCCGGCCGGATCGTCACCCGGCGCGGGGTCCACAGACGGCGCGAGGTCGTCACCTGGCGCCAGGTCCACAGACGGCGCGACGTCGACGGACAGCGTCTCGTCGGACGGGACGCCCGGCGGAGCCTCGGACGGGACGCCCGGCGGCTCGGCGAGCGCCGGCTCCGGGGGCGTGGCAGAGGTGGGGACGGCGTGGTCGCGTACCCGAAGGATCTGGTGGCCGTCGGCGCGCAGGCGGGCGACGGTGGTGGCGAGCCGCGCGGCCGGCACCGCCAGCTCGACCACGGCGACGGCCGAACCCCCGGACGACGCCGCCTCGGCAAGCGTGCCGTCGGTGACCGACCACTGCCGGGCGCCGGGCAGGCGGACGGTCTCCCCCCGGTGGTCGCTGACAAGCACCGCACCGCCGCCCGCCAGCACCTCGCCGATCATCTCGGGGACCAGCTCGCGGGCCGCCGCGTCGAGCCCCTCCCAGGGCTCATCGAGCACGAGCAGGCCGGGTGGACGCAACAGTGCCTGCGCCAAGCCGACCTTCTGGGCGGTGCCCTTCGACAGCTGCGGCAGGCGCACGTCGTGGAACCGGGTCAGGCCCAGCCGTTCCACCCATTGGCGCACCGCCCGGTCGGCGGCGGGCCCGGGCAGGCCGGCGACGCGGCCCATCGCGGCCAGGTAGGCCCCGACGGTGAACGGCTGGTCGGCCGGGAACCGCTCCGGCACCCAGCCGACGGTGGCCGGCCGGTCGACCACCCGGCCCCGGCCCGGACGCAACACCCCGGCGGCGAGCTGGAGCAGCGTGGACTTGCCCGCCCCGTTGCGGCCGAGCACGACCACGACATCACCCGGGCCGATCGCCGCGTCGACCTGCCGCAGCACCCACGGACCGCGCCTGTGGTAGCGGAGCCATACCCCGTCGAACCGCATGCGCCGAGCCTGCCACAACGGACAGACGGACGGGGCCCCGCCACGGCGTGGTGGCGGGGCCCCGTCCGGGAAGCGCGCGTGCTCAGCCCTCGGCCGAGCCTTCCTGGATGTTCTTGACCACCTTCGGGTCGACCGGGACGCCCGGGCCCATGGTGGTGGTCAGGGTGACCTTCCGGAGGTAGGTGCCCTTGGCCGCGGACGGCTTGGCGCGGAGCACCTCGTCCAGCACCGCGGCGTAGTTGTCCACCAGCTGGGTCTCCGAGAAGGACGCCTTGCCGATGATCAGGTGCAGGTTGGAGTGCTTGTCCACCCGGAAGGTGATCTTGCCACCCTTGATGTCCGCGACCGCCTTGGTGACGTCCATGGTCACGGTGCCGGTCTTCGGGTTCGGCATCAGGCCGCGCGGGCCCAGGATCCGCGCGATCCGGCCGATCTTGGCCATCTGGTCCGGCGTGGCGATCGCCGCGTCGAAGTCCAGCCAACCACCCTGGATCCGGGCGACCAGCTCGTCGGTGCCCACCTCGTCCGCACCCGCCGCGGCGGCCTCCTCGGCCTTCGCGCCGGCGGCGAAGACGATCACGCGGGCGGTCTTACCGGTGCCGTGCGGCAGGTTGACCGTGCCGCGGACCATCTGGTCCGCCTTGCGGGGGTCGACGCCGAGGCGCATGGCGACCTCGACCGTGGCGTCGAACTTGACGTTGGTGTTCTCCTTGGCCAGCTTGACGGCCTCGGCGGGGGCGTAGAGCTTGGACCGGTCGATGACCTCGGCGGCCTTGCGGTAGCTCTTGCTGCGCTGCATTTCTGGTGACTCCTGTGGTCTCTGGCGGGCGCGCGGCATCGCGGCCCTCCCACGAACGGATCGGGTGGAGCGGTGGAGCGAGATCAGTCGGCGACGGTCAGACCCATCGACCGGGCGGTGCCCGCGATGATCTTCTCGGCCTGGTCGATGTCGTTGGCGTTGAGGTCGGCCATCTTCTTCTCGGCGATCTCACGCAGCTGGGCGCGGGTGACCGAGCCGACCTTCTCCTTGTCCGGGACGCCCGAGCCCTTCTGCACGCCGGCGGCCTTGATCAGCAGCCGGGCGGCGGGCGGGGTCTTCAGCACGAAGGTGAAGGTGCGGTCCTCGTAGACGCTGATCTCGGCGGGGACGACGTCGCCCCGCTGGGACTCGGTCTGCGCGTTGTAGGACTTGCAGAACTCCATGATGTTCACGCCGTGCTGGCCGAGCGCCGGGCCGACCGGCGGCGCCGGAGTGGCCTGGCCCGCCGGGAGCTGAAGCGTGAACGTCTTGACGAGCTTCTTCTTCGGAGGCATGTCTCTTCCTGGGGCTTGGAACCGGGATTTTCCGCCGCCCGCGGGCGCGCACGGTCAGCGCGGTGCGGACGGCCGACGTTCAAGAGTAGCGCAGTCCGACGCGACACCGGCGGCCGGCCCGCGAAGGCCGACCGCCGGTGCGGACGTACGTCAGATCTTGGCGACCTGGTTGAAGTTCAGCTCGACCGGCGTCTCCCGGCCGAAGATCGACACCAGCACCTTGAGCTTCTGCTGATCGGCGTTGATCTCGCTGATCGTCGCCGGCAGCGAAGCGAACGCGCCGTCGGTGACGGTGACCGAGTCGCCGACCTCGAAGTCGAGGACCTTGATCTCGGGCTTTGCCTTCTTCTGCTCGGTCTCGACCGCCGGGGCGAGCCACTTGAGCACCTCGTCGAGGCTCAGCGGCGCCGGCCGGTCGGCCCGGTCGGTGGCGCCGACGAAGCCGGTGACCCCCGGGGTGTTCCGGACGCAGGAGTAGGACTCGGCGGTCAGCTCCATCCGGACCAGGATGTAGCCCGGGAAGACCTTCGCCTGGACCTGCGACCGCTTGCCGTTCTTGACCTCGACCTCTTCCCGGGTCGGCACCTCGACCTGGTAGATGTAGTCCTCCATGTCGAGGGACGTGATCCGGGTCTCGAGGTTGGTCTTGACCTTGTTCTCGTAGCCGGCGTACGAGTGCACCACGTACCAGTCGCCGGGCGCGTAGCGCAGCTTCTGGCGCAGCTCGGCCACCGGATCGAAGTCCTCGTCCGGGGCCGGCTCGGTGGTCGGGAACTCCGGCTCGCTGGCGGCCTCGACCGACTCGTTGCTGTCCGCCGTCGCCACCGCGGACTGCTCGTCCGGGGTCTCGGCGGTCTCGTCGTACTCAGGCACGCTCGCTCACTTCCGTCAGTATCGCTGTCCGCAGGTCAGCTGGGGTTGCCGAAGACCCACAGCACCGCCTTGGCGAAGCCGTAGTCCAGGCCGGCCACGATCGCCAGCATCACCGCGACGAAGGTGACCACCACGGCCGTGTAGGTCAGCAGCTCCTTGCGGGTCGGCCAGATGACCTTACGCAGCTCGGCCACGACCTCGCGGAAGAACCGCGCGATGCGGGCGAAGAGCCCGATCCGCTCGGTGTCCTTGCGGGTCTTGCGCCCCTCGGCCGGCTCGGCGTGAGCCCGCTTGCGGGTCGCGGTGCCGCCTCGGGAGACCGGCTCGTCCGCATCGGCGTCGTCGTCAGCCACATCGTCGTCGGCAACGCCGTCGACAGCCGCGTCGTCGTTCAGACGCTCGTCGCCGTCGTCCTCGCCGCGCCGCTTCTTCTCGGCCACTTCGCCCTCCGTGCGGGTATGGGGTCGCACGCCGGGCGGCGTGCGCGGCGTGTTGGTCACGCCGGCCGGACCAACCGTCCCGCGACGGGCCGCGGCCGGCGGACCGGCCGGGACAGCCCCGATCGCCTCGGAACCACCCCACCGGTGCCACCACCACGGGCCGGACGCCACCGCGAACGGCGGCGCGACCCACGGGAACGGTCAGGCCTGAGGCGCAGGGGTGACAGGACTTGAACCTGCAGCCTGCGGTTTTGGAGACCGCTGCTCTGCCAATTGAGCTACACCCCTGTGCGGCAACTCACCTCCACCCGGGCACGTGGTGCCGAGCGGGGTCACTTGCCCCACGGCGGACCAGTGTACGGGTAGTCGTGCGACTTTCCCAACCGGTCCACCCCACGCGAGTCGGGTCGGTCCTCAGTGCGGAGTGCGGATCAGCGCCCGTGCCTGCGAGAGCACCTTCTCCCCCTGGCACGTCGCGGTGATGTCGAGCCTGGTCAGGCCCGCCTCGGTGACCTCCTTGACCACCGCGGCGACCTCGATCTCGGTGCCCTCGTCGGTGTCCGGGACGACCACCGGGCGGGTGAAGCGGACGCCGAAGTCGACCACCGCGCCCGGCGAACCGGCCCAGCCGGTGACCGCGCGGCCGACCAGGGCCATGGTGAACATGCCGTGGGCGATCACCCCGGGCAGGCCCACCCCGGTGGCGGTCCGGTCGCTCCAGTGGATCGGATTGAAGTCCCCCGAGGCACCCGCGTAGCGGACCAGGTCCGCCCGGGTCACCCGGTACGTCTGGACGGGCAGTTCCATCCTCACGCCTCCCCGCGTACGACGATCTTGGACCAGACCGCGACCACCGGCTCACCGTCGGAGGTGCTCACGTCGGTGCGGGTGGTCAGGAACCCGTGGCCCCCCCGGCTGCTGACGTCCTCGATGGTGTTCACGCACACCAGCTCGTCCCCGGCCACCACCGGCCGGGTGTACGCGAACCGCTGGTCGCCGTGGACCACCCGGCTGTAGTCGACGCCCAGCTCCGGGTCCTCGACGATCTGCCGGCTGGCCGCCATCGTCACGATCACCGGGAAGGTCGGCGGCGCCACCACGTCGGGGTGGCCGAGCGCGCGCGCCGCCTCCGGGTCGTGGTGCGCCGGGTCGGTCGCGCCGACGGCGGTCGCGAACTCACGGATCTTTTCTCGGCCCACCTGGTAGGGGGCGGTCGGCGGATAGGTCCGGCCGACGAAGGACGGGTCCAGGGACATGCCGCGAACCTACACGCAAACACGAACGCCGATCCGAGCGGCCGGAGGGCCTCCAGGGCCGTCGACCGGGCGGATCGGCGTCGGTGAAGCTGCGGCGGGCCGGCAGCGCGCCGGCCGTGCGTCAGCGGGTCTCGCGGTGGACGGTGTGCTTGCCGTCCCGGGGGCAGAACTTCTTCAGCTCGATGCGGTCCGGGTCGTTACGGCGGTTCTTGCGCGTGATGTAGTTGCGCTCCTTGCACTCCACACACGCCAAAGTGATCTTCGGCCGGACATCGGTCGCCTTCGCCACGGCGGAGTGCCTTCCTCGCTCACGGGTATCAACTACGGCGTGTCAGCTTACGTGCTGACGCCGCGGACATGCAAAGCGGGCGCCTGTGGCACCCGTCCCATCGGCCACCGGGCGGGCCCGGAGGACGAGAGTAGCGGTGGCCGGACTTGAACCGGCGACACAGCGATTATGAGCCGCTTGCTCTGCCATCTGAGCTACACCGCCGTGGCGGGTCCAGCCGGACCCTCTGAGCCCCCTTACGGAATCGAACCGTAGACCTTCTCCTTACCATGGAGACGCTCTGCCGACTGAGCTAAGGGGGCCTGCCCGATCACCCCTGGGGTGTCGCGCAGAGGAAACAGTACACGACCGCGTCGTCGAGGTGAAATCGGATCCCCCCGACAGGTCGCACACCTGCTCAGGGCACCACACGCAGGCGCGGAAGCTCCCCGGCGACGACCGTTTCGGGGTCGACCTGGGCGCCGAACCACGCCTCCAGACGCTCGTACGGCAGCGGCCGGCTGAACAGGTAGCCCTGGCCGATCTCACAGCCGATGTCCTGCAACAGCTCAAGCGTCAGCTCGCTCTCCACCCCCTCGGCCACCACGGTCAGGCCGAACTGCTGCGAGAGCGTCACCACCGCGTTGACGATGGCCAGGTCGCCCGGATCGGTCGCCATCCCCTGCACGAACGAGCGGTCCACCTTGACCTCGTGCACCGGCAGCCGGCGGAGCTGGGCCAGGGACGAGTTGCCGGTGCCGAAGTCGTCCACCGCCAGGCGGACCCCCAGGTCACGAAGGCTCCGCAGGGTCGGGATGGGACGTTCGGTGCCGTCCAGCACGCCGGCCTCGGTGATCTCCAGGGTGAGCCGTTGCGGCGGAACGCCGTACTCCGCCAGCAGGTCCCGGACCAACGCCGGGAAGTGCTGGTCGTTGAGCGTACGGGCGGCGAGGTTGACCGAGACGCAGAGCGGCTGCTCGCCGTGGTTCCAGTCGCGGCTGCGCCGCAGGCTCTCCCGCAGCACGAACTCGGTGAGCTGGCCGAGCTGGCCGGTGTGCGCGGCGACCGCCACGAAGTCGTCAGGCGCGACCGTGCCGTGCGCCGGGTGCTCCCAGCGGGCCAGGCACTCCACGCCCACCAGGCGACGGTCCCGCAGCGTGACCTTGGGCTGGAAGTAGACCTCCAGCTCACCGTCCGCGAGCGCCCGTTGCAGGTCGCCGGCGAGGCCGAGCCGGCGCAGCGAGCGCGACTCCAGCGCCGGACTGTAGAGCTGCACGCTGCCCGGCACCGACTTGGCCGCGTTGGCGGCCAGGTCGACCCGCTGGAGCAGGGCCACCGCGTCGCTGCCGTGGTCGGGGTGGACGGCCACGCCGACGGCGGTGTCCACGTCCAGGGTGAGCGCGTCGAAGACCATCTCGTCCCGGATCTGCTCCCGGAGCTGGGCCGCCAACTCCAGGGCCGCGTCGGCGCTCTCCAACCGGAGCGTCACCAGGAACTCGTCGCCACCGGCCCGGCCCACGAGCGCCGACGAGGGCGCGCAGGCCCGCAGCCGCTCGGCCACCTCGATCAGCACCTTGTCACCGGCCGCGTGGCCGAGCGACTCGTTGACCTGGCGGAGCCGGTCGACGTCGAAGAGCAGCAGCGCCACCACCTCGTCCGGCGCGCCGACCTTGACCGCCTCGGCCACCGCGGCGGTGAGCCGCCGGCGGTTCGGCAACTTGGTGAGCGCGTCGTGCTCGGCGTCGTGCCGGAGGCGGTCGACCAGGCGGGAGTTCTCCAGAGCGACTGCGGCGTGCGCCGCCACCGTCTCCAGCAGGGCGATGTCGGCCGCGGTGAAGTGGTTGCCGTCGCCCACCCGGTTGGCCACCTCCAGGGTGCCGATCACCACCTGCCCGGACCGCAGCGGCGTCGCGACCGCGTCCTTGATCCGCCGCTCCCCCAACTCCGCCCGGAACTCACCGTCCGTGGTCACGCCGTGTCCGACCGCCACCGTACGCCGGGTGCTGCGCACCTTGTCGCGCAACGCCTGCGGGGTGTGCGCCACGTCCAGCAGCCCGGGGTCGTCGGCTCGGGAGGTCAGCAACGTCTCCGGGTGGCGGCTCTGCGGCGGCACCCAGAGCGTGGCGTACTCGGCCTGCATCAGGGCGCGGACGCGGACGAGCAGGGCGTCCGCCAGGGTGCCGCTCTGGCCGCTCTCCACCACGGCCCGGGTCAGCTCGTAGAGATCGGTGAGGGTGCGGTGCTGCCGGAAAAACTGGGAGTATGAGCGGTAGACCGGCACCAGACCGATGCCGAGCCCGGCCAGCAGCAGCACCGACCACCAGTTGCTGCGTACCAGGATCAGCATGATCAGGCCGATGGAGACGTTGATCGCGGCGGTCAGCAGCGCCGTCTTGGCGCTGCGCAACGCCCCCCGGCCGGTCTGCCAACCGTGCAGCAGCGTGTGCACGGCGACCACGGCCGTGATGCTGACAAGCATCACGACGCCGACGGCGGCGAAGATGCTCAGCCAGGTCCGCGGGCCGACCCCGACCATCGGCGGCAGCGCCTGGAGGAGCAGCACGGCAAGCGAGGTGCCGGCGGCCGCGCGGGCCCCGTTGAACCAGACCTTCGGCGCCGAGAACCGGTGCCGGATGTGGGCGATGAGCGTCGCCGCGGTGTACGTGACCACCACCGTCAGCGGCGGCAGGAAGAAGAGCGCCAGGACCAGCGGCAGCTCGGTGAGGGTGATCGCGACCGAGTGCCGGCGCACGACCAGGCTCAGCAGGGGCATCCCCGCGACCACCATCAGGACGAGCAGAAGAGCAGCCTGCGGCCACCTGCCGACGGGATGGTCGGAGACCAGACCGGTGACGACGGAACAGGCGACAGCGATCAACGCCATCGGCGCCGTGATGATCCAGGCGTCCTCGGACGACCGGCGGCGTGGTTGGCCGCGACCGATCATGCCGCTCCTTCGGGTTGGCGGTGCACCGCTTCGCCGCCGACGCAAGCCGTTGCCCGGCCGTCACATGTTAGGCGGCAGCCGGGCCCAAAACGGTCAACGACCGGAAAAGCCGGTCAGTTCCACACGAAGTCCTGCGTCTGAATGCCCCCGTTGCTGCCATCGAAATCGACCCCAGCGGCACCACCCAGGAGGGTGGCGAGAACGAGAAGCGAGCCAAGCAGCCGGCCCAACCTTCGACCAGACATGATTGCTCCTGTCGGGAGAGTTACAGCGATGGTGGAGGTTCCACGATCGTGCCACACGGCAGGCACCCGCAAAAGCGGTGCGCACCCCTGCTAGGGGTGGCCGGACAGGGAAATCATCCGTTCGACAGGCCGGCCCCGACCTCCCGGCCCAGCGCGGCGTGACGATCGGCCCCACGGTCGCTACGGAAGACGCGCACAACGACTTCACCGCGTAAACCGCGCGTAAGGCCTGATTCTCCTGTCAGGCCCGCCGGTCGTGACCCACGACCACAGTGGAGGGCCCGCCTCCCCGCCGACCGACTCCCCGGACAGCCTCCACCATCATCGATGTCTGAGGCAAGGTTTCACGCCTACGAACCCGAGTGAATCATCAGTCATGCGTCACCTTCGTCGCATCCTCGTGCAGAAGCACGGAAACCTCGTCCATGGTGCGCTCGACATCCCAGTTGTCCCCGACACCTGACGCATATCGACTGATGTCGGATATCGCGGCCGTAGCATGACTTCTGATTTCCGGACCACCGACGATGACCACCTCGTCATAGCACCTGTTCAACGCGACCATGGCCAGCGCGAACGGCGTACCGATCTCGTAACGACCGGTGTAAATGATCTCCGAACCGGGCGGCACCGGAGGCAGCGACTCCTCGTCGAGGGGCAAACGCCTCGCCCGCGGACACGAGCGCCCGGGCCTCGTCGTGGGCCGTCCTGGCGAGTTGAAGGAACGGGCATAGACCAACCGCTTCTCCGCCGCGAGAGCGATGGCCACACCGACCGCGCCATGCGCCCGCACCGCGTCGAGCTGATGCCGCCGGCCCGCGTGCGCGGTCCACACGGTCCCCGTCACGCCCACCACACCCACCACGGCCGTCGTCACCGGCCCGAGCCACTCCCACGCCATCCACCCATCGTGATGACCGCCGGCAACTGGCCGCGGCCCGTCCCGCCGGTTGGATAAGGGACATTCCTGCTGGGTAAGACGCATGCATGCGTGAGCAGGAAGCATCCGTCGACGATCACCACGCGCGACCTCAGGGCATCGACGACACCACGATCGAAGCGCTCGGCGAGTTGAGCGAGGCCCTGGAGACGATCCACCGCGTACGCGGTCACCTCTACTCGGCGCACCAGCTCGTCGGCGGCGCGGACCTCACCCTCGACCGGGTGGTGCGGCTGTTCCGCGACGCCGGGCACGACGAGATGGCCGACCGGGTCGAGCAGGAGCTGCTGGGACGCAACCTGCTACCGGGGAGATGGACGTTCCAGATCGTGGAGGAGTTCGACGACGGCTACTACGCCGCGTTCCAGGAGATCGAGCGGGACGCCCGGGAGAAGCTGGTCGGCGGCCGGCGGCACATCTACGAGGCCGAGATGAAGCAGCGGCGCCGCACCCACGGCAGGCCGGGGCACGAGGCCACGCCGTCGGAGGCGTGAGCCGGACCCGGCCGGGCCGACGAGAACGGCCCCCGATCAGCATCTCTGCTGGTCAGGGGCCGCGTCTGTACCTGGTGGCGGGTAGAGGATTCGAACCTCTGAAGCTTTCGCGACGGATTTACAGTCCGCTCCCATTGGCCGCTCGGGCAACCCGCCAGGGCACCCCACCGCGTCGCAACGCGGCGGCGGAAGCAAGGATAGCGGTTGTCCCCCGCCCCACCGCAACGGGGTACCGTCAGGAGGTCCCACGCTGGTCAGTGCGGGACGGAACAGGACACACCGCCGGACAGCAGGAGCATGAGCATGGCAGCGAACCCGTCGTTCGACATCGTGAGCAAGGCCGACCGCCAGGAGGTCGACAACGCCCTCCGCCAGGCGGAGAAGGAGCTCTCGCAGCGGTTCGACTTCCGCGGCACCGGTGCCGAGATCTCCTGGTCGGGTGAGGAGGCGATCAGCCTTCAGGCGGAGACCGAGGAGCGGGTGCGGGCCGCCCTTGAGGTCTTCAAGGAGAAGCTGATCAAGCGGAACATCTCGCTGAAGTCGCTGGACGCCGGTGACCCGAAGTCCTCCGGCAAGGTCTTCAAGATCGACGCCAAGGTGATCCAGGGCATCGACACGGACAAGGCGAAGGCGATCAGCAAGAAGATCCGCGACGAGGGCCCCAAGGGTATCCAGGCGCAGATCCAGGGCGACCAGCTCCGCGTCACCGGCAAGAAGAAGGACGACCTCCAGGCCGTCATCTCATTGCTCAAGGGCGAGGACTTCGGGATCGCGCTCCAGTTCACCAACTACAGGTAACCCAATCCCGGCTGTCCTGGTCGGGCGCTGATCCGTAGCTCTCCGCTGCCGGTCTCCGGCGCCCAGCCCGGTTGCTGTCACCACCGCTGTCGACAGCAACCGGGCCTCCCGCGCCCTGGATCCTCGCCGGATGGGGCGCGCACCTAGTCGCTGAGCTGCCGGCGGGCCTCCCGCTCCATCATCGCGCTGAAGCGCTCGTCACGTTCCCCTGCCGGCCGGCGGGCGGTGTAGACGATCGTGTACCCGTCCGGGTCGATGAGCCGCAGGTCACGGGTGTTCCACGGCGTGTCGGATGGTCCCTCAACCACACCGCCGCTATGCGTCCGAGCACGCTCGGCGATCGTATCCAGTTGTTCGGCGGTGGCCATGAAGCTCGTGGTCCATTCACCGCCGACCGGTGGTACTCCCTTGCGCACCAGGATGTCCTGGTACCGCCAGCGGCGAAGATGAACCAGTGCCGGCACGCCGGCCGGACCGGGCACGGTGAAGAGCGATATGAAATCGAGCCCGTTGACGTACCAGTCGAGGGTGCGTTCAAGATCCGCGACCGTCAACGTGACGAACGCCGGCATGCCGTAGATGTCACGCGTGACCTCGGGTGTGATGTCGTCCATGCAAGGGACCATAAAGACTGACGTAACGGAAGGCTCAAGCACGTTTTTTAGACGCGACGTCTAGTCGTGGTGGCGACCGTGCTCCTCGGCCTGTTGCCGTCAGGCGGCGAGCGACTGCTCGGCGCGTACCGCGGTTGCCTCGGCCCGGGCGATCGGGCCGCCGGGCGGCGCGGCGACCGCGGCCCCGACGGCGACCGCCGCCCCGGCGAAGACGAACGCCCACGGCACGCCGCCGGCATGGTCGACGAGCAGGCCGGCGACCGCGCCGCCGGCGGCGCTCGCCGCCACCGACATGGTGACCACCCAGGTGTACGCCTCGTTCAGCATGCCGGCCGGGGCGATCCGCCCGACAAGCGTGTTCTCCAGGGTGAGCGCGGGGGCGATGGCGGCGCCGCCGAGCGCCAGCGCGACGCCGAGCGCGGCCGGGCCGGGCATGACCGCGAAGACGGCGAGGCTGGCCGCCACGGCGCCGAGCAGCCAGGCGAACTGGCGGGTCATGTTGACGGCCGGCTTGCGTACGCCGAACCAGAAGCCGCCAGCGGCGCTGCCGATGCCCCAGACGGCGAGCAGTAGGCCGGCCAGGCTCTCCGGGTCCTCGGCGCCGGTGTTCCCGGCGAAGGCCGGGACGATCACGCCGGAGGCGCCGAAGGCGATGCCGAGGCTTGCCACGCAGACCAGCAGGGCGGGGAAGCCGCCGACCCGCAGTGGGCCGAGTCCTCGGGCGTGGTGTTCGCGCGGGTGCGGACGCCAGGCGCGCATCACCCGGCCGAGGGCGACCGAGCCGGTGCCGACCAGGGTGACCACGGCGGCGCCGAGCAGCGCGGCGGAGGCGTCGGCGACAAGCACGAAGCCGGCCACCAGCAGCGGACCGAGCACGAAGACGATCTCGAACAGGGAGGTCTCGGCGGCGAGCGCGGTGTTGCGCAGGTGGCCTCGGCCGGTGGCCGGCGCGGTGAGGTCGTTCCAGGCGCCCCGGATCGCGGCGGTCAGCGGCGGGTACGTGGCGCCGGCGACGCCTGCGGCCAGGTAGATCAGGGCGAGGTTGCCGGCGCCGGAGCGGCTGGCGCCGAGCAGCCCGAGCAGGGCGAGCGGGTGGGCGAGCGCGGTGGCCAGCAGCACCGGGGTGGGGCCCACCCGGTCGGCGATGCGGCCGGCGATCGGGCTGAGCGCGGCGCCGGAGAGCGCGTAGATGCCGCCGGCGACGGCGGCGAGGGAGTAGCGGCCGGTGACCTGCGCGACCACGAGCAGCAGCGCCAGCGGGGTCATGCCGATCCCGAGCCGGCCGACGATGCCGAGGATCAGCAGCATCGGCGCGCCGGGGACCCGCCAGACGCCCAGGTACTGGCGCAGTGCGGCCACGGTCGACCTCCCGGATGTAATGAGTCAGAAGCCCTTCGACCCTAACGCCGGCCGGAGGCTGGAGAAACGGTCGGCTGCCTCACAGCGGCCCGCCTTTTCCCGAATGTCGTCCCACGCGGGCACCCGCCGTCGGAAAGTCAGGGCAGGGGACGCATCGGGTCGAGGAGGAGGAGCGGGTGAGCCAGCAGAGGGGCAGGTTGCTCGGGCTCGTCGCGCTCGCCGCGGCCGTCCCGGTCCTGCAGAACGTGCTGTTCGTGGCGCTCGACTTCCGGGGCGCGGAGGGCCTCTCGCCGCAGGGTTCGGCCGTCTGGCCGTACGACTCGTACAACGACATGCGCTGGCTGCTCGTGTACCACAACTCCTGGCAGACGTACGCGATCGGGCTTGTGGCCGCCATCGGCCTGCGCGGTCTGCTCTCCGCGGGCCTGGTCGGTCTCGCCTGGCCGGCCGAGAAGCCCCGGCCGGCCGGCCGGCGGATCCTGCTGCGCAACCTGGGGATCGCGGCGATGACCGCGGTGATCGTCACCCCGTTCGCCGCGCTCTCCGTCGCCGCGGGCGTGGTGTCGCTCTCCTGGTTCGTGTTCGCCGCGGTGGGGCCGATGCTGCTGCTCGCGCCGTTCCTGCAACGGGCGGCGGTCGGCAGCGACTGGTTCCGGGGACTGCCGTCGGCGGCGCTCGTCGGCTGGTCGCTGCTCGACTTCGTGGTGATCACGCTCGCCGGCGCGGTCGTATGGCGGACGCCCGGCTGGTGGACGCCGCTCGTCGCGGCGTTCGCCGGCGCCCTCAACGGGCTGCTGTGGAACCGGTCCGTGCGGGCGGCGGTGCTGCCGGCCCGGGTCCACTGGCCCCGGGTGCCTGTGGTCCCGATCGTCGTCGTGCTCGCCCTGGCGATCCCGGTGGCGGTGCAGGCGGTGACGTCCAGCCCGGCGCACCAGACGGCCAACTTCCGGCCGCCGCTGCTCGACCGGCGGCTGCCCGCCTCGGTCGGGTACGCGGTGATCGTGCTCGGTGGGCACAACTCGCGGTACGACGGGCGGTCCGCGGCCGACCCGGCGATGGCGACGTTCTCCTACGCCGGCCAGGACGCCACCGGTCGGCCGCTGCCCTACGGCCCCCGGGACACGCATCGCTCGCTCGAATCGAGCGCGGCCCTGCTCGATCGGCAGGTGGCCGCGCTGCACGACCGGACCGGCCGGCCGGTGGCCCTGCTCGGCGAGAGCGAAGGGGCGATGGTGGGGCGGACCCATCTGCGCGACCATCCGGACTCCCCGGTGAAGGCGCTGCTGATGTTCAGCCCGCTGGTCCGCGCCGCCCGCGCCTACTACCCGCCGGCGGACGCGGCGGAGGGCTGGGGCATCGCCCCCGGCTGGCAGTTGCGCGGGATCTTCGCGCTTGTGGCCCGCGTCAGCGGCGGTGGGGACAGCCCGGACGAGCCGTTCATCCGGTCACTGCTGGACCAGGCGCCGTTCTACCGCTACCAGACCATGTGCCCGGTCCCCGGCGTCCGGATGATCGCCTTCCTGCCCACGGTCAGCGCGACGGAACTCCCGCCCGGTCCCTACACCCGGATCCCCGTCTACGAGGTGCCCGCCCTGCACGGCGGGCTGATGGGCCAGCGGGAGGTCGACGAACAGGTGATCCACTTCCTGAGCGGCAGGGACGTCGAGTCGCGGCGGCGCGAGTATGGCACTCTCCAACTGCTCGGTGCGGCCTGGCAGGCCCCGTCGCTGGCGGTGACCGTCAACTCCGTATGGCGGGGCCAACTCTCTCCGGGGCCGTCGTTCTCCCAGGCGCGGCTCTGCGCGAAGTGACGCCCGCCTGACCTGATCGGCGAACGTCAGCGCGACCGGGACTCACCGTCGATGACCGGACCGGTGAAGGGGGACGGAACGCCCGACCCGAACGACGCCGGCCCCGCAGCCTGCCGGCGACGCCTGTCGGATCGGCCCGCGAGGTGGACGATAAGCGTCAGCACGGCGACCGAGGCGATGGCGAAGAAGACCCAGCCGGCGACCGGGTGCCAGCCGCGGCCGAGAGCCAACGACAGGAAGACGATCGCCGGGATGGCGTAGACCGCACCGACGTGTTGCAGCGGGAGATCGTAGAGGGTGTGGCGGTTGTGCCAGATCCGGCCCTGCGGGGTGCGGGTGCTGTTGAGCAGCCCGCCGAGCGGCGCCGTCACCAGCACGGACAGCCCGACGAGGATCGGCCCGAGCAGCGCGACGCGGACCTCCATGCTGGCGTCCACACGCGACAGCAGCCAGAGGCTCCCCGCGAACGCCGGCACCATCGGCACAAGTCCGAGCCAGCCCAGCCCAGTCCAACGAACAATCATCGTCACGTCCTCCCCGAAGAACGTCATCGCGGACGGCGCCACTATACGGAGGTAAGCCGGCGCGGCGCTGGCCCGCGCCCGCAGGTGTGCCTGTAGGGGCTGCCGTACGGGCCGGGAGGGAGTAGGTTCCTGATCGAACTGAGTCCATGCCTAGGGCGGGCGGGATCGGCCGCCGACGCGCGTGCGGAGGTCGGATGAGCGCAATGGCGGTCGTGCCGCTTCGGGTCGGGGAAACGGACCCGTCGAACCGATGACCGACACCGCGACGCCCGCCCCCGGCTACCGCGCGCTGTTCCGGCACCCGGTCGCGTCCCGGCTGCTGGTCGCCCGGGGCATCTCCGAGCTGGGCGACTTCGTCGGGCTGGCCGCTCTGCTGCTGCTCACCTACGACCAGACGCGCTCGGTGCTCGGGCCGGCCGCCGTGTACGCCGCCCGGGCGCTGCCCGCGTTCCTTGTCGCGACCGTGTTCAGCGGCTGGCTGGACGTGCTGGCCCGGCGCACCATGCTGATCGGGCTCACGCTGGCCGGCGCGGTGCTCATCGCCGTACCGGCGGCGGTTCCCCGGGCGCTGCCGGCGATCGTGGCGGCCGGCCTGCTCGGCGCGGTCCGGGCCGCGTACGGGAGCGTGCACGTCGCGATCATCGCCGAGGCGGTGGAGCCCCCGCTGCGCCTGCCGCTGTTCGGGCTCGCGGCCTTCGCCAACCAGAGCGGCCAGGTCGTCGGCCTGCTGGCCGGGGCGAGCGTCACGGTGGCGATCGGCCCCCGGGTGGCGCTGCTTGTCGACCTGGCCTCGTTCCTGCTCGCGGCCGTGGTCCTCACCGGCCTGCGGGTGGGCCGGCAGGAGCGCCGCGGCCCACGACCACCGGCCACCGCCGGCGCCCGGATCATCGCCGCCCATCCGATCCTGCGCGGGGTCGCCCTGCTCACGCTGGCCACCATGCTTGCCGGCGGGCTGCCGGAAACTCTCGCCCCGGACCTGTCCGGAGGCGCGTGGCGGCCGGTGGTGCTGGCCGCCTCGTCGTTCGGTGGCGCGGTGTTCGTGTTGGTGGTCGGGCGCCGCGGCTGGCTGGTCCGGGTGTCCGGCCAGGTGGTGGCCGCCGGCGCGCTCGCCACGGCGCTGCTGCTGGCCGGTCTGCTGGCGGCCGTCGACGCCCCGGCCTGGGCTCTCGCCGTGGCGAACGCGCTGATCGGAGCCGGCGGCGGGTGGCTGATCGGCGCGCAGGCGACGTTCGCCCGGTTGGCGCCCCGGGAGCGGATGGGGCAGGTGGAGGCGACAATCGTCGCCGGGAACATCATGCTCTCCGGTGTCGGTGTCTTCCTGCTCGGCGGTGCCGCCGCGTTGTTCGGCCCGGCCGTGGCCTACCTGACGGCGGGGCTGGTGCTGCTCGCCACGGTGCTGCTGGCCCGGCCGGACCGGCTGCCCGAGCCGGCCTG
Organism: Micromonospora marincola; assembly: GCF_056150385.1. NCBI lineage: Bacteria > Bacillati > Actinomycetota > Actinomycetes > Micromonosporales > Micromonosporaceae > Micromonospora > Micromonospora marincola. Next base: position 394,381 of record NZ_JAXCFT010000005.1, on the reverse strand, counting down.
AACGCGGCTCCGCCCGCGTCCGGCGCGGACGCGGGCGGAGGAGGACGGACGGGTCAGCGCTGGAACTGCACCGGGCCGGAGTTGCGGGCCATCTGCTCCAGCCGGGCCACCCGCTGCTCCATCGGCGGGTGGGTGGCGAACATCGCGGCGATGCCACCGCCCCGCTTGAACGGGTTGTCGATCATCAGGTGCGCGGTGCTGGCGAGCTGGCCCTGCGGCGCCAGCGGGCGGGCCTGCGTACCCATGTGGATCTTCTTGAGCGCGCTGGCCAGGGCCAGCGGGTCGCGGCTCAGCTCGGCGCCGGACGCGTCGGCCTGGTACTCCCGGCTCCGGCTGATCGCCAACTGGATCACCGTGGCCGCGATCGGGCCGAGGATCAGGGTGAGCAGCAGCACCGCCGGGTTCGGGCCGTCCTCGTCGTCGGACGAGCCCAGTGGGATGAACCAGGCCAGGTTGGCAAGCATGGTGATGATGCCGGCCAGGCCGGCGGCCACGCTGGAGATCAGGATGTCCCGGTTGTAGACGTGGGACAACTCGTGCCCGATCACGCCGCGCAGCTCCCGGTAGTCGAGGACCTCCACGATCCCCTGGGTGACGCAGACCGCCGCGTGCTGCGGGTTACGCCCGGTGGCGAACGCGTTCGGCTGCGACGTGGGGCTCACGTAGAGCCGGGGCATCGGCTTGCCGGCCTGTGTCGACAGCTCCCGCACCATGCGGTACAGCTCGGGGAACTGTGCCTCGGTGACCGGTTGCGCCTTCATCGAGCGCAGCGCGAGCTTGTCGGAGAAGAAGTAGGTCACGCCGTTCATCAGCAGCGAGATGAGCACGGCGATGACGAGTCCGCCGCTACCGCCGAACCAGTAGCCGACCGCGAGGATCAGCGAGGTCAACAGGCCGAGCAGCGCTGCGGTCTTGAGACGGTTGTGATGCACGATCGATCGCTCCTTCGGTGCCGCGGGCCCACACAGGTAACCCGCTGACCGGTTCAACACACCGGTACCCGTCAACCATCCGGCTCATGGCTGAAAGTTGGCTGAGGATTCCTGTGCGACCGCTGGGCCGAACGCCCAACCGGGCACGAACCGGGTCAGCGCGCGGCGACGTCGAGCACGAGCTGCGGTGCGAAACCGATCACCACGGCCACCACGGTGGCCACCCCGAGGGCGATCGCCACGGTGCGGGCCGGCCGGGTCGTGGCGACGCCGCTGGGCGCCGCGTAGAGCGTCGCGGCCACCCGCAGGTAGTAGGCCAGGCCGAATACCGCGTTCAACGCCACCACCAGGGCCAGCCAGCCGGCGTGCCCGGCCAGCAGCGACCGGACCACCGTCACCTTGGCGAACAGCCCGGCCAGCCCCGGCGGCAGGCCGGCCAGCCCGATCAGCGCCAGCGCGAACGCGCCACCCACCCAGGGGTGCCGGCGCGCCGCGCCGCGCAGGTCGGCGAGCGTGCCGCCGTCGCCGTCCGCCGGCCGCAACGCCACCACCGCGGCGAACGCGGCCAGCTCCAGCAGCACGAAGAAGACGGCGTACGCGACGGCCGCGGCGTACGCGCCGTCGCGGGCGTCGGCGGTGCGCCCCGCGCCCAGCGCCAACACGCCAAGCGGGGCCAGGATGTAACCCGCCTGGGCCACCGACGACCAGGCGAGCAACCGGACGGTACGCCGCTGGCGCAGCGCCACCAGGTTGCCCACCGTCATGGTCAGCACCGCAAGCAGCGCCAGCACCGGACCTGTCACGCCTGCGGGCAGCGCCCGCTGCACCACCGCCAGCAGCGCCACCACCCCGCCCAGCTTCGAGGCGGTGGACAGGTAGGCAGCCACCGGCAGCGGCGCGCCGTCGTAGGTGACAGGCGCCCAGGCGTGGAACGGCACGGCGGCGACCTTGAACGCCAGCCCGGCCACCACGAGCGCCACCGCGACCGTGGTGAGCGGCAGCTCGCGCAGGTCGTCCCGGGCGGCCAGAGTGGCGCCGAGCCGGTCCAGGTGCAGGCTGCCGGTGACCGCGTAGAGCAGCGCCGCGCCGAGCAGCGTGACCGTGGTGGCGACCACGCTGACCACGAAGAACGTCACCGCCGCCTCGGCCCCGGCCAGGCTGGCCCGGCGCAGCCCGACAAGCACGTAGAGCGGCAGCGTCAGCGTCTCCAACGCCACCAGCAGGGTGATCAGGTCACCTGCCGCGGCGAGCACCACACCACCGGTCATCGCGCAGGCGAGCAGGAAGCAGTATTCGCCGGCCGGAGTGCGCCCGGCCCGCAGCAGCGGGCCGGAGATCGCCAGCACGGCGAGCGTCAGCAGCGCGATCACCACCGCCACCAGCGCGGCCCGGCCGTTCCACACCCAGGAGCAGTCCGCGCCCACGCAGAACGTGCGCCGCTCACCGGCCGCCCCGACCAGTGCCGCGCCAGCCGCGGTGCCGGCCGCGCCGAGCGCCGCCACCGCCACCGTCACAGCCCGGCGGGCCACCAGCAGGTCCACCAGGAGCACAAGCACGGCCGTTCCGGCGGCCAGGTAACCCGGCAGCAGCGCCACGTTGTCGACAGGCTGCACCAGACTCATGGCACGACCCCCAGCAGGGCCTCCACCGGGCCGGAGGCGTAGGACAGGACAAGCGCCGGCGCCAGGCCGACCGCGAGCGCGAGCAGGACCAGCGGCGCCCAGGCGGTCAGCTCCGCCCCGGCCAGCCCCGGCCCGACCGGGGCCACCGCCGGGGAGGGCCGGCCGTGCGTGACCCGGCGCAGCAACCGCAGCAGGTACGCGGCGGTAAGCGCCCCGCCCAGCGCCGCCAGCACGGCAAGCGTCAGCCACAACGGGCCGCCCCGCCGGACGGCGGCCACCACCGCGAACGCCTCACCCCAGAAGCCGGCCAGGCCGGGCAGGCCCAGCGAGGCGACCGCCGCGAAGCCGAGCAGCCCGGCCAGCCGGGGCGCGGTCTCCCGCAGCCCGGACAGCTCCGCAAGCGAACCGGTGTGCGTGCGGTCCTTGATCGCCCCGGCCAGGAAGAACAGCAGGCCGGTGATCACCCCGTGGGCGATGTTGCCGATCAGCGCCGCCTGGAGACCGGTGGCGGTGAGCGTGGCCACCCCGAGCAGCACGAAACCCATGTGCCCCACGCTTGAGTAGGCGATCAGCCGTTTCAGCTCGTCCTGCGCCAGGCAGACCAGGCCACCGATCAGGATCGCCGCGACGGCGAGCGCGCCGAGCACCGGCGACGCCCAGCGGGCACCCTCCGGGGCCACCCCCACGGCGACCCGGATCAACCCGTACGTGCCCATCTTCAGCAGCACCCCGGCGAGGATCACGCTGCCCACGGTGGGCGCCTGGGTGTGCGCGTCGGGCAGCCACGAGTGCAGCGGCCACAGCGGGCTCTTCACCGCGAACGCCAACGCCAACAGCGTGAACGCGGCGAGCTGGGTGCTGCGGGACAGGCCGGCGCCGCCGGTAAGCGCGACCAGGTCGGCCGTGCCCGCGGCGGCCACCACCACGTAGACGCCGACAAGCAGCAGCACCGAACCGAACAACGTGTAGAGCGCGAACTTGCGGGCCGCCCGCCGCCTGTCGTCACCGCCCCAGCCGGCGATGATCGCGTACATCGGCAGCAGGACGACCTCGAAGAAGAGGAAGAACAGCACCAGGTCGAGCGCGAGGAACGTGCCGAGGATGCCCACCTCGACCACAAGCAGCAACGCCACCAGGGCCCGGCCGCCGCCCTCACCCGGCACCCGCCACAGCGTGTAGCCGCAGCACAGCAGCGTGAGCAGCGCGGTCAACACCACCAGCGGCCAGGAGATGCCGTCCACCCCGAGGTGGAACCGCAGGTCGAGCCCCGGCACCCAGGGCCTGTCGAGTTGGTGCCACGGCTGCACCGCCGGCCGCGGACCGTAGCCGAACCAGCCGTGCTCGCCGCCGACAAGCGGAAGCGTCGCCAGCAGCGTCAGCGCGGCGGCGGCGGTGCCGACCAGCCGGCCGGCCCGGTCCCCCGGCACCACGGCCGCCGCGACCGCGCCCAGCGCCGGGACCGCGACCACGGCGACCAGCAGAACCTGCCCGAACGTCATGAGGTGGCTCCGATCAGGGCGACCGCCAGGCCGATCAGCAACGCGCCGGCAAGCACCCCGGCCGCCGCACGCGGCAACGCCGCCCGGTGCAGCGCGGCCAGCCCGCCACCCAGCTCCACCGCCGCCCGGCCACTGCCCTCGACCAGGCCGTCCACCCCCAGCTCGTCGCCGGCCCGCACGGCCCGCGCCAGCGCGCCGGTCGGGCGTACGACGAGAGCCTGCTGCACGTCGTCGAGCCGGAACGCCCGGGCGAACACCTGCCGCAGCGGACCCAGGAAGCGGGCCGGGTCGGCGGCCGGATCCCGGCGCCAGCCGGCCCAGGCCACGCCCGCGCCGGCCACCAGCAGCAGGAACGGCAGGACCAGGTTCGGCGCGAGGTGGACCAGCTCGACCGCCTCGCCGGAGCCGTCACCAGGCACCCGCAGCCGGTCGGTGAACCACGGCGCGAACGCGGCCAGCCCGAGCAGCGCGGCCGGGACCGCGAGCAGCAGCACCGGCAAGCGCAGCGACGCCGGCGGGTCGTGCGGCCGGACCAGCGGCGTGCGGGCCGCGCCGAAGAACGTGCGCAGCAGCAGGCGGGTCGCGTACCAGGCGGTGACCGCGACGCCGAGCAGGCCGGCCAGCCACACCAGCCAACCCACCCACGACGCGGTCGGGCCGGCGCCGTCCAGCGCGGTCGCCTCGGCGGCGGCCAGCACGCCGTCCTTGCTCCAGAACCCGGCCAGCGGCGGCACCCCGGCCAGCGCGCCGAGCCCCACCACCATGCACCAGAACGTAACCGGCATGCCGGCCCGCAGGCCGCCCATCCGGGACATCAGCGTGGTGCCGACGGCGTGGATCACCGCGCCGGCGGCGAGGAACAGCAACGCCTTGAACGCGGCGTGGGTGAGCAGGTGGAACAGCGCGGCGGCGGGCGCGCCGACCGCGAGCGCGCCGGTCATGTAGCCGATCTGGGACACCGTCGACCACGCAAGCACCCGCTTGATGTCGTCCTGCGCGGTGGCGGCGAACGCGCCGAGCAGGATGGTGACCGCGGCCATCACGCCGAGCACCGCGAGCGCGGCCGGGGCCTGCGCGAAGAGCGGGAACAACCTCGCCACCGCGTACACCCCGGCGGCGACCATGGTGGCGGCGTGGATCAGCGCGGAAACAGGCGTCGGGCCGGCCATCGCGTCCGGCAGCCAGGTGTGCAGCGGGAACTGGGCGCTCTTGCCGGCCACCCCGGCCAGCAACAGCAGACAGGCGGCCGTCAACGTGCCGGTGGACCAGTCGTGGGCCAGCACGTCGGCGATCCGGAAACTGCCCGCGCCCACGCCGAGCAGCGCGATGCCGAGCAGGAAACCGACGTCACCCACGCGGGTGACCAGGAACGCCTTCACCGCGGCGCCTGGCGCCTCCGGCAGCCGGCGGTCGTGGGCGATGAGCAGGTACGAGCAGATGCCCATCACCTCCCAACCGACAAGCAACATGATCAGGTCACCGGACACCACCACGGCAAGCATGGCGGCGGTGAAGAGGCTGAGCTGCGCAGCGTACGGCGGGTAGCGGTGATCCACGTCGACGTCGTCGTGCGGGCCGCGACGCAGGTAGCCGGTCGAGTAGACCTGCACCGCGAGCGCCACCGCGGTGACCGCCGTGGCCACCAGCACCGCCACGCCGTCCAGCCGCAGGCCCAGCGTGACCCGCAGCCCGCCCATCTCGACCCAGGTGGTGGCCGCCTCCACCGGCCCGTCGACGCGGACCAGCAACGCCAGCGCGGCCAGCAACGCCACCGCCGCGCCGGCCACCCCCAGCCCGACCGCCAGCCGCCGGGCCGGCGCCCGATCCCCGTGCGAGGCGGGCGGCAACAACAGCCCGAGCAGACCGGCCACAAGCGGCGCGCCCGGCAGCACCGCCGCGAGCCACAGCGTCGCCGTACTCATGGGGTCGCACCTTCCGTTCGCGCACGCGGGGCTGTCGACCCGCCGCCCGGACCCACCACGACGGCCGGTTCGGGCTCGGTGAGCGGGACGTCGTCGACCGTGACGCTTGCCCGCAGCCGGTAGAGCTGGAGCACGATGGCCAGCCCGACACCGATCTCGGCCGCGGCCAGCACGATCACGAACAGCGCGAACACCTGACCCGAGTGCGGCAACGCGGCCCGGACCGTGGTGTCGGCAGTGACCAGGACCAGGTTGACCGCGTTGAGCATCAGCTCCACCGCCATCAGCACCAGCACCGCGTTGCGCCGGCGCAGCACGCCGTAGACGCCGAGGCCGAACAGCAGCGCGGCGGTGACGTACGGGATGACCGGCCTCACCGGCGCCCGCCCTCGTCGGCGGCCACCGGAGTCGGACGGCCGATGTCGGGGCGGGACAGCACTATCGCGCCGACGAGCGCGGCGAGCAGCAGCACCGACAGCACCTCGAACGGCAGCACCCAGGACCGGAAGACCTGCTCGCCGAGACGCTCGGCGGTGCCCGCCGCCGGCAGGTCCACCCGCGACCAGCGGAACGCGTCGACGAGCAGCACCGCCAGGCCGAGCCCACTGCCGGCCCCGACAAGCGCGGCCGGCCAGCCGGGCCGGTCGAGATCGTCGGAGGGGCCGATCGGGGCGCGGGTAAGCATCACCGCGAACAGCAGCAGCACCACCACCGCGCCCACGTAGATCAGCACCTGCACCCAGGCCACCAGCTCGGCGGTGAGCACCAGGTAGTCGCCGGCAAGCGCGCCCAGGCACACCACGAGCCAGAGGCCGGCCCGGACCAGGTGGCGGGTGGCCACCACGAGCGCGCCCGCGCCCACCGCCACCGCGCCCAGCGCGAGCAGCAGCACGTCCGCGCCGGTCATGAGGCCGCGCCTCCGGCCGGCCCGGGGGCGGCGTCGGGGCGTACCCGGGTCGGGGTGGGCCGGGCGGCGGGCGCGGCCGGCGCGGCGGCCTTGCGGGCGGCGGTGGTCTCCTCCTTCGAGGGATCGCCGAGCGGGTCGTGCGCCGGCGGCGGCGGTACGGTGCCCATCCAATCGCCCAGGTGGTCCTTGTCGTGCAGCAGGTTCTTGATGTCGTACTCGGCGTACTCGAACTCGGGCGACCAGTAGAGCGCGTCGAACGGGCAGACCTCGATGCAGATGCCGCAGTACATGCAGAGCGAGAAGTCGATGTCGAACTTGTCGAGCACGTTGCGCTGGCGGGGGCGGGCCGCGCCGGGCACCGCCACCTCCTCCTTGTGCGAGTCGATGTAGATGCACCAGTCCGGGCACTCGCGGGCGCACAGCATGCAGACCGTGCAGTTCTCCTCAAGCAACGCGATCACGCCGCGGGAGCGGGGCGGCAGCTCGGGCGCCACGTCCGGGTACTGCTGGGTGGTCGACCGGCGGGTCATCGTCTTCAACGTGACCGCCAGGCCCTTCACCAGCCCGCCGCCGGGCACTCCACCGTGCTCGCTCATGCCGCCCATCCTGCCCTGTGCCCCCGGCGCGCGCGACCACCACCCGACTTATGGCGGCGTATCGTGAGCGCGGGGAGAACGACACACCGGGAAGGGTCTACCGATGACCGCCGCGTTGGAGAGTGACCACCCGCAGGAGCGCGAGTGGACGACCGACGATCTGGACGCGCTGCCGGAGGACGGTCGCCGCCGCGAACTGCTCGATGGAGTGCTGCTCATGTCCCCCTCCCCCACCCGGATGCACCAGAGCATCGCCGGCCTGCTCATGGCGGCGCTCGACGAGGACTGCCCAGACGGTTTCGACGTGACCCAGGCCGTGGGCGTACGGATCAACCGCACCCGCTACCTCATCCCGGACGTGCTTGTCACCACCGCAGCCGCCGCCGCCCGCGAGCCGTCCCGGTACGAGCCGCACGAGGTGGTGCTCGCCGTGGAGATCGTCTCGCCCAACACCAGGTCGATCGACCGGGTGCTCAAGCCGGCGCTCTACGCGCAGGCCGGGATCCCGTTCTACTGGCGGATCGAGATCGAGGACGAGGGTCTGGTCGTCCACACCAACAAGATCGATCCGGTGCACGAGGTCTACGCGGAGACCGGTCGGTGGACCAAGTTCGTCGACACCGGCGAGCCCTTCCCGGTGAACCTGCCGATCAGCCGGATCACGCCCCGCCGGGTGTGAGCGGGGGCAGCATCTCCACGCCGAGCTGCTGGAGCACCTGGAACAGCTCGTTGACGCTCCACACGTCGACGATCCGCCCGGCGTCGTCGAAGCGCAGGAACGACGCCCCGGAATAGCTGACCACCCGGCCGGTCGGCGGCACCGGGCCGAACTGCCCGGCCTGGGTGCCGGCCGCCCGCCAGTGCACCGCGACCCGCCCACCGCCGGCCACCACCTCGACGATCTTGTAGCGCAGGTCGGGGAACGACGCCCGCCGGTCCCGGTGCCACGCAAGCGTCGCCTCCGGCCCGGTGCCGCCCAACCCCGGGCAGTCCGGGGCCACCAACTCGTACGCGCTCTCCTCGCGGCCGGCGTTCCACACGTCGGCGATGAAGCGTCGGGCCGCCGCCTCCACATCGGTCACGGCCGGCAGCCTATGCCCTCCGCCGCCCGCCCTCTCCGCCGCTCAGCCTGCCGGGACCGGCCGGAGCGACCATGATGGGAGCGGAACTCAAACACGGAGGTGGGCGTGGGCGGCAGCGACGACGAGGTCCTCGACCGGACCGGCGGCAAGTACGTGGAACCGGGCGGCGAGTTCACCCGGGACCAGCGATACATCGCGACCCGGATCACCGCGGACGGGCGGGACGGCTGGCCGGTGGAGCCGGGCCGCTACCGGCTGGCGGTCAGCCGCGCCTGCCCGTGGGCGAACCGGCTGATCATCGTACGCCGGCTGCTCGGGCTTGAGGACGCCATCTCGCAGGCCGTAGCCGGCCCCACCCACGACAAGCGGAGCTGGACGTTCGACCTGGACCCGGGCCGCAAGGACCCGGTGCTCGGCATCGAGCGGCTCGCCGACGCCTACTTCGCCCGGTTCCCCGGCTACGAGCGGGGCATCACGGTGCCGGCGCTTGTGGACGTGCCCACCGGGCAGGTGGTGACGAACGACTACGCGCAGATGAGTCTGGACCTGTCCACCGAGTGGACCGCGTACCACCGGCCGGGCGCGCCGGAGCTGTACCCGGAGCGGCTGCGCGCCGAGATCGACGAGGTGAACGCGGCAGTCTTCGCCGACGTCAACAACGGCGTCTACAGGTGTGGCTTCGCCGGCAGCCAGGAGGCGTACGACAAGGCGTACCACCGGCTCTTCGACCGGCTGGACTGGTTGGGCGAGCGGTTGGCCGGGCAGCGCTACCTGGTCGGCGACACGATCACCGAGGCGGACGTGCGGCTGTTCACCACGCTCGTGCGCTTCGACCCGGTCTATCACGGGCACTTCAAGTGCAACAGGCAGAAGCTGAGCGAGATGCCGGTGCTGTGGGCGTACGCCCGGGACCTGTTCCAGACCCCCGGCTTCGGCGACACGATCGACTTCGACCACATCAAGCGGCACTACTACGAGGTCCACCGGGACATCAACCCGACAGGCATCGTGCCGCTCGGCCCCGACCTGGCGAACTGGCTCACCCCCCACCACCGGGAGGAGTTGGGCGGCCACCCCTTCGGCAACGGCACCCCGCCCCCGCCGCCCTCCGCCGAGGAGCGCGTCGATCCTGCCCACACCCCCCTGCGCTGACGTGTTAAGCGGGGCCCCCTCCTCTACCGGAAACGTTAAAAGGGGGCCCCGCCTTACATCGCCAGGCGGATGGCGACGGTGAGCACCAACTGGGCCAGGGCGAGCGGCACCAGGACCAGCCAGCAGAGGCGCTGGAGCTGGTCCTCACGCAGCCTGGGATAGCTCACCCGGAGCCAGATGATCACGAACGCCACGGCGAACACCTTGAGTAGCGTCCACAGCCAGCCGAGCTGCGCGTCGGCGAACGGGCCCTGCCAGCCGCCGAGGAAGAGCACAGTGGTCAGCGCCGCGATCACCACGATTCCGACGTACTCGGCGAGCAGGAAGAACGCGAAGCGCAGGCCGGTGTATTCGGTCATGTAGCCGAAGACCAGCTCGGAGTCGGCCACCGGCATGTCGAACGGCGGGCGGCGGATCTCGGCCAGCCCGGCGACGAAGAAGATCACCATGGCGGGCGCCTGCCAGAGCAGCCACCACGGACGCCACGCCTCGACGATGCCGGGCAGGCTGAGCGTGCCCGCCGCCATCGCCACCGAGGCGGCGGCCAGCACCAGCGGCAGCTCGTACCCGAGCAGTTGGGCCGCGCCGCGCAGCCCGCCGAGCAGGCTGTACTTGTTCGCCGACGCCCAGGCCGACATGAGCACGGCCAGCACCCCGATGCCCACCACCGCCAGCACGAAGAACAGGCCGATGTCCAACGGCTGGGCCACCAGGTCACCCGGCCCGAGCGGGATGACCAGCAGGACGAGCAGGTAGGGCACCAGCGCCACGGCCGGCGCCAGCCGGAACACCTGCCGGTCCGCCTCGCGCGGGGTGACGTCCTCCTTCTGCACGAACTTGATCCCGTCGGCGACGAGCTGCGCCCAGCCGTGGAAGCCGCCCGCGTACATCGGCCCGAGCCGGCCCTGCATGTGGGCCATCACCTTGTGTTCGGCCTGCCCGACGACAAGCGGCAGGGTGAGGAACGCGACGAGCACGCCGACGACGCGCAGGACCAGCTCCAACCAGTCCGGCATCAGCTCTCCCCCGCCTCGGGCTCCGGACGCGAGCCCGCCTCCGGCTCCGGCGCCGGGCGCGCCGGACGCCCGGACGGGGCCGGGCGGGCCGGGCGCTCGCGGGCCGGGCGGGCCGGCGTACCGCCGCGTGGGCCCTCGCCCGCCCCGGCCGCGCCGGCCGGCGTGGGCGTCGTCCCCCACTCCCCCGGCGCGGGTACGCCCGGCGGCCGGATCGGCCGCCGCCCGCCGCCCGCCTCGGATTCGCCCGGCTCCTTCGCGCCGGGCCACGGCTTGGCCACCCGCGAGGCGAGGACGAACTCCTTGCGCAGCGGGTGCCCCTCGAACTCCGGCGGCAGCAGCAGCGGTCGCAGCTCGCCGTGACCGGCGAAGTCGATCCCGAACATCTCGTGGGTCTCCCGCTCGTGCCAGGCGGCGCCCGGGAAGATGTCGACCACTGACACGACGACCGGTGTGTCGCGGGGCACCCGGGTCCGCAGCAGCAGCCCGTGCCGGTGCCGGACCGACCAGAGGTGCGCGACCACGTCGAAGCCGTCGGCCAGCTCGTCCACCGCCGACAGCCAGTCCAGGAAGTCACATCCCAGCTCGGCGTCGTCGCGCGCCGCGCGCACCGCGTCCGCCCAGCTCGCCGGGGGTACGTCGACGGTGGCTCGGGCGTACCCCTGACCGCCGGAGACAGACGCGGTGGCCTCGACGGGCGCGAGCAGCGCGACCACCCGACGGCCTACCTCTTCCGGAGTCATGCGCTGATCCTATGGCCGACGGCCGCGGGCCGGGTCGGGCCGCCAGGGCCGGATCCCCGCGTTGCCGAGCGGCCGGCCGGACGGCGGGGAAAGATGAGCGACGTGCGCGCTGTGACTGTGACCCCTGGTGTCCCGGACTCGCTACGACTCACCGACGACTGGCCCGAACCGCTGCCCGAGGAGGGCGCGATCCTGGTCGAGGCGCTGGCGGTGGGCGTCTGCGGCACCGACCAGGAGATCATCTCCGGGGAGTACGGGGAGGCGCCGCCGGGCCAGGAGCGGCTGGTGCTCGGGCACGAGTCGCTGGGCCGGGTGCTGGAGGACCCGACCGGCACGTTGCACCCCGGCGACCTGGTGGCCGGCGTGGTCCGTCGCCCCGATCCGGTCCCCTGCGCCAACTGCGCGGTGGACGAGTGGGACATGTGCCGCAACGGGCAGTACACCGAGCACGGCATCAAGGGGTTGCCCGGCTTCGCCCGGGACCGCTGGCGGCTGCAACCCAAGTTCGCCGTCGGGCTGAACCCGGCGCTGGAGTCGGTGGGCATGCTGTTGGAGCCGACGAGCGTGGTGGCGAAGGCGTGGGACCACATCGAGCGGATCGGCCACCGGGCCGAGTGGATGCCGAAGACCGCGCTGATCACCGGCGCCGGGCCGATCGGGCTGCTGGCCGCGCTGCTGGCCAGCCAGCGTGAGCTGTCCGTGCACGTGCTTGACCGCAACACGACCGGCCCGAAGCCGGACCTGGTCCGCGCGCTCGGCGCGACCTACCACACCTCGACGGTGGCCGAGCTGGACCTGCAACCGGACGTGGTGGTCGAGTGCACCGGCGCGCCACCTGTGGTGCTGGACGCGATGTGCAAGGCCGCCCCGAACGGCATCGTCTGCCTGACCGGCGTGTCGAGCGGCGGCCGGTCGATCAACTTCGACGCGGGCGCGCTCAACCGGGAGCTGGTGCTGGAGAACAACGTGGTGTTCGGTTCGGTCAACGCCGGCCGCCGGCACTGGGAGCTGGCCGCCGAGGCGCTCGCCAAGGCCGACCAGTCGTGGCTGAGGTCGCTCGTCACCCGCCGGGTGCCGGTCTCGGCGTACCGCGAGGCGTACGCCTCGACCGGCGACGACATCAAGGTGGTGCTGGACTTCACGCACTGAGCCGGGCGCTCAGATGCCTGGTAGCCGGCCGTTGCGGAACAGGTCCACGAAGAGCTGGTGGTCCTCGCGGGCCCGGACGCCGTAGCGGTGCGCGAAGTCGACCAGGTAGTCGACGAAACCGTCGGCGTCGGCGTCCACCGCCGCGACGATCGACTCCTCGGTGGAGTAGTCGACCAGGTCGTGGCTGGACTCGTCGTCGGCCACCGAGTGCATCCGGGCCACCGCCCGGCCCAGGTCGGTGAGCACCCCGGCCAGGTCCTCGGGCTCGTTGACGTCGGCCCAGTCGAGGTCCGCCGCGTACGGGGAGACCTCCGCGACGAGCTGGCCGACGCCGTCCAGCTCGGTGAAGCCCAGCCACGGGTCGGCGTGCGCCTGCAACGCCCGCTGCGACTCGGCGGTGCGGTGCCCCTGGTGCCGGAAGTACGACCGGACCCGCTCGTCGTCGACGTGCCGCGCCACCGCCGGCACCTGGGCCTGCTTCATGTAGATGACGACGTCGTTCTCAAGCGCCTCGGTGTGCCCCTCCAGCAGGAGGTTGTACGACGGCAGCCCGGCCGAGCCGATGCCGACGCCCTTGCGCAGCACCACGTCCTTGATGCCGGCGGCCACCGGGCGGTGCCGGGTGGTCGACTCGGGCAGGGTGTCGAGGTAGTCGCCGAACGCGGCGCAGACCAGCTCCCGGGTCACCGGGTCGATCTCGTGCACGCCGTCGCCGAGGGAGAACCGGCGCTCGTAGTTGTCGACAGTGGTCTGGGCGGCGAGGAGGTCCACCCGGGTGCTCAGCCGCGCCTGCTGGAGCACCCGGCGCAGCACCCCGTCGGCGTTCTCAAGCGTGATCGAGCCGATCGCGTCGTCCCCGCCGGCCGCGATGGCCCGCAACTCGGCCAGGTACGATCGGGCGAAGCCGGTCACCAGCTCGCCGATCACCCGGTCGGAGAGCGCCTTGGCGTAGCCGAGCAGGGCGACGCTTGCGGCGAAACGCTTCAGGTCCCAGGAGAACGGCCCGACGTACGCCTCGTCGAAGTCGTTGACGTTGAACACGAGCCGGCCGGAGGCGTTCATGTAGGTGCCGAAGTTCTCCGCGTGCAGGTCGCCGTGGATCCACACCCGGCTGGTCCGGCCGTCGAGGAACCGGTCGCTTGCGAAGTCGCCGCGCTGGTCGGCGTAGAAGAGCGAGGCGCTGCCCCGGTAGAACGCGAACGGCGAGGCAGCCATCTTGCGGAACTTCCGGCGGAACGCCGCCGGGTCGATCGCCATCGAGGCGCCGAACTCCTCGGTCAGCACGTCGACGATGAAGGCGGAACGCTTCTCCGGAGAGTCGGTCATGGTCCGCAGGCTAGCGCCGCGATGCCACCCGGAGGGCTCAGTCGACCGGCGGGCGTACCGGGGGCGCGGTGAGCGCCTCGACCGGCCGGGGAACCACGTCCGCCGGGGAGGCGAGCCGGTCCGGGCGGGGCACGCCACCGACGCCTGACTGCTCGGCGGCGATCTTCTCCTGAAGGCGGAGGATGCCGTGCAGCAGCGCCTCCGGGCGCGGCGGGCAGCCGGGCACGTAGACGTCGACCGGGATGAGCTGGTCGACGCCCTTGGTCACCGAGTAGGAGTCCCAGTAGGGACCGCCGCAGTTGGAGCAGGCGCCGAACGAGATCACGTATTTCGGTTCGGGCATCTGGTCGTAGAGCCGCTTGATCGCCGGGGCCATCTTGTCGGTGACCGTGCCGCTGACCACCATGAGGTCGGCCTGCCGGGGGCCGTGGGCGAACGGGATCACGCCGAGCCGCATGAAGTCGTGCCGGCCCATGCTCGTCGCGATGAACTCGATGGCGCAGCAGGCCAGGCCGAAGTTGAATACCCAGAGCGAGTAGCGGCGGCCCCAGTTGAGCACGAACCGGATCGGCTCGCCGAGCACGGCCGGCAACTGCACCTCGGGCCTCCCCCTGCTGTTGTCCCCGAGCCGACAGTCAACCACAGCGCCCCTGCGTCAACCCGCGCAACCGACGTGGGCGTCCGTACGTGTGACAGGTGTGACCGCGCCGGCGGCACGTTCACGGGGAGGACCAGATGACGGTGACGAGGGAGCCACGGCTCGACGATCCGCCACCGGAGGGAACGACAGGCGCACCGGACGGCCAGCAGACGGTCGACTTCGACGGCCTCTACCACGCCCACTTCCGGTCCCTGACCATCCAGCTCACCGCCTACTGCGGCGACCTGTCGCAGGCGCAGGACCTGGTGCAGGAGGCGTTCTGCCGGGCGTTCGCCCGGTGGTCCCGGGTGTCGCGCTACGACGACCCGGTGGCCTGGGTACGCCGGGTGGCCTGGAATCTGGCCACCAGCCGCTGGCGGCGGTTGCGGACGGCGCAGACCTGGCTGCACCGGCAGCGCGAGGAGCACGTGCCGGGGCCGGAGCCGGACCGCGTCGCGTTGACCGCCGCGCTGGGCCGGCTGCCCGCGAACCAGCGCCGCGCCGTGGTGCTGCACCACCTGGCCGACCTGAGCGTCTCGCAGATCGCGGCGCAGGAAGGCGTGCCGGAGGGCACCGTCAAGTCCTGGCTGCACCGGGGCCGGGCCGCGTTGGCCGCCCAGCTCTCTCCCACAGACGAGGTGAACCGTCATGACTGACCCCGACGAGGTGCTTGTGGGTGGCGAGTTCGCCGCCTTCCGTGCGGCGTACGCCCCGGTGGTCCAGCCGGCCGGGACAGCGGCGGTCCGGCAGACCGTCCGCCGGCGGCGCCGGCGTGCCGTGGTGCTCACCGCCGGGGCGGTGGTGCTCGCGGTGGCGATCCCGGTGGGCGCGAGCGGGGCCCTGCACCGGCGCGGCGGGCCGCCGCCGGAGCCCGCGCTGACCGCCGAGCCGACCCCGTCGGCAAGTGATCCCTCGCCGTCCCCGCCGGCCGTCTCCGCCAGCCCGAGCGCGACGAGCCCCACCCCGGCCGCGCCGGACGGCCGGATCAGCCGGGCCCAACTGCTGGCGGCCGACGTCGATCTGGCGGCCTGGTCCGGCGCGTGGATGCCGAAGACCTGCACCAGCCGGGACGTGCGTCTCGACCCGGGCCCGAACGTCATCGCGAGGTCCGTGCCGGTGCTGCTCGGCGACCCGGCGTACGGCGACGTCGACTCCGATGGCGTCACCGAGACGGTCGCCCTGGTCGGCTGCGCCTACGGGGAGGCGTCGGCGAAACAGCTGCTCGCCTTCGACCGGGACTCCGACGGGCGCGTGGTCACGCTGGGTCGGGTGGTCGGCACGGACGAGGGCCTGGACGACATCACCGACTTCTCGGTGCGGGCCGACGGCGCGGTCCGGGCGTACGTGGCCGACATCCAGCCCTGCTGCGACACTCCGATGTGGAAGCCACGGCACCAGTGGCGGACTTACACCTGGGCCGGCGCGAAGTTCACCCAGACGGCCGGGCCGACGGCGTTCGGCCCGGACACCCGGTCGACGGACCTCACGTTGCGCCTCGGCGAGGTGGTCCTCACGACGCCGGACGCCAGCGGGGACCGGATCGCCACGGTGACCGCCACGGTGACGAACCGGGGCCCGGTGGACGTACCCCGGCTCGGCTTCTCCGGGTTCCGACTCTACGACGTCGGCGGGCCGGCCGGCGGCGTGCTGGAACGGTGCCGCGAGGTGCCCTCGGACAGCTCGGGCGCATGCGTCCTGGACGGCCTCGCGGCCGGCGCCCGGCGGACCTACACGTTCTCGTTCCACTACACGCCGGCTCCCGACGGCGACGCCTCCCTGCGGGTCATCCACTACGACGCGCAGGACCACTGGTGGGACGACCTGAAACCGGACGACAACTCGGCCCATTTGTGACATTCCTGACAAATACTGATGCAACCGGCAGGCGGAGCGGCACGTGTGGACAACGTCGGGCGGCCGGAGCCACCGCCGCCCACCACGGGGATCACGGAGGAACTTCATGACCACACGTACGGCACGGGTCGCCACCGCGCTGCTCGCCGGGCCCGCGGCCCTGCTCGCGCTGGCCGGCCCCGCCACCGCGGCGGACCGCGCGGCGGCCGAGGGCCCGAGCATCAGCGCCGGGCGCCTGGTGTTGACGCCCACCGACCGGGGGTACGACGGGACGTTGACCGCGACGGTCACCAACCCGAGCCCGACCGACACGGGAGTGGACCTGCTCATCACCGAGCCCGTCGGCGCCTCGTTCGTCAACGTCGAGCCGGACGCCCCCTGCCTGCCGGACCGGCTGGTGCGCAACCGGGTGGCCATGTCCTGCACCGTCAGCGGGATCCCGGCGGGCGGCACCCAGACCATCCGGTTCAACTTCCACGTCTGGACCACGGCACGCGACTACCCGATGACCGCCCCCGGCGGCTCGATCGCGGTGGGACCCCGGGGCAGCACCGGGATCTCGGACACGGCCTCGTTCGAGACGCTGTTCCGGTCCACCACGGGCAGCCTCCGCCACCCCCGCGACTACCGGCAGGCCACCCTGCCGGACGCGAGCATCCGCGGCGGGGACGTGACACTGACCCCGCTTGCCGACGGACGGCTGGAGGGCCGGATGCCGGTCACCGTCCGCTACGGCAACGACGCCCCGTCGTACGGCCTGGAGGTGGCCGCGAACCTGCCGCCGGGGGTCGTCGTGTGGCGGATCGACCCGTCTGACGACCCGAGCTTCCCGGAGTCGTTCACCGTCCCGAACGGACGGTTCCTGCCCGGTGAGGAGCGCACCTTCGACGTGGTGCTCCGGGCGCCCGCCGGCACCCCGGCCGGCTCGCTCGGCGCCGGCTCGTTCACCATGACCGCCCGCTACTTCCCGGGCACCCCGGTGTCCGACGTGAACCCGGCCGACAACACCACCTCGTTCACCGTGCGGGTCGCCGACGCGGCCTGACGCCACACCCCGCCCGGCCGGCGCGCGCACGCGCCGGCCGGGCAGTTCTTGTCAACGAGGCCCTACCAGGCCGGGCGCTGGAGCAGCCCGACGAACTCCGCCAGCAGCCGCTCCCGCAGCGCCGCCGGGGCGGCGTCGAGCAGCGTGTTGACCACCGCCATCCGCTCCGGCACACCGGTGCCGTCGCCCAGGCCGAGCCCCTCGGCCAGGCCGGCCACCAGGTCCGGGGTCAGTGCCTCCGGGGTGAGGCCGCCGGCAAGCGCCAGCAGTTCCGGGGGCAGCGCCACCGGACCGGCGGCCCGGGCCGCGGCGACCGCGTCGGCAAGCGCCGGGGCGAACTCGGCCACCCGGGGCGCCACCGCGGCGGTCACCGTGAGATGCACGCTTGCCGGCAGTTCGGCGTACCGGAGTTGGGGCTGGGTATGCCAGCCGCGCGCGGTCAACTCGTCGACGAGCACGAACAGGTCGAGCTTCGGGTCGTCGGCGGTGAAGCAGACCACTGTTGACTCCGGCTCGGCCATCAGCCGCAGGCCCCCGGTCGCCCGCACCGCGCCGGCCAGCCCGGCGACCGCGTCCCGGGTCGACGCGGCCAACCGCAGGTAGCCGTCCGCGCCGAGGTGGCGCAGGGTGGCGTAGGCGGCGGCGATCGGGCCGCCGGACCTGGTCGAGGCGATCACCGGGTTGACCATCGTGTAGCCGGGCCAGTCGGCGTACGCGAAGAACTGCGGGGCGCGCAACGAGGGCTCCCGGTGCAGCAGCACCGACACGCCCTTCGGCGCGTACGCGTACTTGTGCAGGTCGACCGAGATGGAGGTGACCCCGGGCACGGCGAAGTCGAACGGCGGCACCGGCGCGCCGAGCCGGCGCAGCCAGGGGAGCGCCCAGCCGCCGAAGCAGGCGTCCACGTGACAACGCACCCCGGCCGCCGCCGCCACCTCGGCGATCTCCGCCACCGGGTCGACCACCCCGTGCGCGTACGACGGCGCGGACGCGACCACGAGCACCGTCTCCGGGCGGATCGCGGCGGCCATCGCGGCCACCTCCGGGCGCAGCGTCACCGGGTCGACAGGCACCGCGTCCAGCTTCACCCGCAGGTAGTGGGCCGCCTTGGCGAACGCGGCATGCGCGCTGGCCGGCACCACGATCCGCGGCTCGGCCAGGTCCGGGCGGGCGTCCCGGGCCGCCTTGACCGCCAGCAGCAGCGACTCGGTGCCGCCGCCGGTGACGCTGCCGACGACGTCCGGCGCGCCGGTGCCGGGACCGCCGCCGAGCAGCCGGGCGGCGGCGGCGACGAGCGCGTTCTCCATCGCCAGCAGCGACGGGAAGGCGGTCGGGTCGAGGCCGTTGACGTGCGCGCTCTCCGCGTAGGCGGCCTGGGCCAGCTCGTCCAGCCCGGCCACGCCGGGGTCGTAGACGTAGGCGAACAGCCGGCCGCCGTGCGTCGGGCGGTCGGTCGCCCGCAGGGCCCGGATCTCGTCCAGCACCCGCGCGGCGGGCAGCCCTTCGGCGGGCAGCGCGCCCGTTCCTGCCGGGTCGGTCATCGGGTGTTCCTCTCGGGACGGATCACGCCCGCGCCGCCTGCGCGGCGCTGGCGGTGAGCTGGGCCGGGGTGAGGGTGTAGCCGCGCAGCAGCGCCACCGGGGCGGCCACCAGCAGGGCCGGCAGGACGGTGAAGCCGAGCAGCACACCGAGCCGGGCGGCGGCCGGTTGGGCGGCGGCGGACCCGGTCGACGAGGAGACGTAGCCGGAGAGCTGGAGCACCAGGCCGTAGATGCCCGGGCCCAGGGCCAGGCCGAACGTCTCCCCGGCGGTCCACAGCCCGGTGAACACGCCGGCCTGGCGGCGACCGGTGCGCGCGGTGTCGTACGCGATGCAGTCCGGCAGCATGGCCAGCGCGAAGACCTGCTGGCCGGCGTACCCGACGCCGATCAGCGCGACCACCGCGTACACCGCGGCGGCCGGCAGCGCGGGCGCGGCGACCAGGGCGAGCGCGCCGGCCGCGAAGAGCAGCGACGCGGCGACGAGCGACGTGCGCTTGCCCAGCCGGGCGCCGGCCCGGCTCCAGAGCGGCATGACAAGCAGCGCCGGCGCGACGAAGCAGGCGAACAGCAGCGTCGGGCCGCTGTCCGGCGCGCGCAGCACCTGGTCGGCGAAGTACTTCACACCGGCCAGCACGGTGGCCACCCCGGCGGACTGGATCACGAAGCAGACAAGCAGCACCCGGAACGGCCGGTTGCGCCCGGCGACCGTGAGCTGGGCGCGCAGGCTCGGCTCGCTCTCCCCCACGGTCCCGGCCGGCGCGGACCGGGTGCCCAGGAACGCGCCGACCGTGCCCACCACGATCAGCGCCGCGACGAACAGGCCCATCCACCGGTGGCCGGGGACGCCGTCGCCGCCGGCGGCCACCACCGCCGGGGCCACCGCGCCGGAGACCAGGATGGCAAGCGCCAGCACCGCGACCCGCCAGGTCATCAGCCGGGTACGCTCCGCCGGGTCGGCGGTCAGCTCGGCCGGCATGGCGACGTAGGGCACCTGGAAGAACGCGAACGCGGTGGCGGTGGCCAGGAACGCGAGCGCCACGTACGCGGCGGCGGCCGGACCGGTCGCGAACGGCGCGGCGAAGATCGCGGCGAACAGCGCCGCCAGGGCCAGCCCGCCGCCGAGCAGCCAGGGCCGCCGGGCGCCCCAGCGGGAGCGGGTCCGGTCGGAGATCCGCCCGGCCACCGGGTTGACAAGCACGTCCCACGCCTTCGGCAGGAGCACCAGCAGCGCGGCCACGCCGGCCGCCACGCCCAACGTGTCGGTCAGGTAGGGCAGCAGGAGCAGGCCGGGCACGGTCCCGAACGCGCCTGTGACAAGGGAGCCCGACGCGTACCCGAGGTGCACCCGGCGGGGCAGGCCCGAAGCGGTCATGGAGCCGAATGCTACTCACGTTATGGCCGGGATCACATCCCGTCCTCCAGCTCCCCGGGTTCGCCGGGCTCCGCTGGTGACCAGGCCGCCGCCGCCAGATCCACCCGCTCCCCCCGCAGCGGGCACCCCTCGGCGCGTAGCCGGGCGCGGGCCTCCCGCTCGTGCCCCGGCGGGAGCCGGCCGGCCGCGTTGACCACCCGGTGCCACGGCACCCCGCCGCCGTGCCGGGCCATGATCGACCCGACGAGCCGCGCCGACGCCCGCCCGGACCGCTCGGCAAGCGCGTCGGCCACCGCCCCGTACGACATCACGCGCCCCGGCGGGATCCGCTCGATCAGCTCCAGCACCGCTTCGACGTACTCGTCAGGTGTCACGAGCTGCCACGATATGGGAACGGACCACGACCGCGCAGACCGTAACCCGCAGAATGGTCGGGTGCGCGAAGCAGTCACCTCGGCCCGCCGGATCGTGGTCAAGATCGGTTCGTCCTCGCTTACCACCACCGCGGGCGGCCTGGACGACGCCCGGGTCGACGCGCTCGTCAACACGCTCGGCACGCTCGTCGCCGACGGGCGCGAGGTGGTGCTTGTCTCCTCCGGCGCGATCGCCGCCGGCCTCGCCCCGCTCCGGCTGCCCCGGCGCCCGCGCGACCTGGCCACCCAGCAGGCCGCCGCAAGCGTCGGCCAGGGCCTGCTCATCGGGCGGTACGCGACCGCGTTCGCCAGGCACGGGCGCACCGTCGGGCAGGTGCTGCTCACCGTCGACGACGTGACCCGGCGGGCGCACTACCGCAACGCCTACCGGACCCTGCGCAAGCTGCTCGACCTACGGGCCGTGCCGATCGTCAACGAGAACGACACGGTGGCCACCGAGGAGATCCGGTTCGGCGACAACGACCGCCTCGCCGCGCTCGTCGCCGCGCTCATCGACGCCGACCTGCTGGTGCTCCTCTCCGACGTGGACGCGCTCTGGACCGGCGACCCGGCCCGCCCGGGCAGCACCCGGATCACCGAGGTGCACGGCGAGGGCGACCTCGCCGGCGTCGACGTCGGCGGGGCCGGCCGGGCCGGGGTGGGCACCGGCGGCATGGTCACCAAGGTCGAGGCGGCACGGATCGCCACCGGCTTCGGCATCCCGGTGGTGCTCACCGCCGCGCCGCTGGCCGGCCCGGCGCTTGCCGGCGAGCCGGTCGGCACGTTCTTCCACGCCAGCAGCCGACGCCCCGCCGCCCGGCTGTTCTGGTTGGCGCACGCCACCTCCCCACGCGGCCGGCTGCACCTCGACCCGGGCGCGGTGCAGGCCGTGGTCGGCCGGCGCAAGTCGCTGCTGCCCGCCGGCATCACCGCCGTCGACGGCGCGTTCACCGCCGGGGACCCGGTCGACCTGGTCGACACCGCCGGCGCGCCGGTGGCCCGCGGCCTGGTCAACTACGACGCGGTGGAGCTGCCCGGCCTGCTCGGCCGTTCCACCTCGGAGCTGGCCGCGGCCCTGGGCCCGGCCTACGAACGCGAGGTAGTCCACCGAGACGACCTCGTCCTGTTGTAAGGAGGGGGCCCTTCTTAACGCATTCTGCATAAGAAGGGCCCCCGCCTAACACCTCTGCGAAGGAGTGCGCATCATGAGCGTCGTCGAGCAGGCCCGACGGGCCCGGGACGCGGCGGAGGCACTGGCGACGGCCACCCGTACCGTCAAGGACGCCGCGCTGCACGCGATGGCCGACGCGCTCGTCGCGCGTACCCCGGAGATCCTGGCCGCGAACGCGACGGACCTGGCGGCCGGGCGCGACCGCGGGTTGAGCGCGGCCGTGCTGGACCGGCTCGCCCTCGACGAGGGCCGGGTCGCCGCCATCGCCGACGCGCTGCGCGAGATGGCCGCGCTGCCCGACCCGGTCGGCGAGGTGGTACGCGGATCCACCCTGCCGAACGGGCTGGAGCTGCGCCAGATCCGGGTGCCGTTCGGAGTGGTCGGCATCGTCTACGAGGGCCGGCCGAACGTGACAGTCGACGCGGCCGGCATCTGCCTGAAGTCCGGCAACGCGGCGCTGCTGCGCGGCTCGTCCTCGGCGGCGCACTCCAACGCCGCCCTGGTCACGGTGCTGCGCGACGCGGTCGCGACGGCCGGCCTGCCGGCGGACGCGGTGCAGCTCGTCGACGCCGGCTCGCGCGAGTCGGTCAAGGAGTTGATGCGGGCGCGGGGCCTGGTCGACGTGCTGATCCCGCGCGGTGGCGCGTCGCTGATCCGCGCCGTGGTCGAGGAGTCGACCGTGCCGGTGATCGAGACCGGGGTGGGCAACTGCCACGTGTACGTCGACGCCGTCGCCGACCTCGACAAGGCCCTGGCGATCGCGCTGAACGCCAAGACCCAGCGCCTGTCCACGTGCAACACCGCCGAGTCGCTGCTCGTCCACCGGGCCGTCGCGGACGCCTTCCTGCCCCCGGTGCTGGCCGCGTTCGCCGAGGCCGGGGTGACCGTGCACGGCACCGGTGAGGTGGCCGCCCACTCCGCCGCGGTGGTCCCGGCGACCGAGGATGACTTCGGCACCGAATACCTGAGCGCCGACATCTCGGTCGCCGTGGTCGACTCGCTCGACGCGGCGGTCGCGCACATCCGGCGGTACGGCACCGGCCACACCGAGGCCATCGTCACCGACTCGCAACGGGCGGCGCGGGAGTTCGTGGCCCGGGTGGACGCCGCCGCCGTGATGGTCAACGCGTCGACCCGGTTCACCGACGGCGGCGAGTTCGGATTCGGCGCGGAGATCGGCATCTCCACCCAGAAGCTGCACGCCCGCGGCCCCATGGGCCTGCCGGAGCTGACGAGCACGAAGTACGTCGTCACCGGCGACGGCCACCTGCGCTGAACCGTCCCGCACGCCCCCGGGTTGTCCTGAGACGGCCCGGTGGCCGGGCGCCTGACGCCGGCTCGGCGAAGTGACGGTCCCCGGCCGGCGGGATGCCACCACCTCACCAAGCTGGTCGCCACCCCACCCTGCCCTACGCCGCCCTGCCCTACGCCGATCATGAAGTTGGCAGCCCTCCAGGAGATCAACTTCGCCGCCAACTTCATGATCACCGCCTTGCGTCGGGTAAAGAGAGGCTCAGGCTCGACCGTTCGGTCGATCTTGGACTTGTGGTGCCATTGAATGCCGGAGTTGTCGGATATCGGAGCTGCCACAACTCCTAGATCGATGCGACCAGCGGAGATCTTGGAGGGGCACTTTGCCTTCAAGATCTCTTCGGCTTGCGGCATCGAGAACTCCGGGATCGCTCGCTACGCCACTTGGAGGGGGCCTCCGGGGGATGCCGCGGGCGGGTCGATCGAGGGTGGGTCGGTCCAGCCGGCGCCTGTCGCCCGCGGGACCGGAGGCGAGGCCGGGCCGGAAACGGAATCCGAGAACAGGTCAGGGACGGAACCCGAGAACAGGTCGGAAACGTGACCGGAGAACGGCTCGGGGCCGGAACCCGAGGGCCGGTCGGGGCCGGGGGCGGGAGCGGGGCCGGGGGCGGGAGCGGGAGCGGGGGCGGGAGCGGGGGCGGGAGCGGGGGCGGGAGCGGGGGCGGGAGCGGGGCTCGGGGGACGAGGCGTCGGCTTGTCGAGGGCGGAGCGCGGGGCCGGCGGGGTGGGCAGCGCGATGGTGCTCGGCAGCACGAACGGCGCGCCGGAGACCGGGGCCTCGAACGTGTGCGGGCGGCAGGCCCGGATCGCGCGCAGCGTGGTGTGCACGTCGAACTGGTGGCCGTCGTCGCTGTCCCAGCCGCCGTCGCTGCGCTGCGTCTCGGCGAGCCGCCGTCGCGCCGAGACCAGCAGCCACTGCTCCTCGCCCACCTCCACCCGCCGCAGCGTGGCGGCGAGCCAGGCCACGTCGGCCGGGGACATCTCCGGGATCCGGTCGGCGAGCACCGCCTGGATCCGCGCCGACTCGTAGAACATCTGCTGCCGGTGCAGCACGGCCGCCGCCAGCCACCCGGCCGGCAGGAACGACGGCCAGGTGCCGTCCGGCGCGAGCTGCGCGGCGAGCGTGTGCGCCGCCGCCTGCACCACACCGGCGTACGCCCCGCCGACCCGGTGGTCGAGCGGGCCGGCGGCGCGGGCGTCCAGCCCGGCCACGCTGAGCCAGAACCCGGCGTCGGCGGTCAGGTAGAACCGGGCCTCGGGATCGCCGGGGGTGGCCCACTCCGGCGCGAACCCGGCAAGTGACAGGTGCTCGTCCCAGCCGCCGTCGGCGAGCTGGCCGCTGGCCAGCCAGTCGAGCGCGTGCCGGGCGGCGGGGCGGCCGAGCGCGCCGAGGTCGTCCAGCTCGGACAGGCGGAAGCAGGTCGCGTCGACCGAGGCGACCCCGCCGTCGAGCACGGCCGGCCAGCCGCCGCCGGGGAGTTGGCCGGACTCCGCCGCGTCGAGCAGGTCCGGCGACACCGGCGTGCCCGAGCGCAACCGGGACAGGCGGGCGCGGTCCACCGCGTCCCCGTGTGCCACGACGAAGCCGATCGCCGCCTCCAGATCCACCACGGCGGTGACGCTACCTGCGCGGACGCGGTTTCGCCTCGGTTGCTCGGCCAGAAACCGGCGGACGCCGAAGGCCCTCCCGGCGTGCCGGGAGGGCCTTCGGTCACATCGACGTCAGTACGCGGGCAGCGACGGGTCGATCTGCTTGATCCAGGAGAGCACGCCGCCCTGCACGTGCACGGAGTCCTTGAACCCGGCCGCCTTCAGCGCGGCGAGCGCCTCGGCCGACCGGACGCCGGACTTGCAGTGCAGCACGATCTGCCGGTCCTGCGGGAGCTTCGCCAGCGCCTCGCCCGAGATGATCTCGCCCTTGGGGATCAGCGTCGAGCCGGGGATCCGGACGATCTCGTACTCGGCCGGCTCGCGCACGTCGACCAGGAAGATGTCCTTGCCGGCGTCCTGCCACTCCTTGAGCTCAAGCGCGGTGATGGTGGAGTCGACCACCGCCTCCTGCGCCTCCTCGGAGACCGCGCCGCAGAAGTCCTCGTAGTCCTCAAGCAGGTCGGTGACCGTGGGGTTCTCGCCGCAGAGCGCGCAGTTCGGGTCCTTCCGCACCTTGATCTTGCGGTAGCTCATCTCCAGGGCGTCGTAAACCATCAGCCGGCCGACGAGCGGCTCGCCGATGCCGGCGAGCAGCTTGATCGCCTCGTTGACCTGGATCGACCCGATGGACGCGCAGAGCACGCCGAGCACGCCGCCCTCGGCGCAGGAGGGGACCATGCCGGGCGGCGGCGGCTCCGGGTAGAGGCAGCGGTAGCAGGGGCCGTGCTCGGCCCAGAAGACCGAGGCCTGGCCGTCGAAGCGGTAGATCGAACCCCAGACGTACGGCTTGCCGAGCAGCACGGCCGCGTCGTTGACCATGTAGCGGGTGGCGAAGTTGTCGGTGCCGTCGACGATCAGGTCGTACCCGGAGAAGATGTCCTTGACGTTCTCCCGGTCCAGCGCCGTGTTGTGGATCTCCACCTGAACCAGCGGGTTGATCTCGCGGATCGAGGCGGCGGCGGACTCGGCCTTGGACCGGCCGATGTCGGAGACGCCGTGGATGATCTGGCGCTGGAGGTTGGACTCGTCGACGGTGTCGAAGTCGATGATGCCGAGCGTGCCGACACCTGCGGCGGCGAGGTACATCAGGGCGGGCGAGCCGAGCCCGCCGGCGCCGACACAGAGCACCCGGGCGTTCTTCAGCCGCTTCTGCCCCTCCACCCCGACGTCGGGGATGATCAGGTGGCGCGAGTAGCGGCGGATCTCGTCTACGGTCAGCTCGGCGGCGGGTTCGACGAGCGGGGGCAACGACACGGTGAACTCCCCGGGATCGGCGGTGGGACCGCGCCATTGTCGCTCGCCGAGGCAGGTATCGGCCATGACGAGGGACACCCGGCCCGAACTGCGGGACCGGGAATAACGTCAGACGCCGTCGGTCGGCTCGCCGGAGTACCGGACCCCGCCGACGTACGGCCAGGCGTTCGGCACGCAGCCGTCCAGCCCGTACGTCTGCTGCTGCATCACCGGCGCGGGGAGGCCGGGCGCGGGGCACGCCTGGTGCAGTTCGCCGAACTCGTGCCCGACCTCGTGGTTGACCACGTACGTCCGGTAGACGTCGAGCGGGGCGCCGTAGTCGGGTACCGCGGTCATCCAGCGCGCCAGGTTGAGCACGACCCGCCCGGGGAGGCGGCACGAGGTGTACCGCTCGGTACGCAGGCCGCCCTCGGCGCACATCCGCTCGGAGGTGACCGGCGTGGCCAGGTAGATGGTGAAGTCGGCGGCGGCGGCCTCGGGCACCCGTTGCACCCGCAGTTGCCCGGAGGCGATCCAACTGCGCGGGTCGCCGAGCACCGAGTCGACGGTGGCGGCGAACCCGTCCGCGTCCTGCCCCGTACCCCGCTCGACCTCGACCCGGTAGCGGCGCAGCGGGCCGTCGTCGCCGCGTACCGGTGATCGTCCCCGCGCCACCGCGAAGGTGCCGGGGCCGGCGGTGGGATAGCCGGTCGGCGTCGGCCGGTGGTCGGTGTCGGCGTCCGGCATCAGGGTGGGCTCGGCGGCGAGCGGGACCCGCGCGGGGCGCGGCGGCTCGCTCAGCCGGGTGATTCCCGCCGCGCCGCCGACGGCCGCGAGCAGCATCGCCAGCAGCAGCACCGACCGTCGGCGGCGACGGCGCATCCGGCGCAGCCCGGGGCGTTCCGGCGGGTCGTACGTCATGACCCCAGCCTGCCACGCAATTCGGGCATTTAGCTGCAATTACCGCCTATGCCGCGAATAACCTTCACAACGACGGGCCGGAGTACCGCTTCCCGTGCAGGTACGGCCACGGGTTCGGCCGGCAACCGTCGAGGAACAGGGTCTGCTGCTGCATCACCGGAGCGGCCCGGCCGGCACCCGGGCACGCCTCGTGGTGGTGCCCGAGCTGATGCCCCACCTCGTGGTTGATCACGTAGAGGCGGTAGGCGTCGAGCGGCATTCCGGCCGCGACCAGGTGCGGAGCAGAGGTCCGCCACCGGTCCAGGTTGATCACCACCTTGCCTGGCACCCGGCAGGACGTGTACGGCACGCCACCCTTACGGATGTCGATCCCGGCCGCCCCGCACAGCCGGCCGGCGGTGTCCCGGGTGGCCAGATAGACCGTGAAGTCGTACCGGCCGCCCGGCGCGACCCGCTGCAACCGCAGCCGGCCACCGTCCACCCAGCTCCCCGGCCCGGCCAGGGCCCGTTGCACCACGTCGCCGAAGGCACGAGCCCCCTCACCGGAGCCGTCCTCCACCGCCACCCGGAACCGACGGACCGCCCCGGCCCGGCCGAGCACGTCGCCGGCGCGGTCGTCGTACCCGAAACTGCCCCTGCCGTGCGCGGGCACCGGACCGGGCAGCGCCAGCACGGGCGCGGCCGGCGAACTCGGCGACGGTAGGACGCTCGGCGACGGCGCCGCAGGGCCCGGGGGCTGCGCCGCGAACCCGTCCGTCACCAGCTCGCCGGCACCGGCCGGCGGAAGTCGCAGCGCCACGCCGACGCCGACCGCCGCGGTGGCGAGAAACGCGCAGACCACGACGACGGCACGCCACCGCCGGACGCGGGGCGTGAACCGCGCGGCGCGCGTACGGCGGGAGTTGGGCATCCGGCTCAGCCTGCCACGTCGCGCCCGCTTTCGCTCTCCGCCGATCCGGCGACCAGGGCCCTGACCTGCGGTTCCCGCCCAATCGACCCCGGCGTGTCGACCTCCGGCACCTCGGCCACCAGACCGCCGACCCCCGGCGGGGACCCGGCCGGCGCCGCCTCGGCGAGCAGCGCCAGCACCGCCCGCGCCACGGTCCGGGGCACCTCCAACTGCGCCACGTGCCCGACACCGTCGAGCATCAGCAGCCGGCTGTCCGGGATGACCCGGGCGGCCTGCGGGGCGACCCGCACGTCGACCAGGCGATCCTGCCGACCGCCCACCACGAGCGTGGGCACCCGCACCGCCGCGGCCTGCCGCCAGAGCGCGCCCTCCCCCGGCAGGTACGACCGCAGGAAGCTGCCGACCAGACCCCGGAACGTGCGGACGTACGCCGCCGCGTAGTGCGCCGCCTCGTACCGGATCCGGATCTCCTCGATCGCCTCCTGCCGGCGCTGCTCGCTGATCCGGGTCAGGTCCGCGACGCACGACTCCATCACCTGCTGCGCCATCACCTCCGGGGCGAGCTGCGCCAGCCGCCAGGCGGCCAGCCGCTCGCCCCGGGGGATCACCAGCACCGGCAGCATCCGCCCCTGCAACGAACGCCGGAAGTCCAGGAACGGCAGGGCCGGCGAGATCAGCGTGAGCGTACGGACCAGATCCGGGCGCAGCGCCGCCACCCGCACCGCGACCGCGCCGCCGAGCGAGTTGCCGAACAGGTGCACCGGCCCCCGGTCGCTGTGCTCGATCCAGCGGACCACGCGGTCCGCGAACGCCGGGATCGTGTAACGCCGCCCGGGCTCGCTGCGCCCGAAGCCGGGCAGGTCGATCGCCTGGCCGTCGAGCCGACCCGCGAGCAGGCCCGCCAGGTCGGTCCAGTTCTGCGCGGAGCCACCGAGGCCGTGCACGTACAGCGCCGGCTCGGCGCCGGGCGCGGCGGCCGGGGTGTCCCGGACGTGGACGAGCGTGCCGTCGAGCGGCACGTGCCGGCCGGGCCAGGGCGGCGGAAGATGATGTGCGGGGAGGACATGGTCCGGCCAGAGTGCGGCACGCTTCATGTCTCCAGTCTTCCCCGCACCGGCGCCTGCCGCACACTCCTCAGGCGAGCAGCGCCTCCAGGCGCCGGTTCACCGCCGCCAGCGTGGCCCGGACCACGGCCTGCCGCGGGTCGCCGGCCACAAGCGCCGAACCGGCCAACTGCTCCACCCAGCCGTCGCAGACCAACAGCACCACCACGGTCGCCACCTCGCAGTTGCCGAACGGCACCACTGCGGCGTGCTCGACGAAACACCGGCCCCGCTCACCTGCCGGAGCCTCGCCGCCGAGCAGTTCGTCCACCGCGACGGCTGCGGCCACCGCGCAGAGCCGCAGCACGTACCCGTCGACGGCCGGCCCGGTCGCGTGCCCCTCGGCCGCCCGGTCCCCGGCGATCAGGCGGACCTCCGTGGTGGCGTCAAGCCCGAACGTGCTCACCAGCACGTGGTCGATCACCACCCGGGGCCCCGGCGCGCCGCCGGGGTCGAGCGGTCGCGACGGCGCGGTCTCCGTCGTGGTCATCTGCCCACCGGAGTACGAGGTGCCGAGCGTGACCGGGCTGCCTGTCGACATGCCCGTCGGCGCGGCGGCGAGCGAGGTGTCGTCCACAGTGGCCCGGCCCCGGTGGGTAGCCTGCCGGCGGCGACGCGGCGGCTCGGCACCCGGCTCAATCTCCTCCACCGGCACGTCGGCCGGCCGCCCGGTACGCGCTTCCACCCCACCGAACCGGCCCTCACCGGAGCGGTTCTCGGCCGGGCGGTTCGGCGTCGGCCGCACCGCACCGGCCCGCGCCGGCACGTCGTCCTCGCTCCGACCGGCCGCCCCCGCGACCCGCGTGCCCGGCTCGTCGTCGGCGCGCGGCTGCGGCGTACCGGATCGGCTCTCGGCCAACTCGGCGAGCCGGTCGGCGCGGGGTGTCGCGGACCGGCGGCGGACCGGCGGCGGCGGTACGGCCGGCGCGCCGGGCAGGTTCTGCGGCGCGGCGGCCAGTCCCATCCGTTCCTGGAGCAGGCGGGCCACCAGCCGGCTCACGTCGGCCGGGTCAGCGCCGTCGGCCAGGTCCAGCCGGAGGCTGTGCGCGCCGGCCGGGGTGCGGCGGAGCGCGGCGTCCCGGACGCCTGCGACCTCGCGGACGGCGTCCAGGATGGCATTGACGTCGAAGCCCTCCGGCCGCTCGCGCAACGGCGCGGGTTCGTCGTCCCGGCGCAGGTGGGTGGCGATGCGGGCGAGTTCAGGGGTTTCCGCGGACGGTTCCACGGCCGGCGGCTCCGGCACGACCGGCACGTCCGGCTCGGCGGGGACGCGCTGCGGCAGCACCGCCGGGGCCGGTTCGACCGGCCGGGGCCCGGCGACCGCGGCGGCCGGCGGCTCGGGGGCGGACCGGCGGGCCGCGTAGGGCGGAGCGCTCGTCGGGCGGGGCGCGGGGGGCGTGTCGAAACGCGGCGTCCCACCCGTCGTGGGCACCGCGGAGACCGGCGGGACACCGGCCGGCTCGGCGCTCGACCGGTCCGGCGCGCGGCGCGGCCCGTCCGCCGGCTCACCGCCGGCCCGGGAGGTCGGCGCGGGCGGGTACGCCGGATCGTCGGCGGTCGGACCGTGCGCCGACTCGTCGACGGTCGACCCGGGGGCGTACCCCGGCTCGTTGACGGCCGGGGCGTAGGCGGTGGGCGGCGGACCGGCGGGCACCTCGCGGGAGAGGGGCGCACCGGTCGGCTCGGGCCGCGCGGATCCGCCGAACGGGGTCACCGGCACCGGCGGCCCGGCCCAGGAGGGTCGCTCGACGGGCGTCTCGTAACCCGGCCGCGGTTCGGGCTCCTCGCGGGGCAGCCGGAACGGGCGGTTCTGCTCGGGGTGCGGCGGCTCGTGGCCGGCGGCCGACTCCGCGCGCAACGGCTCGTACGGCCGAACCGGCTCGGGGCGGGGCGGGGCGTAGCCGGCGGGCGGCTCGACGCGGGCCGGCTCGTACGGTCGCACCGGTTCGGGCGCCCACTCGGCGGCGCGGACGGCGCGGCGACCGCTCGGCTCGTCCTCCCGGGGTCGCCGGTCGGCGGGGTCGTCGTCGCGGGTCGCCCGGTGGGCGGCCGGCTCGTCGGTGCGGGCCCACGGCGGAGCCCAGCCGTCACCCCAGCTCGGACGGTTCCAGGATGGGCCGGGCCAGTCCGGCTCGCCGGCCCCGGCCGATTCGTTGGATGCGGCCGGTTCGTCGGATGCGGCTCCCCGGGAGCCGGCGGCGGCCCGGGGGTCGGCGCCCCGGTGGTCGGTGGTGGCCGGCGGCCCGGCGGGCGGGCGCGGCCCGGCGGGCGGGCGCGGCCCGGCGGGCGGGCGCGGGTCGGCGGGCGGGCGCGGGTCGGCGGGCGGGCGCGGGTCGGCCGGGCGGTGCGCCGCCGGATCCGCCGGGGCCTGGTCGGCATGGCCCGTGCCTGCGGCCGGCGGGTCGGCCGGGCCCTGGTCGGCCCAGCCTCGGCGGGACGACAGCGCGGGGTCGACGGTGGGCGCGTGGAAACCCGGTGGCATCTCGAAGCCGGAGGCGGCGGCGCCGACCGGCGGCACCTGGAGCGCCGGTGGCGCGGAGGTCGGACCGCTCTCCGACCACCGGGGAACCCGGCCGGGGGACGTGTCGTCCGAGGCGTGCCGGGAACCGGCGGAGTCGGTCGTGCCGGGATGCTGCTCGACCGCGGGCGCGGGGCGCGGGGCCGGCACGGCCATCCGGTCGCCGTCGCTCTCCCGGGGCGGCTCCGCCACGGGCGGGGCACTCACCGGCGCCTGGCGGGTCACGGGTGACTCCTCCCCGGCGTGGCGCACACCGTTGACGTGCCGGCCGTTGAGGTGGACCGGCGGCTCCTCGGCCCCGTGACCGGCCAACGGGGCCGGCAGGTCGCCGTGTCGGGGCGAGGACGCGGCCCAGCCGCCACCCAGGTCGCCGTAGGGCCAGCCGCCGGGCGCCGGAGCACCGCGGGACCAGCCGTTCGCCGGGGGCGCCCAACCACCGCCGGTGCGGGCCGGGTCGTCCTGCTGGCCCGTCCCGTCGCCGTGCTCTCCCGGGGTGGGGGCTCCGGGTTGCCCTGTTTCACTCACCGCGCGCTCCTTGGTCGCCCCCGCTGAGGCTACCGTGTGGTGACAGTGGCGATAAGTTACAGCGGCGGGCCAATTCCGCGACGGGTTCACGAACCCGGTCCGGTTCGGGCGATACGTGCCGGCTCGACGCAGATACTCGGAGGTTCCCATGACCGCAGTCGGGAACGGTGCCCAGACCGCCGGCCGGCCCACCCGCCTGCCCCGCTCGGCGCGGCGTAAGCAGCTGCTCGCCGCTGCTCAGGAGGTGTTCGTCGCGCACGGCTACCACGCCGCCGCGATGGACGACATCGCCGAACGGGCGGGCGTCTCCAAGCCCGTTCTCTACCAGCACTTCCCCGGCAAGATGGAGCTCTACCTGGCGCTGCTGGACACGCACTGTGACGCCATCGTCGCCAAGGTGCACGACGCGATGCGCGGCACGCAGGACAACAAGGAGCGGGTCAGCGCCGCCGTGCGGGCATACTTCGACTTCGTCGACCACGAGAGCGAGGCGTTCCGGCTGGTCTTCGAGTCCGACCTGCGCAACGACCCGGCCGTGCGGCAGCGGGTAGAGCGGGTCGAGCAGGGCTGCATCGCGGCGATCACCGACACCATCATCTCGGACACCGGGGTGAGCCGGGCGCACGCCGAGCTGCTCGCGTCCGGACTTGTCGGCGCGGCGGAGACGGCCGCCCAGTTCTGGCTTGCGGGTGGCCGGCAGGTGGCCAAGCCGGAGGCGGAGGCGCTGGTAGCGGCCCTGTCCTGGCGTGGCATCGCCAGCTTCCCGCTGCAGGGTGAGTCAGCCTGACCGCCGCCCCGTCCGATCGGATAGCCTTCCCACGGTGGCTTTTTCGCCCCAGTTGAGGAGGCACAGTGGAGGTCAAGATCGGCGTGCAGTACGCGCCGCGGGAGCTGGTCCTGGAGAGCGCGCAGTCGCCGGCCGAGATCGAGCAGATCGTGACCGACGCCTTCGCCAGGAGTGAGGGCACGCTCTCCCTGACCGACGAGAAGGGCCGACGGGTCATCGTGCCGGTCGGCAAGGTCGCCTACGTCGAGATCGCGGAGGCCTCGCCCCGCGCGGTCGGGTTCACCGTCCGCTGACCCACGTCGCACCGGTCGCCGTGGCGGGGATCACCCGCCGCGGCCACCTTCTCCTCCCTGTGACGCAGATCACATGGAGTGCCCCCCAGTGGCCCGCCGGCACCCGGAATCGGGACGCCCCGCGGGCTGTTCAGGTAGGATGAAACAGTTGCCGTGGGCATCGACCTGGTCAGCTCCGCTGATCAGCACCGGTCCCCGGCGCGCGTGCGGCCCGGTCCGGCCCGGCGAAACCGCCCCCGACCGCGTGGCCCGCGTCAAACCGTTCGCGCCCTGAGGACATGAGGGGCGCACCACGAGAGGGCACCCCCGCATCCACATGAGTGAGCAGATCTCCGGCCAGCCACTGGCCCCCACAGCCCCGGTCCCCCCGGAGGCACCCACGTTCGCCGACCTCGGCGCCCGTCAGGAGACCGTCGAGGCCCTGGCCGCCGCGGGCATCACCCGCGCCTTCGCCATCCAGGAATACGCGCTGCCGATCGGCCTGCGCGGCGTCGACCTGATCGGGCAGGCCCCGACCGGCACCGGCAAGACGCTCGGCTTCGGCATCCCGCTGCTGGAGCGGGTCTTCGCACCGTCCGAGGGAAGCGACGGCGTGCCGCAGGCGCTCGTCGTCGTACCCACCCGCGAGCTGGGCATCCAGGTCGCCAAGGACCTCGACGCCGCAGGTCGCACCCGGGGCGTCCGGGTGCTGCCGATCTACGGCGGCGTGGCGTACGAGCCGCAGATCGAGGCGCTGCGCAAGGGCGTCGAGATCCTGGTCGGCACGCCCGGCCGCCTGCTCGACCTGCAGAAGCAGAAGCACCTGCGGCTCGACCGGGTCCGCGCGCTCGTCCTCGACGAGGCCGACCGGATGCTCGACCTGGGCTTCCTGGACGACGTCGAGAAGATCCTCGCGATGCTGCCGGAAGACCGGCAGACGATGCTCTTCTCGGCCACCATGCCGGACCCGATCGTCGCGCTGTCCCGACGCTTCCTGCGCCGGCCGGTGACCATCCACGCCGGGCACACCGCCGAGACGGGCCCGTCGCCGCAGACCCAGCAGCTCGCCTACCGCACCCACTCGATGAACAAGGTCGAGATCGTGGCGCGGATCCTCCAGGCCGAGGGGCGCGGGCTGACCATGATCTTCTGCCGCACCAAGCGGGCCGCCGACCGGGTCGCCGAGGATCTCGACTTCCGCGGCTTCGCCGTCGCGGCCGTGCACGGCGACCTGGGCCAGGGCGCCCGGGAGCGGGCGCTGCGGGCGTTCCGCGCCGGCAAGATCGACACGCTTGTCGCCACCGACGTGGCGGCCCGGGGCATCGACGTCACAGGCGTCACCCACGTGATCAATTACGACTGCCCCGAGGACCAGGACACCTACACCCACCGGATCGGCCGCACCGGCCGGGCCGGGGCGAGCGGTGTCGCGGTGACGTTCGTCGACTGGGACGACATGCCCCGCTGGCGGATCATCGACAAGACCCTCGGGCTGGACATGCCCGAGCCGCCGGAGACCTACCACACCTCCCCGCACCT
The DNA here is from genome assembly GCF_056150385.1 of Micromonospora marincola. NCBI lineage: Bacteria > Bacillati > Actinomycetota > Actinomycetes > Micromonosporales > Micromonosporaceae > Micromonospora > Micromonospora marincola. The sequence continues at coordinate 359,633 of NZ_JAXCFT010000005.1, read as the reverse complement.
TTACACCGACCTGGACATCTCCCGGGACGTCAGCGACACCCTACCGACCGCCGAGCGCACCCGCGCCGGCCTCTCGGCCGAGGTCGAGGAGGACCTGGGCGGCGGCCGGTCGCGACGCGACGGCCGGCGCGGTGACAGCCGCGGTCGCGGCGGCGAGCGCGGTGACGGCCGTGGCCGTGGCGGCGAGCGCGGTGACAGCCGCGGTCGCGGCGGCGAGCGCAGGCGCGGTGGTGGCGGCGAGACCGGCGGCGCACCCGTCGAGGGCGAGGCGACCACCGTCGGCGCCGACGAGGGCACCCGGACCCCGCGCCGGCGGCGGCGCCGTCGGGCGGGCGAGACGGTGGCCGGCGAGCAGCCGACCGCGGTGATCACCGCCGAGGCCGAGCCCACCGAGGCGGGCACCACCATGGCCACCACCGGCGAGGATGGCGAGACCGCCACCAAGCCGCGCCGTCGCCGGCGCCGCCGGGGCGGCAGCTCCGGCGCCCCGGCCGAGGCCAGCGCCACCCCCACCACCGACTGACACACGCACACACACGGCCCCCGGACCCACCAGCTCCGGGGGCCACTCCCTGCCCTACCCGGCCCGATCCCCGACGCCAGGTGGGACGGCGAGGAGAGGGAAGGACAGGCATGGCGGAACCGTTGGACGCGGCGCTGCGGGAGGTACGGGCGTTGCTGCTCGATCCGGCCCTGACCCGGGCCGTGGCCGCCGGCCGGCGGCGTGGGCAGCGGCCCTCGATGGTTCGCGCGGAGCTGCGCCCGGTCACCCTCAAGGCCGGGAACCGACTGCAGATCGCCACCTCCGACGGCGCCCGGCCGCACACCCGCAACGTCGCCCCCGGCACGGAGGCCGGCACCGCCGTCGACGAGCTGCTCGCCGAGCCGTTCGGCAACTGGCACGTGGAAACCGCCGACACCACGCTCCAGCTCCGGGTGACCAAGTCCGGCGAGGCCCAGGTGCACCGCGCCGCCGCCAGCCGGCCGGTCGGCGAGCCCGGCGGACACGACCGCGCGAAGGACTGGCTCCTCGACCCGGGTGATCCGCTGTTCGCCACGATCGGCGGGTCGGCGGCCAAGCGCCGACAGGTCGACGCGTTCCTCCGGGCGCTTGCCGCGACGCTGCCCGACGACCTCACCGGCCCGCTGCGCGTGGTGGACCTGGGCTGTGGAAACGCCTACCTGACCTTCGCCGCCCACCGCTACCTGACCGGGCGCGGCCTGGACGTGACCCTGGTCGGGGTGGACGTGCGGGAGGACCAGCGCCGCCGCAACACCGAGCTGGCCGGCCGGCTGGGCTGGGCCGACCGGGTCAGCTTCGTCGCCGGCACCATCGCCGAGGCGTCCGTCGAGCCGGCTCCCGACCTGGTGCTGGCCCTGCACGCCTGTGACACGGCGACCGACGAGGCGCTGGCCCGGGCGGTGCGCTGGGGCGCCCGCTGGGTGCTCGCCGCCCCGTGCTGCCACCATGACCTGGCCGCCCAGCTCCGGGCCCGCCCCGCCACCGGGCCGGACGCGCTGCTCACCCGGCAGGGCATCCTGCGGGAACGGTTCGCCGACGTGCTCACCGACGCGCAACGGGCCGGGCTGCTCCGGCTGCACGGCTACCGCGCCGAGGTGGTGGAGTTCGTCGACTCGCAGCACACCCCGCGTAACCTGCTCATCCGGGCTCGTCGAACGGCTGGCGCGCCGACCGACGAGCACCGCGCCGAATACCGCGAGCTGGTGGACCGGTGGGGCGTCACGCCCCGGCTGCAGACGCTGCTCGACGCCTAACGACGGCGCTCGCTCCGGTTGCGGTCGCCCCGGTCAAGCGCCGACACCCGCTCACCCGGGCCCCGGTTGGTGGCCCGCTCGGTGTCCTGCGGCGACGTCGGAAACGGCACCACCTTCGCCGTCTGGTCGGAGTTGCCGGCGGCGGCGAAGGCGTTCCAGGAGATGTCGACGAGCAGACGCTTCAGCTCGGCGTGCCGGGCAGCGGCGTTGCGCTGGAGCGCCAGCCGCGCGCCAAGCACCACGCCGGCAAGCGTGGTGCAGATCGCGCCGGTCGCGGCGACCAGGTGCACACCCTCCGCCGGGTCCCCCTGCGCCGCGAGCACCAGCAACCAGATCCAGAAGCCGAGCGCGAACACGCCGGCCTTGGCCACGAAGAAGAGGCTCACCGCGCCAGGGCGGTGCGGAACGGGACGGTCCGGCTCGGCCATGCTGCTCCTCTGAAATCGCTGCCGGGGAGGGGTCCGACAAGCTTAGTTGACAGTTCGCAACTGTTCATGCTTCAGCGGTCCCGCCCACGGGACCTTGCGACCGATCAGTCAGTTACTTCTCCGCGCGGGCGTACTAGGCTCGTGGCGCAGAGCCGGGCGCACCGGCGGAAGGGGACAGCTCCAGCAGGGATGGGCTCCGCAGACGTTTCGCCGCAGATGGCCTTCGCACGTTTCGTGCGACGGGCCATCGACGACGCCCGCGAAGAGCGCGGCTGGACGGTGACCGACCTCGCCACCCACACCGGTGTCGGCCGCTCCACCGTGTTCCGCTGGTTGGCCGGCGACTGGCAGGACTATCCCGAGCTCGCCAAGGTGCGCGGTTTCTGCGCCGCCCTCGACCTGCCGGTGGCCGCCGCGTTCCGGGCGCTGGGCCTGCCCGACGCCGGGACGGCACCCCGGCGTCGGGGCACCGAGGACGGTCCGGTCGAGGCCGACGTGCGGGTGATCCTCGAACGGCTCGCCGACCCGAACGTCCCCGCCGAGGAGAAGCACCACATCCGCGACCTGCTCCGCTACCTGGCCCGCCGCCCGGTCCGCCGGGCCGGCTGACGCGCGGGCCGGCCGGTCACGCGACGGTCAGGGTGAACTCCGCGGTCCGCACCACGCCGGCGACCTGGAAGTCCAGGAACATCCGGTAGCGACCCGGCCCGGGCGCGGTCAGCCAGAACGTCACGGCGTCGCCGTCGCGCGTCGGCTCCGGGTGCACATGCAGATAGCCGAGATCACCCTCGCGCAGCGCGACCAGGTGCCCGTACGCGCCGAGGTAGGGCTCCAGCGGCGCGGCCACGCCGTCGGCGCCGGTGACCCGGAACCGCAGCGGCGCCGAGCGCCCGACCTCGGGTGTGCCGGTGTACGCGGCGGTGAACCCGTCGACCGTGGCGGACGTGGCCGGGGCGGGCAGCGGGCGTGGCGCGTACCCGCCGGGCACCGCCAGATCGGCGCCGAGCACGGCCGCGACCTGCCGGCCGTCGTCGGCGACCGCGGTGAAGTCCGCGTACATCCGCCAGGCGCCCGGGTCGGACGGCGGCAACGGGACCGACCAGGTCCCGTCGGCGGACATCGTCGGGTGCAGGTGCCGGTAGCCGGTGAGGTCCCGGCGCACCACGATCAGATGCATCGGCTTGTCGTGCACGACGGCGAACCGGGTGACCGCCCGGCGCGCGTCGTCGCGGACCTGGAAGCGCAGCTCACCGGCGCGGCCGGCGGTCAGCTCGCGGGCCGACGGGACGAGCGTGTAGCCGGCCGAGCTGACCGACAGGCCGGTCACGCCGTCACCGCCGCCCTGGGTCACCGTCGCCCCGTCGTGCGAGTGCGCGCCGGTGCCGGGCGCGTGGGAGTGGTCGCCGCCGCTCCCGCCGCCACCGGTCGCGGCGCCACCGGTCGCGGCAGCACCGCCGGCCGGGACGACGCCGGCGGGGTTGGCCGGCGGATTCAGCCGGCCCAGCCCGAAGCCGAGCAGCACGGCCAGCACCAGACCGCCCACCACCAGGGCCAACCGCAACGTCTCCCGGTCCACCGCGACCGGACCCGCCGCCGCGCCACCGGAACCCGCACCACGGTCGGAACCCGCACCACGGTCGGAACCCGCGGCGCGACCGGAACCCGCGGCGCGACCGGAACCCGCGCCACGGTCGGAACCCGCACCACGGTCGGAACCTGCGGCGCGCCCGGAACCCGCGGCGCGGTCGGGATCCCCGGCGGCGCCGAAGGGGTCCGGCCCGGTGCCGTCGACGTCGGGCGCACTCGCGAGGGGCGACGACTCAGGCAACGCCGCCGGCCAACTCGTAGCCCGCCTCGTCGACGGCGGCGCGGACGGACTCCACCGGCAGCGGGGCCTCGCTGGTGACCGTGGCCGTCCCCCGGGCCAGGTCGATCCGGACCTCGTCGACGCCCGGCAGGGCGGACAGTTCCCCGGTCACCGCCCGGACGCAGTGTTCGCAGGTCATCCCGGTCACGGTGTACGTCTGGACGACGGGTCGCTGCTCGGTCATGGCCCCACGGTACCGCCGGCCGGGCCGCCCGCCGACGACGGTCACGCGCACGGTGGCGCCGCTCGCACCGGGCGCGCAGGAGCGGCAGGTGTTAAGCGGGGCCCCCGCCTATGCAGAATGCGTTAACAGGGGCCCCCGCCTTACACCTCAGCCGGCTAGGGCGAGTGCGAGTGGCAGCACGTCCGGCGCGCCGGCGCGGCGCAGCAGGCGGGCCACCATGCCCATGGTCCAACCGGAGTCGACCAGGTCGTCGACGAGCAGCACCGGACCGCCAAGCGCGGGCAGCGCGTCGGTCAGCTCGTCCGGCAGGTGGAAGGCGTCGTGCAACGCGCGTACCCGCTGGGCGCTGTTGCCGCGCGGCCCGCCGGCACCGGCCGGGCCGGTCGGGGCGACCCGGCCGAGCAGCGGCAGCCGGCCGACGGTGGCGATCCGCTCGGCGAGCGAACCGACGAGCAGCGGCCGGGCCCGGGAGCCGACCGCGACCACGCCGGCCGGGCGGCGGGGCCACGGTTCGTCGCCGTGCGCCCACGCCTTCAGCACCTCGACCACTGCCGCCACCACCTCGTCGGGCACCGGCCCGTCCGGCGCGTCCGGCCCGACCAGGCCCCGCAACCGTCCACCCCACCCGAGGTCGGACAGGCGGCCCACGGCCCGCCCGGGCAGCGCCTGCTCCGCCGGGGGGATCCGGCCCTTCAGGGGTACGCCGACCGCGTCCAACCCGGTCGGCCAGAGCTTCTTCGGCGCGATCTGGACGCCGGGGCGGCCGAGGAAGGTCTGCGCGGCGGTGAGCGCCTCGGCGGGGATCTCGGCGTCGAACAGCGGCCCGGCGCAGTTGTCGCACCTGCCGCAGTCCTCCGCCCCGGTGTCGTCGAGTCCTTCCCGCAGGTAGCGCATCCGGCAGGCGGCGGTGGCCGCGTACTCCCGCATGGCCCGCTGTTCGGCGGTGCGCGCGTCGGCGACGCGCCGCAGGCGGGCCTCGTCGTAGATCCAGGGCTCGCCGGTGGCGAGCCAGCCGCCGCGTACCCGGCGGACCGCGCCGTCGACGTCAAGCACCTTGAGCATCAGCTCCAGGCGGGCCCGGCGCAGGTCGACGACCGGTTCCAGGGCCTGGGTGGAGATCGGCCGGTCGGTGTCGAGCGCGGCGAGCACGGCGCGGACCTGTTCCTCGGGCGGGAAGGCGAGCGAGGCGAAGTAACGCCAGATGGCCGCGTCCTCGACGCCGGGCAGGAGCAGCACCTCGGCCTGCTCGACGGCCCGGCCGGCGCGGCCGACCTGCTGGTAATAGGCGATCGGCGACGGCGGCGCGCCGAGGTGCACCACGAAGCCGAGGTCGGGCTTGTCGAAGCCCATGCCGAGCGCGCTCGTGGCGACCAACGCCTTGATCTTGTTGTCGAGCAGATCCTGCTCGGCGGCGCGGCGGTCGGCGTCCTCGGCCTGCCCGGTGTAGGAGGCCACCGACCAGCCCCGGCTCCGCAGGAACTCGGCCGTCTCGGTGGCCGCGGCCACGGTGAGCGTGTAGACGATGCCCGAGCCGGGGAGCCGGTCCAGGTGGTCGGCGAGCCAGGCCAGGCGGTGGGCCGGGCTCGGCAGTTCGAGTACGCCGAGGCGCAGCGACTCCCGGTCGAGCGTGCCGCGCAGCACGAGGGCGTCCCCGAGTTGTTCCGCCACGTCCCGGGTGACCCGGGCGTTGGCGGTGGCCGTGGTGGCGAGCACCGGCGTGTGCTCGGGCAGGTTGGCCAGGAAGGTCCGCAGCCGGCGGTAGTCGGGGCGGAAGTCGTGCCCCCAGTCGGAGACGCAGTGCGCCTCGTCCACCACGAGCAGCCCGGTGGTGGCGGCGAGTTTCGGCAGCACCCCGTCCCGGAAGTCCGGGTTGTTGAGGCGTTCCGGACTGATCAGCAGCACGTCGACGGACCCGGCGTTGATCTCGGCGGTGATCTCGTCCCACTCGTCGAGGTTGGCCGAGTTGATGGTGCGGGCCCGGATGCCGGCTCGGGCGGCGGCGTCGACCTGGTTGCGCATCAACGCCAGCAGCGGCGAGACGATCACCGTCGGCCCGTGCTCGCCGCCGTCGCGCAGCAGCGCGGTGGCGACGAAGTAGACGGCTGACTTGCCCCACCCGGTGCGCTGGACGCAGAGCACCCGTCGCCTGTCGACGACAAGCGCCTCGATGGCCCGCCACTGGTCCTCGCGCAGCCGGGCGTGGTCGCCCGCGAGCCGCCGCAGCACCGCCTCGGCCCGTTCCCGCACGGCCTCCCGATCCTGACTCATCCGGCATTTCTACCAGCCGCCCACCCCGGCCACCGAAACCCGAAACCCGTCGATCATGAAGTTGGCGGCATCGCACACGGCGTGCCGTGCCGACAACTTCATGATCGACGGTCCCTGGGGGGTGGGGTCAGCGGCGGGGGCGGAGGGCGGTCAGGAGGGGGGACAGGCGGGAGCGGAGGCTGGCCAGGCCGCCGGGGAAGAAGTACACCGCCAGGATGAACACCGTGCCCAGGACGAACAGGGGCTGGCTGAGCGGGTGGCTCAGGAACGCCGGGAGGCTGTTCACGGCGTCGCTGCTGCCGAACGCGGTCAAGCGGTGGTCCAGGTACATGTAGAGGATGCCGCCCAGCACCGGGCCCCACCGGGTGCCGGGGCCGCCGAGCACCACCATGACCAGCAGCGACAGGGTCAGCTCGGACGACGTGATGTGCGGGCTGGCGCCGCCCACGATCAGCACGTAGACCACCCCGCCGGCGCTGGCCAGGCTACCGGCCAGGGTGAACGCGACAAGCTTGAACCGGTACGGGTCGAGCCCGAGCACCCCGATCCGGCGTTCGTCGTCGCGCAGCCCGGCCAGCACCCGCCCGGTCGGCGAGCCGCTGACCCGGTGCACCACCAGGACCACCAGCGCCAGGTACGCGAGCGCCAGCCAGTAGAGGTTCACCGTGTTTGTGACGCCAACGAGCGCCGACGGCAGCCCGGACACGTCAAGCGGGAGCCCTTCCTCGCCGCCGGTCAGCCCGCCGAAGTCGCGGGCCACCAGGATCGCCCCGACCTGCGCGAAGGCGAGCGTCACCATGGCGAACGCGATGCCCACGGTACGCAGCGCCACCGCACCGAGCAACGCGGCGAGGGTGGTGCCGCCGACCACGGTCAGCACGGCGGCCTGCCACAACGGCAGCCCGGCCTTGGTGACGAGCACGTCGGTGCCGTAGACGCCGGCGGCGAAGTAGAGCGCGTGCCCGAAGGAGAGCATGCCGGTGCGCCCGAAGAGCAGGTCGTAGCCGGCCGCGAGGCCGCCGAAGACCAGGCAGATGGCGAGCAGTTGCAGCGTTCCCGGCGAGTTCAGCGGCCCCTCGAAGATCCCGGGCAGGTTCAGGGTGGAGTAGGGCAGGACCGCAGCCACCACGAGCGCGACGAGCGGCAGGTACGGGCGCAGGCCGTGCCACCGGGCGGGCCGGGGCGCGAGTTCGTCGGGCACCCGCGCCGGGGGCGCGTCGACCACCGAGTCGGTCATGCGTGAGCCACCTTTCCGGCCAGGCCCTGCGGACGCAGCAGCAGCACCACGGCGAGCAGGCCGACCACGCAGAGGTCACCCAGGCCGGACGTGCCGTAGTAGTTGACGAACTGTTGCAGCAGCCCCACCGCGACCGCCGCGTACGCGGACCCGACCACCGAGCCCATCCCGCCGATCACCACCACGATGAAGGCGAAGATCAGCAGCGAGCCGCCCTGGCCGGGCGAGACAGTGCCGAAGTAGACGCCGCCGAGCGCGCCGGCAAGCGCGGCGGCGGCCCCGCCGATCGCGAACACGAGCGTGAACGCCTTGCGCACGTCGATGCCGAGCGCGGTCACCATCTCCCGGTTCTCCACCCCGGCCCGGATGATCAGGCCGTACCGGGTCCAGCGGAGGAACGCCAGCAGCGCGCCGAGCACCACCACGGCGGCGACGATCAGCAGCAGCCCGGCGTTCGGCACCTGCGCGCCGAGCACCGATGTCACCTGCCGGCTCCAGTCGGGGCGCGGGAACGTGCGCGGGTCGGCGCCCCAGGTGGCCTGGAGCAGCGCCACGCCGGCAAGCGACAGGCCGACGGTGACAAGCACCTGTTCGATGGTGCGGGAGTAGAGCGGCCGGATCAGCACCAACTCGACGAGCACCGCGACGAGCGAGCCGGCAAGCACCCCGAAGAGCACCGCCAGCACGAAGCCGAGCCCGTCCGCCCCGGCGCCGGGCAGGTTGCCCGCTGCCCACCAGGTCGCGTACGCGCCGACGCCGAGGAACAGGCCGTGCGCGAAGTTGAGCACGTCGGCGAGGCCGAAGACCAGGGACAGGCCGGAGGCGACGAGGAAGTAGAGCGCCGCCAGGCCGAGCCCGGTCAGCGTCAGGAGGACCACCGTATTCACGAGTGCACCTCCGCGGCGCCCACACCCAGCAGCGACTTGGTGAGCGCGGTCTCCAGCAGCAGCTCACGCGCGTCGCCGGTCCAGGCGACCCGGCCGGCGGAGAGCACCACCGCGTCGGTCGCCAGCCGCCGTACCACCGCCAGGTTCTGCTCGACAAGCAGCACCGGCACGGACTCCGCGACCCGTTCCAGCACCTCGGCCACCTCGGTCACCACCTTCGGCGCCAACCCCTTGGTCGGCTCGTCGACCAGCAGCAGCCGGTTGTCGTTGAGCAGTACCCGGCCGATGGCGAGCATCTGCTGCTGCCCGCCGGAGAGCGAGCCGGCCCGTTGCCGTCCGCGCCGGTCCAGCTCCGGGAAGAGCGCGAAGACCTTGTCGTACGCCGGGGTGGTCCCCCGCCGCTCGGCGAGCCGCAGGTTCTCGGCGACGGTGAGCCCGGCGAAGACGCACCGGTCCTCCGGCACGTAGCCGAGGCCGCCGCGGACCAGCCGGTGGGTGGGGCGGGCCAGCAGGCTCTGCGGGCCCATCCGCACGGTGCCGCGTACCTCGCCGCCCCGGGGGGTCAGCCCGACGATCGCGCGCAGCGTGGTGGTCTTGCCGACGCCGTTGCGCCCGAGCAGCACGGTGACGCCTGTCGGCGCCACCTCGAACGACACGCCCTGGAGGATGTGCAGCCCGGCGATCCGCACGGACAGGTCCGCCACGGACAGGACAGGTTCCATCATCAGAGCGACTCCCCCAGGTATGCCTCCTGCACGGTGGCGTTTGCCATCACCGTGTCCGGGGTGTCGCAGGCGAGCAGCGCGCCGTGGTGCATCACGGCGATCCGGTCGGCCAGCTCCAGGATCACGTCCATGTGGTGCTCCACCATGAGCACCGCCCGGCCGCTGTCCCCGGTCAGCGACTTGATCACGCGGACCAGCTCCGGCACGTCCTCGGCGCTCACCCCGGCCATCGGCTCGTCAAGCAGCATCACCCGGGGTTCCCCGGCGAGCAGCAGGGCGATCTCCAGCTTGCGTTTCTCGCCGTGGGCGAGCGTGCCGGCCAGCGCCGTACCCCGGTGGTGCAGGCCGACCCGGTCGAGCGCCGCGTCGGCGGCGGCGGCCACCTCCCGGTCGGCCGCCGCCCGCCGCCACAGCTTCATCGAGCCACCCCGGTGCGCCTGTACGGCGAGCCGGACGTTCTCCCGCACCGTCAGCGAACCGAAGACCGAGGACGCCTGGAAGGTACGCCCCAGGCCGAGCCGGGCCCGCCGGTGCGGGGGAAGCGTGGTGACGTCCGCCCCGTCCAGCACGACCCTGCCCTCGGTGGGCCGGCGCAGGCCGGTGATCAGGTTGAACAGTGAGGTCTTGCCGGCGCCGTTGGGCCCGATCACGCCGAGGAACTCCCCCGGCTGAAGGTCGAGGTAGACGGAGTCGACGATGGCGACCTCACCGATCCGCCAGGTCAGACCGCGGGTGGCGAGCACCTCTCAGCCCTTCATCTGCGCGACCGGCGGGGCGCTCTCGTCACCGGTCAGGGTCTTCTGCGCGGTGGCCGTGAACGCGGTGCCGCTGCCGGTGAGCTTGGCCTGGTACATCGGCTGGAGCAGCGCGTGGTCCTCGGCGCGGATCTTCATGGTTCCCTTGACGCCCTCGAACTCCCAGCCCTCAAGCGCGGTGACCATCTTCTCCACGTCGTCGCCGCCCTCCTGCACGGCGCGGACGACCATCTGCGCGGCGGCGAACCCGTCCGGGTGGAACAGGTCGAGCGTGCCGCCGGCGATCTTCGCCTTGGCGGCCTTGGCGGCCTCGGTGTCGCTTGCTCCGTCGAAGTAGTGCGACAGGAACGAGATCTTGTTGCCGGCCGCGCCGAACGTCGGCCAGGAGGCGCGGATGTCGAGGCCGGTGACGACCGTGGTGGAGGCGAGCACGCCCTGCTGGTCGAGCGTCTGCCACATGGCGCCGGCGGTGGTGCCGGCCCAGGCGACGAAGAGCAGGTCCGGCTTGGCGGCCTTGATCTGGCTGGCGAACGGCGTGAACTCGGTGGCGCTTGCCGGCGCGCGGACGCTGCTGACGGTCGCGCCCGCGCCGCCGATGACGGCCTTGACGGCGGCCTCGTTCGCGTCGCCGAACGCGCCGTCCTGGGCGAAGACGACGACCTTCTTGCCTGCCGCGTCGCCGATGAACGACCTGGCGGTCACCACGTCCTGCCAGGACTGCCGCCCGGACCGGAACGTGTACTTGTTCGCGCCGGTCACCGCGTCCGTGGCGGCCGGGCCGGAGATGAACAGCACCTTGTTCTGCGCGGCGATCGGGGCCACCTGGAGCGCCACCCCGGAGGCGGTGGACCCGGCGATGATCTTCGTACCCTTGCCGATCAGGTCCTTGGCGGCGGACACGGCCTTGGCCGGGTCGCCCGCGTCGTCGGACTCGGTCAGCTCGATCGTGCGGTCACCGACCTTGCCGGTGCCCTTGGTGGCGAAGTCGAGGCCGGCCTTGAACCCCTCGACGTACTGCTTGCCGTAGCTGGCCAGCGGCCCGGACTGGGAGTAGACCAGGCCGACCTTCACCGGCGCGGCGTCGCCGCCGCCGGAGGCGGTGTCCTGCGGGCTGCCACACGCCGTGGCGGCCAGCGTGGCGGCCATCATCGTGGCGGCGGAAAGGAACACCCGTCGCGTGTGCCGGATCGTCATTGCGACTCCAGGTGAGGACAGGGGAATGTCAGTTGTCGGCTCACGCTAGAAGTGACGTCACCCACGGGCTATGTGGTCGGCGCACACAAGTCTCCGGGGCAGGATGGCCGCACGTTACAACCCCGGACACCACCCCGCACCCGCACCGACCCGGGATGGCCCGGCCCACCACGCGGGGTACGGCCGGAATGTCGGAGCCGACCATTCACCGCACGCCGCAATCCCCGTCGTGGTCCGCCGCACGCGGGCAGCGCCGGCCGCCGTCGAGCACCCGGTCGCACCAGACCCAGTGGCGTACGGACTGCTCGTCCTCCCGCGACACGGTCGTCCCGGTGCGCTCCACGTCGGCCAGGAAGCCGAGCGCCCGGCAGATGGCCCGCGCGAACCCCCGGGCGCCGTCGAGGTCGGCCGCGAGCACCGGCAGGTGTACGACGAACCGCTCCCGGCTCACCGGTGCGCCCCCGGCGCGAGCCGCCTCCGGAGCGCCCGCTTGATCCACTGCCGACGCTCGCGCCTACGCCGCGCGGGTAAGAACAGGTTGCGCACGGGTTCTCCTCCCCAGCCGTTGGAGGCGACCCGCCCACGGATGGGGGACGCGGGCGGGTCGCCGGCACCGAGACCGCAGCCCAGAGCGGCGGTACGACCCCGGAGCCCAATCCGGGCCCGGGCTCCCGAGGTTTGCCGAACCAACCGGAGCCGGACGCGCTTCAACCTACACCAGTATCTGGTGTTGCGCGAGCCTCCACTGTCGAGGCGTTCGCAACTTGTTGCAGTTACTTGTGTAGGTAGGGCAGGATCGGAGGTGCCGAACCAACCGGAGTCCTCACCATGCCCACAGCCGAAGCTCCATTCCGCCGGATCGCCAACGACCTCGCCGCGAAGATCAGTAGTGGCGAGTTGAAGCCCGGCGACAAGCTGCCCTCCACCCGCGAACTGGCCGAGACCTATGAGGTCCACATCAACACGGCCTACCGCGCGATGTCCCTGCTGCACGATCGCGAGCTGATCACCGGCCAGCCCGGTCGCGGCACCTACGTCGCCCAGCCACCGGGACAGTAGCCCTCGCGCCTCCTAGCAACTTGATGGCGTAGACGACTCACGCCCGGACCCGCCAAGCAGGTCACGCCGGGGCCGACAGGTCCGTGGTCACCATTCATAGCGTTCCGCCCACCGGCGGGGTGGCGCGTGGGTGGAACGTCATGGGTGTCTACGGGCCGATGGCCGCGCCCAGGCCGATCCATTCTCGTCATCAAGTTGCTAGGCACCGCACGGGCACTCCCTACGCCCGCCTCCAGAGCTGACAGCAGCAACGACTCGTGCTTCCGATCCTCGTGGCCCGACGCGGCCGGCGGCGCCGACCGGAGGCCGCCAGAGCGAGAGCGGCCCACACCACGAGCCGGACGCGCGTCGGGGCGCCCGCATCGTGCGGACGCCCCAACAAGGCGACGCCGAGGGCCCGGGTGTCAGCGGCCGGCGCGGGCCGCCACGGCGGTGTCGGGCTGGTCGGCGAACGCGCCGTCCAGGCCCAGGTCGAAGAAGAGTTCGTACTCGGAGGTGATGTCGCCGCGCGCGTTCGGGTCGGCGCCGAGCTGGAAGTCACGCGGCAGGAACTGGTTCTCGGCGCGGAACGTCCAGGCGTGCACCACCAGGTTGAGCCGGTGCGCGTCCCGGATCACCGAGGTCGGCGCGAGCAGCCGGCCGGCGCTGTCGCGGGGCACGATCAGGTTCTTGTTCAGGCCGACGCCGTCGGCGTACCGGGACACCCAGGCCAGGCCGGCGGCGGTGGCCAGGTCGGCGTAGGTCCGGCGGTCACCGGCGGCGGTGAAGTCGTAGGGCGCGCCGGTGGCGTCCATGAGCTGGACCAGCCGCACGTCGGTCAGCTTGTCGAGCTTGCGCAGGTTGGCGGTCTCGAAGCTCTGGATGAAGACCGGGTCGTCGCGGTGGGTCAGCCGGTTGCGGCGGAGCACCGCGACGAGCGACTCCTCCAGCGGGCGCCCGATCGAGGCGAAGTAGGTCGGGTGCTTCGTCTCCGGGTAGACGCCGATGGTCCGGCCGCGCGCCTTCGACTCGGCCCGGGCCAGGTCGATGACCTCCTGGAAGGTGGGGATCTCCAGCTTGCCGTCGAACGCGGTGTTTGTCACCCGCACCTGGGGCAGCCGCTCCTTGGCCCGCAGTGTCTTCAGTTCGGCAAGTGTGAAGTCCTCGGTGAACCAGCCGGTGACCGCCACCCCGTCGATGGTCTTCGTCGCCTTGCGGGCGGCGAACTCGGGGTGTGCCGCCACGTCCGTCGTACCGGAGATCTCGTTCTCGTGCCGGGCGACCAGGATGCCGTCCCTCGTCGAGACCAGGTCCGGCTCGATGAAGTCGGCGCCCTGCCGGATGGCCAGCCGGTAGGACTCCAGGGTGTGCTCCGGCCGGTAGCCGCTCGCGCCGCGGTGGCCGATCACGATCGGTCGCTGGGTCGCGCGGGGGCGCTCGGCCCGGGGGTCCGGGCCGGCCTGGGCGGCCACGGCCGGCACCACCACGGCCGCCGCCGCGAGCAGCGCGCCGGCCACGCCGAGGGCGGAAAGGGTACGTCGCAACGCCGTCTCCTGTCGTCGATGGGTACGCACAGCAGACCCGGCGCGGTTGACGGCCAGTTGGTCGGTTCCTGACCTGAGGGTGAATCTCCGGACGGAAGATGACGTGGTGCGCCGTCTGCTCCGGAAGCCGGTACGGCTGGTGCCGCTCGGGTTCCTGGCGGTGATCCTGATCGGCACCGGCGTGCTCATGCTGCCCTGGGCCTACGCCGGGCAGCGATGGACGCCGTTCCTGACCGCACTGTTCACGGCCACCTCGGCGGTCTCGGTGACAGGCATGACGGTGGTCGACACGCCGAACTACTGGAACACCTTCGGCCTCGTGACGATCATGGTGCTGACCCAGCTCGGTGGCCTCGGCATCCTGACCGGCGCGTCGCTTGTGATCCTGGCGGTCTCCCGCCAGCTCGGCCTGCGCAACCGGTTGCTCGTGCAGGCCGAGACCGCCGAGTTCGGCCTCGGTGACGTACGCCGGCTGCTGCTCCGGATCGCGGCCACCGTCTTCGCCACCGAGGCCCTGATGACCGCCGTGATCAGCGTGCGCTTCTGGCTGGTCTACGACTACCCGCCGGGGCACGCGCTCTGGTTCGCCGCTTTCCACTCGGTTCAGGCGTTCAACAACGGCGGCTTCACCCTCTACTCCGACGGACTTGTCGCGTTCTCCCGGGACCCGTGGGTGGTGCTGCCGCTCAGCTTCGGCGCGATCATCGGCGGGCTCGGCTTCCCGGCGCTGTTCGAGGCGGTCCGGGAGTGGCGGCGACCGGGACGCTGGGCGGTCGCCACCAAGCTCACCGTCTGGGGCAGCGTGGTGCTCACCGCCTTCGGCTTCGGCTACCTGCTGCTGGCCGAGTGGGCGAACCCGTACACGGTCGGCACGTACGACGCGCCGGGCAAGGTGCTTGCCGCGTTCGGCCAGATCGTGCTGAGCCGGACCGCCGGATTCGATCTGATCAACGTCGACCGGCTCACCGAGGAGAGCCTCCCGATGCTGATCGGCCTCATGTTCATCGGCGGCGGCAGCGCCAGCACCGCCGGCGGCATCAAGGTCTCCACGTTCTTCCTGCTCGGCTTCGCCATCTGGGCGGAACTGCGCGGCGAGCCGGACACCACGGTGGGCCGTCGCCGGGTGTCCCCAGCCAGCCAGCGGCAGGCGCTGACGGTCGCCCTGCTCAGCGTGGCGCTTGTGGCCGCCGGCACGGTCGGGCTGATCGCGTTCACCTCACACGTGCGCTTCTTCGCCGCGCTGTTCGAGGTCACCTCGGCGTTCAGCACCACCGGGCTCACCGTCGGGCTCACCCGGGAGCTGCCACCGCTCGGCCAGTACGTGCTGACCGCGCTCATGTACGTCGGTCGCGTCGGTCCACTCACCCTCGGTTCGGCGATCGCGTTGAACACCAGGCGACGTCTGTACCGCTATCCGGAGGAGCAACCCATTGTCGGCTAGACACTCGGACGACACCGGCGTGGTCGTGATCGGCCTGGGCCGGTTCGGCTACCACCTCGCCGGGGCGCTGACCCGACTCGACCACGACGTGCTCGCCGTCGACCGGGACCCGGCCCGGGTCCAGCGTTGGGCCGTCGAACTGGACCGGGTGGTGCAGGCCGACGCCACCGAGGAGGTGGCGCTGCGCCAGCTCGGCGTGGCGGACTCCCCGAGGGTGGTGGTCGCCATCGGCGCGTCGGTCGAGGCGAGCGTGCTCACCGTGCTGGCCCTGACCGAGCTGGGCGTCCCGCAGATCTGGGCGCGCGCCACCTCGGAGAAGCACGCCAAGATCCTGCACGCGGTCGGCGCGCACCACGTGGTCTTCCCGGAGGCGGAGACCGGCGAGCGGGTCGCGCACCTGATCGTCAGCCGGATGCTCGACTTCATCGAGTTCGGGGACGACTTCGCGATCGCCAAGGTGCGGGTGCCCGCGCCGCTTGTCGGGCGCGCGCTGCGCGAGATCGCGCCGCGGGACCGGTACGGGGTGATGGTAGTCGGCGCGAAGCAGCCCGGCGAGCCGTTCCGCTACACCGGGCCGGACACCGTCCTGACGCCGGACAGCGTACTCATCGTGGAGGGCAGCATCAGCCAGGTGCAGCGCTTCGCCGAGCTGACCTGACCTGACCGTCAGCCCTTCGGACCCTTGGGACCCTTCCCCTTGGCCTTGGCGGGCTTCGGCGGCTTGGCCTTCGGCGCCGGCTTCGGCTTCGCCTTCGCCGGCCCGCTCTTCGTGGTCTTCGCGACCGGCTTGGCCGGGGCCTTCGTCTTCGGCGCGGTGGTGACCGGCACCGAGCCGGCGATGCCCGACACCTGCACCCCGCAGGGGTGGCCGCCGAGCGTGAACTCCACCGGCAGCGTGTTGCTCCCGGTGTAGCGCCCGGCCAGCGTGAGCTTCGTCGACGCGCCCGGCGCGAGCGCCGGAGCGGACGCCGGAGCCGCGACCGACACCGTCCGCCCCACCTGGCGTACCGCGGGTTGGGCGGTGGTCACGGCCTGCTTGCCGGGGAAGCTGAAGCTCATGGTCCAGTCGCGCAGCTCCCGGGCGCCGGTGTTGGTGAGCGTCAGCTCGGCGGAGAAGTCCTTGCCGGTGTCGCGGCGCAACGAGTAGTCGACCGCGCAGGGCACCGGCTCGGGCAGGCCCATCCGCGCCTCGGTCGGTTCCACCCCGCCGCTGGCCGGGCTCCTCGACGTCAGACCCCACATGGTGGCGGTGACCGCGATCAGCCCGGCGGCGGCCACCCCGGCCTCCACCCGGCGCCGCCGCGTCGCGGACCGCCGGGTCCGGGTGCGGATCGCCGAGTACGGCAACGCGTCGGTCGCCGCCGACCAGGGCAGGATCGTGGTGTTCGCGTTCTCGGCGAGCACCGGGTCGATGTGGCCGAACGCCGGGGACACCGGCACGATCGAGGCGATCCCGACCGCCTCGGCGAGCGTACAAGCCACCTCGGCGGTGACCGGGCGGTCCTCGGGGCGCTTGGCCAGGCAGCGGTGGACCAGGTCGGCGACGGGCGCCGGGAGCCCGGGCACCTGCGGCATCGGGTCGGGGTCGCGGTACATGTGGGCGCGCAGCATCTCGGTGGTGGTGCTGGCCTGCCACGGGAGCCGCCCGGTGAGCATCCGGTAGAGCAGCAGGCCGACCGCGTAGACGTCGGTGGCCGGCGAGACGTGCCCGTTGTCCAGCCGCTCCGGGGCGAGGTAGGCGGGCGTGCCGAGCAACGCGCCGTCCGGGCCCTTGTCGCTCTCCCCCACGAGCGCCGAGATGCCGAAGTCGACGACCTTGACCCCGTTGTGGGTGAGCATGACGTTTCCGGGGGTGACGTCGCGGTGCACGACGCCCCGGGCGTGCGCGGTGGCAAGCGCCGAGGCGACCTCCGCGCCGATGGTCAGCGCCTCCCGCCAGGGAAGCTGCCCGTCCCGGCCGAGCCGGGCGCTGAGCGGGCCGCCGTCGACCAGTTCCATGACCACGTACGGCACGGTCAGCCCGACCTGGATGGACTCGCCGTAGTCGTACACGTTTGTGATGTTGGGGTGGCAGAGCCGCGCGGCGGCCTGCGCCTCGACCCGGATCCGGTGCCGGAACGCCTTGTCGCTGGCGAGCCGCGAGGCGAGCACCTTGACCGCCACCTGCCGGCCGAGCACCTCGTCGTAGCCGCGCCATACCACCGACATGCCACCGGCGCCCAACTGCTCGACCAGCCGGTATCGCTCACCGAGCAGTTGCACGCCGTTCCTGACCGCTCCGCCCATGGTCGGTGCAGTTGCCCGAAGTCGACCCCGCTACACCTGTGCGGTCGGAATCGGTCAGGAAAGTCACCCGTTCAGGCGGTCGCGAGGAGTTGGTCCACAGGCGCGTAGTCGTCCGTGAGCACCCGCGCGTCCCCGACCCAGGCGGCCGTCCGCGCCTCGTCGAGCAGCTCGGCCGGCTCGGGGAGCCGCTTCAGGCCGGGCGGGATCCCGGCCAGCGGCAGCGGCACGTCCGAGGCGACGATCACGAAGTTCGCGCCGTGCCGGCCGGCGATCGCACCAGGCGGGGCGATCAGCGCGACGTGCGCGAACACGGCCGAGACGGTGGCCAGTTCGGCCCGGATGAACCGGTCCGGCGGATAGTCGATGACGTTCTGCACGTAGATCCCGTCCGGGCGGAGCACCCGGCGGATGTCGGCGGCCATCTCCCGGGTGGCCAGGTGCCAGGGCACCACCAGGTGACCGAACGCGTCGCCGACGACGAAGTCGCGGCTGTCGGTCGGCTCGCCGCCGAGCAGCACCCGCGCGTCGCCCACCCGGGCGCGCAGCTTCGGCCCGGTGCGCAGGCCCATCTCCCGCCGGTCCAGCTCGACCAGGCCGCCGTCGACCTCGAAGACCAGGTTGTCGCTGCCGGGTCGGGTCGCGGCCAGGTAGTTGGGCACGGTGAAGCCGCCGCCGCCCAGGTGCAGCGCGTCCATCGGCTGCCCGGCCGGCCGCGCCAGGTCCGCGACCAGGCCGACCCATTGGGCGTACGAGTATTTGAGGTGGGTCGGGTCGGCCAGGTCGACGTAGGAGTGTTCGGCCGAGTTGAGGTAGAGCGTGCGCCCCTCCGGCAACGCCGGGTCCTCCTCGACCCGGGCGCAGTGGTAGGCGGTCTCCACGTCACACGGGTTCGGCGCGGCGGCGGTGAGCCCGGCCGCGGCGAGGCCGAGCAGCGCCAGCGCCGCCTTGGCCCGGCCCGGCGTCGACAGCCCGGTCCCCGAGCGCCGCCGCAGCCAGAACCCCAGCGCCAGCCCGGTCGCGCCGAGCACCGCGGCGAGCGCCAGCACGATCACCGAGCTGGGCAGCGCGGCGACCAGGATGAAGCCGGTGCCCAGCGTGGCGGTGATGCCGCCGAGCGTGCCGATGCTGGAGAGCCTGCCGACCACCTGGCCGGTGCGGCGCAGGTCGGCGAGCTGGAGCTTCACCACGAGCGGGGTGATCCCGGCCAGCAGCGCCGCCGGCAGCAGCACGGTGAGCGCGGTAAGCAGGAGCACCGCGCTTGCCGCGCCGCCCCGCAGCACCTCACCGGCGTACCTGACGATGGGCAGGGTGACCGCGGTGGCGATGCCGGCCAGCACCAGGGCCGGGGCGAGCAGGGCGCGCGGGTCCCGCCGGTCGGCGAGCCACCCGCCCATCCACGCCCCGTATGCGATGGCGGCGAGCGCCATGCCGATGACCGAGCTGGTCACCTGGAGGGTCACCCCGACGTACGGGCCGACCAGGCGCAGCGACACGGTCTCCAGCACCAGCACCGCCCCGCTGGAGAGGAAGACCAGGAAGGCGGCCAGCCCGTTCGGCAGGGCACGCGGCGGGGCCGGCGCCGTGGTTGCCGGTTTCGTGACGATGTCGGACGATGTGCTGCTCACCGTCGCGAGGGTACGCGGCGTTCCTGGCCGTCCGGGTCAGTACATCGAGATATGAACATGGTTTGTGTGGTCGGCGGCCGGGCTGCCGCCCCCGCTGTACGCCCGCCAGCCGGTGTTCGGCATCCAGATCTGCCGATACCAGATCACGTACATGATGCCCAGCTTGCTGGCGTTGTTCTTCGCCCAGTTGGCGAGGCTGTCCCCGTACGACTTGTCGCCGCCGGTGGCCGAGCGGTCCTCGAAGCCACCTGTGGCGGCGGCGAAGTCGCAGGCCCGGCCCTTGGGATGCTCGCCGCCTCCGCCGCTGCGGTGGCAGGAGGCATAGCGCTTGTAACCGGCCGCCTTGGCCTGCTGGAGCATGTGCAACGTGCGCGGGGTGATGCAGCCGCTGGCCGGCGTCGGGTCGTCCACCGAGCAGGACTCCGACGGCCACGAGCCGTCCGAGTTGCGCGGCGCGGGCTTCGCCGAGGAGGAGCCGCCGCTGAAGCCGGAGCCGGCCCCGGAGCTGACCTTGGCCAGCGCCACCTCGGCGTCCTTCTTCTTCCGGGCCAGCACGGCGAGCTGCTTCTGCTGCTCCCGCACCTCGACGTCGATGGCCAGCTTCGACTCGACGGCCTGCGCCTTCGCCTCGGCCAGGTCACCCAGCCGCTTGCTGTCCCGCTGGGCCATCATGTCCAGCTCGGCCGCGCGATGGAGGAAGTCGTCCGGGCCGGAGCTGGCAAGCAGCATCGACACCGGGGTCAGCCGGCCCTGCCGGTAGGACTGCACGGCCACCTCGCCGGCCTGCGCGGTCAGCCCGACCAGGCGTACCTCGATGTCCCTGAGCTGGGTCGCGAGCGCGGCCTGGCGGCGCTTGGAGTTGTCAAGCTTGTTCTTCGCCTCGATGTGACCCTTCGCCGCGGCTTCCAACGCCGCCCGGAGCTGCTTGCTGCCGCCCTCGTCGCCGGCGTTCGGGCTGGGCGCGGCGGCGGCCGGGCCGGCGGCGGCGAGGCCGGCGCCGAGCAGCACGGCCGTCGCGGTGAGCAGCGTCAGCAGCGACCGGCGGACGCGCCGGCCGGTGAGCCAGGTCCTGGGCACGTGATGGTCCTTCCGTCAACCGCCGGTCACGATACCGGACCCGTCGCGCCGCGCCAGATTCGTGACCTCCGATGGCGGATAATGTCGACGCAGCGTGTCGCCACCGTGGCGCAGCGCCGCTCAGTGCGCCAGCAGCGCCGCGTACACCTCGTCCCAGATCTCCGCGCTCGCCGCGACAAGCAGGCCCCGCCCCTCGTCGGCCGGGTGGTAGTCGGTGCCGTCGAACCGGCGGGCCACTCCACCGGCCTCCCGGACCAGCAGCGTGCCGGGGGTGTGGTCCCACGGCAGCGTGCGCCAGAACAGCACGAACTGCTGCGCGCCGGTGAGCATGTCCAGGTATTCCCGGCCGGCGCAGTGCTGACCGGGCAGCAGCTCGCCGATCCGGCGACCACCGGCCTCGACGTCGCGGCGGAAGTTCTCCGGCAGGAACGTCGTCATCGCGGTGCCGCGCATCGCGCCCTGGGCCGGCGCCGGCCCGTCGGTCCGCACCGGCGTGTCGTCGAGCCGGGTGCCCGCGCCGAGCCGGCCGGCCGCCATCGTGCCGTCAAGCGGGTCGTAGACCCAGGAGGCCACCGGTACGCCGTCGGTGAGCAGCGCGGCCATCAGCGCGAAGGGTCGCCGGCCGGCGGCGAAGTTGGACGTGCCGTCGACCGGGTCGACCAACCACACGTCACCGCTGCTCCGCAGGTGCCGGAGCAGGTCCGGATCCTCGGCGACGGCCTCCTCGC
This sequence comes from Micromonospora marincola, assembly GCF_056150385.1. Taxonomy (NCBI): domain Bacteria; kingdom Bacillati; phylum Actinomycetota; class Actinomycetes; order Micromonosporales; family Micromonosporaceae; genus Micromonospora; species Micromonospora marincola. The sequence goes on along the minus strand of NZ_JAXCFT010000005.1, from coordinate 338,573 downwards.
CGACCACCACCGAGCCGGGGCGCAGCCGCCGCAGCCCTTCGGAGATCAGCTTCTCGGCCTCGCGGTCGGCGACGGTCACCACCTCGCCGGGCGCCTTCTCGGAGATGTCGGACGGGTCGAGCCGGCGGAACATCGGCACGACCACCTCGGCCGCCGCCTCCCGGAGCAGCGCGGCGACGTCGTCAAGCAGCGAGTCAGCCACGCGGCGGCAGCTTGACCACGCTGACGAAGAACTCGTCGATCTGGCGGACCACCGAGATGAAGCGCTCGAAGTCCACCGGCTTGGTCACGTAGGCGTTGGCGTGGAGCTGGTAGCTGCGCAGGATGTCCTCGTCGGCCTGCGAGGTGGTGAGCACCACGACCGGGATCCGGCGCAGATGCTCGTCCTTCTTGATCTCCTCCAGCACCTCCCGGCCGTCCCGGCGGGGCAGGTTCAGGTCGAGCAGGATCAGGTCGGGCGCCACCGCGTCCGCGTACGGGCCCTCGCGACGCAGGTAGGCAAGCGCCTCGGCGCCGTCGGACACGACAGTCAGGCGGTTGCGGAGCTTGTGCTCCTCGAACGCCTCCTGGGTCATCAGCACGTCGCCCGGATCGTCCTCGACGAGCAGGACCTCGATCGGGCTCTTGCCGTCCGCAGGCGCGGTCATCCCACCGTCTCCTTCATGTCACCGTTTGTATCCTGTCGGTCCCCCGCCGTGGGCGGCTCTTCCGCTGCCGCCCCGTCCGGCTGACCCGCGGCGTCCACCGTCTCCGCGGTCTCCGCCTCTTCGGCGGCCTTCGCCGCCTCGATGTCGGCCGCCAGCGCGGGCAGAGTGAACCGGATGGTGGTGCCCTCCACGGCCTCGGTGTCCACCCAGACCCGGCCGCCGTGGTATTCCACGATCTTCTTGACGATCGCGAGCCCGATGCCGGTGCCCGGGTACGCGTCCTTGGAGTGCAGCCGCTGGAAGATCACGAAGATCTTGTCGGCGAACTCCGGCTCGATCCCGATGCCGTTGTCCCGGCAACTGATCTCCCACTCGCCGTCGACGAGCCGGGCCGACACGTGCACCTTCGGCGGCACGTCGGCGCGACGGAACTTCACCGAGTTGCTTACCAGGTTGGCCAGCAGGTTGGTCAGCAGCGGCTCCTCACCGCTGATCGTCGGCATCCGGTCCCAGGTCAGCTCCGCGTCGGCGTACTGCCGGGCCGCCTCGGTCTGCCCGGCCACGTCACCCATCACCTTGTTCAGGTCGACCTCGGTGAAACCGGTGGTGAGCCGGCCGATCCGGGAGAACGCCAACAGGTCGTTGATGAGCCGCTGCATCCGCTGCGCGCCGTCCACCGCGAACGCGATGTACTGGTCCGCCCGCTCGTCGAGCTGCCCGGCGTAGCGCCGCTGGAGGAGCTGACAGAAGCTTGCCACCTTGCGCAGCGGCTCCTGGAGGTCGTGCGAGGCGACGTACGCGAACTGCTCCAGGTCACGGTTGGAGCGGGTCAGCTCCTCGGCCTGCTTCTGGAGCTGGTCGTTGACCCACTCGATCCGTTCCCGGGCCTGGCGTACCTCGTCCAGGTCCTGGGCGATCTTCTGCCGCATCTGGTCGATGTCGTCGGCGAGCTGGCGGAACTCCGGTGGGCCCGAGCCGGCGATGCGGTGCTGGTAGTCGCCGTCGGCGACCTCCCGCACCTGGCCGACCAGGGCGGCCAGCGGGCGGACCAGGATCCGGTCGAGCGACAGCAGCATCACCGCGCCGGCCACCGCCACCACCAGGGCCGCGACGATCAGCAGCACGACGAGCGCGTTGCTCGTGGCGTTGACCCGGTCGGCGGTTTCCTTCCGGACGGTGAGAATCTCGTCCTGGAGCGTGGTCACCGACGCCCGGATGCCGTCGAACTGCCGCCGGGTCTGGTCGGTGATCAACGCCTGGCCGGCCGCCGGGCCGCTGCGCTCGGTGGTCGTTATCACCGGCTCGGCCACCTGGGCCCGCCACTGCGCGGTCTGCTCCTCGATGACGGCCAGCTCGCGGCGCACGCCCGGGTAGTCGGCGGAGAGCCCACGGATCGAGGTGACCAGGCCCTCCTCGCGCTTGCGGCCCTCCTGGTAGGGCGCCAGGTCGCTGCGGTCGCCGTTCACCGCGTACCCGCGCACCGCGGTCTCCTGATCCAGCAGGGCGCTCATCAGCTCCTGCGCCTGAACCCGCAGCGGGCCGGTCCTGAGCAGCACCGCGTCGATGTTCTGCCGGTTCTTCGCCGCGACCGTCGCCTCCGCGGCGGCCAGCCCGAGCAGCAGCGCCAGGACCACGCCGAGCAGCGCGACCACCCGCCGCCGCAGGGTCCACCCCCGCTGGTACGCCTTCACTCAGCGGCCCCCGCCCCGGGTCACCAGCAACATCGCCACGTCGTCGGCGAGCGGGCCACCGTTGATCTGCTCGGCACGGCCGACCAGCCACGCGGGCAGCTCGGACAGCGGCACCGCCTGGTTGGCCGGGTCGGCGAGCAGGCCGGTGAGCCCCGGCACGTCGAGCCGTTCGTCGCCGCCGTCGACCCGACCCTCGATGAGGCCGTCGGTGTACATCAGCAGGGACCAGTCATCGGTGTCGAACTCCAGATCGAAGGCAACGGGGCGACGGGGGCGGACGCCGAGCAGCAGCCCGCCCTTGGCCGGAACCGGGGCGACCTTACCGCCGCTGAGCAGCAGCGGCGGCGGGTGACCGGCGAGTCGTACGGTGGCCCGCGCGGACGCCAGGTCGAGCCGGGCGGTGGCCACCGTCGCGAAGATCTCCTGGAGCCGGCGCTCGCTCATCAGCACCTGCTCCAGCGCCGGCAGCACCTCGTCGTCGGGCACCCCGGCCAGCACCAGCGCCCGCCAGGCCACGCGCAGCTCGACCCCGAGCGCGGCCTCGTCCACGCCGTGGCCGCACACGTCGCCGACGATCAGGTCGATCCGGTCCGGTCGGGTCTGCACCACGTCGTAGAAGTCGCCGCCGATCAGCGCGGCGTGCCGGCCGGGCCGGTAGAACGTGTGCACCGACACCTCGTCGGTGGTCATCAGCGGCTGCGGCAGCAGGCCCCGCTCCAGGCGGGCGGACTCGGCCTGGCGCAGCTCCACCTCGCGCAGCCGGCGGGCGTTCTCGTCGGCCCGCTTGCGCTCCACCGCGTAGCGCAGCGCCCGGGTCAGCAGAACCCCGTCGACCTGCCCCTTGACCAGATAGTCCTGCGCCCCTTCGGCGACCGCCACGATGCCCAGGTGCTCGTCGGAGCGGCCGGTCAGGACGCAGACCGCGGCGCCGCTCGCCATCTCCAGCACCCGGCGCAGCCCGTCCAGGCCCTGGGCGTCGGGCAGGCCCAGGTCGAGCAGGACGCAGTCGACGCCCATCACCCGTTGCCGGGCCTCGCTGAGGCTTGTGGCCACCAGCAGGTCGATCATCGAGTTGGTCTCGGCGAGCAGCTCGCCGACCAGGAACGCGTCGCCCTCGTCGTCCTCGACCAGGAGCACCCGCAGCCGTTCGCCCGGCGGAAGGCCACCGTGCAGCGCCGCGCCACCTCGGGGCGCGACGGCAGATCCCGGCGCGCCGGCCCCCCGGTGCGACCGGGCCACCGCCGCGAGTCGCGGGAGTTCGCTGGTGATGTCGGGCTCCTTCCGAGTGCCCTTGCTGATCCTGGCGGAGACAACGGTCGCACACAACAGGACCGCCCCCGGTGTGGCGGGTGGGTGACCCGTCCATCCGGACAGCGGTGAGACCGACCCACGATGTTACGCGGGAGCGCTGCCAACCCGGCAGCGCACCGACCGGGGAGTGCCGTCGCGTCCGGCGGGGGTGCAGGATGATGCCCACCCCGTAGATCCACCCCGAGGAGTTCCCGTGGGCGCACCCCCCACCCGCCCCGCCGACCGGGCGCTCACCAGGCCGCGCCGCCGGCTGCCCGCCGCCGTCGCCGCGCTGGTCGCGCTGCTCGCCGTCGGGGCGGGCGTCGTGGTCAGCCTCTCCACCCCGGCCCCGCGCCCGGCGAGCGCGCCGGCCGGCGACTTCAGCGCCGCCCGGGCGTACCGGAACGTCGAGGTGATCGCGGCCCGGCCGCACGTGGCCGGCAGCGCGGAAAACGACCGGGTACGCGAACACCTGGTCGGCGCGCTGCGCGGGCTGGGCCTGGAGACCGAGGTGCAGGACGCGGTGGCGCCCGAGGCCGGTCAGCTCTCCGGCGCGGCCGGCGGGGCGACGCTGGCGCGGGTCCGCAACGTGGTGGCCCGGCTCCCCGGCACCGACCCGACCGGCAAGGTCTTCCTGGTCGCGCACTACGACTCGGTGCAGACCGGGCCGGGCGGCAACGACGACGCCGCCGGCACCGCCACCATCCTGGAGGTGGCCCGGGCGCTCACCACCGGCCCGCGCCCCCGCAACGACGTGGTCTTCGTGCTCACCGACGCGGAGGAGGCGTGCCTGTGCGGCGCCGCCGGCTTCGCCGCCGACCACCCGCTCGCCGCCGACGGCGGGGTGGTGCTCAACCTGGAGGCGCGCGGCTCGACCGGGCCGGTGATCATGTTCGAGACGTCCCGGAACAACGCGAAGCTCGTGGACATCTTCGGCCGGGCCGCGCCGCACCCGGTGGGCACCTCGTTCGCCGTGGAGATCTACCGGGCGCTGCCGAACGACACCGACTTCACCGCGTTCCTCGACCGCGACTTCGTCGGGCTCAACTCCGCCTACATCGACGGTGGCGCGATCTACCACACCCCGCTCGACGTGCCGGCCCGGATGGACCGGGGCAGCCTCCAGATGCACGGTGACAACGCGCTGGGCCTGGCCCGCGAGTTCGGCCGCACCGACCTGGGCGACCTGCGGTCCGGCCACGACGACACCTACTTCCCGGTGCTCGGTCTGCTGATCCGCTATCCCGGTGGGCTGAACCTGCCGCTGGCCGTGGCCGCTCTGCTCGCGGTGGGCGCGCTCGGCTGGTCGCTGCGTCGCCGGGGGCGGGCCACCGCCGGCACGCTCGCCGCCGGCGCCGGCCTGGCCCTGGCGCCGGTCGTCGTGGCCCCGCTCGGCGCCTGGCTGCTCTGGGCCGCGATCGCCACGGTCCGCCCCGGGTACGCCGAGCTGCTCGACCCGTACCGTCCGGGCTGGTACCGCCTGGCCGTGGTGGCGCTCGCCGCCACGGTGGTCCTCTGCTGGTACGCCCTGTTCCGCCGCCGGTTCGGCCCGGCCGCGCTGGCGTTCGGCGGCCTGCTCTGGCTGGCCCTGTTCGGCGTGCTGCTCGCCGTGCTGGTGCCCGGCGCGGCGTACCTGATGACCCTGCCGGCCCTGGCCGGCGCGCTCGCCGGCCTCGCGGCGCTCGCCACCCGCCAGGACGGCCCGTGGCCGGTGGCCGCGGTGACGCTCGCCGGCGCGGTCGCTGTGATCATTCTGCTGCCCACGGTGGTGCTGCTCTTCCCGGCGCTCGGCATGGGCATGGGCGCGGTGGCCGCGCTGTTCGCGGTGCTGCTCGGCCTGGCCGCGCTGCCCGTGGTGGACCTGCTGCACCCCCGGGCCGGCGGCCAGCGCGGCCTGTTCGCGCTGCGCGCCCGCCGCCTCGGCGCGCTGCCGGCCGGGGCCGCGTTCGTGGCGGCGGTGGTGTTCGCCGGGGTCGGCCTCGCCGTCGACCGTTTCGACGCCGACCATCCCGTGCCCACCCACCTGATGTACGCGCTCGATGCCGGCACGGGCAAGGCGGCCTGGCTCAGCCACGAGGAGGTGCCACAGCCCTGGACCGACAGGTACGTCGACCGGAACATCTCGGTGGCCGACGACTTCCCCGGGATCGGCGACGGCGAGTTGCGCGCCGGCCCGGCTCCGGCGGCGTCCCTGCCCGCGCCGAAGGTGGAGACGCTCGCCGACGACCGCACCGGCGACCAACGGGTGCTGCGGGTGCGGGTTTCGCCGCAACGGTCGGTACGCCTGCTCACGCTGCACGTGGACACGCGCACCGCCACCGTGCGGTCCGCCTCGGTGGCCGGACGGGACGTGCCGGTCAAGGCGCGCGACGGTCGGTGGGGCTTCGGCATCGTGTTCCACGCGCCACCGCCGGAGGGGGTGGAGGTCACGTTGACGCTGGTGCCGCGGGGCGAGACCGTGACGGTGCGCGCGATGGACGCCAGCGACGGGTTGTCCGCGCTGCCCGGGTTCCGGGCCCGGCCGGCGAACGTGGGCGTGGTCGGCTCGCACAGCTCGGAGATGCTTGCGGTGGCGCAGACGTACACGCTCCAGCTCTAGCCGGACGTTCCGGGGGCGGGCACCGCGTGCTCGGCGGCGCGGCTGACCCGCTCCCAGCCGGCCCAGGTGTCCATCCGCCGGCGGGAGATGTCGAACGCCAGGTCGTACACCATGCTGCCGAGCAGCAGCCGCAGCGGCGGGTCGTCGCTGTCGACGAGTCGCAGCAGAGCCTCGGCGGCCAACCGGGGCTCGCTGTCGACGGAGCCTTCCGCCCACTGTCGCTCCAGCTCGGCGCGGAGCGGCGCGTACGCCTCCATCGGGGTGGTGGCGCTGACGCTCGTGTAGAGGTCGGTCCAGTAGCCGCCCGGCTGCACGATGCTGACCTTGACGCCGAAGGCCGCCGCCTCCGCCGCCAGGGCCTCGCTCATGCCCTCCAGGGCGAACTTGCTCGCGCTGTACATGCCGGTGCTCGGGAAGCCGCCGAGCGCGGCGATGCTGGAAACCTGCACGATGTGGCCGGACCGTTGGGAGCGCAGGTGGGGCAGCACGGCCTGGCCGACCCACAGCGCGCCGAAGACGTTCACCTCGAACTGGGCCCGCGCCTCGGCCTCGGTGAACTCCTCGATCATGCCCATGGACAGGGTGCCGGCGTTGTTGACGACGACGTCGAGCCGGCCGAAGTGCTCGACCGCGGTGGCCACGGCGGCGAAGACGGCCGCCCGGTCGGTCACGTCGAGGGGCAGGGTCAGCAGCCGGTCGCCGTGCCGCGCGTCGAAGTGGTCCCGGGTGACGGTCCGGGCCGCGGCGACGACCCGGTCGCCACGGTCGAGCGCGGCGTCGACGAACGCGCGGCCCAGGCCGCGGCTGGCGCCGGTGATGAACCAGGTCCGCATGACGGGTTTCCCTCCAACCAATGAGACGAGACGGTTCGTCTCGTTACGGGGTACGGTACTCCCATGACGCCGCCGCACACGACCCGCCGGCGGGAGGCTTCCCGCCACGCCATCCTCACCGCGGCCTTCGACCTGCTCCAGGAGGTCGACTATGCAAAGGTGAGCATCGAGGGCATCGCCGCCCGCGCCGGCGTCGGCAAACAGACCATCTACCGCTGGTGGCCCTCCAAAGGCGCGGTCATCCTCGAAGCCTTCCTCCTGCTCAGCGAGGGTGCCGAGGGTGAACCGCCACGGCTGCCGGACACCGGCGACCTGGCCGCCGACCTGACCGAGGTGCTCCGCGCCACCGTCGCGGAGCTGACCGACCCCCGGTACGAGCCACCGATGCGGGCGCTGGCCACCGAGATCGCCCACGACCCCGAACTGGCGACGGCCTACCACGAACGGTTGGACGGACCGCTGCGGGAGGCCAAACGGCAGCGCTTGCGCAGCGCCCAGCAGGCCGGGCAACTCGCCGAGGACGTCGACCTCGACATCGCGGCGGACATGATCTGGGGCCCGCTGTTCCGGCGCTGGCTCCACCGAAGCGGACCACTCACGACCGACTACACCGACCGACTCGTCGCCACCGCCCTCGACGGGTTGCGGCCCCGCCGGTGACTCTTTCAACAGGGGAAGGGCCGTTCCGGGTGGTCGAGGGCACCGGCATCACCCACCTGGCCTACCGGGTACGGCATTCCGCGTGATCCTTTGCTGTCCCGCCTTCCCGGGGCGAGTCAGATCGAACGGCGCGCGATCCGCGGCCGTTTGGGTGGCCGGAGGTGCTGCTCCTTGTGCTGTCGAACCATCTCGTCCCACACGTCCTGGGGGAAGTCGGGGTCGGGCGGTATCCACCTGTGCGAGTTGTCGGAGTAGTGGAACTTGTCGTCACCGGGGTTGATCACGCTCATCGGATCCACCCGAGGAACCGTCGGTGGAGAGCTCCGGCGGAAGCCCAGCTCAGATCCTGCATGGCGAACACCAGGTGTAAGGCCATGTAGATCGACAGGGACACCCGTGCCCGGTCGTACTCGGCTAACAGTTCGCGGCGGCGCATCGGGCAGGGCCAGGGCGCGGCACAGGTTGCGCACGTCCAGACAGGCAGAACGGGTCCGTGGTCCGTCATCCCGTCATCGCACCATGGGGGTTGCCCTAATGCAACTACCAAACGGGTTGTCTGAGGCAGCACACCCTCAGGCAATCCCATGAGGCCATACCGTCAGGTCGTGGAGTTGCTGGGGCTGGATGAGATCCGCGATCTGCTGGGCGGGATCAGCAAGCAACGCGCCACGATCATCGTCGGCCGCAAGGGCTTCCCCGACCCGCTCGTCACCTTGAAGATGGGCCGCGTCTGGGACGGCAAAGCCGTTCGAGCGTGGATCGCCAAGAACCGCCCCGGGCCGGCCGACGACTGAGGGCCACCAGTAGGCGGGGCGTTCGGAAGCGTGGGCCGTGCGCCAGGCCGCTCGATGAGGCCGTACGAGATCGCGCAGCGCCTCGACGTCTCGCGCAGCGGCTCGCCCGGTGCCCCACCTTCCCGAAGCCGTACCAGGAACCAGATCTGGCCGACGTAGCTCCCGCCTGAGCGTCCACCGCGAGCAGAGCGGCCGGGGGTGGATCTCGCTCGCTAGGGTTGCCCGCATGATCGACGCGATCTCGGGCGCCGTGGTGCGGCATCGACGTCCCGTTCTGGTGGTGGGCCTACTGGTCGCGGCCGGGAACGCCGCCGCGATGGCGTACGCGCCGGACGTGGCGCGCGCGTTTTACCTCCTAGTTCTCCTTCTCAGCCTGACCGCCCTCGTCCTGGCGATCAGCATGGGGAACCGGCCCGCCGTCCTGGTGGTGCTGCCGCAGATCCCGGCCTTCGCCCCACCGGCCCCGGCGTGGCGGATCCTCCTCACCCTGGCTCTCCTCGGGCAGTCCTCCACGGCCGTCGGCGCATACCTGCGTTCCTCCGAGGCGGGCACCTCGACCACATTCGACGCCGCCGTGGGCGCGCTCTGGCTCGCGGCGATCGTGGTGCTGGTCGCGGCGGCGTGGCGCGGGCACGACGTGCGGCTGAGCCCGGACGGCGTACACACGATCGGGGTTCTCGGGTCCCGCGCGATCCCGTGGGACGCCGGGCCGGGCGTCGAGACGCCGCGCGATGTCGGCCGGCTCCCGTCGCGGCTCCCGCTGACGATCGCGAAGCCCGCGCTGGTGCGACGTCGTGGCCTGGTGGGCCGCGCCACCGTGCCCGTCGAGAGCGTCGACGCCCGCTTCCTCGCCACCGTGCTCAGCCACTACGTCGCCGACCCGCAGCATCGGGCCGCCATCGGCACGCCTGACGAATACCATCGACTGGTCACCCACCTGCGCGGCGCAACCGGTTGACCGACCGAGCTCTTGATCCGAACGTCATGATCAACCGCCGAAACGCCAGTTCGGCGAGATGGTGGCCTCCACCCGCGTTCGATACCGCCACCTCGGCGTAACGGAGTGGATCATGCCCGGCCGGGCGGGCTTCACTCCGCGCCGCGCGGTCAGGGCGTGCCTCGTTCCACGTCGATCTGGGCATGATCGCCGTCCGCCGGGCTCCCGTCCACGAATACCTGGTCGCCGGTCACACGTCTGCTCGCTACGCTGCGCCGCATGCGGCTGTAACGGGTCACTCCCGACAACTACGAGGCGGCACTCGCGCTGTCGGTGCGCCCCGCATTCGAATATCGAAGAACGCGGATCAGGGCATGAGATAGCTCCTATGTAGACCGTTTCCACCGACTTCCAGCCGCACCCCGTGCAGGCGGGATCGAGCCGCCCGAATCCGGCTGCATTGATGCCGCGTGGCAGTTTTTGCATGAGACGCACTCGCCCACGACGGCGAGCCGGCGGGGCCACGCCGCCTGCTCGCCGACGCTAGACTGCGCCAACGTTCCACTGATACGGGGAGAGTGCACATGCTTCAGTCTCGTCTGGTAAAAGCCATCGGCATGGCTTTGACTGGCGCCCTACTGGTGGCCGGTTTCGCATCGCCGGCTACGGCTGCCGCAGCAACCGCCTACAACACCAAAGTTATAGTGTTGGGCCCTCCGAAACCCGGATTGCCAGCGGCGTGCTGGACCAAGCAGATCCGCCTCGACGCCGGTGACTACAAATGGGGCTATGTTATGCGTAACACCGCGCTTGAATGGCCTGCCCGGAATATTCGCCTCGGCGCCGGTGACTACACTTGGTCTTTCTGCATTGTTGCAGATTTCGGCGTGTACCTTTATTCCTCGACCCTACAGCCAAAGGGTGGCGCAATTGCCTTGCTCCCCACCGTAACTGACGGCAGCAACGTCTACCACGAATATCTGACCGGCAGCTACCTCGATCCCGCCTTCTGACGGGGTGTGGGAGGTCTCGGCGGCCGGGCTCCGGCGCGCTACTTCCAGCGGAAGTGCACGAACAGGCGGCCGAAGTTCTTCGAGTCCTTCTCGACCCGGTGGTAGAGCTGCTTGACGTCCTTCTGGTCGAGGAAGCGCAGCACCTTCTTCTTCAGCGCGCCGGAGCCCTTGCCCGGGATGATCTCCACGAGCGTGGCCTTCTTCGCCACCGCCTCGTCCATGATCCCGCGTAGCGCGCGGTCGATGTCGTGGCCCTTGTTGTAGATGTCGTGGAGGTCGAGCTTCAGCTTCACGGTTCCATTCTAGGTACGCCGAAGGGCAGCCCACCCGGGCTGCCCTTCGGCAACGCTCACCGACCGACCCGACCCTCGACCCGCTTGAGCGCGGTGGTGTAGTCGGTGTTCGTCGAGTACATCGCCGCCGCGATGCGCAGGTGCCGCAGCGCGTCGGCCGGCCGGTTCATCCGCTCCAGCGTCCGGCCCAGCACGTGGTGCGCGTAGTGGTCGCTCGGGTCCCGGTCGACCAACTCACGCAGGTGCTCCTCGGCCCGGTTGAGCTGGGCCGACTGGAAGTAGGCGCGGGCCAGCAACTGCCGGACCGAGGAGTTGTCGGGCTCCGCCTCGATGATCGGTTCGAGCAGCCGGGCCGCTCCGGTCGGGTCCCCGGAGTCGAAGAACATGGTCGCCCGCCGGTACTCCGCCAGAAGGTCCACCTGACCCACCTCCTCGTGTCGCGTCAGCCCTTTGTCCGACGCTGGCACAACACCGAAGGAACCGCGAGTGTTCCACCCGGTGAAGATCAGGGCGTGGGGTCGTACCTATCGCCCACAAGCTCCCACGCCCGGACACCACCCACGATTCCGGCCGTGTTCGGGACGACCACGACGTCGTCCCCCATCCGGGCCACCTGCTCCGGCCGGATCAGCCGCGAGTTGCCCCCACCCAGATAGAGCCGGTCCCAGCGGAACACCGGCCGCAGGCCGTCGACCACCTGCCGGATCCGCCGGGACCAGAACGCGTCGCCGAGGCGCCGCCGTTCCGGCTCCCCGACGTACGTGTCGTAGGTGGTGTTCCACCGCACCGGCGCGTGCGACAACTCCAGGTGCGGGGCGATCACCCCGCCGTCGAAGAGCGCGCTGCCCAGCCCGGTGCCGAGCGTCAGGACCAGCTCACAGCCGGTCCCGGCGACCACGCCGGCGCCGTGCACCTCGGCGTCGTTGAGGACGAGCGCCGGCACGCCGAACGCCTCGGCCAGCGCGCCGCGCGCGTCGTACCCGGACCACTCCGCGACCAGGTCGGGGTCGACGCGGCTGCGCGGCCCGGAGCGGGTCACGTAGTGCGGGGTGGCCACCACCACGCCGTGCCGGATCATGCCGGGCATCCCGACGGTGAGCCGGTCCGCCGCGGGCAGCCGGGCGCCGAGATCCCGCAGCGTCCGCACGAACACGGCCGGCGGCAGCGGGTACGGCGTGGGCACGCGCAACGGGCGGGCCCGCATGGTGCCGGCGGCATCGAGCACGGAGGCTTTGATCCCGCCGCCTCCGCAGTCGATCGCCAATGTGGTCGCCACGGCTGTGAGTCTCCCTCACCCCGATACGTTCCCGAGCGCGGGACACGGTAATCCGGATGCGCCCGCCGGTATCCTCGGTGTCCTGATGAGCGCCACGTTGATCGCCAAGGATCTCACCGCCGGCCACGGTGACCGCCTCCTCTTCGAAGACCTGAGCCTGGTCGTCGCGCCCGGTGACGTGGTCGGCCTGGTCGGGGTGAACGGCGCCGGCAAGTCCACGCTGCTGCGGACACTCGCCGGCCTCCAACCCCGCGAGCAGGGCACGGTGGCGTTGAACCCGCCCAGCGCCACCGTCGGCTACCTGCCGCAGGAGCCGGAACGCCGGCCGGGCGAGACGGTCCGGGACTTCCTGGCCCGGCGCACCGGCGTGACCGCCGCGCAGGCCGCGCTCGACGCCGCCACCGAGGCGCTCACCGCCGGGGCGGCCGGCGCCGACGACGCGTACCCGATCGCCTTGGAACGGTGGTTGGACCTGGGCGGCGCGGACCTGGACGAACGGGCCGAGCAGGTCGCCGCGGAGCTGGGCCTCGACGTGGGCCTGGACCACCCGACGGTCGGGCTGTCCGGCGGGCAGGCGGCCCGCGCCGGGCTGGCCTCGCTGCTGCTCAGCCGCTACGACATCTTCCTGCTCGACGAGCCGACGAACGACCTCGACCTGGCCGGCCTGGACCGGTTGGAACGGTTCGTCACCGGGCTGCGCGCCGGCACCGTGCTGGTCAGCCACGACCGGGAGTTCCTCACCCGCACGGTCAATCGGATCGTCGAGCTTGACCTGCACCAGCGGCAGGTCAACCACTACGGCGGCGGCTTCGCGGCCTACCTGGAGGAACGCGCCGTGGCGCGCCGGCACGCCCGCGAGGAGTTCGAGGAGTACGCCGACACGAAAGCCGACCTGGAGGCGCGCGCCCGGACCCAGCGGGCCTGGATGGAGAAGGGCGTGAAGAACGCCAGGCGCAAGGCCACCGACAACGACAAGATCGGCCGCAAGTTCCGCACCGAGTCGACCGAGAAGCAGGCGGCGAAGGCCAAGCAGACCGCCCGGCTGATCGAACGGCTGGAGGTGGTCGAGGAGCCGCGCAAGGAGTGGGAGCTGCGGATGGAGATCGCCGCCGCGCCCCGCGCCGGCGCCGTCGTGGCCTCGCTCCGAGGTGCCGTGGTACGCCGGGGAGCCTTCACGCTCGGCCCGGTGGACCTCCAGATCGACTGGGCCGACCGGGTGGCGATCACCGGGGCGAACGGCTCCGGCAAGAGCACCCTGCTGGGCGCGCTGCTGGGCCGGCTGCCCCTGGACGAGGGGCACGCCGCGCTCGGCCCGGGCGTGGTGGTCGGCGAGGTCGACCAGGCCCGCGGGCTGTTCCTCGGCGACCAGCCGCTGCTCGACGCGTTCGCCGCCGCCGTACCCGAGCTGAACCCCGCGGACGTACGCACGCTGCTTGCCAAGTTCGGCCTGCGGGCCGACCACGTGCTGCGCCCGGCGGCGACGCTCTCCCCCGGCGAACGGACCCGGGCCGCGCTGGCGCTGCTCCAGGGCCGTGGGGTCAACCTGCTGGTGCTCGACGAGCCGACAAACCACCTCGACCTGGCCGCGATCGAGCAGTTGGAGTCGGCGCTCGCCGGCTACCCCGGCACGCTGCTGCTGGTGACCCACGACCGGCGGATGCTCGACGCGGTGAGTGTGCACCGACGGCTGCGCGTGACGGACGGACGGATCGCCGAGGACTGATCCGTGCCGGCCGGCTCCCCCCGGGGCCACAATGACCGCATGCTCAAGTGGGAGTACGCGCTGCTGGTCCGCCGCCGCCAGCCGGCCACCACCGACGCCGGGTGGGAGATCGTCTTCATCTGGTACGGCCCGGACGGCTCGATGGTCGACGTCACGCCCTACGGCGACACCTCGCTGGCCCACCTGAACCGGGCCGGCGACCAGGGCTGGGAGTTGGTCGCGATGAGCGAGGACCCGTCATTGGAAGGCAACAACGAGTTGCACCGCTACCACCTGAAGCGCCCGAAGCCGGCCGCTCCACAGCCCCGCCAGCGCCTCCGCCCCACCCGCCGAGCCCTCCCCACCTAACCCACCCCCACCCCGCCCACCCTCTCGAGAACAACGGGGGCATGTGGTGGGGAGCCCTCGCACGGTGGGGGTGGCGCAGATCTTGGACTTGTGGCACCTCCGATACCGGGCTGGAACCGGCATTTCATGGCACCACAAGTCCAAGATCGACGAATACCCGCCGGCCGCTCGGAAGGCAAGGGGTGGTCATGATCGCGGCGGTGGGGCGGGCGAATGCGTGTGTATCGGGGTGGAACGGGTATCGCGCGGCCGGAGGTGGCGCATGGTGGCGATGGGGCAGGCAGCGCCGTCGGCTGAGCGACTTCGGCAGGCCGACGGATTCCTCGCCGAGGCGTGGGCCGACCTGGCACGGCATGACGACCGGCTGCGGAACACGACCGTCGAGGTGCGCTTCGACCGGGGCGTGGCACACCTGACCGGAGAGGTAGCCGACCGGGCGGAGCTGCGGCTGGTACGGGAGCTGATCGGCCGGCTGGCCGGGGTGCTCGGGGTGTGGTGCCGGGTCGACGTGGCCGGTCGTCCGCCGGTGGTGGTGGACCTGGGCTGCGGCGCGGCCAAGCAGTGGCCGGGCAACCTGGGGCTGGACATCTACCCGGCGACGGGGGTGGACGCGGTCGCCAACCTCTCCGGTCCGCTGCCGCTACGGGACGACTCGGTGGACGTGTTCTTCGCGGTACACATCGTCGAGCACCTGATCGACTTCCTGCCGCTGTTCGACGAGTGTCACCGGGTACTGCGGCCCGGCGGCGTCCTGCACGTGATGAGCCCCTGGTGGCGACATGTCAACGCGGTGGCCGACCCGACCCACGTGCGCCTGCTCGACGTACAGACGTTCAAGGGCATCTGCGGTCAGCGCCCGCCCGGTGCCCCGCGCTGGTATCCGCTGCACGTGGGCTGCGACGGCGCTTCCATCTTCGCCGACCTGACCCCCCTGCCCCCGGATTCGGACCCCCCGTCCCCCTCCCACCTGGCCCGCTTCTTCGACTGACCGCACACGCCCCAACAAGCCTCACCCGCCCGCGCCGTCACCCCGCCCGCCCGCGCCCCGCCTTCGCCGTCACCCCGCGCGCGTGATCATGAAGTTGGCGGCGCCTACGGAGATCAACTTCGCCGCTAACTTCATGATCATGCGGGCGTGCACGGGGCACGGGGCAGGGGGCGGGCCAGGGCGGGCCAAGCGCGGCGGGGGTGGGGTGGGTCAGGAGGGTGGGGCGGGTGGGGCGGGTGGGGCGGGTGGGGCGGATTCGCGTAGGGCCAGGCGGTGGGGGGCTGCCAGTTCGCGCGGAGGGGCGTCGCGGTCTGCGGCGAGGCGGCCGGCGAGGAGTTCGACCGCCAGGCGGGCGATGCGTTCCTTGTCCGGCGCGACAGTGCTCAGGGTCGGGATGGAGAAGCGACCGTCCTCGATGTCGTCGAAGCCGGCGACCGCGACGTCCTCGGGCACGCGCAGGCCGGCCTCGTGCAGGGCGCGCAGCGCGCCGAGGGCGAGCGTGTCGTTGAAGCAGAAGACGGCGTCGGGGCGTACCCCCGAGGTCAGCAGGCGCCGCAGGGCGGCTGCGCCGTCCGCGCGGTGCCAGGCCGGCGCGGACGCCACCAGGCGGTCGTCGTATTCGATGCCGGCCTCGGCCAGCGCGGCGGTGTAGCCGGCCAGGCGCAGCCGGGCGCTGGCGCCCTCGGGGGTGCGTTGCGAGCCGATGGCGGCGATCCGGCGGCGGCCGAGCGCGACCAGGTGGGCGGTGATCTCCCGGGCGGCGGCCACGTTGTCGATCATGACGTGGTCGGCGGGGCCGTGGTCGACCCGTTCGCCGAGCAGCACCATGGGCAGGCCGTCGAGGCTGGCGAGGTCGTCGGCGGTGAGCGCGAGCGGGCTGAGGATCAGGCCGTCGATCACATGGTCGCCGATCCCGCTTGCGGCCTTGCGTTCCTGCTCCGGGCCGCCGCTGGTCTGGTCGATCAGCACCGTCCAGCCGTGTTCGGCGGCGGCGGCGACAACGTGGCGGGCCAGCTCGGCGAAATAGGGGATGTCGAGTTCGGGCACGGCCAGCGCGATCACGCCGGTGCGCCCCTTGCGCAGGTTGCGGGCGGACAGGTTGGGCCGGTAGTGAAGCTCGGCGATGGCCTCCTCGACCCGGGCCCGGGTGTCGGCGCGTACGTGCTGGTAGCCGTTGACGACGTTCGAGACGGTCTTCACCGACACGCCGGCCCGCTCCGCCACGTCCTTGAGCCTGTGCCGCACCGAACGTCCTCCCCGCTGACCACTTCGGCGAACTCTACCGCGTCACGACGACGTAACGACCCCTTTACAGCACGGGTTACAACGTTGTAGGAACCAGTGACACAGTGACCGTCGTCAGCGGGCAGCAGGCCCGAGGGAAAGGTGGCATCCGTGCCGAACGCGCAGCTCACAGTCGATCCGGCGTTCCGGATCGGTGAGGCCGACCGCCGGATCTTCGGCTCCTTCGTCGAGCACATGGGCCGTTGCGTCTACGGCGGGATCTACGAACCCGGGCACCCGGACGCCGACCCGCGCGGCTTCCGCCGCGACGTGCTGGAGATGACCCGCGAGATGGGCGTTTCCGTGGTCCGCTACCCGGGCGGCAACTTCGTCTCCGGCTACCGCTGGGAGGACGGCGTCGGCCCGACCGGTGACCGGCCCCGCCGGCTCGACCTCGCCTGGAAGACGATCGAGACCAACACCTTCGGGCTGGACGAGTTCATGACCTGGGCGACCGAGGCCGGAGTCGAGCCGATGATGGCCGTCAACCTCGGCACCCGCGGCATGCCCGAGGCGTGCGACCTGCTGGAGTACACCAACCACCCGGGCGGCACCCGGCTGTCCGACCTGCGCCGCGAGCACGGCGCCGAGCAGCCGTACGGGGTGCGGCTGTGGTGCCTCGGCAACGAGATGGACGGGCCGTGGCAGGTCGGGCACAAGACCGCCGAGGAGTACGGCCGGCTGGCCGCCGAGACCGCCCGCGCGATGAAGATGATCGACCCGTCGATCAGCCTGGTCGCCTGTGGCAGCTCCGGCCGGCAGATGCCCACGTTCGCCGGCTGGGAGGCGACCGTGCTGGAGCACACCTACGAGCACGTCGACTTCATCTCCGCCCACTCCTACTACGACCCCTCCGACGGCGACCGGGCCAGCATCCTCGCCTCCGCGGTCGACATGGACGCCTTCATCACCGAGGTGACCGCCACCGCCGACCACGTCGGCGCGAAGCTGCGGCAGAAGCGCAAGCTCAAGGTCTCCTTCGACGAGTGGAACGTCTGGTACCAGTCCCGCCTCCAGGCCGACCTGGACCGGCGCGGCTGGGTCGAGGCGCCGGCGCTGATCGAGGACGACTACACCGCCGACGACGCGGTGGTGGTCGGCGACCTGCTGATCACCCTGCTCCGGCACGCCGACCGGGTCGGGGTGGCCTGCCAGGCGCAGCTCGCCAACGTCATCGCCCCGATCCGCACGCGCAA
Organism: Micromonospora marincola; assembly: GCF_056150385.1. Taxonomy (NCBI): domain Bacteria; kingdom Bacillati; phylum Actinomycetota; class Actinomycetes; order Micromonosporales; family Micromonosporaceae; genus Micromonospora; species Micromonospora marincola. Next base: position 321,001 of record NZ_JAXCFT010000005.1, on the reverse strand, counting down.
CGGCGGCCCCGCCTGGCGGCAGAGCATCTTCCACCCGTTCGCCCTCACCGCCCGGTACGCGCGGGGCACCGTGCTGCGCACCGAGCCGGTCGGTCCCACGTACCCGACGAAGCGCTACGGCGACGTGCCGGTGCTGGACACCGTGGCCGTGCACGACGAGGAGACCGGCGACCTGGCCGTCTTCGCGGTCAACCGGGGCCCGGACGACCTCGCGCTCGACCTGGACCTGCGCGGCCTGCCCGGGCTGCACGGCGCGGGGCACACCACAGTCGCGGCCGGTGCCGACCCGGCCGCCACCAACACCGAGGCCGACCCCGAGCGGGTCACGCCCCGGAAGCTTCCCACCCCCACCCTCGACGGCAGCCGCTGCACCGTGGCGCTGCCCGCCACCTCCTGGAACCTGCTGCGCTTCGCCCCACCGCCGGCGACGCGCCGGTAAGGCGGGGGCCCCGCTTAACGCTTTCGGTAGAGGAAGGGGCCCCGCTTAACACCTGAGTGTTAAGCGGGGCCCCCGCCTATCATCTGGCCGGGGGCGGTCAGGGGGTGGGGGCTGGCTCGGGGGTGTCCTCGGCGTGCTCGCGGCGGGCCAGCCGGTTCTTGCGGTGCCCGTAGCCGAAGTAGATGATCCCGCCGAGCGCCATCCAGATCAGGAACCGCACCCAGGTCTCCACCGACAGGTTGAGACTCAGGTAGAGGCAGGCAACCGCGGTGACGATCGGCAGCACCGGCGAGAACGGCACCTTGAACGGCCGCTCCAGGTCGGGGCGCTTCCGGCGCAGGATCGGCACCGCGATCGCGACGAGCATGAACGCGCAGAGCGCGCCGATGCTCACCAGGTCGGCAAGCGCGGACAGCGGCAGGAAGCCGGCGAGCAGCGCCACCGCGACCGTCATGATCGCGGCGATCCGGTACGGGGTGCCCCAGCGCGGGTGCACCTTGGCGATCGACGGCGGGATGAGCCCGTCCCGGGCGATGGCGAAGCCGATCCGGCCCATGGCCACCAGGTCGACCAGGATCACGCTCGTCAGACCCGCGACGGCGGCGATGGAGACGAGCGTCGCGGCCCAACCGGCCCCGACCGCCCGGAACGCGGACGCGATCGGCGCGCCCTCGTCGATCTCGGTGTAGTTGACCATGCCGACCACGACAAGCGAGACGCCGATGTAGAGCACGGTGGAGATGACGAGCGTGCCGAGCAGGCCCAGCGGCAGGTCGCGCTTGGGCTTGCGGGTCTCCTCACCCAGGTTCGCCACGGCCTCGAACCCGGTGTACGCGAAGAACACCACCGCGGCGGCGGTGAGCACCCCGACGAAGCCGAAGACGGAGGGCTCCAGCCCGAAGAGGGCCTGGGTGACCGGCTGCTTGATGCCGTCGTCGCCGGCGCCGGCCGGCTCGCTGGACGGGATGAACGGGGTGAGGTTCGCGGCCTTCACGAAGAACAGCCCGGCGATGACGACAAAGGCACAGATCGCCACCTTCACCAGCACCAGCACGTTCGTCACCCGGGCGGACTCGCGGATGCCGACGATGGCCACCACGCCGAGCAGCAGCACGATGCCGATCGCGCCGAGGTTGACGATGCTTCCCTCCTCGGCGAACCAGGCGCTCGGCAGGCCGAACAGGTCGGCGAGGTAGCCGGACCAGCCCCGGGCGACCACCGCCGCGCCGAGCGCGAACTCCAGCAGCAGGTCCCAGCCGATGATCCAGGCGATGATCTCGCCCATGGTGGCGTACGCGTAGGTGTAGGCGCTGCCGGCGGTCGGCACGCTGGAGGCCAGCTCGGCGTAGCAGAGCGCGGCGAGCAGGGCGACCGCGCCGGCGATGCCGAAGGAGATCACCACGCCCGGTCCGGCGCTGTTCTTCGCCTCGACACCGGTCAGCGTGAAGATCCCGGTGCCGATCACGATCCCGATGCCGAAGCCCATCAGGTCGACCGGGCCGAGCCGGCGCCGTAGCCCCGGCTTGCCGTCTTCGCCGTCGGCGTCGCCCTGAGCGAGCACGTCCTTGATCGGCTTGGTCCGCAGGACTGACATGGATCACCTCCCTCAACGCTGACCACCGCGTTGGCGGTCCGTGGTCGGCCAAGCTACCCACCCCCTGCCGTCCCCAATCCCGTACGGCGGGTGTCGGAATGGTCACGATGCGGTGCGGACCCTCGGGGTCTTGCGCCAGATCGGGATTGATGAAAGTTTCCTACCGGTGGCGCAATCATCGCGGCGAATCTTGCCGACGACGCCGCCGTCCGCCCCCGGGCCCGACGAAGGGACCGCACCGCATGAAGGCAACACCGCTCAGGGCCGCCGCGCTGGCCGTGGCGCTGCTCGGCGCGCTTGTCGCCGCCACCCCGGCGCAGGCCGGGCCGAACCGGACGACGACCACCGACCCCACCGACTGCGTGACGAACCCGGCCACCCCCAAGCGGCAGTTCCGGGCCATGTGGATCGCCTCGGTGACGAACATCGACTGGCCCAGCAAGGACTCGTGGACCGCCCCGGACCAGGTCGCCAAGCAGAAGGCGGAATACCTCGGCTGGCTCGACCTGGCCCAGAAGCTCCACCACAACGCCGTCGTGGTCCAGGTCCGCCCAACCGCCGACGCGTTCTGGCCCTCGCCGTACGAGCCGTGGTCGGAATACCTGACCGGGGTGCGCGGCAAGGACCCGGGCTGGGACCCGCTGGCCTTCCTGGTCGGCGAGTCGCACAAGCGGAACCTGGAGTTCCACGCCTGGCTCAACCCGTACCGCGTCTCCATGCCCGCCCCCGGCGGCGCCGGCGCCGACCTGTCGCAACTCGCGCCGGACAGCCCGGCCCGGGCGCACCCGGACTGGGTCTTCGCCTACCCGCCGGCCGGCGTCGCCGGCAGCCGGCTCTACTACAACCCCGGCATCCCCGAGGTCCGCGAGTTCGTCCAGACCGCGATGATGGACGCGGTCAAGCGGTACGACGTCGACGGCGTGCACTTCGACGACTACTTCTACCCCTACCCGAGCGCCGCCTACGAGGTGCCCGACGACGCCACCTTCGCCGAGTACAACCGGGGCTTCACGGACCGGGCCGACTGGCGCCGGGACAACATCGACCTGCTGATCCAGGAGATGAGCGCCAAGATCAAGGCGGCGAAGCCGTGGGTGAAGTTCGGCGTCAGCCCGTTCGGCATCTGGCGCAACGCGTCGGCCGACCCGAACGGCTCCGACACCACCGGCTCGCAGTCGTACGACATCATCTCCGCCGACACCCGCAAGTGGGTCAAGCAGGAGTGGATCGACTACGTCGTGCCGCAGCTCTACTGGTACATCGGCCAGTACCCGGCCGCCGACTACGCCCGGCTGGTGCCGTGGTGGGCGGAGCAGGTACGCGGCACCCACGTCCAGCTCTACCTCGGCCAGGCCGACTACAAGAGCGGTGACCCGGCGTACGGGTCGTACTGGATGAACCCCCGGGAGCTGTCGGACCACCTGACGTTGAACCGGTCGTACCCGGAGGTGCTCGGCAACGTGCACTTCTCGGCCGTGCAGGTCCGGGCGAACCGGCTCGGCGCCACCGACATCTACGCGGCCGAGCACTACTCCCGCCCGGCGCTGGTACCCGCCATGACGCACCTGCCGCACAGGCCCCTGCTCTTCCCGGTGGTCACCAAGGCCCAGCGGGAGGCGGACGGGGTGCGGCTGAGCTGGCGGCAGCCCGCCGACGGCAAGGGTCCGCTCGGCACCGCCACCTCGTACGCGATCTACCGGTTCGACGGCCTCGGCCTGGCCGGTCGCTGCGACTTCGCCGACGCGTCCCACCTGGTCGGCACCGTGCGGGCCACCGACGGCGCGATCCAGTCCTGGGTGGACGACTCGGCGGTCGCCGGCAACCGCTACACCTACTACCTGACCGCGCTGGACCGCCTGGCGAACGAGAGCCCGGCGAGCCCGCCGCGCTTCGTCCGCTGACCGGTGACGCCCGGGGCTCCCGTCGCGGACCCCCGGGCGTTCCCCAGTTGGTCAGCCGGCGTGGGTGAGCCGGACCTCCAGACCGATCCCCCCGTCCCGGTCCACCTCGGCGCCACCGAACGCGCTCGCCCCGGCGAGCCGGGCGAAGGTGTCGGCGGTGACCGCCCGCCGGCGCAGCATCCGCAACGCCGAGCGGGTCCAGAAGGCGTCCAGCCGGCCCAGCCCCATCCCGGCCACCTCCCGCGCGATGTCCGCCGCCGAGATGTCGGACCGCAGGTCGTGGATCACCGCCCGGCCGCCCGGTCGCAGCACCCGGTGCATCTCGTCGAGCGCCCGCACCGGGCGGACGAAGTTCTTGAACGCCGCCTGGCAGACCACCAGGTCGAAGGCGCCCGCCGGGAACGGCAGGTCGTGGACGTCGCCCTGGCGGAAGTCGACAACCACGCCCGCCCGCCGGGCGGCCTCGCCGGCGAGCGCCACGAACGTCCGGCTGACGTCCAACCCGGTGATCCGGTACGCCCCGAGCCGGGCCAGCTCGATCGCCAGGTAACCGGGCCCGGGCGCGACCTCCAGCACGGCCGCCCCGTCGGGCAGCCCTTCGGCCAGCCGGGCGGCCTGCCGGCGGTACTCGGCCAACTGGGCCGCCGAGCCGCGGTTGCGGGCGTACCAGCGGGCGGTCGCCCCCTCCATCTCGGGCATCACCTTGCGCTTGGGCGCGCGCAGGTCCTTCGTACCCATCTCTTTCCTCCGTCTCGATTCGTGCGGGCACGAACCGACCCGGGGACGGACGCCCGGTTATCGTTGCGGTTGCCACCTTGCGGCCGGGTTGCCGTTCCCGCGGTATCGGTTCGCAGGTCAGGGCCCCGGCGGCGGTGTTACCGCACCCCGCCGGGGTCCGTGGGTCAGTGCTCCTCGGTCCCCCTCTCCGCCGGTTCCGCCCACTCGGGCGGCATGGCGCCGGTCTCGTGCCAGGCCCGCCAGGCGGCCAGCCCGGGCAACGCACCGGTGGTCAACTCGTCGAGCAGCCCGCGCACCCAGGTCGCCTCGGCCTCCCGGACGGCCAGGTCGTACTCGGCCTCGACGAGGAAGAGCCGGGGCACCTCGCGGGCGTGCCGGGCCAGCGCCGACCGCTGCGCGTCGAGCTGCTCGGTCAGCCGGTCGAGGCGCCGCCGCAGCAGCTCGGTCGCCTCGGCCGGATGCAGCGCGCCGAGCACGGACAGGCCGGCCTCGAAGCGGGGTTGCTCCCGCTCCGGCACGGCGACCAGCTCCCGGGTCCAGTCCACGAGCTCGGCCCGCCCGGCGTCGGTGATCCGGTAGACGGTCCGCTCCGGACGCCGCCCCTGCCGCCCGCTCTCCACCGCCGCGAGCAGGCCGTGCCGCTCCAGGTTCGCCACCACGGTGTAGAGCGAGCCCCACTTGATCGGCATGTCCTGGTCCTTGCCGCGCTCGCGGAGCACGGTGGCGATCTCGTACGGATGGCGCGGGCGCTCGACCAGCACGGAGAGCACAGCGAGCGCCAGCAGGTTGCCGACCCGGCGTCGCTTGGCCACGACCGAACTCCTCGCTGCCGATTACTCGTAGACGAGCATAGGGGACCCGCCCCCCGAGGCCATTCGTCTGTTTGGGCGAATGTCAACAAGTGTCCGCCCGAGGCATCCTCCGACGTCGCCGCATTGATCGACAATCTTCGAAATCTGGAGATCCCGGAGCGCTCGATCCGATGCCGACCACGCGGAGGTCCCCCATGCCCCGACGCCTCGCCACCACCCTCGCCGCTGGCCTGATCGCCCTGCTCACCGTGCTCGGCCTGGCCGCACCGGCCAGCGCCGCGGTGAGCACCGCCCAGAAACTGTCGGTGCTGTCCAGCTGGACCCAGACCAGCGCGTCCAGCTACAACGCCTGGAACAGCGCCCGGCTGAACCGGGCGCCCTGGACCGAGTACGGCTTCGACTGGTCCACCGACTACTGCTCGTCCAGCCCGGACAATCCGCTCGGCTTCACCTTCAACCTCTCCTGCTACCGGCACGACTTCGGCTACCGCAACCACAAGGCCATGGGCATCTTCCCGGCCAACAAGTCCCGCCTGGACAGCGCGTTCTACGAGGACCTCAAGCGGGTCTGCGCCACCTACAACGCGGTCGTCCGGCCCGCCTGCTACAGCCTCGCCTGGACCTACTACCAGGCGGTCAGCGTCTTCGGTTCGGTCGCCGCGGTGCAGCAGGCCGACATCGACCGCGCCGCGAAGATGAAGGCCGACGCCGAACGTCGCGCCGCCGCCCGAAGCTGACCCGCCGCCGGGGAGCCCGCCCGACGGGCTCCCCGGCGCACGGCCCGGTGGCGCTCAGCCCGCGGTGCTCCGGGGCTCGGCCGCCGGGCGCGACCCGGACGGGCCGAACCAGAACGAGTCGGCCGTCAGGTCCGGATGCTCCACGTGCAACGCCAACGCCGCCGCCTCGTCCAGCCGCAGTCCGGCCCCCGCGCCGTACGCCGCGTCGAACGCCTCGTCGCCAAGCGTCCGGCGCAGCTCCGCCTGCCGGGCCAGCCAATACGGCTCGTAGATGCCCGGGGTGGCGCGCAGGCTCGCCCGGGTGGCCTGCGCCGCGCCGAAGAGCCGGGCCGCGGCCACCGCGTCACCGGCCAACGCGCAGCGCACCGCGATCGCGTTGATCGTGTCGCAGGCCCGGCCCAGGTAGCCGTGACTCATCCGGGACCGCAACGCCACCAACAGATGCTCGTGCGCCGCGACCAGGTCGCCCCGGGCCAGCGCCACCACGCCGAGCAGCATGTCCACCGAGCGGCGGCCCCGCTCCACCGGGCGGGTCGCCTCCACCTGACGGGCCGAACCGAGCACCTCGGCCGCCTCGTCCAGCGCGCCCCGGCGCCAGAGCAGCTCGGCCAGGTTGTAGACGGCGAGCAGCGCGTCGCCGACCACGTCCTGCGCGTGCGCCCAGTCGATCACCTCGCGACAGACCCGTTCCGCCTCGGCGAACTGCCCCATGTCGACGAGCGGCGCGGCACGGCCGGCCAGCACCCGGGCCAGCAGCCCCAGGTCACCGGCCTGCCGGGCAGCCGCCTCGGCCCGCTGCGAATACCGCAGCTCCTCGGCGAACTCGCCGTCGGCGCCCGCGTGCAACGAATGCATGTGGTAGGCGGCGGCCAGCTCGGCCTCCGGGATCTCCTCGCCGGTCTCGGCGATCCGGCCGTAGAGCCGGAACAGCCACAGCCGCCCCTCCCGGGCCAGCCCGCGCTCCCGCCACCACTGGTCCAGCCCGCCGGCCAGGTGCAGCCCCGACCGGGCGCTGCCCCCGGTGGCGCACCAGCGCAACGCGGCCCGCAGCTCCCCGGCGAGCGGGTCCAACGCGTAGAGCGAGAGGGTCACCGGACGGCTGTCCGGGCCCAGGTGCGCCCGGTCCAGCGCGTGCCGGGACCAGGCGACGTGCCGGTCCCGGGCCGCCTGCTCCTCGCCCGTCTCGATCAGCCGGCGGGCCGCGTACGCCCGGATCGGGTCCAGCATCCGGTAGGTGCTGCCCGAGGCGTGCGGCTCGGCAAGCACCATCGACTTGTCCACAAGCACCGACAGCGGGTCCAGCGGATCCTCGTCCAGCAGCCACTGCACGGTCGGCAGGTCCACCGGGCCGGCGAACACCGCCATCCAGCGCAGCAGCCGGGACGAGCGGGCGCCGAGCGTCCGGTACGACCAGGTCACCGTGGCCTGGATGGTCAGGTGCCGCTCGCTTGCCGAACGCTGCACCGCCCGGGACGCCGGCGTCGGCGGGGCGGCCCCGGTCGCGGCGGCCACCAGGTCGACGGTGTCCTGCTGGTTGCCGCTCCAGCCGGCCTCCACCGGCGGCGGCTCCGCCGACTCACGCCCCGCGTCGAGGGTGCCCATCATGTCGTCGAGCCGCTCCGCCAACTGCCCGGCGGACAGCACCCGCATGCGCGCCGCGGCCAGCTCGATGGCGAGCGGCAACCCGTCCAGCCGGCGTACCACCCGGTGCAGGTCCGCCTGCTCGGTCAGGTCCGGCGGCCGACCGCCCCGGGCCGCCGCCGTGCGCTCGAGCAGCAGCGCCACCGCGTCGCTCGCGCCGCTGCCCGGCTCCTCGTCCACCGACAGCGGCGGGATCCGCCACACCACCTCACCGGGTACGCCGAACGACTCCCGGCTGGTCGCCAGCACCCGCACCCCCCGGCCGCCGGCCAGCAGCCGGCTGATCACCTCCGCCGACGCGGCCGGCTGGGCGTCGCAGGTGTCGAGCACCACGAGCATCCGGCGGGGTGCCGCGTACTCGACCAGGGTGTCGACCATCGGGCGGCCCGGCTCCGGGCGGAGGCCGAGCACCGCGGCGATCTCGAAGGCGACCAGCCCGGGATCGGTGACGGCGGCGATGTCGACGAACCACACCCCGTCCGGATAGTTCTCGACGATCCCGGAGGCCAGCTCCACGGCCAGCCGGGTCTTGCCCGCGCCGCCCGCGCCAAGCACGGTCACCAGCCGGTACGCCTCGACGAGCCGCCCCAGCTCGGCCCGCTCGAAGTGCCGGCCGACGAACGAGGTGGCCTGGGTGGGCAGGTTGTGCGCCGCCGCGTCGGCGGTGCGCGGACGCGGGAACCGCCGCTCCAGCCCCGGCGCGACGAGTTGGAACAGCCGCTCCCGGTCGTCGAAACCGCGCAGCCGGTGCAGGCCGAGGTCCAGGAGGGACGCGCCGTCCGGCAGCGGGTCGGCGTGCCGGGCGGTGGCCGCCGAGCAGAGCACCTGACCGCCGTGCGCGGCGGCGGCCACCCGGGCCGCCCGGTGCACCTCGGGGCTGGCGTACTCGCCGTCGCGCGGCTCGGCGTACCCGGTGTGCAGGCCCATCCGGACCCGGGGGGTGGCGTCCGGGTTCGGCCACTCGTGGCCGGCCAGCGCCCGCTGCGCGGTCAGGCATGCCTGCACGGCGGCGGCGGCGTCCGGGAAGGCGAGAAAGAACGAGTCGCCCTCGGTCAGCAGCTCCGCCCCGTCCGTGCCGGCGAGCGTGTCACGCAGCAGCCGACGGTGCTCCCGCAGGACCGGCCGGTAGACCGGGCCGAGCATCCGGGCCATCCGCGTCGAACCCTCGATGTCGGTGAACACGAAGGTCACCCACCCGCTGGGGAGGTGGATCCGTGGCGACATACGTCGAACCTCCGCCCGCTGACGTCGGGTCCATGCTGCCCTATGATCGCGTCGTCACGCATCGTGAGAACGGACGGGCACATTCCGACCAAAGGTTCCCACAGGAAGCGTCGTGCCCGGTCGACAGGTGGTGGGTCAGCAGCCGCAGGCGCCGCCGCAGCAACCCCCGCCCGGGGCCGGTGTGCCACCGACCGGGCCGGTCCCACCCCGGCCGGTGAACGCCACCGTGGAGAGCAGTTTCACCGTGTCGGCGTGGCCCTGCGCGCAGGTGGCGGGGCGGCCCGCCTCAGCCATCGGGCGGTTGACCTCGAAGGTGTCGCCGCAGGCGCGGCAGCGGAACTCGTACCGGGGCATGCGGTAAGCGTACGGCCGGGCCTGACGCCGTCGCACGGATGGGTGATACTCGACGGGTGGTGGACGGCGAACGGCGACCGACGGTCCGGCCCCTGCGACCCGCCGCGCCGCCCGACGGCGGCACCGGGCCGGTCCCCCACCCTCGGCGGGACAAGCCCGGCTCCCCGCCGGTGAAGACCGCACCCGAGGCCGCATCCACAGCGGAACCGGCAACGCAGCCCGCCGCCGAGTCCGTAACGGCGGAGGCGGACGCGGCGGCCGGGGGGCGACGTCGACGGATCCCGTTCGCGCACGCCGGCCGGGTCCAGCCTCGACAGCTCGCGGTGGGCGCGGCCCGGGCCACCCGGGCCTGGTCGCGCCGGCCGAGCGGGCGCACCACCCTGCCGGCGCTGTTCCTGCTCGCCCTGGTCGGAGCGGCAGTCGCGGCCGGCGCGGTGCTCGTGCCGGCGGCCATCCGCAAGCCGGAGCCGGTCGCCGTCGAGGCCACAAGCGCCGCCCCGGCCCAGGGCGTGCCGCAGACCGGCGCCACCGCGGTGCCCGGCCCGACCGGCCTGCCCGGCACCGTCGGGCCGACCGGCTCACCGCCGGCCGGTGGCGCGACCGCCAACCCGGTCCTGCCGGCCGGGCGCCCGGCCGACGCGCTGGCCGGGTGGGCGCAGCGGGTCGGCGCCACCACCGGGATCCCGGCGACGGCGTTGCAGGCGTACGGCTACGCCGAACTGGTGCTGGCCCAGACCCACCGCAGTTGCCAACTGAGCTGGACCACGCTCGCCGCCATCGGCTTCGTCGAGTCCGGGCACGGCACGGCCGGCGGGGCGACGCTGCGACCCGACGGCCTGACCTCGAAGGAGATCCTCGGCGCGCCGCTCGACGGCCAGGGTGGCCGCTCCCGGATCCTCGACACCGACCAGGGCCAACTCGACGGCGACAGGACCTTCGACCGGGCGCTCGGGCCGATGCAGTTCATCCCGAGCACCTGGCAGGAGATCGGCGCGGACGCCGACAACGACGGCGTGAAGAACCCGCACGACATCGACGACGCGGCGCTGGCCGCGGGCGAATACCTGTGCAAGGCCGGCCGGAACATGACCATCCCGGGCGACTGGTGGGGAGCCATCCTTTCCTACAACGACGTGCGGCGGTACGCCCAGAAGGTCTTCGACAAAGCCGACGAGTACGGGCGCAAGAGCGGCACGTGACGTGACGGCGCGCGCACATTCGCGGCCACAACCCTTCCCCCGAGCTGCGGTTGACGGCAAGCTAGACGGGTGATGGTGCGCGAGTGGGACCCTCGGACAGCGTCGTCCGCCGAGATCACGTCGCTGCTGGACACGCTGAACGCGGTCCTGGCGGCTGATCTGCCGCAGGATCCGCCCTGGCGGGTGAGCTTCCTGCGGGAATACCTGTCCGAGGTGATGCCCGGCGAACGCCGGATCTCCTGGGTCGCCCAGGAGGATCCGGCGCCGGACGGCAGCCCCGGCGCGATCGTCGGGCACGTGCACGTGCTGCTGCTCGGCGGGATCGGCGTGCTCGAGGTGCTTGTGCACCCGGCGCAGCGGCGCAGTGGGCTCGGCCGCGAGCTGGTGCGGGTGGCTGCCCGCCGGGTCTGGGACGAGGGGTTCCAGTCGATCGGCGTGGAGGTGGTCGGCGACACCCCGGCCCTCGCGTTCTACGAGGCGCTGGGCTTCACCCGGGAGTACGTCGAGACCCGCAGCGTGCTCGACCTGAGCGGGGTGGACTGGCCGGCGCTCAGCGAGATGGCCACCGAGGTGAGCACGGGCTACCACGTCGAGTTCTGCCCGGGCGGGCCGCCGGACGAGCTCATCGAGGCGTACGCGCGAGCCAAGGCCGAGGTGCGCGACATGGACGACGGCGAGCTTCGCCCCAGCTCCTACGATCCCGAGCGGCTCCGCGACAGCCTCGCCACGCTGCACCGGCGGGGCATGAAGCCGTACATCGTGCTGGCGCTGCACGAGGAGAGCGGCGAGGTGGCCGGGCTGACCGAGGTGGTGGTGCCGGCGCAGCACCCGACCCGGGCCGACCAGTACGACACCATCGTGGTCCGCGAGCACCGCGGCTACGGCATCGACCGGGCCATCAAGGCGCGGATGCTGCTGGAGCTGCGCTCGTTCGAGCCTGAGGTGGCCGAGGTGCAGACCTGGAACGCGCAGGCGAACGAATCGATGCTCAAGGTCAACGCGGAGTTGGGCTACCGGCCGGACCGCGACTGGTGCGAATACGGTGTGGACGTCGCCGAGCTGGTGCACCGACTGGACAGTCACCGCTGACGCCTGTTCACCAAACGGCTGCCCGGGGGATGGACGACGGACGGCCGCGACCCTTAACGTGCGTTAGTTCCCGCCCACCCATCGTGGAGGCTCCATGCGCCCGCGCCGCACACTGGCCGCGCTCGCGACCACCGCCGCCGTCACCGCCACGGCGATCGGGGTCGCACCCCCCGCGGCCAGCGCCGCGCCCACCGACCTGTTCATCTCCGAATATGTCGAGGGGTCGTCCAACAACAAGGCCGTCGAGCTGTTCAACGGCACCGCCGGCCCGGTCGACCTGGCCGCCGGCGGCTACCAGCTCCAGCTCTTCTTCAACGGCGCCACCACCTCGACAAACGTGGCGTTGAGCGGCACCGTCGCCGCCGGGGACGTGTTCGTCTTCGCCGCCGCGTCGGCCGCCCCGGCGATCCTCGCCCAGGCCGACCAGACGTACGGCGGGGCGCTGTTCAACGGCGACGACGCGATCGTGCTGCGCAGGGGCGACGTGGTGGTCGACTCCATCGGCCAGGTCGGCGTCGACCCGGGCAGCGAGTGGGGCAGTGGGCTCACCAGCACCGCCGACAACACCCTGCGCCGGCTGCCGTCGGTGAGCGCCGGCGACACCGACCCGACGAACCCGTTCGATCCGGCCGCCCAGTGGGCCGGTTTCGCCACCGACACGTTCGACGGGCTGGGCAGCCACACCGTCGACGGCGGTGGCCCGGTCGACCAGCCGCCGACGCTTGCCTGCGGCGGGGCGCTCACCCTGGAGGCGGGCGCCACCGCGACCCGCGAGGTGACCGCGACCGACGCGGACGACACCGTCACCGACCTCGCCGTGACCGAGGTCGCCCCGTCGCCGGTGAGCGGCTCGATCAGCCGTACCGCGTTCACCCCCGCGGCCGAGGTCGGCGGCACGGCCCGTGCCACGCTTACCGCGACCGGCCTGCCGGCCGGCGGCTACACGGTCACCGTGACCTCGACGGACGCCGAGGGCGGCACCGCCACCTGCACGCTTGCCGTGCAGGCGACAAGCGTGCTGTCGGTGGGCGAGGTGCAGGGCCGCACCGCCGACGACGAGAGCGGGCGCACCGACCGGTCGCCGCTCGCGCCGGCCAGCGGAAACGGCACCAGCACGATGCTGTACGACGTCCGCGGCGTGATCACCAGCAGGTCCCTGACCCGCAGTTCGGCCGGGGCGGACCAGTGGGGCTTCTACCTCCAGAGCCGGCTCGGCAGCGAGGACGGGGACCCGCTCACCTCGGACGGCCTCTACGTCTTCATGGGCTCGTTCACCACGCTGATCGGCGGCTACGCCCCGACCGTCGGCGACGAGGTCGTGCTGCGCGGCCGGGTCTCGGAATACTTCGACCAGACCCAGCTCTCCGGCGCCTCGCTGGTCCGCAAGCTCGACTCGGGGCTCGACGTGGACTCCGTGGTCCGGGTGACCGACGCGGTCCCGCCGGCCGAGGCGGACGCCGCCGACCTGTTCTGGGAGCGGCACGAGGGCGAGCGGATGCGGGTCCGCGCCGGCAGCGGCGTCTCCGCACCCCGGCACATCTACGCCTCCACCGCCGACTCCGAGATCTACGTGCTCGACCGTGAAGACCCGATCATGAAGCGGTCCGACCCGTACGCCCGTCGGGTGTTCCGGGACGCGCACCCCCTGGACGACATCCCGGGCACGCTCTTCGACAACGGCAACAACCAGCGGATCCTGCTGGGGGCCGGCGGCGTGAAGGCGACCGCCGGTGACTCCGGCGCCCTGCTGCCCGAGGCCCGCACGTTCGACACGCTCACCGAGGACGCCTACGGCTCCGTCTCGTACGCGTTCAGCAAATACAGTGTGCAGCCCGAGCAGCTCACCCTGACCGGTGGCGCGGACCCGGCGGAGAACAACCCGCCGCACCCGGCGAACCGGAACAGCGAGGTGGCGGTCGCCACCTACAACGTGGAGAACCTGTACGACTACCGGGACGACCCGTTCGACGGCTGCGACTTCGCCGGCAACAGCGGGTGCCCCGGCGTCAGTCCGCCGTTCGACTACGTGCCGGCGAGCCCGGAGGCGTACGCCGCGAAGCTGGCCACGCAGGCCCGGCAGATCGTCCACGCGCTGCGCAGCCCGGACCTGATCCTGGTGCAGGAGGCCGAGGACCAGGACATCTGCTCGGTGGTCGACGGCAGTCTGTCCTGCGGCGACAGCGACAACGCCGACGGCGCGCCGGACACGGTGCAGGAGTTGGCGCTTGCCGTCGCGGCGAACGGTGGCCCGGCCTACGCCGCCGCGTACGACCGCACCGGCGCGGACGCCCGGGGCATCGTCTCGGCCTTCCTCTACCGCACCGACCGGCTGGCGCTGGCTCCGGCGACCGCCGGTGACCCGCTGCTGGGCTCCGCGCCGACCGTCCAGTATCGATCGGCCGCGTTGCCGTCCAACGCGGACGTGCAGAACCCGAAGGCGTTCAACGCGGTGCTGCCGGCCGACGTCGACAGGTCGACCGGGGTGGACGGCAGCAACGTCTACACCCGCGCGGCGCAGTTGGCCCGGTTCACCGTGCGGGCGGCGCCCGGCTCGGGCGAGCGGTTCACGCTCTGGGCGGTCGCCAACCACTTCTCGTCCGGCCCGGACACCCGGGTCGGGCAGCGTCGCGAGCAGGCGGCGTACGGGGCCGCGCTGGTGCGGGCGGTCGAAGCGACCGACCCGACCGCGCGGGTGGTCTACGGCGGCGACCTGAACGTCTTCCCTCGACCGGACGACCCGATCGCCACCGCGCAGAACCCGACCCCGTCGGACCAGCTCGCCCCGCTCTACCAGGCCGGCCTGCACAACCTCTGGGACGATCTGGTCGCGGACGCTCCCGCGTCGGCCTACTCGTACACCTTCAGCGGGCAGGCGCAGACGCTTGACAACATGTTCGTCAACGACCCGATGCACGACGACCTGGTGCAGGTGCGTACGGCGCACATCAACGCCGACTACCCCACCGACGCCGCGGATCTGGGCGACCGGGGCGCAAGCGACCACGACCCGCAGGTGGCCCGGTTCGCCTCGCGTGCCGCGCTGCGGGTGGCCGACACCTCGGTGACCGAGGGCGACAAGGGCACCAGCACGATGACGTTCACGGTCACCGTGTCCCGTCCGCTCTCCGAACCGGCCCTGATCTGCGCGTCCACCTACGGCACCACGGCCCAGGCCGGCACGGACTACGACCCGTACGTGGGCTGCCGGATCCTGGCCGCCGGTCGGACCTCGCTGGCCTTCCCGGTCACCGTGCGCGGTGACCGCAAGCGCGAGGCGGACGAGCGGCTCACGCTGTATGTGGCCGGGGTGCCGGGGCTCCGGCTCACCGACCCGTCCGCTGTCGGGACGATCCTGAACGACGACTGATCGGCGCTCCGCACGGCGGCCCGTCACTTCGCTCACCAGCGGATCGGCGGGCCGCCGCGGTATCCGCACCGCTGCGGGTCCTTCGGAGGCGGCACGTTGCGGTATTTGGCCACCCGCACCTCCCACTGGCTGCGGCGCCGCAGGGCGTCCCGGACGGCCCGGTCGCGGTAGAACGTCTCCGGCGGCCGGGCCAGCCCGTACCTGTCGGCCCACCACTCCCCCGGCTCCGGATCGACGACGATGTCGAGGTGGGACGGATATCGCCGCTCGGCACCGTCACGCAGGTCGGCCCGGTCACGCATCGGCTTGAGCACCGTGCCGGCCTCGTCGACGACGACGAGCCGGAAGCCGGCCGTGCCGACGATGCGCAACAGCATGGCGAGACTGGGTGCCAGGGTGCCCGCCTCGATCCGCCCGACCGTGGTCGGGTGCACCCCGGCAAACCGGGCCAGCTCACGTTGGCTGGCGTCGGCGCGGCGGCGGACCGCACGGACGATCCCGGCGGCCGGAAAGGGAATGTCGAAGGGCTCGGTGAGCAGCGCGGGCGGCTCCTCCGCGGCCGGCGCGCAGGCGGTCTCCGGCACGATGGCCGCCTCGGGCGCGGCGTCGGCGGTGTCTGTCACCCCGCCACGCTCGCGCCTCCGCGGGTACCCCGGCAACCCCGTCCTCCGCGCCTGTGGAAAACCCAGCATCTGCCGATCGACCCATGGGCACCCGGACCGAAAGCAGTCACGCAGCGTCAATCTCACTCATGGTGACGAGCTTTGACTGCTATAACTATCGATCCGCCATGACCAATGCCATTAGAGGCTCAAATGGGACAGCTCTGCACGACCGCCGGCCTCACCTCTCGCTGACTTTGCTCTGCAGCCATCGAGTCAGCAGTAACCGATGGTGCCTACTGCGCCGGTGGCTGCAGAGCAAAGTCGCCGGACAGCGAGGCCGACAGGCGGACGCAGTGTGACCCTCCGTTACGGAAATGGCCACCGAGGCGGCGCCCCTCGTACGAAGGCGGGATACCCACGCCACCACGGAACGCGGGCGAGCAGCCGGGGCAGGCGGGAGGCATGTGGCTGGGGAGCGCGCAGGCCGCAGCGCGAGAACGTGAGAGAGACGGAGTCGGAGGACGGCCAGCATGGCCGGGTGGCACGGCGGGGTGTCAGTTACGGGGTCACAGGTCGCAGAGCCGGCGACCGGAGCGGATGTCGTCGAGCGCGGTGTGCAACTCGGCGATCCGCCGTTCCGCCTCGGCGGTCAGCCGGTCGTGCAGCAGTTGCCAGTCGGCCAGGGCCGGCTCCGGTGGCAGGGCCGCGAGCAGGTCGCGGATCTCGCCGACGCTGAGCCCGATCCGCTGCGCCACCCGGGCGACCCGCACCCGGCAGGCCGCTTCCGGGCCGAACCGACGCTGGTTGCCGCTGGTCCGACTGGCCGCGATCAGGCCCTGCCGCTCGTAGAAGCGGATCGCGGAGCCGCTGGCACCGCTTTCCCGGGCCACCTCGCCCACCGTCAGCATGGTCACGCCCACTCCCCCGCACGAGCTTGACTTCAACAATTGTTCAAGTCTTAGCGTCCATCCCATGACGACGCAAGAACCGCCGCTCACCCTCACCGTGCTCGTCGGCAGCGTTCGCCGGCCCCGGATGGGCCGGATGATCGCCGACTGGTTCGTCGACCGGGCCGGCCGGCGGGACGGGCTCCGCATCGACCTGATCGACCTCGCCGAGGTGCCGCTCCCGCTTGCCGACACCCCGCCCGGCGGCAACCCGGACAGCCCGATCGCCGGCCGCCTCGGCGCCGCCGACGCCTTCGTCGTGGTCACGCCGGAATACAACCACAGCTTCCCGGCGGCCCTGAAGAACGCCATCGACTGGCATCACCGGGAGTGGGTGGCCAAGCCGGTCGGGTTCGTCTCGTACGGCGCCGGCTCGGGCGGGGTCCGCGCGGTCGAGCAGCTCCGGCTGGTCTTCGCCGAGCTGCACGCCACCACCACCCGGACCGGGGTGGTGCTCACCGCGCCGTGGGACCGCCTCGACCGGCAGGGGCGGCTTGTCGACGACGGGCCGCTGGGCCGCGCCGCCGACGCGACGCTCGACGAGCTGACCTGGTGGGGCGAGGCGCTCCGGGCCGCGCGGCGGCGCCGGCCGTACGGTCAGTAACGCTGGCGGAGGAGCTGGGCCGCCTCGACCGCCCAGTAGGTAAGGATGATCTGTGCTCCGGCCCGGCGGATCGAGGTGAGCGTCTCCAGCATGACCCGCTCCCGGTCGATCCAGCCGTTGGCGGCGGCGGCCTCGACCGTCGCGTACTCGCCGGAGACCTGGTAGGCGGCGACCGGGACGTCCACCGCGGCCCGGACCGCCGACACCACGTCGAGGTAGGGCAGCGCCGGCTTGACCATCACCATGTCGGCGCCCTCGGCGATGTCCAGCTCGACCTCGCGCAGCGACTCCCGCAGGTTCGCCGGGTCCTGCTGGTAGGTGCGCCGGTCGCCGTCCAACGCCGACTCCACCGCGTCGCGGAACGGGCCGTAGAAGGCGGAGGCGTACTTGACGGCGTACGCGAGCACCGAGACGTCCCGGTGGCCGGCGGCGTCCAGGGCCTTGCGGACCACGCCGACCTGGCCGTCCATCATCCCGGACGGCCCGACCACGTGGACCCCGGCGTCGGCCTGGGCGACCGCCATCTCGGCGTACGCGGCGAGCGTCGCGTCGTTGTCCACGCCGCCGTCCGGGGTGAGCAGGCCGCAGTGCCCGTGCGAGGTGAACTCGTCCAGGCAGAGGTCGCTCATCACCACTGTGGCGTCACCGACCTCGGCGATCACGTCCCGGATGGCCACGTTGAGGATGCCGTCCGGGTCGAGGCCGCCGGAGCCGGTCTCGTCCCGTGTCGCCGGCACCCCGAACAGCATGATCCCGCCGACCCCGGCCTGGACCGCCTCGACGGCCGCCTTGCGCAGCGAGTCCCGGGAGTGCTGGAGCACCCCCGGCAGCGACGCGACGGCCCGCGGCTCGGTCAGCCCCTCCTTGACGAACATCGGCACGACCAGTTCGGCCGGGGCGACACGGGTCTCGGAGACCAGCCGCCGCACGGCCGCGTTGCGGCGCAGCCGGCGGGGCCGGATCTCGGGGTACGGCATGGGGGTGCCTCCTGTCAGCGGAACCTCAGGGCGGTCGGCCCCTGCACCTTCGAGCCGCGGCGCTGCTTCGCCGGCATGGCGGCGAGCTTCTCGCGCAGCTCGACGGCGTAGGCGGCGAGCGCCTCCACCAGGTCGGGCACCGAGGCGTGCGGCGGCTGCACGTCGACCCGCAGGCCGAACTCCGTCGCGGTCTCCGCCGTCTTGGGCCCGATGACTGCGACAACGGTACGCGCGTGCGGCTTCCCGGCGATACCGACCAGGTTCCGAACGGTGGAGGACGAGGTGAATAGCACCGCGTCGAACCCGCCCGACTTGATCGCGTCGCGGATCTCGGCCGGCGGCGGCGCCGCCCGCACGGTCCGGTACGCGGTCACGTCGTCGACCTCCCAGCCCCGCTCGGTGAGGCCGGCGGCAAGCGTCTCGGTGGCGATGTCGGCGCGGGGCAGCAGCACCCGACCGACCGGGTCGAGGACCTCGTCGTGCGGTGAGAACTCGGCCAGCAGGCCCTCGGAGGACTGCTCCCCGGCGGGAACCAGCTCCGGCTGGATGCCGAACGCGCGGACCGCGTCGGCGGTCGCCTCACCGATGCAGGCGATCTTGACGCCGCCGAAGTGCCGGGCGTCCAGCCCGTGCTCGGCGAACTTCTCCCAGACCGCCCGGACCGCGTTCACCGAAGTGAAGATCACCCAGGCGTACCGGCCGTCGACCAGGCCCTTGACCGCCCGCTCCATCTGGGCCGGGGTGCGCGGCGGCTCGACCGCGATGGTCGGCACCTCGCACGGGATCGCCCCGTACGCGCGCAGCCGTGCGCTCATCGCGCCGGCCTGCTCCTTGGTGCGGGGCACCAGCACCTTCCAGCCGTACAGCGGGCGGTTCTCCCACCAGCTCAGCTTGTCGCGGTCGGTGACGCCCGTGCCGACGGTGAGCACGACGCGGCCGGTGAAGCCGAGTGCCGCCGCGACGAAGGAGTCCACGCTCGACGTGGTGGTGTACTGCGTTTCACCGGTGCCGTCGCCGGTCACCCCGACCGCCGTGGCGCCGTCGACCCCGGCGGCCAGCAGCCCGTCCCGGACGGCGGCCAGGTCACCGGCGTCCACCGCGAGTGCAAGCGAGCCCCGGCCCACGGCCGCGGCGAGCGCGTCGAAGTCAAGCACGGCGACGTCCTCGACGTCGGCGGCGGTGCGGACGCCCGGCAGCGGAACGCCCGCGTACGTGGCGACGCCCTCGGCCTGGCCGACGCCCGGCACCACCTCGAAGTGGGCGGCGGTGCGCGCCACCGCCTGCACCTCCTTGACCACCGAGTCGTGGCCGAACGGGTCGCCGCCCACCAGGTGCACGGCGTTCTGGCCGGAGCGGGCCGCGGAGATCAGCACCTTCGCCACATCCCCCGGCACGCCCTCGGCGGGGCTGAACTCGGCGTCGGACCGGGCCTGGGCGCGGACGTGGGTGAGCAGCGACTCGGGGATTCCCCGGTCGTACACCACGTGGTCGGCCTCGACCAGGGCGTCGAGCGCCCGGCGGGTCAGCAGGCCCGGGTCGCCGGGGCCGGCCCCGACGAAAGCGATCCGGCCTACGGGCTTACGGGTGCGGGTCATTCTGTGCTCCCAAGTTGCTGGGTCCCCGGGCCGGCGTGTCCTTCTTGGCCGAGGATCGAGTCGGCGCCGAGTTCGAGGAGTTCGGCGGCGAGTGCCTTGCCGATCTCCGCCGCGTCGGCGGGCGTTCCGGTGCGGGAGAGCCGGAGGTCACGGGAACCGTCCGGGCTGATCACCGCACCGCGCAGGTAAATCTCCTCACCGGTCTCACCCTCGGCGAGTTCGCCGTAGGCGGCCACGGGTGCGCTGCACCCGGCCTCCAGGGTGGCCAGCATCGCCCGTTCCGCGGTGACCGCGGCGCGGGACGGCGCGTGATCGAGCAGCGCCAGCAGCTCGATCAGGTCGTGGTCGTCGGCCCGGCACTCGACGGCGAGCGCGCCCTGTGCGGGCGCGGGCAGCATGAGCATCGGGTCGAGCGTCTCGGTGATGACGTCGGCGCGACCGATCCGGGTGAGCCCGGCCCGGGCCAGCACGACGGCGTCGAAGTCGGCGTCCGGGCCGAGCACCCGGCCCACCCGGGAGTCGACGTTGCCCCGGATCGGGGTGACCTCGAACTGCATGCCCAGCGCGTGCAACTGGGCGATCCGGCGCAGCGCGCCGGTGCCGATCCGCGCGCCGGGCGGCAACTCGGCGAGCGTACGGCCGCCGGTGGCGACGAGCGCGTCCCGCGGGTCCTGCCGGGGTGGCACGGCCGCGATGTGCAGGCCGGGCGCCGCCGCCGTGGGCAGGTCCTTGTACGAGTGGACGGCGAAGTCGATCTCGCCGGCGGTAAGCGCGTCCCGCAGGGCGGACACGAAGACGCCGACACCGAGCCGCTGCACCGGGGCGGTGGAGCGGTCCCCGGCGGTCACCACCTCGACCAGCTCGACCGGTCGGCCGGTGGCCGCGGTGAGGGCCTCGGCGACGTGGCCGGACTGGGCCATCGCCAGGACGCTGCCCCGGGTGCCGAGGCGCAGGGGGGCGGTCATCGCGCACCTCCGGTGGTCGGGACGTCGGCCGCGTCGAACGACGACCGGCCGTCGGTGTCGGTGGCGACCACGTCGGGGACGGTGTCGACCGGGGACGTCTGCGGTACTTCCAGGTCGAACAGCTCGCGCAGCAGGGCCGCGTACTGGTCGCCGCCGGGCTCGGCGGCGAGCTGGCGGACCCGTACGGTCGGCTGGTGCAGCAGCCGCTGCACCACCCGGTGCACGGTGCGGGCCACCTCGGCGCGCTGGTCGTCGTTGAGGTCGGGACGGCGCTGGCCGAGACGGCGCAGCTCGGCGGTGACCACGTCGTCGGCCCGACCGCGCAGGGCGGCCACGGTCGGTGCCACGTCGGCCCCGCGCAGCCAGCTCAGGAACGCCTCGACCTCACCGGCGACGATCCGGCCGACCTCGGCCGCGTCGGCGGCGGCCGGCCCGTCGGCGAGGACGGCGGCCATCCGGTCGATGTCGATCACCTCGACCCCCGGCAGCGCGGCGACCCCGGCCTCGACGTCGCGCGGGACGGCGAGGTCGAGCAGGACCAGCGGGGGCCGGTCGGCGTCCCGGCGGGCCAGCGCCCGGGTCACCACGTCCCGGGTGAGCACCGGCTCGGTGGCGGCGGTCGCGGCGACCACGATGTCCACCGTGGGCAGCGCCTCGACCAGCTCCGCGATCGGCACGGCGGTCGCGCCGTACGACTCGGCGAGCCGGACGGCGCGGGCGGCGCCCCGGTTGGTGACGGCGACCGGGCCGGCGCCGAGCCGGGACAGGGTGGCCACGCCCAGCGAGCCCATCGCCCCGGCGCCGACCACCATGGCGGGTCGCCC
The DNA here is from genome assembly GCF_056150385.1 of Micromonospora marincola. Lineage (NCBI taxonomy): Bacteria > Bacillati > Actinomycetota > Actinomycetes > Micromonosporales > Micromonosporaceae > Micromonospora > Micromonospora marincola. The sequence continues at coordinate 299,389 of NZ_JAXCFT010000005.1, read as the reverse complement.
GGCCAGGTCGCCGTCGAGCAGGTCGGCGGCGAGGCCGAGGGCGGCGGTGACGACGCTCTGTCCGGCCCGGTCGATGTTTGTCTCGGTGTGCGCGCGCTTGCCGACCCGCAGCGCCTGCTGCATCAGCTCGTGCAGCAGCCGGCCGGCGGAGTCGGCGCCGCCGGCCGAATGGTAGGCGTCGCGGAGCTGGCCGAGGATCTGCGCCTCGCCGACCACCATGGAGTCCAGCCCGGCGGCGACCCGGAAGACGTGATCGACGGCGGCGGCGTCGTAGTGCACGTAGAGGTGCGGGGCGAGCGCCGACGGCGCGCAGCCGGCCCGTTCGGCCAGGACCGCGCAGATGTCTCCGAGCCCACCGTGGAACCCGGAGACCGCGGCGTAGACCTCCACCCGGTTGCAGGTGGAGACGAGGACGGCCTCGGCGACGTACGGCTGGGCGACCAGCCGGTCCAGCGTGCGGGTGAGATCCGCGGGCGGGACGGCCAGTTGCTCAAGCGTGGCGACCGGGGCGGTGCGGTAGGACGCGCCGACGACGAGCAGTTTCACGTGCCGATCGCCTCCTGGGTGTCGGTGGCCGCGAGCCCGCCGGGCAGGGCGGTGAGACCGGGCCCGCCGCTGGCGGGCAGCGCGGTCAACGACGCCTTGCGGTGCTCGTGGAAGGACAGGATCTGCAGCTCGATCGCGAGGTCGACCTTGCGCACGTCGACCCCGTCCGGGACCGAGAGTACGCACGGCGCGAAGTTGAGGATGCTCGTCACGCCGACGGCGACGAGTTGGTCGGCGACGGCCTGGGCGGCGGGCGCCGGGGTGGCGATCACGCCGATCGAGATCGACTCCTCGGAGACGATCCGGGGCAGCTCGTCGACGTGCCGCACGACCAGCCCGTTGATCTGTTCGCCGACGCGGGACGGGTCGGCGTCGAGGAGCGCGGCGATGCGGAATCCGCGGCTGGCGAAGCCGTCGTAGCCGGCCAGGGCGTGACCGAGATTACCCACACCGACCAGGGCCACGGCCCGGCACTGGGTGAGCCCGAGCACCGAGGAGATCTGGTCGATCAGCAGCGCGACGTCGTAGCCGACGCCCCTGGTGCCGTACGAGCCGAGGTGGGACAGGTCCTTGCGGAGCTTGGCCGAGTTGACGCCGACCGCGCTGGCCAGGCTCTCGCTCGACACGGTCTCGTGCTCGTCGTCGGCGAGCGCGTGCAACGCACGCAGGTATTCCGGGAGCCGGGACACGGTCGCCTCGGGCAGCTCCGGAAGCGCCGGTACGGCACCGGTGCGGCCGGGCGCGCCAGGTGGACGGTGCTGACTCATGAGACTCCGTGCGGTGCGATCCTCGGCAAGCGTCGGAGGCCGGCCGTTTCGGGACTCCCGCTGGCGACCGTTGTTGCCGGCTGTGCTAGCAGGGCGCGTCGGAACTACAGAGTAGGCGCTTGTGAACAGGTGCACAAATCGCGATCTTGATGACTCGCGACGCCACTCCACCTGCCCCTCCATTCTCACAAGATCGATCAACCGCGCTCCCTCGGCGGCGCGTGGCGATTATTGCTCAATCCAGACTTCTCTGACCAATCGCGCGCGCTCGGTAGCGCTCCGTCACCGGCACAGGGAGGCGCTTCTCACGTTCCCGGTAGGGAGAACCCCACCCCGGATCCACCGGCGCGCGGGATGGGCCGGCCGGATCCGCGCTCATAGCCTCGAACCATGACCGCCATGCCGTCGGCCGCCGCGCCCGCCCCTTCCTCGCCCGTCCGGGGCCTACTCCGCCGGCTCGTGAACGACACCGGATACGTGATCTTCAGCTTTCCGCTGGCGGTGATCGGCTTCGTGCTCACCATCGCGGGGATCCCCCTCACCGCCGGGCTGCTTGTCACCACGCTCGGCCTGCCGGTCCTCGCCGGGGTGCTGTACGCGGCCCGCGGGCTGGCCGACCTGGAACGGCTCCGGCTCCCCGCCGTGCTCGGCCGGCCCCGGGTCCGTCCGGTCTACCTGGTGCCCGGCCGTGGCGCCCGGTTCTGGCGCCGGGTCTTCACCCCGATGCGGGACCCGCAGTCCTGGCTCGACCTGCTGCACGCGTTCCTCCGGTTCCCGGTGACCCTGCCCACGTTCGTGGTCATGCTGGTGTGGTGGGCGGTGGCGCTTGCCGGCCCGTTCTACGGGCTGTACGACTGGTCCATCCCGCACGAGGTGGACGACCAGCACCTGAGCTATTTCCTCGGGATGGGTGACGGGGCCGGCGCGCGGATCGCGCTGAACACCGCGATCGGAGTGTTCGCGCTGCTCACCCTCCCCCTGGTCGCCCGCGGGCTGGCCCGGATCCAGGCCGGCCTGGCCTACTCCCTGCTCACCGGCGTGGCCGAGATGCGGCAGCGGATCATCACGCTTGAGGAGCAGAAGCGGGCCGCCGCCTCGGCCGAGGCGGTCGCCCTGCGCCGGCTGGAACGGGACATCCACGACGGGCCGCAGCAGCGCCTGGTCCGACTCGCCATGGACCTGGGCCGGGCCCGCCACCAGCTCGCCGCCGACCCGGAGGCGGCCCGGCGCACCCTGGACGAGGCGGTCACCCAGACCCGGGAGACGCTCGACGAGCTGCGCGCCCTGTCCCGGGGCATCGCGCCGCCGATCCTGGTCGACCGGGGGCTGCCAAGCGCGCTCGCCGCGCTCGCCGCCCGCGCCCTGGTGCCGACCGAGCTGCTCGTCGACGACGAGCTGGGCCGGGCCGACGGCCGGCTCGACCCGGGCCTGGAGAGCACCGCGTACTTCGTGGTGGCCGAGGCGCTGACGAACGTCGCGAAGCACAGCCGGGCCGGCGCCTGCCGGGTCGAGGTGACCCGGAAGGTGGGCCGACTGGAGATCACCGTCACCGACGACGGGATCGGCGGCGCCCACCTGGCCAAGGGGCACGGGCTCAGCGGCATCGGCGACCGGGTGCGGGCCGCCGGCGGCACCCTGGAGGTGGCCAGTCCGGCCGGCGGGCCGACCCGGATCCACGCCGAACTGCCCCGCTGACGCCCACCGGAGGCAGCGCCGTGGACCCGGACGTGATAGACACCGGACCCATGCGGGTGGTGATCGCGGACGACGCCGTGCTGCTCCGGGAGGGGCTTATCCGGCTGCTTACCGAGTTCGGGCACGAGGTGGTGGCCGCCGTCGGCGACGGGGACGCCCTGGTCGAGGCCGTGGTCACGCACCGGCCGGACATCTCGGTGGTGGACGTGCGGATGCCGCCGTCGCACACCGACGAGGGACTGCGCGCGGCGGTGGAGGCCCGCCGCCGGGTGCCGGGCACGCCGATCCTGGTGCTGTCCCAGTACGTCGAGGTGTCGTACGCCGACGACCTGCTGGACACCGCGGGCCGCGCCGGGGGTGGGATCGGCTACCTACTCAAGGACCGGGTGGCCGCGATCGACGAGTTCCTGGACGGGCTGGCCCGGGTGGCCGGCGGGGGCACGGTGCTCGATCCGGAGGTGATCAGCCAGCTCCTGGTGCGGCGGCGGCGGAACGACCCGCTGGCGGCGCTGACCCCGCGCGAGCGCGAGGTGCTGGCGCTGATGGCCGAGGGCCGGTCCAACATCGCCATCGCCCGCGCCCTGGTGGTGAGCGACGGCGCGGTCGAGAAGCACGTCCGCAACATCTTCACCAAGCTCGACCTGCCCCCGGACGCCACCACCCACCACCGCCGGGTGCTGGCGGTGCTGGCCCACCTGCGCGCCTGACCCGGGTCAGGGCAGGGCGCGGGCCATCCGTACCGCCGCGGTGAGGGTGTCGGCCACCTGGTGGCCGCTGGCGCGCAGCGTGGCCGGGTCGGAGAGGCCGCCGGTGTAGAGGACGCAGGCGCCGCCGACCGAGGTCGCCGCGTCCGCGTCGTCGAGCGAGTCACCGATCAGCACCACGTCCGGGCCGTCGAGCCCCAGCTCCGCGAGGTGCTTCTCCAGCCACTCCGCCTTGTGCCCGCCGCCGACCGTGGCGCGCAGCCCGTCCACGCGGCGGAAGTGCGGGGTCAGCCCGTACGTGTGCACGGTGGGCACCAGCTCGTCGTGGAACCACATGGACAGCAACGACTGGCTGCCCGGCCAGGCGGCGATCGCGGCGGTGGCGTCGGCGGCCAGCGCGCAGCTTGTCAACCCGGCCCGGTACGCGTCGTGGAAGATCCGGTCGAGCGCGCCGAACGCCTCGGCGTCGACCGCCCGGCCGAGCATCTCGGCGTAGTAGTCGGCGATCGGCCGGCGGAACCGCACCCGGTGCTCGTCGGCGCTCACCGCCGGGCCGCCGGCGCTGGCGAACGCCACGTTCGTGGCCCGCACCACCAGGTCGAGGTCGTCGAGCAGGGTGCCGTTCCAGTCCCACACCAGGTGGCGCCGCGTCCTCGTCACCTGAGCACCATAGATCAGAGCTGCGGGGTGGTCAGGTCCCGCAGCAGCCGGTCCTCCTCGACCCGCCAGTATCCGTGCTCCTTGCCGTCGAGCAGCACCACCGGCAGCCGGTCGCCGTAGTCGCGTTCCATCTCGACGTCGCCTGTCACGTCCTTCTCCACCCAGCGGTCGCCGGTGACCGCCACCACCCGGTCGAGCGCCGCCTTCGCGTCCTCGCAGAGGTGGCAGCCGGGCCGGGTGATCAGGATGAGCCGCGGGTCGCTTGACATCGGGTACCTCCGTGCGGTTCTCGGTCGGCGTCGCCGGCGGGTGGGGCGTGAACGGCTTAGACTACGCGCCGACCACGGCGGGCCGGCGGCTCGCGCCACATGTGCAATCGACAGTGGACGGGAATCCCGGTCATGGGACCTAGATCTTCACGGGTCACCGGGGCGCGTTCGGACCCGACCGGCCGGGTCGCCGCCACGACACGCCGAGCGGAAAGAAAATTGGCTCCGACCTGGACTTCCGTCGAAACCAGGTTCGGACGCGAAAGTCAACCACGGGCGACGGACAACCGGTCCGCCGGCAGTGCCACCGGGCGGGAAATACTTCCGCTCTGTGTAACGGACTTGCCACGCGCGGGTGACGTTGGGCCTATCATCACTCGGGTCGGCTCACCCCATTTGCCGTGAGTCGACACCCCTCAGCCCGAGGAGGCCCCCGTGCCCGTGAGCGCATTGGACCAGCACCTCAAGGGGATCTGCCGCCCGCCGGCACGTCCCGGACCGGCCGCACCCGGCCGGGTCGTACCCGACCCCGCGGCGACGCCGGGTCGCCCGACGCGGTCGCTGTCCACCTGGACCGGGGAGGCACGGTGACCACGTTCGGTTACGCGGAACGGCCGGCCGGAGTGGTCGGCCCGAGCCAGCGGAACCCGCTCAACGAGCGCGCCGATCCCGCACCGCCGCGCCCCGATGGCCTGCTCGCGGTGCGCGGCGAGGGACGACGGACGCGCAGCCGCGCGCACCACGGCAACGAGGCGCCCCTGCGCCCGGCGCTGCCCGGCGGCAACGCGAAGCCCGCCGCCGGCCGCCTCGGCGCCCCGCCCCGCCCCGCCCCGCCGACCCAGGCCCGTCGCGGCGACGCGGCGACAAGCGCCGAGCCCTCGGCCGCCGAGACCGCCGTGTTTCCCGCGGTGGCCGCCGGCGACACCGCGGTGCTGCCGGCCGTCCCGCCCGCCACGCCGGCCACCGGCTTCCCGAGCCGCCCCGACCCGTCCGACCCGGCCACCGAGGTGTGGACGCTCGTCGAACGGGCGCAGGCCGGCGAGGCCGAGGCGTTCGGTCTGATCTACGACCGGTACGTCGACACCGTCTTCCGCTTCGTCTACTTCCGGGTCGGCAACCGCCAACTCGCCGAGGACCTCACCTCCGACACGTTCCTGCGGGCGCTCAAGCGAATCGGGAGCTTCACCTGGCAGGGCCGCGACCTGGGCGCCTGGCTGGTCACCATCGCCCGCAACCTGGTCGCCGACCACTTCAAGTCCGGGCGCTACCGGCTGGAGGTGACCACCGGTGACGTCCTCGACGCCGACCGGGAGGACCGCGGCCCGGAGGGCAGCCCGGAGGCGGCGGTGGTCGAGCACATCACGAACGTCGCCCTGCTCACCGCCGTCAAGCAACTCAACCCGGAACAGCAGGAGTGCATCGTGCTCCGGTTCCTGCAGGGCTTCTCGGTGGCCGAGACGGCCCGTGCCATGGGCAAGAACGAGGGCGCCATCAAGGCCCTGCAATACCGGGCGGTGCGGGCCCTGGCCCGACTGCTGCCCGACGGCTTCCAGGGCTGACCGGCGACAGATCCCATCACCCACCGGCGTCGGACGCCGGTGGGTGACGCGTGCCCGACACGTTCCGCGATCGCCATCACACCCGGTGATTTCGCCCCCGAACCGGCCGTAACCGGCGACCGGCGCGAACCGTTTCTCCGGGTGCGACCAGTGGTTGTCCCGGCGTCCCCCGGGCCACCCGGTCCGGCGGGTCAGGTCGACAGTTCCGGTCGGCCCTGTGCCACACGCTGCCACGGGTCGCTGGTGACGACGACGGCCGCCCGGCCGTGACCAGCGGAAGGGGGTGCCCGCGGTGGACAGTGACCTCTTCTCCGGTCGGCGAGCCGAGCGCTTCGCGCAACTCCTCGACGAGGCCAACGGCGGACGCCGACACCACGTCCGGTCCCGGGCCGACGGCGAACTCACCGCGCTCGTCGCGGTGGGCCGGCGGCTCACCGTCGAGCGGCCCACCGTCGAGGTCGACTCCGAGTTCCGCACCGGCCTGCGGGCGATGATCGTGGCGACCGCCGAACGCGAGGGCGTCACCGCCACGGCCGGCGCCGGCACCGGTCTGCGCGGCACGTTGCTGCCGGCCATCACCGGTCGCCGCGCCCGCGCCCGGGGTGCGATCCTGGTCGGCGTGGCCGCCGGCGCGATCGCGCTCTCCGGCATCTCCGCCGCAAGCGAGAACGCGCTTCCCGGCGACGCCCTCTACGGCATGAAGCGCTCCACCGAACGCGCCCAGCTCGCGCTCGCCAAGTCGGACATCAGCCGCGGGCAGCTCTTCCTCGACTTCGCCCGGACCCGGCTCGACGAGGCCGCCTCGGTCCGCAACGACCGGCTCGGCTTCAGCGCCGTCCTCGACGACATGGACGCGGACACCCGTCAGGGCGTACGCCTGCTGACCACCGTGGCCGCGCAGCGCTCCGACCCGACCGCGCTCGATGCCGTGGACACCTTCCTCGCCGGCCAGCGCCGGATGGTCAGCGGCCTGCTCGACCGGCCCGACCACGCCGACCGGGACCGCACCCGGCACTCGCTCGCCCTGCTCGACGCGGCCGGCCGGCGCACCGACGCGCTGCGCGAGGCGATCGCCTGCGGGCTGCCCGCGCCGGCGGCCAACGACACGCTCGGGCCCGCGCCCACCGCCTGCCCCGGCGAACGCTGAGCGCGCGGCCACACTTCCGCTCGCGACCGGCCGGCCCGCCACGACGAGCCGGATACGCTCGACCCGGAAGGCTTGTGCGATCGTCGAGGGGGAGGTGCCCGTGACCGAGTCCCGCAAGGTGACGGTCAGCACCGACGTCCACGGGCACACCGCCGGCTGGGCGGAGACCCCGGCGGCGCCCGTGACCCCGGTCGCGCCGGACCCGACGGCCGCGGCGTTCTTCGACGTCGACAACACCATGATGCAGGGCGCGTCGATCTACTGGTTCGCCCGCGGGTTGGCCACCCGGAACTACTTCACCGCCGGTGACCTGGCCCGGTTCGCCTGGCAGCAGGCCCGGTTCCGGCTGCTCGCCACCGAGCACGCCGGCACCATGTCGCAGGCCAAGGAGGCCGCGCTCGCCTTCGTGCGGGGCTGGCCGGTCGACGACGTGGAACGCCTCACCGAGGAGATCTTCGACGAGCTGATGGCGCCGCGCATCTGGGCCGGCACCCACCGGCTGGCCCAGCGTCACCTCGACGCGGGCGAGCGGGTGTGGCTGGTCAGCGCCGCCCCGGTGGAGATCGGCCGGGTGATCGCGGCCCGGCTCGGCCTGACCGGCGCGATCGGCACGGTGGCCGAGGTGGTCGACGGCGCGTACACCGGCCGGCTGGTCGGCGACCTGATGCACGGGCCGGCGAAGGCCGAGGCGGTCACCCAACTGGCCGCGGTGGAAGGGCTGGACCTGGCCCGCTGCGCGGCCTACAGCGACTCCGCGAACGACCTGCCGATGCTGTCCGCGGTGGGCCGCGCGGTGGCGGTCAACCCCGACCCGGCGCTGCTGCGGCGGGCCCGCGAACGGGGTTGGGACGTCCGCGACTTCCGCACCGGGCGTCGGGCCGCGCGCATCGCCGTACCCTCGACCGCCGCAGCCGGGCTGCTCGCCGGCGCGGTCACCGCCGGAATGGCGCTGCACCGCCGCCGCCAGCGCGCCTGACCACGGGCCGGGCGCCCGGCCCCGCCGGTCAGGGGCCGAACGGGTCCGGGCGACGTTCGAGCAGCTTGTGCAACGTCTGCTGGATGGTTTCCCGCACCTGGTCGGCGAGGTTGAACACGACGAGCGGGTCGTCCGCCGAGTCACGCAGGTGCGCGGTCGGGATCGGCGGGCAGAACTCGATCAGCCACTTGCTCGGCAGCGGCACCATGCCCAGCGGCCCCAGCCAGGGGAAGGTCGGCGTCACCGGGAAATAGGGCAGCTTGAGCAGCCGGGCGAGCGGCTTGATGTCGGCGAGCATCGGATAGATCTCCTCGCCGCCGACGATCGCCACCGGCACGATGGGCGTGCCGGTGCGCAGCGCGGCGGAGACGAAACCGCCACGGCCGAACCGCTGGAGTTTGTAGCGGTCGGAGTAGAGCTTCCCGACGCCTTTGAAACCCTCCGGGAACACGCCGACGAGTTCGCCGTTGCCGAGCAGCCGTTCGGCGTCCGGGTTGCAGGCGACCGTACCGCCGGTCTTGCGGGCCAACTCGGAGACCACAGGCATCCGGAAGACCAGGTCGGCGCCGAGCAGGCGCAGGTAGCGGCGCCCTGGGTGCTCGTCGTGCAGCGCGGTGGAGAGGATCAGCGCGTCCAGCGCCACGGTGCCGGAGTGGTTGCCCACCACCAGACCGGCGCCGTCGGCCGGGACGTGCTCCATGCCACCGACCTCGGTGCGGAACCAGTCCCGGTAGAGCAGCCGGACCAACGGGTGGAAGACCGCGTCGGTGAGGTCGGAATCGAAGCCGAACTCGTCCACCTCGTAGTCACCGGCGAGCCGGCGCCGCAGGAACGCGAGCCCCCGCGCGACCCGGCGGTCCCACTGGTCCCCCGGCCGGTCGGCCACGGCCGGCCCGGGCGGCGTCGCGGTCCCGGCGGGTCCCGACGCCTCGCCGGCCCCCGCCCGCCCGGCCACGACCTTCTTCGCGACCGCCTTCTTCGCCACGGCCTTCTTCGCCACTGCCTTCTTGGCGACCGGTCGACCGACCGCCGGGGCGGCGGGCGGCTCGGTGACCGGCCGGTGCCCGTTGCGCCGCGCCGGCTCCGCGCCGGGCTCGGGCACGGTCAGCGGTACGTCGTGCCGCTCCTGCGGGCTGCTCACGAGCGCTCCCGGACGGTCGAGCGGACCTGGCGGATGCCCTCCAGCACCAGGTGCTCGGCGGCGGCGAGCTGATCCCGCGTCACCACCACCCCGCCGAGGTGGGCGCGGATGAAGTCGTCGAAGGCGGCGGCGGTCGAGCGGGGAGTGAAGCCGAACTCGCGTTCCAGCCGGGTGGTGTCCACCACCCGACCGTGCACGAAGAGGTCGACCTGATCCAAACCGTAGCGGCCGAAGCCAAGCGTGCGGGCGACCGCGGCCACCCCCGCCAGGCCCGGCTCCAGCACCGGCACGGCGACCCGGCCGGCCCGGCGGATGGCCTGCGACAGCGACAGCACCCCCGGCCCAGCGACGTTGTACGTCCCCGGGTGCTCCTCGGCGACCGACCGGTGCAGCACCGACAGCGCGTCGTCGATGTGCAGGAACTGGAGGCGCGGATCGCGCCCGAAGATGGTGGGCACGACAGGCTGCGCGAAGTAGCGGGTGAGGGTGGTGTCGGCCGTGTAGCCGATGAACGGCGCGAAGCGCAGCACGGTCGCGGTGACGTCGGGCCGGCGGCGACGGAACCCGCGTACGTATCCCTCGATGTCGAGGATGTCGCGGCCGAACCCGCCACGCGGCACCTCACGCGGCTCGGTGTCCTCGGTGAAGACGGCCGGATCGCGGAACGACACCCCGTACGCGGCGGTCGACGAGCGGACCACCAGCCGGCGCAGCCGGGGTGCGCGCTGGCAGGCGGCGAGCAACTGCATGGTGCCGATGACGTTCTGTTCCTTCATCGCCGCCCGGCCACCGTGCTGCCCGTCCGGTGCGGTGACAAGCGCCAGGTGCGCCACGGCGTCGACGTCGAGGTCGGTCAGGAGACCGCCGAGCGAGTCGAGGTCGAGGCGGACCAGCTCGACGTCGGAGAGCAAATCGGCCAACTCGGGGTTGGGCGGGGCCGGGTCGACCCCGATGACCCGCTCGATCCGCGGGTCGGCGGCGAGCCGGGCGGCGACGTTCGCGCCGAGGAAACGACCGACCCCGGTGACGACGACGACCCCCGGGGCACCTGAGGTGCCACCGGGGGTCATGTCGTGCGCCTTGCGCGGCAGGCAGGACCGAGCCGGGACATCCGCGGCCTGATCACCTGAGCCTCCGAGGGTCGACAGTTGGCAAGTGGTGCCGGTGCCGGGCAGCGCCCGGCGCCGGTCACTTGCCGAGACGGCGACGCTGGACGCGGGTCTTGCGCAGCAGCTTGCGGTGCTTCTTCTTAGCCATGCGCTTGCGGCGCTTCTTGACCACCGAGCCCATACGACAGCCTTTCGATGCAACGTGCGGGGCGGACCGGGAGACGCCACCGCCGGTGGCGCCGTGCCCGATTGCGGACAACGGACCGGACCAGCGAGGTGGGCAGGGCACACCAGGGTGCGATCTCGGTCGGGCTCCAGGGTAGCCGCAGAGCGTCAGCAGGACCAACGCGCCCCCGTCGCTGCCCCTTTTGGCCGCACTCGGCGGACGGTCGCCGGCTGCGTCAGGCGGACTCCTGGAAGGCGCCCCGGAGGTATTCGTGCACGGCGTGCTCGGGCACCCGGAACGACCGGCCGACCCGTACCGCGGTCAACTCACCGCTGTGCACGAGACGGTAGACCGTCATCTTGGAGACCCGCATGACCGTCGCCACCTCGGCGACGGTCAGGAACCTGACATCCGACAGCCGTGCGTCGGACTGCGACCCGGCCATGGCTCACCGACCCATTCCCGTGCCCGGCGCGTGCCACCGGGCAGGTGCTTCCGCCTCGACGAGCGACGCGCGTGTATCCAGTACGGTAGCGGGACGGCTGTGACCTGCGCGATCCCTTCCCACCTTTGACCCTGGTGGGACGAGCGTTCACCAGGGCTTTTTCGCCCGGACGAGTGGCTCGCCCGAATCCGCCTACTCGGCGCGCAGGGCCACCACCGGATCGAGCCGGCCGGCCCGCTGCGCCGGCACCACCCCGAAGACGATGCCCACCGCCGCCGAGACGCCGAAGGCGAGCGCCAGCGACCACCAGGTGATCGCGGCCGGGATCGGCGAGAGCGCGTCGACGAGCAGCGCGGTGCCCACCCCGAGCGCCATGCCGGTCAGGCCGCCGATCGAGGTGAGCAGCACCGCCTCCAGCAGGAACTGCACGCCGATGTCCCGGGGACGGGCGCCGACCGCCTTGCGCAGGCCGATCTCGCGGGTCCGCTCGCGCACCGAGACCAGCATGATGTTGGAGACGCCCACGCCGCCGACAAGCAGCGAGATGCCGGCGATGGCGGCCAGCACGCCGGTGAGCACGCCCAGGATGTCGCCGAGCACGCCGAGGATCTGTTGCTGGGTGACGGCGCTGAACTCGGTGTCCGGATGCCGGCGGGACAGCTCCGCGACGATCCGCTCGCCGAGCTGGTCGATCCGCTCCCGGTCGGGCGCCTTGACCGCGATGCCGTCGATCCGCTGGGTGCCCCACAGCCGCTGCGCGGCGGTGACCGGGATGTGCACCTCGTCGTCCCGGTCCACGCCGAGGCTCTGCCCGAGCGGCGCGAAGACGCCGATCACCCGGAACCGCACGCCGGCCAGCGTCACCTGCTGGCCGAGCGGGTCACGGTCGGGGAAGAGCGCCCGGGCCACCGAGGCACCGAGCACCGCCACCCGGCGGCTCGTGTCCACGTCGGCCCCGGTCAGGTAGCGGCCCCGCTGAAGCGACCTGGTGAACACCGACGGGGTGGTCTCCAGCACGCCCTGCACGGTGGTGAAGTCGGACCGGTTGCCGGCCCGCGCGGTCGCGCCGGAGGCCACCGTGACGGCCACCCGACCGGGATCGCCGACCACCCGGGACACGGCGTCGACGTCCCTGAGGTCCAGCGGGGACACCACAGGCGCGGTGCCCACCTCGATCTTTCCCGGCACCACCAGGAGCAGGTTCGACCCGAGCCCCTCCACCTGCCGCTCGACCTGCTGCTTGGTGCCGGTGCCGATGGCCACCAGGATCACCACCGAGGCGACCCCGATGATCACGCCGAGCATGGTCAGCACACTGCGCATCCGGTTGGCCCGCAGCGCGTCGAGCGCCACCCGCCAGGCCTCGGCCATCCTCATCCGGCGTCCCCCGCGTCGCCTGCGTCGCGCGGAAGGCGTCCGGTGGCTCCGGCGGCGCCACCGGGGCCACCGGACGGGCGCCCCGGGCCGCTTCCGGACGCGGACCGGGACTCCGCGCTGGGAGCGCGATCAAGTGTCGCAGGTCCACCGGCGTCGCCCGACGCCGGTCGATCATGACCGGTGTCCGACCTGATCAGCCCGTCCCGAACGGCGATCCGCCGGCGTGCGCGGGCCGCCACCTCCTGGTCGTGGGTCACCATCACCAGCGCCACACCGGACTCGGCGTTCAGCCGCTCCAACAGCTCCAGCACCGCCTCGCCGGTGGCGCTGTCCAGGTTGCCGGTGGGCTCGTCGGCAAGCAGCACCGCCGGTTCGGTGACGAGCGCGCGGGCAATCGCCACCCGCTGCTGCTCGCCACCGGAGAGCTGGTTGGGCCGGTGGTGCAGGCGGTGCCCCAACCCGACCCGCCCGAGCATCTTCGCCGCCCGCTCCCGCCGCTGCCGCGCCCCGACACCCCGGTAGACGAGCGGCAGCGCGACGTTGTCCACCGCGGACGTGCGGGCCAGCAGGTGGAACGCCTGGAAGACGAAGCCGATCGTCTCGTTGCGAAGCGTCGCCAGCTCCGGCGCGGTGAGCGTGGCGACGTCCCGGCCGCCAATCACCAGCCGGCCGCCGCTGGGCCGGTCCAGCCCGCCGAGCAGGTGCATGAGCGTGGACTTGCCCGAACCGGACGGGCCGATCACCGCCACGTACTCGCCCTGGTCGATGGTGAGCGACACGCCGCGCAACGCGGACACCGACACCCCGTCCAGCTCGTACGTGCGCGACACGTCGACCGCCTCGATCGCGGCGACCGTCACGGTAGTTCCTGGCCGTCGCGGACCTGGTCGGCGCCGCGCACCACCACCCGGTCGCCGGCCCGCACCCCGTCCACGATCTGCACCAGATCCTGCCCCTGCACGCCGACGGTCACCGGCACCCGGTCCGCCCGGCCGTCGCGCAGCACCCAGACCGCGTCCCGCCCGTCCGCGGAGAAGACCGCCGAGGCCGGCACCGCCACCGCGTCGGCCGCCTCCCGCACCCGCAGCCGGACCACCGCGTTCATGCCGGGGCGCGGCGCCGGTGCGGCCTCCGCCTCGCCGAGCCGGCCGGCGCCCAGTTCGAGCCGGACCCGGTAGGTGACCCCGCCCCGGGCCGAACTGGTGGGCAGCACGTCCACCGAACGCACTGTCGCGTCGTACGTCGCGCCGGTCACCGCGTCCAACTCCACCGAGGCGGGCACCCCGGCGCGGACCAGCAGCACGTCCGTCTCGTCCACCTCGGCGAGCAGACCCAGCCGGCCGATGTCCACCACGGTGAGCACGGGCGTGCCGGCGGTGACCCGGCCACCGGCCGGCACGGCGTCGTCGACCCCGGCCGGCGGGCCGCCCGACCCGGCACCGCCCGACGCCGACGGGTCGAGGCCGGGCACCGCCGCGCCGCCGGCCGCGCCGAACAGCCCGGCCAGGTCGGTTGGCGCCGCCGCCCGGGTGCCGCCCGGCTGCACCACACCGGCGATCGGGGCGCGCAGCGTCAGCGCGTCGACAGTCGCCTTCGCCAGGTCGTACGCCTGCTGGGCCTGGAGGCGTTGCGCGGCCGACAGCGCGCCGACGGCGCTGTTCAGGCCCGCCACGCCGCGCTGCACGGCGGCGACCGCGCGGTCGGCGACGTGGGCGGCCGAGACGTACTGCCGTTGCGCCGACTCGACCTGGAGCAGCAGCGCGGCACGTACCCGCGGGTCGCCGACCTTGCCGGCGGCGGCACGGGCGGCGGCGAACGCCTCGTCGGCGGCCCGGTCGGTGCCGCGCCGGTTGCCGCCCAGGTCGCCGACGCCGACGCCCCGGCCGGCCCGCTTCGCCGCGCGCAGCGCGTCCCGCGCCTGGGCCAGGCGGTCCCGCGCGGCAGGCGAGTCGACCACGGCGAGCACCTGGCCCTTGGTGACCCGCTGGCCGGGTTGGACGCGCAGCGCGGCGAGGGTGCCGTCGGCGGGGGCGGTGAGCGTCGCGGCGGCCCGCGCGGTCACCGTGGCGGGCGCGTCGATGACCTCGGTGACCGGCGCGCGGCCCACCGGGGCGACGGTGACCGCCGGGGCGTCGTCGCCGCAACTGGCGGCAGTGGTGCCGGTAAGCGCGACGACGGCGAGGAAGGCGGTGACGAGACGGGGGCGGCGGGCCGCGGGCAGCCGCGGCGAGAGGGTGCGGGCCACCCGGCCCATGCTACGACCCGTCGGCGTCGACGCGGCCGACCGGCGGCGGCGCTCAGCCGGCGGCCGATCGTCGGCGGTCAGCCGGCGACCGCCCGGGCGTAGGCGACGCAGTCGTCGTGCAACTCCGGCCACGGGTCACCGAAGACCCCGTCGGCGGCCTCCGCCGGGGACCGGTGCTCGTGCACCACCGCCCGGAAGAAGTCCAGCACCCGCTGCTCGCCGTACCTGTCGACCAGGTGGCGGACGGCCAGGTAGCCGATGCCGTACGCCCCGCCGACCCGGTCGTCGGTCGCGTCGTCGTCCGGAGCCACCGTGTCGAGCCGGCCGGACCACCCGCCGCGGATCAGCTTGCGCACCTCGGCCAGCCCCTCGTAGCGGACGACCGGCTGCCCGTCGGAGCCGGCGTACTCGGCCAGCCCCTCCACCAGCCACCAGTCCGCGTGGTCCGCGTAGCCCTGCTCGGGCAGCGAGGCGGCGTGGGTCAACTCGTGCCGGAGCAGGTCGTCGACGCCGGCCGGGGAGAGGCTCTGCGCGTTGAGCACCACATCGTGCCGTCCACCCCCGACGCCTACCGCGTAACCGGCGGTCCACTTCGGGCGGCCACCGCCGTACCAGCGCTGCCACTCGGCCTTGCCGGCGTAGTAGACCAGGTACCGGTCCGGCGGCGGGCCGACCGCGTACCGGTCGGCGGTCCGGGCGGCGGCCTCGGCCTGGCCGAGCAGCCCGGGCAGCTTGGCCCGCTGGGCCGGCGTGGTGGCCACAAGCGCCCGCTTCCCGACCGCCACGGCCAGGTCGCTCACCTCCCAGGGGCGCACCCCCGCCGGGTCCGTCCGGGACGGCTCCAGCGCGAGCAGCCGCGGCTCCTCGCCCACCAGCCGCCACCGGGTGCCCATCCCCGCCGTGCTCGGCGCGCAACCGGGCTGCACGAAGCAGTAGCCCACCGTCACCGCGAGCCGCCACTCCCCGGGCCGCCCGTCCACGGCCACCGGCACCCCGTCCGCCGCCGGGCGCCACACCGCCACCCGCAGCGCGCGCAACGCCGCGTACCGCCGGGTGAGCGCCGGCCGGGCGGCCGGCTCCGCCACCGCGAGGAAGCCGGCCCGGTCACCGCCGAGCAACGCGCCGGCCTGCCGGTCGAGCTGCCCGACCATCCGCTCGGCGAGCTGCCGCTGCGCCGCCGTGCCCCGGTCGGCCGAGCCGGCCGCCGGCCGCCCGGCCGCGTCCGGCTCCCGAAGGAGTACGCCTGGAACCGCGCCCGCGACCAGCCCGAGCACCAGCCCGAGCGCCGTCCATAGCGGCCACCGCCGCCGCTTCCCCGCCGCCGGGACCGGCGCGGGCACAGCGGGTACGGATGCCTGCGGCGCCCAGGCGGGCGGAGCCGGCGCCGAAGGTGGCACGGCGAACACAACGGTGCTCGGCTCGGGCGCGGACGCGACGGGCTCCGGTGTGACCGGTCTGGTTGCGGCCGGTCTGGTTGCGGCCGGTCTGGTTGCGGCCGGCTCGGGTCCGGCCGCCGGCGCGGCAGGGTTCTGCTCGTGTGCCCCCGGTTCCGGTGTAGCCGCGTCGAGCAGGAGCGAGGTCGTCGGGGACGGGTCGTCGCCCGGGGTGTCCGCTGCCGAGGCCGAGCCGGAGGCTGGACCTGACGCGTCGACGGGTGAATGGCCTTCCAGTGCGGACGACGACTCCGCACCCGGCGCCAGGTCGGGCTCCGGCGCCGCGCCCACAGCGGAATCGCCGACCGACCGTAGGGCGGAACCACCCTCCGGTGCGGAGACGGACTCGTCCGCCGGCACCGGGACGGAAGCGCTCTCGGTCGGGCGTGCGGTGCTGTCCGCGGGTGTGGGAGCAGAACGGCTGGTCGGGCCGGTGGTCGCCACGACATCGTCGACCGGCGCGTCCCCACCCGGGCGCCGCGCGTCGCCCGCACCCGAGCCGGGGCCCGGCTCGCCACCGTCAGCCGCCCGGCCGGGGTGCGGTCCGTCGCCCTCAGCCGCCCGGCCGGGGTGCGGTCCGTCGCCGTCGGCTGCCCGGCCGGGGTGCGGTCCGTCGCCGTCGGCTGCCCGGCCGGGAGGCTGCTCGTCGCCGTCGGTCACCGGCGAAGGGTACGACCAATCGGGCGTTCCGGGAAAGTGCCCGGCGAGTAGTCCCTGCCCCAGGCCCGGACGGCAGATCTTGGAAGAAAACGGCCCCCAGAGGGGCCCTCCGCTTCCAAGATCTGCCATTGGCGAAGCGATCGGGTGAGATCTTGGTACGGGGGCGCCCCTCCAGGGGCGGATTCGTACCAAGATCTGCCGTCAGCGCTCGCGAAGCAGCCGGCGGGAGCGGGGAGCGGGCGGGAGCGGGGAGCGGGCGGGCAGGCAGGCGGGGGGTGGGGGCGGAGTCAGACGGGGGTGCCGGCGAGGGTCAGGAGGGCCTTGTCCACGGCCCAGAGGAGCACCAGCACCGCGCCGGGGACGGGGTGGCCGGCAAGGGCGAGCAGCAGGCCGCCGGCGAGGAAGCAGGCGGCCTGGATGCCGAGCTTGACCGGGGCGGGCAGCGGCACGGCGGCCCGGGGTGAGCAGAACACTCCCCAGGTCACGGCGAGTGCCAGCGGCGCGCCCAAGCCGGCGAGCAGACGCACCGGCCAGTCGGCGTCGACCGTGAAGCCCCAGAACCCGGCGGCGGCCAGCAGCGCCAACTCCAGCAGGAAGATGAGCCCCACCAGCGTGCCCTTCGTCGCACCGCCGGGAGACGACGGCCCGGCGCTCATCGGGACCGCCAGCCACGGTATGCGACGTCGAGTCCGTCGATCATCTGCTCGAAGGAGCGGCCGACGTCGCGGGGCAGCCCGAACCCGCCGGCCGCCTCCAGGGTGACGAAGCCGTGCACGGTGGACCGGAACATCCGGGTCGCGTCGACGGCCGCGTCGCCGTCGATGCCGTACCCGTGCAGGATCGCGAAGATCGCGCCGACCGCGCGCTCGGCGGCGACCAGGTGCTCCGGGTCGGTCGGGTCGGGGGCCCGCTGGGAGGCCGGGTAGCGGCCGGGGTGCCGGTGCGCGTACGCCCGGTAGGCGGTGGCGACGGCGCGCAACGCGTCGCCGCCGGCCCGGCCCGCGGCGGCGCTTGTCAGCACGTCGGCCATCTCGGTGGCGGCCAGCACGGCGAGCTTCTGGCGCAAGGCGTCCACGCCCCGCACGTGCTTGTAGAGGCTGGGCAGCGCGACGCCGAGCCGGCCGGCCAGCGCGGCCAGGGTCAGCCGGTCGTGTCCGACCTCGTCGGCGAGCACGGCCGCCTCCCGGACCACCGTCACCGGGGTCAGGCCGGCCCTAGGCACGCGCGGTCACTCGCAGGAACTCGACCAGGTCGGCGGCGGTGGCGTCGGGCTGGTCGGCGTGCGGGTAGTGACCGGAATCGGCGATCATGCGGGCTTCGGCGACGGCGAACTGCCGGCGGGCGGCCCGCGCCTCGGCGCCCGGGTCGGGGAAGTCCGGGTCCTTCGTACCCATCAGGATCAGCACCGGCTGCCGTACCTCGCGTGCCCGTGCGGTCCAGTGCGGCTCCACCGGCGCGACCACGCCGCGCACCGCGGCCATCCGGCCGCGCAGCTTGGCGACCATCTCCTTGCGGTACGCGGCGTCGTCGGCCGGCCGCCCGCACGGGAAGAGCGTGCGGTGGAACAGCCCGAACAGCCGCGGGCTGCGCAGCACGGCGGCCTGGGCGGCCCGCATCAGCGGGTTCGGTCCCGGCGCGCTGACGAACGGGCTGACCTGCACGATGCCGCCGACCAGCGCCGGGTCCTCGGCGGCGGCGAAGACCACGCCCGCCCCGCTGGACGAGCTGCCGACAAGCGTGGCCGGCCCGCCGCCAAGCGCCCGCGCCACGGCCAGCAGGTCGCCACCGACCGCAGCCGGGGCGTACGTGGGCCAGCGTGGGCTGGAGTCGCCGTGGCCGCGTACGTCGACGGAGGCGACCCGGTAGCCGGCCGCCACCAGCAGCGGCACCAGGTGCCGGAAGGTCGCCCGGTTCTCCCCCATGCCGTGCGACAGCACCACGAGCGGCCCCGCACCGTGCACCTCGTAGGCGATCGTCCCACCGTCCCGCGACACCTGGCTAACTGTCATAGCTAGGAAGCTAACGGCATTAGCTTTCACCGTCAAGTGTTGACCTCGACGCGGCGCTGACCGTCGACCCGCGCCCCACCGAGGAGGACCTGCTCGCGCTCTACCTGGACTGGAAGGGGCCGGCGGGACCAGGGTCACCGCCGGCCCGTACTGGGACAGGTGGGGGATCACGTTCGCCGACCCGGACGGCTACCGCCTCGTGCTGTGCACCCGGACCTGGTCGAACGGCTGACTCACGTCGTCGACATCACCGCACGGCCGAAGAACGCCAGATTGGCCGGGCGCTCGGCCAGTCGGCGCATCAGATAGCCGTACCACTGGTCGCCGTAGGGAACGTAGGTGCGCACCGTGTAGCCCTCGCCGACCAGGCGCTTCTGCTCGTCCGGGCGGATGCCGTAGAGCATCTGGAACTCGAACCGGCCCGGGTCGCGGTCGAACCAGCGCGCCCGGTCCTCGCCGATCGCGATCAGACGCGGGTCGTGCGTGGCAAGCATCGGATACCCGTCGCCCGCCATCAGCACGTTCATGCAGCGCACGTACGACTTGTCGACCTCGCGGGCGGACTGGTAGGCCACCGACTCCGGCTCCTTGTAGGCCCCCTTGCACAGCCGCACCCGGGACCCGGCGGAAGCAAGCTCGCGACAGTCCGACTCGGTCCGCCGCAGGTACGCCTGGAGCACCGCGCCTGTCGACGGGTGGTCCTTGCGCAGCTTGGTCAGGACGTCGAGCGTCGAGTCGGTGGTGGTGTGATCCTCCATGTCCAGCGTGACCGTGGTGCCCGCCGCGTCGGCCGCCGCGCAGATCGCCCGCACGTTCTCGTACGCGAGTTGCTCGTCGAACATCTGGCCGAGCGCGGAGAGCTTCACGCTGACCTCGGCGGCCGGGGTGAGCCCGGCGGCGCCGAGCAGGCGCAGCAGGGTGAGGTATTCGTCCCGGGTGGCGTTCGCCTGCTCGGGGGTGGTGGTGTCCTCGCCCAGGTAGTCGAGGGTGACCGCTTGGCCGTCGGCGACGAGTGCGCGGGTCGCGCGCAGCGCGTCGTCGGTGCCGGCGCCGGCGACGAACCGGCGGACGACGTCCCGGGTGAACGGGGCCGTCGCGACGAGCCGCTCCACCTGGGTTGACCGGGAGGCGGCGAGGATGACGGAACGGAGCATGAGCCGAGCGTAACGCCCACCCCCGCACCCGCGCCGGGCACGTGTGAGGCGGGGGCCCTTCTTATCGCCCAGGCTATAAGAAGGGCCCCCGCCAAACGCATCGCGGCACGTCCGCTCCGAGTCGTCTACCGTTGGTGTCGTGAACTTCGACGCGTACGCCCGGACCGGGGTCGAGCTCGTCAACGCCCGACTGGACGACCTCGACGGCCTGCGGGCCCTCTTCCCGGATGAGAACGCCTGGATGCGCGACGAGGTCGCGGAGCGGGACCTCACCATCTTCCGGCGGGCACAGAAACGCCTGCGGGACGTCTTCGAGTACGGCACCTCGGGCCGTGACGCCGACGCCGTGACGGAGCTGAACGCGCTGCTGGAGGCGTTCCCGGTGCAGCCCCGCATCTCCGGCCACGACTCCTCGGACTGGCACATGCACGTGACCAGCCGGGGCGCCTCGGTCTCCTCGGAATACCTGGCCGGCGCGGTCTGGGGGCTGTCGGTTTGGCTCTGCGAGTACGGCAGCGCCCGGTTCGGCGTCTGCGCGGACGAGCGCTGCGGCAACGTCTACCTGGACACCTCGTCCAACTGCTGCCGGCGGTTCTGCTCGGAGCGCTGCGCCACCCGGTCACACGTGGCGGCGCACCGCGCCCGCAAGCGCGCCGCGGTCGGCGAGCAGGCGGTGCCGGCCCAGCCACTCGCCCCGGTCAGCTAGACCGCCGCCGGTCACCAGGTCCGCTGGCCCGCGGTCAGGCGTCGACAGGTGAGGGCGCGGTCAGGTTGGCCCGGGCGAACGCGAGCGACTCGCGCAGGTCCGCCTCCCGCACCGCGCGGCTCTTCGCGCCCCGGGTGGTCACCTCCACCGCCACCGAGCCGGTGAAGCCGCGCCCGGCCAGCGATCGGAGCAGCTCCGCGCAGGGCTGACCGCCCCGGCCCGGCACCAGGTGCTCGTCCCGCCCCTCGCCGGTGCCGTCGCCCAGGTGCACGTGCGCCAGCGCGCCACCCATCCGGTCCGCCATCGCCAGCGCGTCGGTGTGCGAGGCCGCGCAGTGCGACAGGTCCAACGTGTAGGAGGCGTAACCGGCGTCGGTCGGGTCCCAGCCCGGCACGTACGGCACGAACTGCCGACCGGCCATCCGCACCGGGAACATGTTCTCCACCGCGAAGCGGAGGCCACCGAACTGCCCGGCGACGGCGTCGAGGCCGTCGGCGAACGTGCGCGCGTAGTCACGCTGCCAGGTGAACGGGGGATGCACCACCACGGTCGGCGACTCCAGCGTCTCGGCCAGCTCGGCGGCCCGGCGCAGCCGCTCCCACGGGTCGGGGCTCCACACCCGCTGGGTGACAAGCAGGCAGGGCGCGTGCACCGACAGCACCGGAATGCCGTAGTGCTCCGACAGTCCGCGCAGCGCGCCCGCGTCCTGGCTCACCGGATCGGTCCAGACCATCACCTCGACGCCGTCGTACCCGAGCGCGGAGGCGAGCTGGAACGCCGCCGCGGTCCGTTCCGGAAAGACCGAGGACGTGGACAGGAGCACCGGGACGCGGGAAGTCACGCCCCTCAGGGTAGCCGCACCCGCCAGGAGGCATCGGGACGAGCAGCCGCAAAGCACCCAGAGCGACCGCTCGGATCACATCGGTGCGAGCTGATCCAGCCGACGCAGGATGACCCCCTCGCGCAACGCCCAGGGGCAGATGTCCAAACTGTCGACGTCGAGCCGGCGCATCACCGCCTCGGCCACCACCGCGCCGGCCAGGAGCTGGTGCGCCCGTTGCGCGCTGACGCCCTCCAGCTCGGGCAGGTGAGCCGGCGGGATGTGCCGGACGAACCCGAGCACCTGCCGCAGCCCGGTGCGGGTCAGGCTGCGCCGCGCCCAGAGACCGGCGCCGGACGGCGCGGCGCCGGCCAACCGGGCAAGCGAGCGGAACGTCTTGGAGGTGGCCACCGGACGCTCCCAGCCCACCTCGGTCAGTTGCTTCACCACGGGGTCGAGCTGCGCGTCCACGTACTCCCGGAGGTCCTCCACGGCCTGGGCGGGCGGCGGCATCAACCCGGCCGGGTCGATCGCCAGCCGCTCCCGGCTGAGCCGGCCCGCGCCGAGCGGCAACGAGACCGCGACATCCGGATGCTCGTCGATGCCGGCGGCCAGCTCCAGCGAGCCGCCGCCGATGTCGAGCGCCAGCAGCCGGCCGGCGGACCAGCCGAACCACCGCCGCACCGCGAGGAACGTCATCCGCGCCTCGTCCGCGCCGGAGAGCACCCCCAGGCGTACGCCTGTCTCGTCGCGCACCCGGGCCAGCACCTCGACGGCGTTCGTGGCGTCGCGGACCGCGCTCGTGGCGAACGCCAACAGGTCCTCGGCGCCCAGCCCGTCGGCTGCCGCCCGCGCCATGCCGACGGCCTCGACCAGCCCGTCCGCGCCGGCGTCGGTCAACGCGCCGTCCGGGCCGATCTGCTCGGCCAGCCGCAGCACCACCTTCTCCGAGTGGGCCGGCCAGGGGTGCGCGCCGTGGTGGGCGTCGACCACCAGCAGGTGCACGGTGTTGGAACCGACGTCGAGGACACCCAGTCGCATGGGAAGCACCCTAGGGCCAACACGTTTCGTCGGCTCGCCGGCCGGCCGGGGTGACCGCGCGTACGCTGGTCGGGTGACAGGGCAGATCGAGCTTCACGTGCTGGTGGACGACCCGGACGACCCGCGTAGCCGCGAGGTCGGGCTGGACTTTCCGCGGGAGTGGATCGAGTTCGTCGACCCTGCCGACCCGAAGCACGTCGTCCGGGCCGACCTGACCTGGCTGCTGTCCCGCTGGACGTGCGTCTTCGGCCGGGGCTGCCACGGCATCGTCGCCGGTCGGGCCGCCGACGGGTGCTGCTCGCACGGCGCGTTCTTCACCGACTCCGACGACGAGAAGCGGGTCCGGGCGGCGGTCAAGCGGCTCACGCCGGAGACCTGGCAGCACTTCCGCCGCGGCTTCAAGAACTGGACCGAGAACGACACGGTCGACGGCAAGACACCGGCCCGGCGCACCGCCACCCAGGGCGTGGACGCGCCGTGCGTGTTCCTCAACGACGCCGACTTCCCCGCCGGGGGCGGCTGCGCCCTGCACGCCCAGGCGCTGCGCGACGGCGTGCACCCGCTGGAATACAAGCCCGACGTCTGCTGGCAACTGCCGGTCCGCCGCGACCAGGAATGGCACACGCGGCCGGACAACACCAAGGTGCTGATCTCCACGCTGGCCGAGTTCGACAGGCGCGGTTGGGGCGCCGGCGGCCACGACCTGGACTGGTGGTGCACCTCCTCCACCGACGCGCACGTCGGCACCGAGCCGATGTACGTCTCCTACGGCCCGGAGCTGACCGCGCTGATCGGCGCGCCCGCGTACGCGAAGCTGGCCGAACTCTGCGCCGCCCGCCACCGTAAGGGCCAGATCGCCCCCCACCCCGCCAGCGAGTAAGGAAGGGCCCCCGCTTAACGCCTCCGGTAGAGGAAGGGCCCCCGCTTAACGCTTCGGGAGCGCCGCGTCGACGAGTGCCTGGGCACTGCGCCGGGCAGCCTCGGCGACCGCCGGGTCGGCGTCGAGCACACCGCCGGCAAGACCGCCGTCGAGCAACAGGGTGAGCTGCCGGGCCAGCAGCTCCGGCTCGGCCGCCCCGGCCTGCCGGGCCAGGTCGGTCACCCAGGCCCGCACCGCATTCTTGTGCTCGACCGTACGGGCGTGCACCGGGCCGCCGGCGGGCGACTCGGCCGCGGTGTTGATGAACGCGCAGCCGTGGTAGCCCTCCCGACGGCAGGCCCCGGTGAGCGCGTCGAACATCCCGACGAGCTGGGCCCGGGGGTTGTCGCCGGCCGCCCGGGCCGCGTCCCGCAGCGCGCCGGACCAGGCCCGGTCGACCTTTTCCAGGTACGCCAGGACGAGGTCGTCCTTGCTCGGGAAGTGCTTGTAGAGGGTGGCCTTCGCGACGCCCGACTCGGCGATCACCGTGTCCACCCCGACGCCACGCGGCCCGTACGCGTAGAACAGCCGGAACGCGGTTGCCAGGATGCGCTCCCGGGCGGCGCCGGCGGGAGTGCGGGCCATGGGTCCTCCTCGGTGTCCGTCGCAGCCTATCCGTTCACGCCCTTCAGGTATACAGACCTGTCTGTTAGTCTCGGTCGTACGGAGCGCACGCATCGGCGTCGCGCACTACCGGAGGACGGAATCCACATGCGTATCGCAGTGCTGGGCACCGGCATGGTCGGGCGGGCGATCGCCGCCCGCGCGGCCGAACTGGGCCACGAGGTCGTCGTCGGCACCCGTGACGTCGCCGCCACCCGGGACGGGGACTGGGGCGACTGGGCCGCCGGCCACCCCGGCATCACCCTCGCCGTCCACGCCGACGCCACCGCCGGAGCCGACCTGGTGGTGAACGCGACAAGCGGCGACGGCTCCCTCCCCACGCTCCACGCGGCGGGCGCGGAGAACCTGGCCGGCAAAATCCTGCTCGACGTCGCCAATCCGCTCGACTTCAGCCAGGGCTTTCCGCCCACCCTGTCGGTGCTCAACGACGACTCGCTCGGCGAACTGATCCAGCGGACGTTTCCCCGTACCCGGGTGGTGAAGGCGCTCAACACGCTCACCGCCGACCTGATGACGCACCCTCGGCAACTCGGCGGCGGGGACCACAGCGTCTTCATGTCCGGCGACGACGCCGAGGCCAAGAAGGCGGTCGCCGACCTGCTCACGAGCTTCGGCCACACCGACGTGATCGACCTGGGCGACATCACCACGGCACGGGGCACCGAGATGCTGATGCCGATCTGGCTGCGCCTCTACGGCCGGCTGGGCACGGCACTGTTCAACGTCAAGGTGATGCGCTGAAGGCCGGCACCCCGTGGTTCGGGGTGCCGGCCTTCGCGGTGCCGCTTACTTGGTCCAGTGCGTGGTGACGAGGTCGGTGGCCTGGTTCTCCCACTGGGCGTAGGCGTCCGGGTAGGCCGACACCTGGACGGTCTGGGCGGCCTCGGTCAGCGGCATGTCCTGCCAGCCGTCGACCTGCTTCAGACCCTTCAGGAACGCCAGGGTCGAATACTCGGGGTCGGTGATCTGTTCCGGGCTGCCCCAGCCGGAGGAGGGGCGCTGCTGGAACAGGCCCAGCGAGTCGTGGTCGTTGGTGTCGCCGAGGTGGCCCAGGTTCTCCAGTTTCGACTCCTGGAGGCTGGTGGCGATGGAGATGACCGCGGCCCGCTCGGGCAGGCCGGCCTTCTTCGTCGCCGCGATGATCGCCTTGACGTTGGCGGTCTGCTCGTCGTTGAGGGTGATGGTCGACTGCTTGCCCTCGGCCTGCACGGCCGCGACCGGCTTGGTGGTGTGGGTGGGGGTGTCGGCGTGGGCGGCGATCGGACCGGCGAACACACCACCGGTGAACGCGAGACCAGCAACACCGAGAATGCTCTTACGCAGGATCGTGTTCATCAGAGGGCTCCATTCGGGGGTCGACGACGCGCACCGAGAGGGGGGTTGGCACGCGGGCAAGCACCGTCAGGCACTCAGGTTTTGCGGGGGGACCGGCTGCTCCGCGGGGCAGGGCCACACCACGGGGCCGGGAGACTGTGTAACGACCGGCTACCCACCGCCATTCCCGGGGGCGGGTCGGCAGCGCGGCGAACCGGTGCGCTGGCCTTCTTCGGTCGTTCACCGGGTTACAACGCCCGCACCCCCGGGCCGATTCCACCGTCAGAGTGCCACCCACCACCCCCGAACCGGACACCCCACCCACCCGGAACACCCGGGCGGCACACCACGACCGGCATTCCACACGCCCGTCACACACCCGTACATTCCACCCGCGCTCCCCCAAGCCCACCACTGCAACGCTATGGGTGCACCACCGCGCCGCAGACACCCATGACGTTCCACCCGCACTCCGCCCGGGCCACGACTGGAACGGTGTGGGTGCACCACCGCGCCGCAGACACCCATGACGTTCCACCCGCACTCCGCCCGGGCCACGACTGGAACGGTGTGGGTGCACCACCGCGCCGGAGGCACCCATGGCGTTCCACCCGTGCTCCGCCGAGCCGTGAGTGGAGCACCATGGGTGCATCAGCGCGTCGTGAACACCCCCACCGCCGGACCCGGACATCCGGCACATCCGAAACGGCAGGGTGGCTACCGTGCGGGGAAGAGGTCTGAGTCGTCTCTGCCCTCAACTACAAAGGCGCGGACGCAGGTGCCTGACCCGAGCACGCACGTACGCGAGCGCTGCCGCGAGATCAAGCCGCCTTCCGTCTCGCATTACGAGTCGATCCCGGACCGGCGAACAGGGACAGACTCCGGCGCGTCAGAGCGGCGAACCGGGCACGCGCCGGGTGCACGGGAGCGGCAGACCCACGCCAGCCGGGCGGTCACGGCTCGAACTTGTAGCCCAGACCTCGCACCGTGACGATGTAGCGCGGCGTGGACGGCTCCGGCTCGATCTTCGACCGCAACCGCTTCACGTGCACGTCGAGCGTCTTGGTGTCGCCCACGTAGTCGGCACCCCAGACCCGGTCGATGAGCTGCCCCCGGGTGAGCACCCGGCCGGCGTTGCGCAGCAGCAACTCCAACAGCTCGAACTCCTTGAGCGGCAGTTGCACGCCGGTCCCGTCCACGGTCACCACGTGCCGCTCGATGTCCATCCGCACCGGGCCGGCGGCGAGCGTCGGGGCGCCCGTCTCGTTCGCCTCGGCGGTCTGCCTGCGCAGCACCGCCCGGATCCGGGCGACCAGCTCACGCGGCGAGTACGGCTTGGTCACGTAGTCGTCGGCGCCGATCTCCAGGCCGACCACCTTGTCGATCTCGCTGTCCCGGGCGGTGACCATGATGATCGGGACGTGCGACCGCTGGCGGAGCTGGCGGCAGACCTCGGTGCCCGACATCTCCGGCAGCATCAGGTCGAGCAGCACGATGTCGGCGCCGGTCCGGTCGAACTCGGTGAGGGCGGAGGTGCCCGTCGCGGCGACGGAAACCTCGAACCCCTCCTTGCGGAGCATGTAGGACAGGGCGTCGGAGAACGACTCCTCGTCCTCGACCACCAGTACGCGGCTCAACGGGTGTTCCTTTCCTGTGGTCAGACCTGCCGGAGCTCGGCCGGGCCGGCCTCGATCCCAGCCGAGGCGAGTGTCGCCTCCAGGTCGTCCGGGGGGCGGGCAGGCAGCCGGAGGGTGAACGTCGAACCCCCACCAAGAGTGCTCGACACATCCACCCGGCCGCCATGGTTGCTGGCGATGTGTTTGACGATGGCCAGTCCCAGGCCGGTGCCGCCGGTCGAGCGCGAGCGGGCCTGGTCGGCGCGGTAGAAGCGCTCGAAGATCCGGTCGACCTCGCTCGGGGCGATGCCGATGCCCTGGTCGGCGACCGCGATCTCGACGTGCTCGTCGGTGCCCCGCACGGTCACCCGGACCGTGGTGTCCTCGGCCGAGTAGGTGACCGCGTTCTCCACCAGGTTCGCCACCGCGGTGGCGAGTTGGCTGTCACTCCCGTACACGGTCAGGCCCCGCTGCCCACCCACGACGATCTCCACCCGGCGGGCGGTGGCCGGGGTGCGGGTCCGGTCGATCACCTCGGCGAGCACCCAGTCCACGGAGACCGGTTCGGGGGCCGGCTGCGGCTCGGCGCCCTGGAGCCGGGTGAGCTCCAGCAACTCCTGCACCAACCGGCCGAGCCGGGTCGACTCGTGCTGGATCCGTTCGGCGAACCGCCGCGCGGCGACCAGGTCCTCGGACAGGTCGGGCGCGCCGTCACCGGCCGGCTCGGTGGCGTCGACGAGCGCCTCGGCGAGCAGTTGGAGTGCTCCGATCGGGGTCTTCAGCTCGTGGCTCACGTTTGCCACGAAGTCCCGGCGTACCCGGGCCAGGCGGTGCGACTCAGTGACGTCGACGGCCTCGATCGAGACGTAGCCGGCGCCCAGTCCCATGGCTCGCAGGTGCACACCGAGCGGGTTGTCGCCGGCGCTGTCGCGGCCCCGCGGCAGGTCGAGCTCGATCTCGCGACGCACGCCCGTGCGGCGGACCTGCCCGGCGAGGGTACGGATCAACGGGTGCGCGGCGATCGACCCCGGTGTCGCCCCGGCCCGGAGCAGGCCCATCGCGCGGGCGGCCGGGTTCACCAGCACCGGCGTGTCGTCCGCGTCGAGCACCACCACGCCGGCCCGGAGCGAGTCGATCGTCTTGCGGCCGAGCCCGGATAGGCCCCCCTGCGCTTCGTCCGGAATCGTCGGCCTCCCTGCGTCACGACGGGAGGTCCCGCCGCCCCGCGACGCCCACCGGCGCCGCCATTCCGCCACGGAACCGGACAGCGTCGATCCGGCGACCAGTCCGGCCACCAACGCCACGGCCACCGCGATGGCCACTGCCCATTCCACCCGGCGATCGTAGGGTCATTGTTAACCCAAGGAACGGGCACAAGGGGACGAATCACTCTCGCTTCCGAGAATGTTCACCCATGGGTCCCGCGTCGTTCACCCGCGTTCACCCTGGTGCCGGCCATCCGGCCTACCGTGGGGCGCGCACCTGCTCACGCCGTACCCGCCTCGGGCCGCGGCCACCGACCCCAGGAAGTGACGATGCGCGACGAGTTCCGGGCCGACCTGCAGATTGTCAGCCAACTGCTGGTGGACATGGCCGAGGCGGTACGCGCGGCCATGCGGCAGGCCACCAAGGCGCTCCTCACCGCCGACCGCGGCGCGGCCGAGACGGTGATCGCGCGGGACGCCGAGATCGACGACCTCTACCGGCACGTGGAGGAGCGGGTCTGCGACCTGCTGGCCCGACAGGCCCCGGTCGCCTCCGACCTGCGGGCCATGATCACCGCCCTGCACGTCGCCGCCGACCTGGAGCGGATGGGCGACCTGGCCGACCACGTGGCCAAGACGGCGCTGCGCCGGCACCCGTCGCCGGCGGTGCCGGCCGAGCTGCGGCCGGTCTTCACCGACATGGCCGGCATCGCCGACCGGATGGCGGAGAAGATCGGCGCGGTGCTTGCCAAGCCCGACGCCGACGTCGCCGCCGAGCTGGACCGGGACGACGACGCCATGGACGACCTGCACAAGAGTCTCTTCGGCGTGCTGCTCGGCGACGACTGGCCGTACGGGGTGGAGACCGCGATCGACGCGACCCTGCTGGGCCGCTTCTACGAGCGCTTCGCCGACCACGCGGTGAACGCCGGTGAGCACGTGGTCTATCTGATCACCGGTTCTCCCTCCGCCTGACCCACCGGCGGGCCCCAGGCAAGGAGGGGCCCCTTCTTAACAGGGGAGTGTTAAGAAGGGGCCCCTCCTCTACCGGAGGCGTTAAAAGGGGGCCCCGCCTTACATCAGCGGCCCTGGTTGGCTACCGCGGCGGCAGCCGCCTTGGCGGCCTCGGGGTCGAGGTAGGTGCCTCCCAGGACCTGCGGACGCAGGTCGGCGTCCAGGTCGTAGCGCAGCGGGATGCCGGTGGGGATGTTCAGCTTGGCGATCGCCTCGTCGGAGATCTGGTCGAGGTGCTTGACCAACGCGCGCAGCGAGTTGCCGTGCGCCGCCACCAGCACCGTCCGGCCGGCCAGGATGTCCGGCACGATCGAGTCGTACCAGTAGGGCAGCATCCGCTCGACGACGTCCTTCAGGCACTCGGTGCGTGGCATCAGCTCGGTCGGCAGCAGCGCGTACCGCGGGTCGCCGACCTGCGACCACTCGTCATTGTCGTCGATCGGCGGCGGGGGCGTGTCGTACGACCGGCGCCAGAGCATGAACTGTTCCTCGCCGTACTCTTCGAGGGTCTGCTTCTTGTTCTTGCCCTGAAGGGCGCCGTAGTGGCGCTCGTTGAGCCGCCACGACCGGCGCACCGCGATCCAGTGCCTGTCGGCGGCGTTCAGCGCCAGCTCGGCGGTGCGGATCGCCCGGCGCATCACGCTCGTGTGCACCACGTCCGGCAGCAGGTCGTGCTCGCGGAGCAGCTCGCCGCCACGCCGCGCCTCGGTCTCACCCTTGGCGGTCAGGTCGACGTCGACCCACCCGGTGAAGAGGTTCTTGGCGTTCCAGTCGCTCTCGCCGTGCCGCAGCAGGACCAGCGTCCCGACGGTGGGTCCTTCGCTCGCAGTCATGCGGATCATCCTGCCGTACCGGCCGGGCGGACACGCGGGGACCTGTGGTGACGACCACCACGTGGAAATGCGGATGACCGGCGTTCCGACCCGGGACTAGGTTGTAAGGCATCTGAGATTGATCGGTCATTACCACACGGGGGCGTTGGGATGCGGACGGTGCGGGGTTGGTTCCAGGACACGGCGGGCGGGTTACCGCGTTCCTTCTGGTACCTCTGGACCGGCACCCTCATCAACCGGCTCGGCTCGTTCGTCCTGATCTTCCTCGCCATCTACCTGACCCAGCAGCGGGGCTTCTCGGCCGCGCAGGCCGGTCTGGTGATCGGGCTCTGGGGCGCCGGCGGCGCGGTCGGCACCACCGTCGGCGGCACCCTGACCGACCGCTGGGGCCGGCGACCCACGCTGCTCACCGCGCACCTCGGCGCCGCCACCATGATGGTCGCGCTCGGCCTGGCCCGGCCGCTCTGGGCGGTGGCGGTCGGCGCGCTGCTGCTCGGCATGTTCGCCGAGGCGGCCCGCCCGGCCTTCGCCGCGATGATCATCGACGTGGTGCCGGAGAATAACCGGCTCCGCGCGTACTCGCTCAACTACTGGGCGCTCAACCTCGGCTTCGCCTGCGCCGCAGTCCTGGCCGGGCTCGCCACCGAGGCCGGTTACCTGCTGCTCTTCCTGGTGGACGCGACCACCACGCTTGTCACCGGGCTGATCATCTTCACCCGGGTGGGCGAGACCCGGACCGCGTCGCCCGGTCCGGTCGGCACGAGCGCGCCGGCCCCGGCGGGCGCGCTGCGCACCATCCTGCGCGACCGGGTCTTCCTCGGCTTCGTGGCGCTCAACCTGTTCGGCGCGCTTGTCTTCCTCCAGTACGTCTCGATGCTGCCGATCGCCATGGCCGACTCCGGGCTCAGCCCCGCCACCTACGGCTCGGTGATCGCGCTCAACGGGGTCCTCATCGTGATCGGGCAGCTCTTCGTGCCCCGGCTCATCGCCGGCCGGAGCCGGTCGCACGTGCTGGCGCTCGCCGCTCTCATCATGGGGGTCGGGTTCGGGCTCACCGCGTTCGCCGACACGGTCTGGCTCTACGGGCTCACGGTGCTGATCTGGACGCTCGGCGAGATGCTCAACGCGCCCTCCAACGCCACCCTGATCGCGGAGTTGTCGCCGGCCGCACTGCGCGGTCGCTACCAGGGCGCCTTCTCGCTCTCCTGGCAGCTCGCCGGCGCGAGCGCGCCGATCCTCGGCGGCCTGCTCCGGGAGCAGGCCGGCAACACCGCGCTCTGGCTGGCCTGCGCCGGGGTCGGCGCCGTGGCGGCGGTCGCGCACCTGGTCTCCGGCCCGGCCCGGGAGCGTCGCGCCACCCAGCTCCGCGCCGCCGGGACGGCCGTCACGCCTGTCACCATGGCCCGCACCCCGGCGCCGGAGGCGGCCGAGGCCGCGGCCACGTCACCCGCCGCGCCGGTCCAGGTCGGTTCCTGAGTACGCCGGGTACGGTACCGCGGCGTATCGGTAAGGAAACCTTCCTGGAGGACGGGTGCACGGCCTGCGGCGCTTGTGGGACGACACGGCCGGTGGACTGCCCGCCA
This sequence comes from Micromonospora marincola, assembly GCF_056150385.1. Taxonomy (NCBI): domain Bacteria; kingdom Bacillati; phylum Actinomycetota; class Actinomycetes; order Micromonosporales; family Micromonosporaceae; genus Micromonospora; species Micromonospora marincola. Next base: position 267,652 of record NZ_JAXCFT010000005.1, on the reverse strand, counting down.
CCTTCTGGTATCTCTGGACCGGGCTGCTGATCAACCGGGCCGGCGCGTTCGCGCTGCTGTTCCTGTCGCTCTACCTCACCTCCGCGCGGGACGCCTCGCCGTCCCTGGCCGGGCTCGTCGTCGGCGCGTACGGCATCGGCGGCGCGGCCGGCACGCTGGTCGGCGGCGTCCTGGCGGACCGGTGGGGCCGGCGGGCCACGCTGCTCGCCGCCCACCTGACCGCGGCCGGGTTGATGGCGGCGCTGGCGTTCAGCCGGCACCTGGCGATGATCGCCGTGCTGGCCACGCTCGTCGGGGTGGCGCACTCGATGCCGGGCCCGGCGTTCGTGGCGGCCATCGTGGACGTGGTGCCGCAGGCCGCCCGGTCGCGGGCGTTCAACCTCCAGTTCTGGGCGTTCAACCTGGGCATGGCGGTGGCGTCGCTGCTGGCCGGCGTGCTCGCCGAGGCGAGCTTCGTGGCGCTGTTCCTGGTCGACGCCGGAGCCACGCTTGCCGCGGCTGTGGTCATCGCGCTCACGGTGCCCGAGACGTTGACCCGCCAGGTGGTGACCCCACGGGCCGTGGAGGGGAGGCGGCCCGGGCTGCACACCGCGCTCACCGACCGCACCTTCCTCGCGTTCGTCGGGCTGACCTTCCTGCTGGCCGTGCTGACCATGCAGACGTCGACGATCATGCCGCTGGCGATGCGCGCGGACGGACTGGGCCCGAGCGCGTACGGGCTTGTGGTGGCGCTCGGCGGGGCGCTGATCGTGGTGGGGCAGTTGTTCGTGCCCCGGCTGATCGCGGCGCACCGCTCCTCGACCGTGCTGGCCGTCTCCACCGGGCTGATGGCGCTCGGGTTCGGCGCGTTGACGGTCGCCGACGGGTTGTCGCTGTATCTCGGCGCGGCGGTGGTCTGGACGGTCGGGCAGATGCTCGCCGCCCCGCCGAACGCCCAGATCAACGCCGACCTGGCCCCGCCCCGGCTACGGGCCCGCTACCAGTCGGTCTTCTACCTGACGTTCCCGGCGGCGTCCTTCGTGGCGCCCGCGCTCGGCGGGCTCAGCCTGGAGCGTCTCGGCGAGCGGCACTGGCTGGTGGTGGGCGGGCTGGGACTGTGCGCCGCGGCCGGTCACCTGCTCGCCGGTGGCCCCCGGGAACGCCGGGTCGCCGCGTTACGGGCCGCCGCCCGGGAGCCGGAGAAGGTCCACCGCTGAACAACGGCAGAGCGCCCACCCCGACCCCCGTCGAGATGGGCGCTCTGACCGTACGCCCGGCGGCGGCGGGCGACACTCACCCCCGTAAGCGTCGCCCGCTCGCGCCGCCGGTTCCACGGGCGGCACCGTCCCCCAACGGCGTGCTCCACCCGATCATCGCGTCTCGCTTGCGCGGATCTGATCGATCCGCCGCTCCCCCGAACGAAAACAAGCGCTACGCGGTGCAATAAAGCTAGTTCGCGCAGATTCCGGATTCAACCCGCATCGCTGTCTTACCCGTCACAGCACCGATGTCGGAAATCGGCCCGTCCCTGCTCCGGCCTCCGACCATCGCCAACACGGGGTTCCCGGCGACCATTCCCGTAAACCCTCAGCCGTCCTCGCGATTCGGGTTCTCCGTCCGGAAGAAGTTGCTCTGCCGGCCGTCCCGCATCTGCTCCTGATAGATCAGGTTCAGCCGCCGCGAGTCGAATGTCCGGAACCAGTCGTCCCACGTGATCTCCCGGATCCGGCTGCTCTCCCGGTAGCCCGGAAGGTTGAAGGTCAGCACCCCGGGCCGGTCGCCCCGCTCGGTGCCGGCGATGGTGGCCGGCTTGGCGCCCCGGGCCCGGGCCCAGCGCTGGATCACCTCGTGGTTACGGGTCACCAGGCTGCGACCGGGACGCTCGGGACGGTCGGCGAGCGACGCGATGAGCTGCGAGGACCCGATCGACCGACTGGACGCGGGCCCGCGCGTCGGCGCGGCCTGCGCGCGAGCCGACGCCGCCCTCCGCGCCGGTGCCGCCTTGGCCCGCGACGGAGTGACCTTGGCCCGGGACGGAGCCGCCTTCGCCCGCGAAGGGGCAGCCTTGGCCCGAGACGGGCCAGCCTTCGCCCGCGACGGAGTGGCCTTCGTCCGCGACGCGGTCGCCTTGGCGCGCGACGACGTCGCCTTGGCCCGAGCGGGCGCCGCCTTGCGCGTACCCGTCGCCTTGGCCCTGGCCCCGGTCGCCCGGGTGGCCGGGGCGGACTTGGCCGGCGACGTCGCGGCGCGGCGCGAGGCCGTGGTGCTCTTCCTCGCCGCGGTGGTCTTCTTCGCGGCGGCGGCCCGGCGGGTGCCCGCCGGCCGGCCGGCCGGGCCGGTGCTCCGCCGGGCCGCGCCGCCGCGCCCCTCCGCGCGCATGGTCCGCGCGAGCGTCTTCACCAGCTCCGGCTTGCGCAGCGTGGAAATCCCGGAGACCCCACGACGGCGGAGCTGGCCCCGGATGTCGTCGACCTTCATCCGGGAGATCTCGGACTCCGACACCATCGGGGTGTTCGGGGCCTGGTTACCGGTTTGCCGCTTGGTGCGGGTCGCGGTCGTGCCGCGACCTGAGCTGTTGCGCTGAGCCATGGGACACGCTCCTCGACAGTCCGTCCTCGGCCCGCGGTGGGTCCCAGTGCTCCGCACCGCGCGGTGCGGCATACCCGTCAGGAGGGCTCCGAACCTCCGGCGGCCGAGCCGGCCGGGGCCGAGGGCTCGAAGAGGTGGGCGAACGCGGCCAGGTTGGCGGTCGACTCGCCCCGCTTCACCCGCCACTCCCACTCCCGGCGGATGGCGGTGCCGAACCCGATCTCCAGCATGCTGTCGAACGACTCGTCGGCGTAGGTCAGCACGGAGCCGAACAGGCGGTCCATCTCGTCCGCGTCGAGCCCGGCCAGGTTGACCCGGCCGGTCAGGTAGACGTCGCCGACCGCGTCGATGGAGAACGAGACGCCGTACATCCGCGCGTTGCGCTGCAACAGCCAGGCCCACAGCTCCTCGCGGCGCTCGTCGGGCTGGCGCATCACGAACGCCTCGATCCGCAACGCGTGCTCGCCGACGATCAGGTTGCAGATCGTCTTGAGCTTGTGCGTGCCCGGCAGGGTCACCGCGTACGACGACTCGCCGGTGGACTCCCACTCCAGCTCGCGCTCCGCGCACACGCTCTCGATCAGCGCGGCGACCTCACTCGTGCGGCTCATCGCACCCACTCTACGGTCGCCGGACGGCGGTCGCCGGGCGGCGGCGCGGTCACCAGGAGCAGGCGAGCGCGGGATCGCCGAGCCGACCGGCCAGCCGGGCGCGGTGCTCGGTGATCGCCTCCCCGTAGACCGCGAGCAGTCCGGAGACCGTGCGGTTCCAGGAGAAGTCGCGGGCGTGCCGCTCTGCCCCGCGGGCCAGCGCCGCCCGACGTCTCCGCTCGGGCAGCAGGCGGGCCAGGGCCCGCGCCCAATCGACCGGATCGTGCCCGTCGATGAGCATCCCGCTGACACCGTCGCGTACGGCGGTGACCAGCCCGCCCACGGCGGCGGCAAGCACCGGCGTGCCGCAGGCCTGGGCCTCCAGCGCGACAAGCCCGAACGACTCGTTGTGCGACGGCACGGCGACCAGGTCGGCGGCGCGGTAGAGGGCGGGCAGGTCGTCGCCGGTCCGCGGCGGCAGGAAACGCACCCGGTCGGCCACGCCGAGCAACTGGGACAGCTCGATCAGCGCGGTGGGCCGGTCCAGCCCGCTGCCACTCGGGCCGCCACAGATCACCACGGTCAGCTCACGGGCGAGCGCGGGATCCCGCTCCCGCAGCGCGGCGACGGCGCGGATCAGCACGTCCGGCGCCTTGAGCGGCTGGATCCGGCCGACGAACGCGACCACGTACCCGTCGACAGGCAGGCCGAGACGACGGCGGGCGGCACGGGCCACGGCCTCCCGGTCACCCGGGGCGGGGCGGAACCGGTCCAGGTCCACGCCCGGCTCCACCACGGCCACCCGACCGGGGTCTGCCGCGTACCGGTCGAGCAGGTCGCGGGCCTCCACCCGGGTGTTGGCGATCAGGCGGTCCGCCTCGGCGACCACCTGCTCCTCGCCGATCACCCGGGCCTTCGGCTCGGGCCGGTCCCCGGCGGCGAGCCGGGCGTTCTTGACCTTGGCGAGGGTGTGCGCGGTGTGCGCGAGCGGCACGCCCCAGCGCTCCTTGGCCAGCCAACCGACCTGGCCGGAGAGCCAGTAGTGCGAGTGGATCAGGTCGTAGTGGCCCGGCGGGCGGGCCGCCTCGGCGCGCAGCACACCGGCGGTGAAGGCGCAGAGCTGACCTGGCAGCTCCTCCTTGGTCAGCCCCTCCAGCGGCCCGGCGGTGACGTGCCGGACGGTCACCCCGGGCGCCATCTCCACCACCGGGGGCAGGTCGCCGGAGGTGGCCCGGGTGAAGATCTCCACCTCGACGTCGGCCGCGGCCAACCGGCGGGCGACCTCCAGGATGTAGACGTTCATGCCGCCCGCGTCACCCGTGCCGGGTTGGTGTAGCGGCGAGGTGTGCACCGAGAGTGTGGCGATGCGGCGGGGCCGGGGCCACGGCAGGGCACCACGCTGACGACCGACACCGGTGTGCAACTCCGCCACGTCCGCTCCCTCTGTCACGGTTGCTGCCGCCCCGCACGACCGGCGCTTCTCGGTCAACCCGTACGCCGGGTGTCATCTTCCCCATCGGGGTTCGGAAATACCTGACGCGGGCTCCCGGGCGTGACGGACCTCATCACCGCGCGGGGCCGGGCGGCGGGAGAGAATGTCCGGATGACCTCAGTCGCCATCGTCACCGGAGCATCGAGCGGGATCGGCGCGGCCACCGCCCGCCGGCTGGCCGCCGAGGGTTTCCACGTGCTCGCCGCCGCGCGGCGTACCGACCGGTTGGCCGCGCTTGTCGCGGCGATCGAGGCGGCCGGCGGCGCGGCGACCGCGGTGGCCTGCGACGTGACCTCCGACGGGTCCGTCGCCGACCTGGCCTCCGCGGCGGACGCGGCGCCCGGGCCGGTCACCCTGCTTGTGAACAACGCCGGCGGGGCCCGCGGCCTGGACCCGGTCGAGACCGCCGACGTGGGCGACTGGCAGTGGATGTACGACGTCAACGTGCTCGGCACGCTGCGGGTCACCAAGGCGCTGCTCCCGGCGCTGGAGCGTTCCGGCGCGGGCACCGTGGTGATCGTCGGCTCGACCGCCGGGCACGTCGTCTACGAGGGCGGCGGCGGCTACACGGCGGCCAAGCACGCGCAGACCGCGATCGCCGGCACGCTCCGGCTGGAGCTGTCCGGCCGGCCGGTCCGGGTGATCGAGATCGACCCGGGCATGGTGCGGACCGAGGAGTTCGGGCTGGTCCGGTTCGGTGGTGACGCCGACCGCGCCGAAGCGGTCTACGCCGGGGTGGCCGAGCCGCTTGTCGCCGACGACGTGGCCGACTGCGTCGCCTGGTGCGCCACCCGCCCGCACCACGTCAACGTCGACCAGCTCGTGGTCCGCCCGCTGGCCCAGGCCGCCCAGCACAAGGTCCACCGGAACTAGCGTGAAGCGCGAGGAGTGAGCCGGTCTTGCGAGCCCCGCAGTCGCGAACCGGGAGGTTCTGATGGAACGACCGCTCGGGGTGGTCACCCGGGGCACGACGAACCCCAACCGGCTCCGCCGGGTGGACAACTGGATCGTCGAAGCCTGCGGCGACGGGCTCCGGGCCGCCGCCGACCCGCTCGTGGTGGACCTGGGGTACGGCGCCACCCCGGTCACCGCGGTCGAGCTGCGGGCCCGGCTCGCCGCCGGGGTCCGCGCCGACGTCCGGGTGGTCGGGCTGGAGATCGATCCGGTACGCGTGGCCGCCGCCCGGCCGGCCGCCGACCCGCCCGGCCTCACCTTCGCCCTGGGCGGCTTCGAGCTGGCCGGGCTGCGTCCCGCCCTCGTGCGGGCGTTCAACGTGCTGCGCCAGTACGACGAGGGCGAGGTGACCGACGCCTGGCGCACGATCACCGGCCGGCTGGCGCCCGGCGGGCTGCTGGTCGAGGGCACCTGCGACGAGTTGGGGCGACTCGGCGCCTGGGTGCTGCTCGACGCGGCCGGTCCGCGCACGCTCACGCTTGCCGCGAAACTGACCACGCTGGCGAGCCCGGCGTCGTTTGCCGAGCGGCTACCGAAGGCGCTGATCCACCGCAACGTGCCCGGCGAGCGCGTGCACGACCTGGTCGACGCGCTGGAGCACGCCTGGCGCTCCGCCGCCGGCTACGCCCCGTTCGGCCCGCGCCAGCGCTGGCTGCGAACGGTGGCGACGGTGAAAGAGTCAGGTTGGCCCGTCCAGAACGGCCCGAGAGCCTGGCGCCACGGCTACCTGACCCTCCCCTGGCCCGCCGTAACCCCCACCACCTGACCCCACCCCACCCCGCCCTCAACTGGTTGATCATGAAGTTGACGGCGACAAACCGGACAACGAACGCCGCCAACTTCATGATCGCCCAGGTGCCGGCCTCCGGGGACGCTCGCAGCGGCGCCGTGCCGCACGTGAGGAAGGAGTGATTTCACCCCTGCGGCGACGCGAACTCCTTGGTCACCCGACCAACCGCGCGCGCGGACGGGATGAGCCGGCGGTTTCGTCGATCTTGGACTTGTGGTGCCAGGAAATGTCGGCTTTAGGTCGATATCGGAGGTGCCACAAGTCCAAGATCGACGAAAACATAGGAGCCGACCATTCGAGGGCTGGCGACGACCCGGGGCGGGGAGCAGGGGCGGGGCGGGTTAGATGGTGCAGTTGACCAGGACGGGTTCGGGGTGGAGGGGGACGCCGAAGCGGGCGTGCACCCCGTCGCGGATCTCCCGGGCCAGGGTCACCAGGGCGGCGGTGCTTGCCGTGCCGGACCGGTTGGTGAGCGCGAGCGTGTGCTTGGTCGAGATGGCGACGCCCTCCGGGCCGGCGTAGCCCTTGCCGAAACCGGCCTTGTCGATCAGCCAGGCCGCGCTGACCTTCACCACGTCACCGGCGCCCGGCCAGTGCGGCGGCTCGCCCAGGTCGGCCGCGCGCTCCCGGAGCAGCTCGTACGCCTCGCGGTCCAGCACCGGGTTGGTGAAGAACGAACCCACCGACCGGGTGTCCGGGTCGGCGGCGTCGAGCACCATGCCCTTGCCGGCGCGCAGCCGGCGCACCGTGGACCGGGCGTCGGCAAGCGGCACCCGGTCGCCCACCTCGACACCGAGCGCGCGGGCCAGTTCGGCGTAGCGGACGGGGGCGGAGAGCGGCGAGGGGGTGAGCCGGAAGTCGACCGAGAGCACCACCCAGCGGTCGCTGTACTTGAAGACGCTGCCCCGGTAGGCGAATCCGCAGTCCGCCGCCGCGATCCGGACCACCTCGCGGCGCGGGCGGTCGTACGCCTCGACGGCGACGATCGTCTCGGCCACCTCCTGGCCATACGCGCCGACGTTCTGGATCGGGGTCGCGCCGGCCGAACCGGGGATGCCGGAGAGGCATTCCAGTCCCGCCCAGCCGTGCTCGACGGTGGCGGCGACCAGGTCGTCCCACGGCTCGCCGGCCGCCACCCGTACGGTGACGGTGTCGTCGTCCGCGGCGACGACCTGGAACCCCCGGGAGCGGACGAGCACGACGGTGCCGGGGAAGCCCTGGTCGCCGATCACCACGTTGCTGCCGCCGGCCAGGACCAGCACTTCCTCGTCGCGGGTCTCCGCCTCGCGCACCGTGCGGACGATCTCGGTGGCGTCGGCGGCGATCTCCAGCCGGCCGGCCGGGCCGCCGAGGCGTAGGGTGGTGTAGCGCGCCAGGGTGCCCGGATCTGTCGGTCCGGTGGCGGTCGTCGGTTCGGCGTAGACGTCTGACACGCCTTTCACCCTAGGCTGAGGGGCAGCCGCGGCACCCACTGGTGGCCCGGTCACCCCCGGGAGGATGGCGATGAGCAGACTGCACCACACGAAGGACTTCTGGATCGGCGCGTTGCGGACGGAGGGCCCCGCGTTCGCCGCGGCGGTGGCGGAGGCGCCTCCCGAGACACCTGTGCTGTCCTGTCCCGGCTGGACGGTCACCGATCTCGCCCATCACCTGACCCGGACCTACGTGTGGGTGGGCACCGTGCTGACGGCCGGTTCGACGAGCCGGCCGGAGCGGCACGACCCGGAGCCGCCGGCCGGTCTCGCCCCGGCCCAGTGGTTCGCCCAGGAATACGAGCGCCTGTGCGGGATCTTCGACGGGTTGGACCCGGAGGCGCCGGCCTGGAACTTCGCGCCGCAGCCGAAGCGGGCGGGTTTCTGGCCGCGCCGGGTGGCGCACGAGACCGCGGTGCACCGCTGGGACGCCCAGCTCGCCATCGGCGCGGGTGACCCGATCGAGTCCAAGCTCGCGGCCGACGGGGTGAGCGAGGTGCTTGACACCTGGCTGCCGGCGGGTCGGCGGCTCGGGTCGGGTCCGTGGCACGGCGTGGTCCAGTTGACCGCGACGGACGCCGCCCAGGAGTGGTATCTGCGCCTGCGCGGCGAGGGGGTCGCGTTGCTTGACACCGCGACGATCCTGGACCACGACGACCACCGGGCCCGGGCGCAGGTGACCGGCACGGCGAGCGACCTGCTGCTGGCGTTGATGGGCCGGGTCAGCTTCGACACGCTCGGCGTGGCCGGCGAGCGGGGCCTGTTGGACGGCCTGCGGGTGGGCTGACAGCGCGGAGAACCGGGCGGAGAGGGGCGATCACCGCCCCTCTCCGCTTTTTTCGGACGCTCTGAGAGCGCTCTCTTGACACGGTCCCGGGCCACCCACCAGGCTGTCGAGAGAGCGCTCTCTTAGTTCCGGAACCACCTTCCACCACCCGTTACGACCCCGAGAGGTCAGGACAGCATGCTCACCTTCACGCGCCGTCGACTGGCGGCGGTGGCCCTGGTCGCCGCCACCGCCCTGCTCGGCACCACCGGCTGCGGCGGCGACGAGGCCGACGCCGACGGGCAGGTCACGCTCACCGTCGACACCTTCGGCCAGCTCGGCTACGCGGATCTCTACCAGGAGTACATGGCCAGCCACCCCAACGTGAAGATCGTCGAGCGCGGCACCGGCAGCAACCTCGACGAATACTCGCCGAAGCTCACCCAGTGGCTCGCCGCCGGCAAGGGCGCCGGCGACATCGTCGCCATCGAGGAGGGGCTGCTCGTCGAGTACAAGGCCAACCCGCAGAACTTCGTCAACCTGCTCGACCACGGCGCGGCCGACCTGAAGGGCAACTTCCTCGACTGGAAGTGGAACCAGGGGCTCACCGCCGACGGCAAGCAGCTCATCGGCCTCGGCACCGACGTCGGCGGCATGGCCATGTGCTACCGCACGGACCTGTTCGCCAAGGCCGGCCTGCCCACCGACCGGGAGGCCGTGTCGAAGCTCTGGCCCACCTGGCAGGACTACGTCAAGGTCGGCGAGCAGTTCACCGCGAAGAAGACCGGCGTCGCGTTCCTGGACGCCGCGACGAACACGTTCAACACCATCCTGCTCCAGACCGCCGGCAACACCACCGGCTACAGCTACTACGACAACGACAACAACCTGGTCGTGGGCAGCAACCCGGCGGTACGGCAGGCGTACGACACCACGATGGACATCATCGACTCCGGCCTCTCCGGTAAGTACGGCTCCTGGTCCGAGGAGTGGGTCTCCGCGTTCAAGCAGTCGAAGTTCGCCACCATCGCCTGCCCGGCCTGGATGACAGGCGTGATCGAGGGCAACGCCGGCCCCGGCGCCAAGGGCAAGTGGGACATCGCCCAGATCCCCGGTGACGGCGGCAACTGGGGTGGCTCCTTCCTCGCCGTGCCCAAGCAGAGCAAGCACCAGGCCGAGGCGATCGAGCTGGCCAAGTTCCTGACCAGCGCCAAGGGTCAGATCGGCGCGTTCAAGGCGAAGGGCCCGCTGCCGTCGTCGCCGCAGGCGCTCGATGATCCGGCGATCCTCGAGTCCAAGAACGCGTACTTCTCCGAGGCCCCGGTCGGCAAGATCTTCGCCGAGGGCGCCAAGAACCTGAAGCCGGTCTACATGGGCCCGAAGAACCAGGCCGTCCGCACCGAGGTGGAGAACGCCGTACGCACCGTGGAACTGGGCAAGCGCTCCCCGGAGCAGGGCTGGACCGACGCCGTCTCGAACGCCGAGAAGGCCGCCGCCAAGTAACCCGAGCAGCGCGTGCGGGCGGGCCCGGCGACGGGTGCCGCCCGCACGGCGGATAGGAGTTCTCCGGTCATGGCCGTCCAGCTCGACGCCCGCCCGCCTGTCGCACCGGCCCCCCGCGCCACCCGCGCCGACCGGGCCCTCCGGCTCAGCCGGCTCGACACCAGATACTCGCCATACCTCTTCGTCGCCCCGTTCTTCCTGCTCTTCGGCGTCTTCGGGGCCTACCCGCTGGCGTACACGTTCTGGGTCTCGCTGCACGACTGGGACCTGCTCGGCGCCGAGCACCCGTTCATCGGGTTCGACAACTACAGCCAACTGCTTGCCGACCCGGACTTCTGGCACTCCGTGGTCAACACGCTCGGCATCTTCGTCATCTCCACCGTCCCGCAGCTTCTGGCCGCGCTCTGGCTGGCCAACCTGCTCAACCGCCAGCTCCGCGCCCGCACCACCTGGCGGATGGCGGTGCTGGTCCCGAACGTCACCTCGACCGCGGCGGTGGCGATCGTGTTCGCGGTGCTGTTCGGCCGCGACTTCGGGATGATCAACTGGGTGCTCGACCACGTCGGGGTGAGCGCGATCGACTGGAAGGCCAACAGGTTCGCCGCCTGGGTCGCCATCTCCACCATGGTCGACTGGCGGTGGACCGGCTACAACGCGCTGATCTTCCTGGCCGCCATGCAGGCCATCCCCCGCGACCTGTACGAGTCGGCGGCGATCGACGGCGCCGGCCGGGCCCGGCAGTTCTGGGCCATCACCGTGCCGCTGCTCAAGCCGACAATCATCTTCGCGGTCATCATCTCCACCATCGGCGGCCTCCAACTCTTCACCGAGCCGCGGATGTTCAACTCCGGCACCAACGCGATCCGCGGCGGGCCGCTGCGCGAGTCGCAGACGGTGACCATGTACATGTTCGAGAACGCGTTCGCGCCGCACTACAACTTCGGCTACGGCTCGGCCGTCGCCTGGCTGCTCTTCGCGCTCATCGCGGTGGTCGCGGCGATAAACGTCCTGCTCCTGCGCCGGCTCGGCGGCGGTTCCCGCAAGGAGGTCTCCCGATGACCCGCCTCTGGTCGGCCAGCCGGCTCACCTACCTGGCATTGGCGCTCTCGGCCGCGCTGTCGGTCTTCCCGATCTACTGGATGTTCGTGGTGGCCAGCCGCACCAGCGACGCGATGGGCCAGGTCCCGCCCCCGCTCACCCCCGGCGGCAACCTCGGCGCCAACATCGCCCGGCTGTTCGACAACACCGACGCCTACTTCCTCACCGGCCTGATCAACTCGGCCATCGTGGCCGGCACGGTGACGCTCTCCGTGGTCTTCTTCTCCACCCTCGCCGGGTTCGCGTTCGCCAAGCTGCGCTTCCGCGGGCGCAACGCGCTGCTGCTGACCATCGTCGCCACCATGATGGTCCCCACCCAGCTCGGCGTGATCCCGCTCTACCTGCTGATGACGAAACTGAACTGGAACGACAGGCTGCCCGCCGTCATCGTGCCGGCGCTCGTCACCGGCTTCGGCGTGTTCATGATGCGCCAGTACGCCGGCCAGGCGGTCAGCACCGAGCTGATCGAGGCGGCCCGGATGGACGGGTGCAACACCGTCCGGATCTACTGGAACGTGGTGCTGCCCGCGCTGCGCCCGGCCGCCGCCGTGCTCGGCCTGCTCACGTTCATGACCACCTGGAACGACTTCCTCTGGCCGTACGCGGTGCTCAACGACCCGGAGAACCCGACCGTCCAGTTGTCGCTGCGGGCCCTCTCCGACGGGTACTACCAGGACATGTCGCAGGTGTTCACCGGCACGGCCATCGCTACGCTGCCCCTGCTGCTGGTGTTCGTCCTCTTCGGCCGCCAGATCATCGGCGGGATCATGGAAGGTGCGGTGAAGGCATGACGGATCTCCGATTCCCCGAGGGCTTCGTCTGGGGGGCGGCCACCGCCGCGTACCAGATCGAGGGCGCCGCCCGCGAGGACGGTCGCGGCCCGTCGATCTGGGACACCTTCAGCCGTACGCCGGGCGCGGTGTCCCAGGGGCACACCGGCGACGTGGCCTGCGACCACTACCACAGGTACGCCGAGGACGTGGCGCTGATGGCCGAGCTGGGGCTCCGGACGTACCGGTTCTCGGTGTCCTGGCCCCGCGTCCGGCCGGACGGCGCCGGCCCGGTCGAGCCGCGCGGGCTGGACTTCTACGACCGGCTGACCGACGCGCTGCTGGCCCGGGGCATCGACCCGATCGTCACGCTCTACCACTGGGACCTGCCGCAGGCGCTCGAGGACCGGGGCGGCTGGACCGTCCGGGAGACCGCCGAGCACTTCGCCGAGTACGCGGTCGCCGTACACCGCCGCCTCGGCGACCGGGTCCGCATCTGGACCACGCTGAACGAGCCGTGGTGCTCGGCGTACCTCGGGTACGCCGCCGGGGTGCACGCGCCGGGCCGACGCGACCCGGGGGACGCCTTCCGGGCCGTACACCATCTGCTGCTCGGCCACGGCCTGGCCGCGCGGGCGTTGCGCGCGGCCGGCGCGGAGACGATCGGGATCACGCTCAACCCGGCCGACGTGCAGCCGGCGGACGCCGGCAGCGCGGCGGACGCCGAGGCGGCGCGGCTCGTCGACGGCCTGCACAACCGGATCTTCCTGGACCCGCTCACCGGCGCCGGCTACCCGGTCGACATGCTTGCGCACGTGAGCCGGATCGTCGCGCCGGACTTCATCCGCGACGGGGACGAGAAGATCATCGCCGCGCCGCTGGACGTGCTCGGCCTGAACTACTACTCGCCCACCTACGTCGCCGGGCGGCCGGACGGCGGGGGCAGCGACGCGTACCCGGGGACCGCAGGCGCGGTCGAGTTCCTGCCGGCGACCGGTCCGGTCACCGACATGGGCTGGTCGATCGAGCCGGCCGGGCTGACCCGGCTGCTGGAACGGGTGGCCGCCGACCACCCCGGGCTACCGCTGCTGATCACCGAGAACGGCGGCGCGTTCCCGGACGCCACCCGCGACGAGGAGGGCCGGGTGGCCGACGCCGACCGGACCGCCTACCTCGACGGGCACCTGCGCGCCGCACACGAGGCCATCGCCCGCGGGGTCGACCTGCGCGGCTATCTCGTATGGTCGTTGCTGGACAACTTCGAATGGGCCGAGGGATACCGGAAGCGGTTCGGGATCGTCCACGTCGACTACCTGACCCAGCGGCGCACGCCCAAGCAGAGCGCCCGCTGGTACCAGGAGGTGATCGCCCGGAACGGGCTGTGACGAGGTGGTGGTTACGGGGATGACGACTGCACAACGGCCGACCCTGGAGGCGGTGGCCCGACGGGCCGGCGTGTCCCGAGCCACGGTCTCCCGGGTGGTGAACGGCTCGACCACCGTCGCCGAGCCGATCCAGCAGGCGGTCCGGCGGGCGGTCGAGGAACTCGGGTACGTCCCGAACCTCGCCGCCCGCAGCCTGGTCACCCAGCGCACCGACTCGGTCGCGCTTGTGCTGCCCGAGGCGGCCACCCGGGTCTTCTCCGACGACCAGGTCTTCCCCGGCATCATCCGGGGCGCGGCGCAGGAGCTGGAGGCCGCGGACAAACAGCTCGTGCTGATGCTCGCCGGCTCGCCGGCCGGGCACGAACGGGTCGAGCGGTACACCACCGGGCGGCACGTCGACGGCGTGCTCTTCGCCTCGCTGCACGGGGAGGACCCGCTGCCCGGCCGGCTGGCCCGGCTCGGCATCCCGGTGGTGTGCAGCGGCCGGCCGCTCGACGGCGCCGACGTGCCCTACGTCGACGTGGACCACACCGGCGGCGTGACCACGGCGGTGGAGCACCTCATCGCCGCCGGACGGCGACGCATCACCACCATCGCCGGGCCCCAGGACATGGTCGCCGGCATCGAACGGCTGATCGGCTACCGGGCCGCGGTCACCGCCGCCGGGCTGCCGGAACTGGTCGCGTACGGCGACTTCACCCGGGAGTCCGGCACCGCCGCGATGCGTGAGCTGCTCGCCGCCGACCCCGGGCTGGACGCCGTGTTCGCCGCCTCCGACCTGATGGCGCACGCGGCCCTGCGCGCGCTGCGCGAGGCCGGCCGGCGGGTGCCCGACGACGTCGCGGTGATCGGGTTCGACGACATCGAGACCGCCGCGTACACAGAGCCGCCGCTGACCACCGTCCGGCAGCCGATAGTGGAGCTGGGCCGGGCGATGACCCGCCAGCTCCTGCGCATCGCCGCCGGCGAGCAGGTGGAGCAGGCCCTCCTGCTCCCCACCGAGCTCATCCTCCGCGATTCCGCGTAAGGCGGGGGCCCCGCTTAACGCTTTCTGCATAGGCGGGGGCCCCGCTTAACAAACCGATCGCGGCGCGGGCGCGGGGTGGCTAGGGTCGCGCGGATGAGTGACGCCCTGATCCGTCCCGCCCGTGTAGACGACGCGCCCGCCGTGGTGGCGCTGCGCGCGGTGGTCTTCCCCTACCTGGTGCGGGGCGTCGAGTCGACCCGCCGGATGATCGGTCAGCCGCCGCCCGGCGAGGACTGGGCGGCCTGGGTCGCCGAGGCGGACGGGCAGGTCGTCGGCTGGGTGTCCGCGTACCGCAACACGCAGACCTCGACGCCCGGCGTGGGTGAGATCGCCATGCTGCACGTCCACCCGGACCACCGCCGCCGGGGCGCCGGCACCGCGCTGCTCGACGTCGCGCTCGACCACGTACGGGCGCTCGGGTCGACGCGGGTGCTCGCCCACGCCCGCACCGAGTCGCTGCCGTTCGCGCAGCGGCACGGCTTCACGCCCAGCCGGGAGCTGCGCTACTCCGCGCTCGACCTACGCACCGCCCCGCCGATGCCGACGCCGCCGCCGGGCGTACGGCTGCTGCCGACCGCCGGGCTCGACCCGCGCCGGGTCCACCGGGTGGACTCCGAGTCGGCCCGGGACGAGCCGGGTGACGTGCCGACGGACGCGCTCGACTACGACCTGTGGCACCACGAGTGCTGGGAGAACCTCGGGCTGGACCGGGAGGCCAGCACGGTCGCCGAGGTGGACGGCGAACTGGTCGCGTTGAGCCTGGTGAAGCGCGACGGCGACCGGATGTGGTCGGACTTCACCGGCACGCTGCCCGCGTACCGGGGCCGGGGGTTGGCCCGGCTGACCAAACAGGCCGCGCTGCACGCCGCCGCGGCGCGCGGGGTACGGACCGCGTACACCTCGAACGACGAGGCGAACGCGCCGATGCTGGCGATCAACGCGGCCCTCGGCTACCGGCCGGTCGACAGCCAGTGGTCGTGCCGGCGCACGCTCAGCTGAGCCGCCCGGCGGCCACCCGCACCGCCGTCGCGTACGTGTCGGCACCGAACAGCACCAGCCGGGCTTCGACCAGATGCGCCGGGGTGGCCACGTGCAGCACGGTCAGCGCCTGCGTGACCGCGTCCTCGACCGGCCAGCCGTAGATCCCGGCGGAGATCAGCGGAAAGGCAACGGTCAGCGCGCCCAGCTCGTCGGCGACGCGCAGGCTGTTGGCGTAGCAGTCGCGCAGCAGCGCCGACCGGTCCTCGCGCGGCGCGTACACCGGCCCGACCGTGTGCACCACCCAGCGCGCCGGCAGGTCGCCGGCGGTGGTGGCGACCGCCTGCCCGGTCGGCAGCCCCCGCCCGTAGCGGGCGGCGCGCAGCGCCCGGCACTCCGCCAGGATCGCCGGGCCGCCGCGCCGGTGGATCGCGCCGTCCACTCCCCCGCCGCCGAGCAGCGACGAGTTCGCCGCGTTGACGATCGCGTCGACCCGCTGGGCGGTGAGGTCGCCCTCGATCAGCACTGTGTCCATCTCAACGCTCCTCGACGTGCTGGCCGAGCGACCGGCGGGCCAGCAGGGCGGCCCCGGCGACGGCGGCCGGCATGACCAGCACCGCGCCGAGCGGGATCAGGAAACAAAGGAAGACCGCCACCCCGAAGCCGAGCGCGGTCGGCCGGTCGGCCCGCAGCCTCGACCGGCGGTCCGGCAGCCGCATGCCGCGCCGGTAGAACGGCGCGCCGACCAGCTCCAGGGCCAGGAACCAGCCACCCACCAGGGCGCCGACCACAGGCACCACCGTCTGACCCACCACCGGGATGAAACCGGCCGCGAAGAGGGGTACGCCGATCAGCGCGGAGATGGCCACCAGCCGCAACGAGTCGGCGACGCTGCGCCGCAGCGAGGCCCAGAACGGCACGTCCACCTTGCCCGGGGTGCCGCCGAGGCGGTCCTCGACCCGCTCGGAGATGGCCTCGTAGAACGGGTCGCCGACGGCAAGCGTGACCGCGGTGAACGTGAGCACCCCGACGAGCGCGGCCACCCCGACGACGGCCAGCCCGGCGGCGACCCGCAGCAGCCCACGCGCGGCCGACGACCAGTCGTCGGCGAACGGGGTGAGCCAGGCGGCCAGGTCGTCCACGAAGTACAGCAGGGTGGCGAAGAGAGCCAGGTAGAGCACGCCGGAGATCAGCGCCGGCACGATCCCGAGCAGCATCAGCTTCGGGCTGCGGACGTACATGCCGAGCCCGCGCAGCAGCAGGCCGGCGCCGCCGAGGAAGCGGGTGACCGCGCCGGTGACGGGCGCGACGGTACGGGAGGCGTTCACGACGGCACAGCCTAGTGGGCTCGCGCACGCCGCCGCCGGAGGTGTTAGGCGGGGCCCCCGCCTATACCGAATGCGTTAAGCGGGGCACCTTCCTTACACAATGGGTGGGTGCGTGCCTCGCGACTGATCTCGTTGGTGCTGCTGCTCCAGTCCCGGGAGACGATGACAGCGGCCGATCTGGCGCGCGAGCTGGAAGTCTCCGAACGCACCGTCTACCGGGACGTGCTGGCGCTCTCCGCCGCCGGGGTGCCGGTCTACGCCGACCGGGGGCGGGTCGGCGGTTACCGGCTGCTGGGCGGCTACCGGACCCGGCTGACCGGGTTGAGCCGGGACGAGGCGGAGGCGCTGTTCCTGGCCGGGCTGCCGGGGCCGGCCGGCGACATGGGGCTGGCCGACGCGGTGGCCGCCGCCGAGCTGAAGGTGCTGGCCGCGCTGCCACCGAGCCTGCGGGACGCGCCGGCGCGCACCGGGCAGCGGTTCCACCTGGACGTTCCGGGCTGGTTCCGGGAGTCCTCGCCGCCGCCCCGGCTGGCCGAGCTGGCCGGGGCGGTCTGGGGGGACCGGATGGTCGAGCTGCGCTACCGGCGCGGCGACCGGGAGGTGACCCGCGCGCTCGCGCCGTACGGGCTGGTGCTGAAGAACGGGGTCTGGTATCTGGTCGGCCGCGTCGGTGAGGCGTGGCGGACCTACCGGGTGGACCGGGTGGTCGACGTCGAGGTCGACCCGGCCGGGTTCGACCGGGACGAGCGCTTCGACCTCGGGGCGTACTGGCGGGAGCAGGCCGGCGCGTTCCTGCGCGACCTGCTCCGGGAGCGGGTGACGGTCCGGCTCGGACCGGCCGGCCTGCGGCTGCTACGGCACCTGGTGGACGCGCCGTTCGTCTACGAGGAGGCGGTCGCCGCGGCCGGCCGGCCCGACGGGCAGGGCCGGCTGGTGCTCCGGCTGCCCGTCGAGTCGGTCGACGTCGCGTACGGTCAACTGCTGGCGCTCGGCCCCGAGGTGGAGGTGCTGGCGCCGCCGGAGCTGCGGGACCGGTTCGCCGAGGCGGCCCGTCGCGCGGCGGCGCTCTACGCCGGGCCGCCGGAGGACACCTGTCAGCGGTAGCCGGTGTCGTCGGCCGCCTTTCCCGGCGCGACCACCTCGTCGTGGTAGCGGGCCCAGTGCGGGCGGGTGCCGTCCAGGTCGGTGAAGCCGTACACCTGGGCCAGGCCGCCGCTGTCGAGCGACTGGCCGTTCCAGCGGGCCCGGTCCGGGTCGGCGGCCAGCGCGGCCACCGCCCGCCCGACGAACGCCGGCGTCTCGGACATGACGAAGTGCGGATCGGTCCTCGCGCCGTCGCGCCAGTTCGCCTCGGTCACGCCGAAGTGCTCAAGCATCGCCTCCGAGCGCAGCCAGCCCGGGGTGAGCGCGACCGCGGTGCAGCCGTGCGGGGCCAGCTCGTGCGCCTGGGTGAAGCCGAGCCGGTTCACCGACACCTTCGCCAGGTCGTAGAAGACCGACACGCGGTAGGCGGTGTCGTTGTACGCCTTCGTGCCGTCGCCGATCTCGACGACCAGCCCGCCCGGGTTGCGGATCAGCAACGGCAGCGCGAAGTGGCTGGTGATGATGTGGGTGTCGACGGCCAGCCGGAGCGTGTGGAAGCCGGCGTCGAGCGGCTGCTCCCAGACCGGCTTCTCCCAGGTGATCAGCGGGTCGGCGCCCCAGATGTCGTTGACAAGCACGTCGAGGCGGCCCTGCTCGGCGTCGATCCGTTCGACCAGGCCGCGTACCTGCTCGGGGTCGAGGTGGTCGACCGCGACGGCGATGCCTGTGCCCCCGGCGGCGGTGACCAGATCGGCGGTCTCCTCGATGGTCTCCGGCCGGCCCATCTCGGAGCGGCGGTCCCGGGTGGTGCGGCCGGTGGCGTAGACGGTGGCTCCGGCGGCGCCGAGCTGGACGGCGATCTGCCGGCCGGCGCCCCGGGTCGCGCCCGCCACGAGCGCGACCCTCCCGGTGAGTGGTGAGTTCATGGGTTCACCGTGCCACCGATACCTGACACCCGACGTCCGGTTTTCCGGACGGCCCGGGTCAGTCCGCCAGGCGCACGCGTACCCGGCGGTTGGCCCGGCCCTTGCTCTCCACCTTGACCACCTGGACCCTGCCGATCTGCGCGGTGGAGGCGACGTGGGTGCCGCCGTCGGCCTGCACGTCCAGCCCGACGATGTCGACGATCCGCACCTCCTGCTCGGTCGGCGGGATCAGGTTGGACTGGGTGCGGATGATGTCCGGCAGGGCGAGCGCGTCGTCGCGCGGCAACACCCGGACGGCGACCGACCGGTCGGCGGCCACCTCGGCGTTTACCAACTCCTCGATGCGGGCCTTGAAGTCCGGCGGCACCTCGGGAAGGTTGAAGTCCATCCGGGCCTCGCCGGGTTCCATGTTGCCGCCTGTGACGAGCGCGCCGAAGTCGCGGAACACCACGCCGCACAGCACGTGCAGCCCGGAGTGGGTGCGCATCAGCATGGTCCGCCGGCCGTCCTCCACCGCGCCTGTGACGTCGGCGCCGACCGGCGGCACCGGGTCACCCTCGGCCGGGATGAGCCAGAGGTCGTCGCCCTTGCGGGTGCCGACGATCCGGGTCTGCACGCCCTGCCAGAGCAGCACCCCGTGATCCGGCGGCTGGCCGCCGCCGCCCGGGTAGAACGCGGACCGGTCCAGCACGATGCCCTGCTCGGGATCGGCCGCGAGGACCCGGCACGTCCACTCGCGCAGCGTGGGGTCGGCGAGATCGAGTCGATGCGTACGGCCGTGGTGTGTGACGCCCATAGCGGCGAACGTTACCCGTTGAGGAACGACGAGATGCGCCCGCGCAGGTCGGCGCGTTCGGTCCAGAGCACGCCGGGCCGGTCGTACACGTGCAGGGTGGCTGCCGGCAGCGCGGCGGCCAGCCGCTCGGCGACGGGCACCGGGTGCAGGTCGTCGTCCGCGCACGCGATCACCAGGGCCGGCGCGGTGACCGCCGCGAGCGCGCCGGCGTCGTCGAGCGCGGCCTGCTCGGGCAGGCCGGCCAGGCCGGGCGCGAGCCCGTCGCGCAGCAGTTGGTCGAGCCGTTGCCGCAGGTAGGACCAGCCGGCCGGGGTGTTGCGGACCGACGGCGGCAGCTCCAGCGACACCACCTCGGCGAGCGCGTGCGCGTCGCCGTCGGCCACCGCGTCGAGCAGGCCGGTGAGGCGGGTGCGGGCCGCCTCGCCGCGCGGCGTGTCAAGCACGGCGGGGAGGAAGAAGACGAGCTTCTCGAAGCGTTCCGGGCTCTCGGCGAGCACCCGGCACAGCGCGCCCGCGCCGAGGCTGGCGCCGAACGCGCGGGTGGCGCCGCCCAGATCGGCGACGGACCGCAGGTCACGGGCGAGGTCGAGGTAGGTCCACGGCCCGGGCGGGGAGTCGGACCGGCCGTGCCCGCGGAACTGGAAGAAGATCCGCCGCCCGGTGACGCCGCTGCCGAAGGGCCGGGTGGTGGCGATGCCGTTGCCCAGCCCGTGCGCGAACACGGTGACCGGGTCACCGACGCCGGTGACCAGGCGTTCCAGGCGCACCCCGTGTGGGGTGGCGACCAGTTCCGTCTCCGGCTCGGGCAGCGCCGGCCGGCCGGTGCGTGGCCCACCGGGGCCGGGACCCCAGGTGCGGGGGCCGCCGTCCGGGGGCGGGGGCCAGCGGAAACTTCTCACCAGGACCCTCGGCCGTCGTGCAGGTCCCGCAGGCCGGGTCGCACGTCGAGCATGTAGATCAGACCGGCCGCGATGCCCACCAGTCCGAAGAGGCTGATCGGGCCGAAGCCCAGCAGGGTCAGCAGCAGGCAGACGGCCAGGATGGCGATCCAGCCGCCCTTGGGCAGGGTGCCGATGGCGGCGAAGCCGTCGCCGCGCTGGGTGAGTGCGTGCACGAGAGCCACGCCCTGGATGACAAGCGCGAAGACGAGCAGGATCAGCTCGATCACGGAGCGGACTTCGAACGCGAAGATCGGCGCGGCGTAGACCATGTCGGCAAGCTTAGGCCGAGACCCCGGAAACGTCCGACAGGACGCTGTCCGGGGTCTCGATGGACGGTGGGGTCACTCGGCGGCCGGGCGGGTCCGCTTCGTGGCCTTCGGGGTGACCGGCTTGGCGGCGGCGGCCCTGGTGGTGGTCGCCTTGGTGGCCCGGGTGCGCTTCGCGGCGGCCGGCTTGGCGGCCACCGCCTCGGCGACCTCGGCCGGGCTGGGCGCCTCGACCTTCGGGGCGGCCGGCGCCGGGGTGGTCTCCTCGGTCGCCTCGATGTCGGCGTTTACCGTGTCGGCGGCCTCCAGCACGCCGGCGCCGACGACCCGCTCACCGCGGGCGACAAGCTCGGCGTACGCGGCCAGGGCGCGCTGCTGCGCGACGTACGCGCCGGACACCACGGCGGCGGCGTTGCGGGTGGCGGCCTCGCGGAGCTTGTCCAGGTTGGCCGCCTCGCGGAGCTTGTCCAGGTTGGCGGCCTCGCGGAGCTGGTCGAGGTCGGCCTTCTGGCGCAGCTCGTAGCCGGTGCCGACGGCCTTGCCGCCGAGGTCGGTGACGACCCGGGTGCCGAGACCGCTGACCACGGTGGGCAGCTTGCGGAGCTGCTCCAGGGCCAGCTCACCGGCGCCGGCGGCGGCGTAGAGGGGGGCGGGGATGCGGTTGGTCCTGGGCTGGGTCATGACTGCTCCTCTTCGGCCGCTCCGGCGGCCTTCCGGGCCGCCCGGCGGGCGGTCGTGCGTTCGCGGGCGGCGGTGGTCGGCGCGGGCGCGGTGCCCGCCTCGGTGACGGCTACCGATTCGAGGACCGCCTCGGTCGGGGTGCCGTCGGGCGTCACGGGGCCGGTCGCGGCCGGCGCGACGGTGGCCGGGGCCTCCGGCGCGTTGGCCGGCTCGGCGGCCTCGGTCGGGCCGGGCGTGCCGGTCGCCTCGGCCAGGCGCGCGTTCTCGCGGCGGAACGTCTCGTAGATCTGGGTGAGCGACTGCTTCTGGGCCATGGTCAGCTCGGGATCGACCGCGATGGCCGCGAGCACGCCCTGACCCTCCTTTTCGTCGAGCAGCCCGGCCCGCAGGTACATCACCGGGGTGGAGACGCGCAGCGCGCTGGCGAGCTGCTGGAGCACCTCGGCGCTCGGCTTGCGCAGCCCGCGCTCGATCTGGCTCAGGTAGGGATTGCTGACGCCCGCCTGCTCGGCGAGCTGACGCAGCGAGATCTTCGCGTTGCGCCGCAGGTCGCGAATGAACCCGCCGACATCGGGAAGGTCCTTGCTGGTGGCCATGACTCCACCGTAACGCGGGCTGCTAGCTGCTGCAAGCAAAGTGCTAGCCACAGTTAGCGAGGTCACTCGAAGTCGGTTGCGGGCCCGGTGGGCGGTCCGTACCGTTTCCCCTTGTGACCAAGATCGAGATCAACGGCGCCCAGCTCGCGTACGACGAGGCCGGCAGCGGCAGCGTCGTGGTGCTGTTGCACGCCGGCATCACGGACCGGCGGATGTGGCGCGAGCAGGTGCCGGTGCTTGCCGCCCGGCACCTGGTGATCGTCCCCGACCTGCGCGGCTACGGCGAGTCCGAGCTGCCGCCCGCCCCGTTCGCCCACCACGACGACGTGATCGGGCTGCTCGACGCGCTCGGCGTCGAGCGGGCCGCGCTCGTCGGCTGCTCGTTCGGCGGCCGGGTCGCGGTGGACACCGCGCTGGCCCACCCGGAGCGGATCTCGGCGCTCGCGCTGTTCGGCGCCCCGGTCTCCGGCTACGAGTGGTCCGAGGAGACCGAACAGCTCTGGGACGAGCTGGTCGGTGACGTGGACCCGGAGGACTTCACCGCCACCGCCGCCGGCGAGGTGCGGTTCTGGGTGGTCGGCCCGGCCCGCCGGCCGGCGGATGTCGACCCCGGGCTGATCCGGTTCGCCGAGGAGATGGACCGCCGGGCCCTCGCCGCCGAACAGGCGCTCAGCGCGATCGAGGTGGGCGAGCTGGACCCGCCGGCCGTCGACCGGCTGGGCGAGCTGCGGATGCCGGTGCTTGCCGCCGCCGGCGCCGACGACCTCGCCGACGTCCGCCGGCTGGCCGACCGGATCGCCGCCGAGGCCCCGCACGGCACCCGCCTGCCGGACGTCCCCGACGCGGCCCACCTGCTCCCCCTGGAGCGCCCCGAGCCGGTGAACGCCGCCCTGCTGGACTTCCTGCCCTGACCGCCGGCTACCAGACCGGGCGGACCGCGCCGACCGGGAGGCCGCCGCCCAGCAGTGGGAACTCGGCGTACTCGGTGAGGATGGGCGCGCTCAGCCCGAGCCGGGTCAGGGCCGAGGTCAGCACCGGCATCCGGGGGCGGGCCGCCCCGTCGTCGATCTTCAGGGCGACCGCGCCGACCCCCGGGACCGCCGCCGCCATCACACCCTCCGCGCCGATCTTGGCCAGCAACCCGGGTACGCCGCGCATCAGCCGGGTGTCGTCGGCCTGGGTGCCGCCGACCATCTCCGGGTACGTCCGCATCGCGTCCGCCACGGTCCGCTCGACAGTGCCCGGCTCGGCGTCGACAAGCCGCCGGAAGGCACGCGCCAGCCCGGTCAGCGACACCGCGTGCACAGGCGCGCCGCAACCGTCCACCCCGACCGCGGCCACCGGCTCGCCGGTGAGCTCCTCGACGGTCGCGGTCACCCGCTGCTGGAGCGGATGCTCCGGCCGCCAGTAGCCGTCGAGCGGCCAACCGGCGGCCAGGCAGGTGAGCAGCATGCCGGCGTGCTTGCCGGAGCAGTTCATCCGCACCCGGGACGGACCGCCGCCGGCCCGCAGCACCGCCTCCCGGGCGGCCTCGCCAAACGGCAGGTCCGCCGGGCAGCGCAGCGCGTCCTCGCCCAGCCCGGCGCCCCGGAGCAACGCGACGACCCGCTCGACGTGGAACTCCTCGCCCGCGTGGCTCGCCGCGACGAGCGCCACGTCGGCCGGGTCGGTGAGCCGCAGCCCGGCCCGGAGCATGCCGATCGCCTGCATCGGCTTGTTCGACGAGCGGGGGAAGATCGGTGCGGTGACGTCACCCGCTCCGGCGACCGGCGAGCCGGCGGCGTCGAGCACCACCACGGAACCCCGGTGGACGCCCTCCACGAACCCGGACCGGACCACCTCGGCGAGCGGCACGCCGCCCTCGTACGTCTTTCCCACAAGATGGACGGTACCGACGGGGCGCGGCGGGTCCGCAGCCGGGTGACCTGCGACGTCGACCCTGGCCGTAAAGGGGTGTGGGCTCGTGTGCCACTTACACGCCGAGCAGCGTGCGGGCCTCGGCGGTGGTGAGCGGCGGGCGCTGGGCGAGCTGCGCGAAGCCGACCGCCCGGGCGACGAGCTGCATGTTGGACTCCACCGGGCGGCCCTTCGCGTAGGTGACCGTGTCCTCCATGCCGACCCGCAGGTGACCGCCGGTCGAGAGCGAGGCGAGCATCACCGGGATGGTGCTGCGCCCGATGCCGGTGGCCGAGAACGTGGTGCCCGCGGGCAGGTCGCGGAGCATCTGCTCGGCGGCGACCAGGGTGGCGGTGGTGCCCGGCATACCGCCCGGCACGCCCATCACGAAGTCGACGTGGACGTGCCCGCCGTGCGGCAGGCCGTACTTGCCGAGCAGCCGCTGCAACGCGGTGAGGTGGCCCAGCTCGAAGATCTCGTACTCGGGGACGACGCCACGCTCCTGCATCCGGGTGTGCAGGTCGACGATGAACTCCCACCGGTTGAGGAACACGTCGTCCCCGAAGTTGACCGTGCCCATGGTGCAGGACGCCATGTCCGGCGCGGCGTCGAGCACGGCGAGCCGGTGCGCCTCCGGGTCGGTCACCGCGCCGCCGGAGGAGAGCTGCACGATCAGGTCGGTGCTCTCCCGCAGCGCCGAGACGGTCTCCCGCAGCCGCCCCTGGTCGAGCGTCGGCCGCGCCTCGTCGTCGCGGATGTGGACGTGGATCACGGCCGCGCCGAGCGCCTCGCACTCCTTGGCGGTCAGCAACAGCTCGTCGAGCGTCACCGGCAGCGCCGGCACCTCCGCCTTGGCCGACTCCGCGCCGGTGGGGGCAACCGTGATCAACGTCCCTGTCGTCATGCCCCGGATCCTAGACGGCCGCCGCTGCGACGATCCGCAGGTGTTAAGCGGGGCCCCCTCCTATACCGGAGGCGTTAAGCGGGGGCCCCTCCTTACACATCGATGGCGGCGGCGGAGTCGCCCACCATCAGGCGGGCGTCGTCGGGGGTGTTGCGCTTGAGCACGGCGAGCGCGATCTGGCCCAGCTCGTAGTGGTGCACCGCGGTGCCCACGAAGCCGACGGTACGACCGTCGAGCGTCACCGGCGTGCCGGCGGCCGGCGGCTGGTCACTCGTCACGCCGTCCAGGTGCAGCAACGCGAGCCGGCGCGGGGGCTTGCCCAGGTTGTGCACCCGGGCCACCGTCTCCTGCCCCCGATAGCAACCCTTGTCCAGATGGACGGCCGGGGCGATCAGGTCCACCTCGGCGGGGATGGTGCGGTGGTCGGTGTCCACCCCGGCCCGGGCCCGTCGGGCGGCCACCCGGACCGCCTCGTACGCCCACAGCCCGGCCACCGGCACGCCGGCGTCCCGCAGCTCGGCCACCACCCGCGCCATGGCCGGGCGCGGCACCAGCAGGTCGACGCCGAGCGTCACCCGCCGGACCCAGCCGCCGGCCGGCAGCGGCTTGACGTCGTACCGCACGGAGGGCCGTGCGGGCACCTCGCCGGAGCGGAACTTCGGACCCGGCACCCGGACCAGGTCGGGCGCGGCCAGCCCGGTGACGCCCAGGGTGTCGAGCGCGCCCGCGGCCTCCGGCCCGACAAGCGAGAGCAGCGCGTGCTCGGCGGTGGCGTCGCGCGGGTCGACCTTGCTGAAGAAGCGCATCTTCTCCAGGTACGACAGCAGCCCGCCGGTCATCCCCGGCTCGGTGTCCAGCCAGGTAATCTCGCCGTCCTCGGTGACGAGCGCGTGCTGCTCGACGTGCCCGTGCGGGGAGAGCACCAGCAGCTCGGTGCCCTGCCCCGGGGCCAGCGCGGCCAGGTGTTGGCTGGTGAGCGTGTGCAGCCAGGCGATCCGTTCCTCGCCCGGCACCGCGATCACGCCCCGGTGCGACCGGTCGACAAGGCCCACGCCGGTGGCCAGCACCCGCTGTTCGCGCATCGGGTCGCCGTAGTGCGCGGCCACCGGGGCGACCCCGGCCGCCCGGTGGGCCGGCTCGGGCTGGTCC
This sequence comes from Micromonospora marincola, assembly GCF_056150385.1. Classification (NCBI taxonomy): domain Bacteria; kingdom Bacillati; phylum Actinomycetota; class Actinomycetes; order Micromonosporales; family Micromonosporaceae; genus Micromonospora; species Micromonospora marincola. The sequence continues at coordinate 241,693 of NZ_JAXCFT010000005.1, read as the reverse complement.
CGGGTCTGCTCGTCGATGGCGTCGGCGGCGACCGCGCCCGCGATGTCGATCATCTTTGTTCCCCGTCCTGTACGCACCGACCGCAGACCCCGAAGAGCGCGACGTGCCCGATGTCGACCTGGAATCCGCGCTGTCCGGCCAGTTGGTCGGCGAGCGGCCGGAGCATCTCCGGGGAGATCTCGTCGATCGCCCCGCACTCCCGGCACACCAGGTGCACGTGTTGGTGCTCGCCGGCCGCGTGGTAGGTCGGCGAGCCGTGCGACAGGTGGGTGTGTGTCACCAGGCCGAGCCGTTCCAGCAGCTCCAGCGTGCGGTAGATGGTGGTGATGTTCACCCCGGCCGCCACCTCACGGACCGCCGTGTGCACCTGCTCCGGGGTGGCGTGCCCGAGATCCAGGACAGCCTGGAGGACGAGCTGCCGCTGCGCCGTCAGCCGCAGCCCGCGCGAGCGGAGCAGTTCCGCGAGGGAGGAGTCGGACACCCTCCGATCATAGTTCGGCCGCCGCGCCGGTTCCGGTCGCCGCCGGGGTACGCCGCTACGCTGCGCCCGTGGCGGCGACGCGGGTGGCGGTGCTCGGCCGGGGCCTGGTCCCGGCCGGCGAGCCGGTGGTGCGCGGCGACGACCGGGGCGTGCTGCACGGCGACGGCCTCTTCGAGACCCTGCACCTGCGGGCCGGCCGCCCCTGGCTGCGCGACGCCCACCTGGCCCGGCTGCGGGCCGGCGCGGCGGCGATCGGCCTGCCACTGCCGCCGGCGGAGGCGCTTGTCGAGCTGCTCGACGCGGTGAGCGCCGGCTGGCCGGCCGGGATCGAGGGCGCGCTGCGGCTGGTCTGCACGCGCGGGCCGGAGGGCGGTGGGCCGCCCACGGTGTACGCCACGCTCGGCGAGGTCCCGGCGGCCGTCCGGCGGGCCCGGCACGACGGGGTGACGGTGGCCACGTTGCCGCTCGGGGTGGCCGCCCGGTCCCGCCCGGAACTGGGCTGGCTGCCCACCGGTGTGAAGTCCACCTCGTACGCGCTGAGCACCGCCGCCCGCCGTTGGGCGGCGGACGCCGGCGTGGATGAGGTGATCTGGCTTTCCACCGACGGGTACGTGCTGGAGGCGCCCACCGCGAACGTGGTGTGGCTGAGCGACGGCGTGCTCTCGACGGTTCCGGCGGCCCAGACCGGAATCCTGCCCGGCGTGACCGCAGACCATCTGCTGAGCCGCGCCGCCGAGCTGGGCCTCCGAGCGGAGGAACGCCTGCCCACGGTCCCCGACCTGCACGGGGCGGACGCCATCTGGCTGACCAGCTCGCTACGCGGCCCGGCAGAGGTCACCACCTTGAACGGAACGCCCCGCCCGCGTTCCCCCCTGACCCCCCGCCTACAGACCCTCCTGGAATTCCCCCGGCCCTCACCCCGTTGATCATGAAGTTGACGCCGTCGGGCGTCCGAATTGTCGCCGCCAACTTCATGATCGCCGAGACAAGGCGTCAGCCGGCCACCCGGGTCAGGCGGGCGGACAGGTGCGGGCTGAGGGGGTGGCCCATGGCGGCCATCTCCTGGGCGTAGAGCAGGGCGCCCTCGACGATGCCGAACAGCCGGGCGCCGGCCGTGACCTCCTTCGCCGTCGCGGTGCGGACGACCGCGTCGGTGGAGAACTCGATCTGGGTGCCCTTGCGCTTGCCGATGTGCAGCTCCATCACGCCGGTCGGCACGCTCATCAGCGCCTCGATCTCGTCGGTGACCCGGTCGCCGTCGAGCACCGGACGCCACCAGCCCACCTCGCGACCGGCCGGGCGGACCGGGCGGCTCTGCTCGTCCAGGATCCACGCCCGGGACTCGTAGAGCAGGAACGGGCGGCCGTCGTGGCTGATCCGGATCTCCTGGCCGAAGTCGAAGTCCTCGATCGTCGGGAACCCGCCGCGACCCCGACCGCGCCACACCCCGATGTACGGCAGCAGACCGTCCAGGCTCGGGTGCAGCTTCGGGCCGACGCGCAGGTCGTGGCTCTCCTCGTACGGGTACGGGTCGACCGGCGGCGCGTTCAGCCACGGCGGCTGAAGCGGATTCTCACTCACCATCTACCTCTTGCGATTCGTACAGCGACATAGACCAGGCCACCGGCGAGCGCGCCCAGGCCGGCGACCAGCAGGCTGACGAACCCGATCTCGGTAACCATCCGGGTCATCCTATGCTGGGCCGCATGACGCGCACTCTCGTCGTCAAGGCCACCGCCGGAGCGGACGCCCCGGAGCGTTGCGCCCAGGCGTTCACCGTCGCCGCCACCGCCGCCGCCGCCGGGGTGGACGTGTCGCTCTGGCTGACCGGCGAGTCGACCTGGTTCGCGCTGCCCGGGCGGGCGGAGTCGTTCGAGCTGCCGCACTCGGCGCCGCTCGGCGAGCTGCTGCACGTGATCCTGACCACCGGCCGGGTGACCGCCTGCACGCAGTGCGCGGCCCGGCGGGACATCGGCCCGGACGACGTGCTGCCGGGCATCCGGATCGCCGGGGCGGCGGTCTTCGTCGAGGAGGCCGTGGCCGAGGGCGCCCAGGCCCTGGTCTACTGACCCTCCGCCGGTTGTCCATTCTGACCGGTCCGTCGATCCTGACCCGATATGTCGGGTATGCGCCTACCATTCGGATGTGAGTGAGGCGATCGAACGGTTCTTCGCGTCGCTGCCGGCGCGCGCCCCCGACGTGTTGCGCAGCCCGATCGGCGGCACCCTCCAGATCGACCTGACCGACGGCAACCGCACCGAGCACTGGTACGTGACGCTGGCCCCCGGCTCGGCGCGGGTCAGCCGGCAGGACGAGCGACCGCCGGACGCCGTCCTGACCGTCGGCACCCAACTCTTCGAGGGACTTGTCACCGGCCGGGAGGCCGGAATGGCGGCGGTGCTGCGCAACGAGGCCACGTTCAGCGGGCAGGTCGTGCTGTTCCTGGCACTCCGCCGCTTCCTGCCCGACCCGCCCGACGTGCGGGACCCGAGGGACGCCGCCCGCGAACACGTGCGGCGGTCGACGTGAAGCAACAGGTGAGCATCCTCGACGGCAACACGTTCCTGGTCAGCGACCGACGCGGCAACATCGAGCCGTCGTACGACTTCCCCACCGGGTTGTTCTCCTTCGACACCCGGTTCATCTCGACCTGGATCCTCTCCCTCGACGGCCAACAACTGCACGCGCTCTCGATCGACGACTCACTGTCGTACAAGACCCGGTTCTTCATGGTCCCCGGCGAGCCGACGCACGACCTGGACGCGGACGTCTCGGTGATCCGCAGCCACTCGATCGGCAACAGCTTCGACGAGGAGCTGACCCTGCTCAACCACTCCGGGCAGGACCAGGAGTTCCGCCTCCGGCTCGACATCGACTCCGACTTCGCCGACCTTTTCGAGGTCAAGCACAAGCGGCAGAAGAAGGGCAGCACCACCCCCACGGTGGAGGAGGACGGACTGCGGCTCACCTACCGCCGGCAGGGGTTCCACCGGGAGACGAAGATCAGCAGCACCGCGCCGGTCGAGGTCGACCGGCGCGGCATGACGTTCCGGATCCGCGTCGCGGCGCACGGCGAATGGACCACCCGGCTGCACGTCGCCACCATGATCTACGGAGCCCGCGGCGAGGACGTGCGCGCCACCCTGCCGCTCGGCGGGCAGCGCACGGTGGCGGCCATCGAAGCCGAGCAGAACGCGCTCATCGAACGCGCGCCGACGCTCGGCTGCGACTGCGAGCCGCTGGCCGGGGCGTACCGGCGCAGCCTCACCGACCTGGCCGCCCTCCGATACGAGTCGATCACCCTGGGCGTGCGGCTGATCGCCGCCGGCCTGCCCTGGTTCATGACCCTGTTCGGCCGGGACAGCATGTTCACCTCGCTCCAGATACTGCCGTTCCTCCCCGAACTGATCCGGCCGACCATCCTCATGCTGGCCGGACTCCAGGGCACCCGGGTCGACGACTTCCGGGACGAGGAGCCCGGCAAGATCCTGCACGAGTTGCGCTACGGCGAGACCGCCGGCTTCGAGGAGCAGCCGCACTCGCCCTACTACGGCGCCGCCGACACCACCGCGCTCTTCGTCATCCTGCTCGACGAGTACGAGCGGTGGACCGGGGACGGGGCGCTTGTGCGCCAACTGGAGCAGGAGGCCCGGGCGGCGCTGGCCTGGCTCGACACGTACGGGGACCTGCTCGGCACGGGCTACGTCTGGTACATGACGCGCAACCCGGAGACCGGGCTGTCGAACCAGTGCTGGAAGGACTCCCCGGACGCCATCTCCTACGCCGACGGCCGGCTGCCACCGTTCCCCCGGGCCACCTGCGAACTACAGGGGTACGCCTACGACGCCAAGCTGCGCGGCGCCCGGATGGCCCGCACCCACTGGCACGATCCGGCGTACGCGGAACGGCTGGAACGCGAGGCCGCGGCGCTCAAGGAACGGTTCAACCGCGACTTCTGGATCCCGGAGCGCGAGTACTACGCGCTGGCCCTGGACCCACGGGGGCGGCACGTGGACGCGCTCACCTCGAACATCGGCCACCTGCTGTGGAGCGGCATCGTCGACGAGGCCAGGGCCCCGGCGGTCGCCGCCCACCTGCTCGGGCCGCGCCTCTTCTCCGGCTGGGGGGTACGCACGCTCGCCGACGGGCAGGGCCGCTACAACCCGATCGGCTACCACGTCGGCACGGTGTGGCCGTTCGACAACTCGATCATCGCCTGGGGCCTGTGGAAGTACGGCTTCCGCGACGAGGCCGGCCAGATCTGCGAGGCGATGCTGAGCGCGTCCCGCTACTTCAACGGGCGGCTGCCCGAGGCGTTCGCGGGCTACGACCGCAGCCGCACCGAATTTCCGGTGAAGTATCCGACCGCGGGCAGCCCGCAGGCATGGTCCGCCGGCACGCCGCTGCTGCTGATCCGGGTGATGCTGGGGCTGGAGCCGCAGGGCGAGCATCTGATCATCGACCCGTCCGTGCCATCGGGAATGGGCCGGGTGGAGCTACTCGACATCCCGGGCCGGTGGGGGCGGGTGGACGCCCTGGGCCGCAGCCGCACCCCGCACGACCCGAGCCGGGGGCACTGACCCGGGGCTCGGCCCGGCCCGGCCCGGCCCGGCTCGGCCCGGCTCGGCCCGGCTCGGCCCGGCTCGGCCCGGCTCGGCCCGGCCCGGCCCGGCTCGGCCCGGCCCGGGTCAGGCCGGGCACGGGCTGGTGACCGCCACCCGTACCCGCTCGTCGACCCGCTCGGCGAGCACCGCCGGGTCGCCCGGGCGGGCGTACCGGTCGGCGGAATCCACCACCGGCGCGGCGCCGGCGCCGAACGCGGCGGCCAGCGGCTGGTCCGGCGCCACGGCAGCCTCGCCCCGGGCGGTCCGGGCGGTCCCGCCGCCCGGGCAGGGCGCGCCGAGCACCTGGACCGCGCCTGTCGCACCGCCCCAGCGACCCAGCGCGCTTCTCAGCGCGGCGGACTCACCGGCGGCGTCCAAGGCCGGGGCCCGGTAACCGTCGCCGACCGGACGACATCCGGTGGCGGCGGTGAGCAGCACCCGACCGGGCCGGTCGGACCGGCCCTCGACCACGACGAAGTCGCCGGCGTCGGCGCGCAGCAGCGGCTCGCCGTCGAACGTCGAGACACCGGCCCGCCACCGCGACGGCAGCCGGTCGGCCACCTGGCGCAGCACGTCGCGGGTGTCCGCGTCGGCGGTAGCCACCTCGATGCCGCGTTCCAGGCTCACACCGGCGTCCAGCGGGGTCACCCGGCAACCCCGGTCCAGCCGGTCCGGCAGGAGCGCCGGCACGCCGGCCGTCCCGATCGCGGCGCTCAGCTCACCTATCGCCCGGTCCACCACCGGACCGGCCTGGCTCAGCGAGCGCTGCTCCTTCACGGTGGGCGGATCGGTATGCACCGACCACCAGGTCAGCCCGGCGAGCAGCACGGCCCACACGACTGTGGCAACCACCAGCCAGCGCTGTCGGCGCCGGCCGGATCCGGGCTGCTCGGGACGGGTCGGCGGGGCGTACCCAGGGTGGACGGCACCGGTCACGCGATCCATCGTGTCACCCCTCCGCGACCCGCCTCGCTCCGGCTCTTAGATCTTGGTACGAAACGGCCCCCATAGGGGCACTTTGCTACCAAGATTCACTCGCATCCCGAAATCCGGAAGATCGGTGCCGAGGTTGTTCCGTGTGCCCGACCGGCAGTCCCGGCGCGGTTCTCGAATGGTGCACTGGTGAGCGCCGCGACCGACCGCGAGCGGTACGTCGTACACCTGACCGTCGCCGCCGACGACCTGCCTGGCGCGCGGCGGTTGGCCCGCACGATCGGCCGCTCGCTGGCGTTCCTGCCGGAGTTGGTGCTCGGTGAGACGACGGTGTCCGAGGAGGGCACGTCCGACCCGCTGCGTACGGCGGGTGGACCATCCGGGCGGCTGCACGTCCTGAGCCGGCGGCCCACGACGGCTCGGGCCGGCCACCCCTGGACGGGGCGGCCGGCCCGAGCCGATGCGCGCGGTGCGGAGGTGTTAAGAGGGGGCCCCGCCTATACCGCAGGCGTTAAGCGGGGGCCCCGCCTTACGCCTTGACGGTGATGGTGACCTCGTTGATGCCACGCGTGGCGGCCACCGGGGTGTCGCCGTTGCCGTGCCGGGAGAGCGCCCGCAGCGTCCACGAGCCCGGCGCGGCGAAGAACCGGAACTGGCCGGCCCCGGACGTCACCACCTCGGCGGTGAACTCGCCCGTCGAGTCGAGCAGCCGGACGTACGCCCCCGGCACGACCTCGCCGGACTCGGCCAGCACCTGGCCGGTGATGACGGTTTCCTTCTCCAGGTCGAGGCTGGCCGGGAGCGGCGCGGCCTGGTCCGGCGCGGCGCAGCCGGCAGCGGTCGGAGCGATGGGAGCGGTCGCCATGGTCACGCCTCCCCGGGCTCGTCGCCGAGCGCCACCGGCACGCCGACGAGCGAGCCGTACTCGGTCCACGACCCGTCGTAGTTCTTCACGTTCTGGTGCCCGAGCAGCTCCTGGAGCACGAACCAGGTGTGCGAGGAACGCTCGCCGATCCGGCAGTAGGCGATGGTCTCCCGGCCGTCGTCCAGCCCGGCGTCGGCGTAGATCTTGCGCAGCTCGTCGTCGGACTTGAACGTGCCGTCCTCGTTCGCCGCCTTGGACCACGGCACGCTGATCGCGGTCGGCACGTGGCCGGCCCGCTGCGCCTGCTCCTGCGGGAGGTGGGCCGGGGCGAGCAGCCGGCCGGCGTACTCGTCGGGGCTGCGCACGTCGACCAGGTTCTTGGCACCGATGGCGTCGACCACCTCGTCGCGGAACGCCCGGATCGAGGTGTCCGGCGCCTGCGCGACGTACTGCGTCGCCGGCCGCTGGACCGCGTCGGTGACGAGCGGACGGGCGTCCAGCTCCCACTTCTTGCGACCGCCGTCGAGCAGCTTGACGTCACGGTGGCCGTAGAGCTTGAAGTACCAGTACGCGTACGCGGCGAACCAGTTGTTGTTGCCGCCGTAGAGGATGACTGTGTCGTCGTTGCCGATGCCCCGCTCGGAGAGCAGCGCCGCGAACTGCTCCTGGTTGACGAAGTCGCGGCGGACCTGGTCCTGGAGGTCGGTCTTCCAGTCGAGCTTGATCGCGCCGGCGATGTGGCCGGTGTCGTAGGCCGAGGTGTCCTCGTCGACCTCGACGAAGACGACGCCCGGGGCGTCGAGGTTCTTCTCGGCCCACTCGGCCGAGACGAGTGCGGTGTCGCGACTCATCAGATCACTCCCTGGTGAGGATGGGTGGTGAGCCTGCGCGCGGAGATCGAAGTCGGTGGTTGTCGCACCACGCGCGGGACCCAGAGCTAGGAACGGATCACGGGTACGTGCGACGGCGCCGCTGCCGGGCGTTCGGGGGGTTGGGACCCTTGGTGCCGATGGCCGCTAGGCGGCCGGAGACAGCCCCGCCGTCAGATGACGGGGCGACACAGGCAGGTGGCCACGCGGCACAGGTCGACCGCGCGCCGTTTGGTGAGGAGGGTCCCCATGGGCAGCGACACTACCAGCCGGGCCGGCATATGCCACCGGCCCGACCAGCATGCGAGACGTGCGGAACAGTCAGCCGCGGGCCTGGTCGGACCGGCCGGTTCTCAGCCGGCCGAGTTGATCGGCACGTTCGCGGCGTCCGCGTCGATCACCAGGCCCTCCGGCGTCGGCTCCACCTTGCGCAGGTTGAGCTGGAACGGCAGCTCCGGCAGCGGCACGTCGATCGAGATGCTCTTGGCGTAGTTGGCAAGCAGCGTCCGCGCCAGCGCCGCGTTCGGCAGCCCTTCGGCGGTGAGGTCGTTGAAGCGCAGGGCCACCTTGCCGTCGGCCACGGTCAGGTCGGCGGTGCCGTTGACGGTCAGCTTGATGCCGAGGATGTCCACCGGGGCGGTGACGGCCAGTCTGCCGTCCCGCTCGGCCAGCTTCAGGCCGGGCCGGTTCAGCAGCTTCGCCAGGCTGTCGTAGGTGACGGTGCCCCGCCCGTTGACGCTCTCGGCCACCACGTCGCCCCGGCCGGACCGGATGGTGTCGAGCGACGCGGTCACGTCGCGGGCGTCCACGTCCAGCCTCGGCACGTCGACCGCGCCGCCCTGCACGTTGCCCTTCACGTCGGTCAACTGGATCGAGATGCGCTCGTACTTCCCGGCCAGCACCTGGTTGAGGAACGGGAAGCCGCCCACCTCGACCTTGGGCGCGGCGGACTGCGCGTCCTGCTTGGCGAGTTCCTGCCGCACCTGGTCGGCGATCGCCCGCTCGGCCACCCCGGCGGCCACCCGGTCGGCCACGACAAGCAGCCCGGCCAGCACCAGCAGCAGGACGACGAAACCGATCAGCACCTTCCGGCCCCGGCGACGGGGCCGGTCCTCTGCCGGGTACGCCTCTGCCACGCCGCCTCCAGTCATCGCCGCCGTCACCGCGTCTCGCGGCGCAACCGTACTTACCCGGGGCGGGACTTCTCCAATCGGGCGCTCAGAGGAAGAGCACGCACATGGCGTACGCGGCCGGCGCGGCGAGCGCGAAGCCACCGAGCGGCCCCTGCATGTGCCGGGCCACCCACATGGTGGGCAGCTCACCGGCCATCAGCCGGCCCGCCTCGGCGTATCCCACGGCCAGGTCGGCGAGCACGGCGGTGGCCGCGGTGACCACGCCGACCAGCGCGGCGCTGGTCGGGGTGAAGCCGACCAGGTAGCTGCCGAGCACGGCGCTGGTGAGCGTGCCGAGCATGGCGCCGGCCACCACGCCGGCGGCGCCGCGGGGCACCTGTGGGGCGAGTCGCGGCCACGGCGCGATCACGTCGGTCAGCCGCGCCACAAGCAGGGCCACCCCGGCGGCGGTGAGGCAGACCGTGATCGCCTGGGTGCCCTTGGGGATCCGGCTGAGCACGATAAGCGAGGCGAAGGCGACCACCCCGATCACGATGAGCAGGGTGCCGCCGAGCGAGTCGGTCACCCGGACCCGGTCCACCCGGCGGACGAGCTGGCCGAGCAGGCCGAGCACGAACCCGGCCACCGCGGCGTACCCGAGGGGGGCCAGGCCGGCGATGTCGGACTGCACGGCGGCGACGTCGGCGATCGCCGCGGTGCCGGCGCTGACGAGCGCGACGACGAGCAGCGCGGGCGGTCGCATGGCCATGGTCCAGGCGAGCACGTAGAGGAGCTGGACGCCGAAGACGATGGCCGCGAAGGGCAACCGGTGCCCGGGGCCGGCGGTCTGCGCCCCGAGCACCAGGCCCACGCCGAGCAGCGCGGCGAAGCCGGCCACGGTCAGTGCCAGCGGGCGCCGGAAGGGAACGGGCGGGATCTCCTCCTCGGGCGTGTCCTCCAGTTCGGGGTCGGTACGCCGGCCCTGGCCGCCCTTGCGGAGCCGGCGTGGGCCCTTCCGCTCGGGCCGCTCCCCCTCCGCCTCGGCGGGACCGGTGCGCGGGGCGGGCGGGTAGCCACGGTCGGGGCCGGACGGCCCGGCGGGCGGGTCGTCGGCCCACGGTTCGCGAGCGGCGTCGCGTGAGGTGGAGGGAAACACGCTCCGATCGTGCCAGATCCGGGCGGTCCGGCGGAGGTGACGGTTTCGGCAACGTTAAAACCTGGGCCGCGATCGGGGGCAGAAAGGGCAAACAGGAAAAGCCGCGAAGGTGACGGCCGGACCATCGGTTACGCTCAACCCGTTACCCCGCCCGTCAGCGACGCCGGGACCCACGCAAGTTCACAGCGCCGCCCCACCCGGGCGTGCCGCTGGTCGCGCGCGGCCGAAGGGCCGCCGGGACGGAGGTGATCGTGGAGCTCCTGCTGCTCGTGACCGCACGAGCGGGTGAGCCGTCGGCAGTGCTGCCAGCGCTCGACCTGCTGCCGCACTCGGTGCGCACCGCACCCCGCGACGTTCGTACGCTGGTCTCCGGTCCAACGCCGGACGCCGTCCTGGTGGACGCCCGTTCCGAGTTGAGCGAGGCGCGTGCCACCTGCCGGATGCTGCACGCCACCGGGATCGGCGTGCCGCTTGTCGCGGTGGTGACCGAGGCCGGCCTGATCGCGCTGAACGCCGACTGGGGTGTGGACGACGTGATCCTCGCCGGGGCCGGCCCGGCCGAGGTGGAGGCCCGGCTGCGGCTCGCCGTCGGCCGGTTGAGCAACGCGGTGTCCGGCGCCGGCGGCTCGATCCGGGCCGGCGAGCTGAACATCGACCCGGACACCTACGCCGCCAAGCTGAAGGGCCGGCCGCTCGACCTCACCTACAAGGAGTTCGAGCTGTTGAAGTTCCTCGCCCAGCACCCGGGGCGGGTGTTCACCCGGGACCAGTTGCTGCGTGAGGTCTGGGGCTACGACTACTTCGGTGGCACCCGCACGGTCGACGTGCACGTCCGGCGGCTGCGCGCCAAGCTCGGCTCGGAATACGAGTCGATGATCGGCACGGTCCGTCAGGTCGGCTACAAGTTCGTCGTGCCGTCGTCGCGTTCGCTGCCGGAGTCGGAGCCCGCCCCGCTGCCGGTCTGACCGGCCCTACCCCACCCGACCGGGGGCACTTTTCCATATACGCCCTATTTGCCACATAAATCCGCCTTATCCTGACTGCCTAATTTGTCAGGATCGAGGGGGATGATGGTGCGCGCGACGACCCGGGGAACGGCGAACGGCCGGTACCACTGATGACCGGCTCGACGCCCCGGGTGCTCGCGGTCGTGACCGCGGTGCTCATCGGGCTGCTGGCCTCGGCGTACGCGCTGGGCCGCAGCCTGGTGCCCGAGCCACACCCGACGACCGCCGGCGCGACCGCCTTCGGCGACACCACGCGCTACGCCGACCAGCCGCCGGACACCGACGCGCCGAACACCGCCCGGCCGAGCCCGGACGCGGTGCCGGACGCCGCGCCCACCATGCCCGCCGACGCCGGTGACGGCCCGTTCGGCGCCCACGTCACCACCGGCTCGTCCCGGGTCGCCCTGACCTTCGACGACGGCCCCGACCCCCGGTGGACGCCACAGGTGCTCGCCCTGCTCGCCCAGTACGGCGTGAAGGCCACGTTCTGCGTCGTCGGCGAGAACGCCGAGAACTACCCGGACCTGGTCCGGTCGATCGAGGCCGAGGGGCACACCCTGTGCAACCACTCCTGGAAGCACGACGTCAACCTCGGCAAGCGCACCGGGGCAGCGATCCGGGCCGACCTGCAACGCACGAACGACGCGATCCTGGCCGCCGCGCCGAACGCCCGGATCGCGTACTACCGCCAGCCCGGCGGCGCCTGGACCGCCCCGGTGGTGTCGGCCTGCACGGACCTGGGCCTCACGCCGCTGCACTGGAGCGTCGACCCGTCCGACTGGAAGGCGCCGGGCGCGACCGCCATCGAGACGGCGGTCCGCACCCAGACCGGGCCGGGCGCGATCGTGCTCATGCACGACGCGGGCGGGGACCGCTCCGGCACGGTCGCCGCGTTGCAGAAGCTGCTGCCCGAGCTGCTCGGCCGCTTCGTGCTGGAGCCGCTGCCCACGGGCATCCAGTGACGGGTGCCACCGCCCGCCGTCCCGCTCCGGCGGGAAGGGCGGCCCGCCGGCCGCTACCGTGACTCGGATGAACAGCACCGAGCCGACGAGTGGTCCCGGAGAAGACGCGGCGGTCCAGGGCGACCGGGTCGCACCCACCGAGCGGTTGACGCCGGCCGAGGTCACCGACGTGCTGGCGCTGGCGCGCGCGGCCGGCGACGCCGACGGCGCCGATCCGCTCGACGAACACATGCTGCTGCGGCTGCGCGACCCCGCGGCGCCGGCGGTGCACCTCACCGCCCGGGCCGCCGACGGCACCCTGACCGGGTACGCGCACCTCGACACCACCGCACCCGCCGAGGGCGTCGGCGTGGAGCTGGTGGTGCACCCGGCCTACCGGCGGCGGGGCACCGGCCGGGCGCTGGCCCGGGGCGTGCTTGCCGCCGCCTCCGGCCCGCTGCGCGCCTGGGCGCACGGCGACCACCCGTCGGCCGCCGCGCTCGCCGTCGACCTGGGCTTCGCCCGGGCGCGGGTGCTCTGGCAGCTACGCCGGCCGCTGACCGCCGCGCTGCCCGAGCCGGGCCTGCCCGAGGGCGTCGAGCTGCGGGCGTTCCGACCCGGCGACGACGACGAGTCCTGGCTGGCGGTCAACAACGCCGCGTTCGCCGAGCACCCCGAGCAGGGCCGGTGGACCGTCGAGGACCTGCGCGTCCGGATGGCCGAGCCGTGGTTCGACCCGGCCGGCTTCCTGCTCGCGGTGGACTCGGCCACCGGCCGGCTGCTCGGCTTCCACTGGACCAAGGTGCACGAGCGGCCCGGGTCGGCCCGGATCGGCGAGGTCTACGTGCTCGGCGTCGACCCGTCCGCGCACCGCGGCGGGCTCGGCCGGGCGCTGACCGCCGCCGGCCTGGCTCACCTGCGCGACCGGCGCGGGCTGGACCGGGTGATGCTCTACGTCGATGAGAGCAACACCCGGGCGGTCGCCCTCTACGAGAAGCTCGGCTTCGCCAGGTGGTCCGCGCACGTCAACTACCAGCTCGGCTGAGCGCCCGCCGTCGCCGGGAAAATCGCCCTAAAAGCGATGCCCGGTGGCGAGTTCACGAAATGGACAGAACCGCCTCAGCGTACGGCCATCTCACCGGCCGGACGTGTTCATCCCGCGTTCACTTCCGACCGGCGAACCGTCCATCTGGCACTTCTAGCTTTCACGTCAGCCGGTCAGTGCCGGCCCCCGGCACCCCGGGCGACCTGACCAAAGACGTGAAGGGAAACCCCTCCAGTGAAGCTCCAGCGGCACGGCGCCATCGCCTGTCTCGCTCTTACCGCTGTTCTCGGTCTCAGCGCCTGCGGCTCGGACAACAACGAGCCGGCCGCCGGCGCCACCGCCGCGGCGGACTGCGCCACCGGCACGCTGAACGCCCAGGGCTCCTCCGCGCAGAAGAACGCCATGGCCGAGTGGATCAAGGCGTACCAGCAGAAGTGCTCGGGCACCACGGTCAACTACGAGCCGAGCGGCTCCGGCGCCGGCATCCAGGCGTTCATCGCCGGCACCGCCGACTTCGCCGGTTCCGACTCCGCCCTCAAGGAGGAGGAGCAGCCGAAGGCCGACGCCAAGTGCTCCGGTGGCCAGGCCCTCAACCTGCCGATGGTGATCGGCCCGGTCGCGGTCGTCTACAACGTCAGCGGCGCGGACAACCTCCAGTTCAGCCCGGCCACGCTGGCGAAGATCTTCGCCGGCACGGTGACCAAGTGGGACGACGCGGCGATCAAGGCCGACAACCCGGACGCCACGCTGCCGTCGGCCGCGATCCAGGCGGTGCACCGCTCCGACGAGTCGGGCACCACCGACAACTTCACCAAATACCTCTCCAAGACCGCCGAGGCGGACTGGACCCTGAGCAACTCGAAGGTGTGGAAGGCCCCGGGCGGCGTCGGCGCGGCCAAGTCCGACGGCGTGGCCAGCAAGGTCAAGAGCACCGACGGCACCATCAGCTACGTCGAGTGGTCGTACGCCGAGAACTCCGGCCTGAAGATGGCCAAGGTCAAGAACGGCAACGGTGAGTTCACCGAGCTGACCGCCGAGTCGGCCGGCAAGACCATCGCCGGGGCCACGTTCGAGGGCCAGGGCAACGACCTCAAGATGTCGATCGACTACAACACCAAGGAAGCCGGGGCGTACCCGATCGTCCTGGCTACCTACGAGATCGTCTGCAGCAAGGGCCTCGCGGCCGACAAGCTGCCGCTGGTCAAGGGCCTGCTCGGCCACGCCGCCAGCGCCGAGGGCCAGCAGGAGCTGGTCGAACTGGGCTACGCCCCGCTCCCCGACGAGGTTCGCACCAAGGTCGAGGCCGCGGTCAAGAGCCTCTCCTGACGCCCTGAACGACACCTTCTCAACGCAAAGCGAGCGAGCAGATGGGTGACACCCCTCACCGCTCGGCGCACGCCGGCACCGGCGGGACCCCCGTGGCCATGAGCCACGAGCGACCCGCCGGTGCCTCGGCGCGTGTGGCCGAGCCCACCGGTAACCCTGGCCGCTCCGGCGGCGACCTCGGCGGAGGCGGAGACGACGGCCTCGGCGGAGGCGGCGGCCTGCCCCGGGCCCGCGCGTTCGGCGCGGAACGCGCGTTCCGTGCCCTGACCCTGGCCGCCGGCACCACCGTGCTCGTCATCATCGCGGCCATCGCGATCTTCCTGATCGCCAAGGCCGTGCCGGCGCTGCGGGCCAACACCGAATCGTTCTGGACCTTCGAGGGCTGGTTCCCGAACGAGAACCCGCCGAAGTTCGGCATCGGCGCGCTCGCCTTCGGCACCGTCCTCAGCTCACTGCTGGCGCTGCTCATGGCAGTGCCCGTCGCGTTGGGCATCGCCCTCTACCTGTCGCACTACGCCCCGCGCCGGCTCGGCAACAGCCTGGGCTTCCTGATCGACCTGCTGGCCGCCGTACCCAGTGTGGTCTTCGGCCTCTGGGGCCGCGACTACTTCGCCGGACCGGTCGCCGACCTCTCCGCCTGGCTCAACACCTACTTCGGCTGGATCCCGATCTTCGGCGAGGGGCCGTACGGCAGCTCGATCCTCCTGGGCTCGGTGGTGTTGGCGATCATGGTGCTGCCGATCGTCACCTCCCTCTCCCGCGAGGTGTTCCGGCAGACCCCGACCGCAAACGAAGAGGCCGCGCTCGCGCTCGGCGCCACCCGCTGGGAGATGATCCGCACCGCGGTCCTGCCCTACGGACGGCCGGGCGTCATCGCCGCGGTCATGCTCGGCCTCGGCCGGGCGCTCGGCGAGACCATCGCGCTCGCGCTGACGCTCGGTTCGACGTACGCCATCTCGTTCAACATCCTCGAAGCCGGCGGCAACTCGATCGCCGCCAACATCGCCAACCGGTTCGCCGAGGCGAACGACACCGGCCGCGGCGCGCTCATCGCCTCCGGCCTTGTGCTCTTCGCGATCACCCTGATCGTCAACATCACCGCGCGGGCGATCATCTACCGGCGGCGCGAGTTCACGGAGTCCGCGGCATGACCTCCACTCTCACCTCCCACCGTCCCCGCCCCCCGGCCCAGCCGGCCACGCTGCGGGCCCGGCGACTCCCGGCGTACGCCGCGCCAGCCATCGCCGTCGCGGCGCTGCTGCTCGCCGCGGGCCTCGTGTACGGCGCGGACATCGGCGGCCCGGTCCTGGTCGTGGTGCTCGGCGTGCTCCTCTACCTGGCCGGTCTCTTCGCCGCGGCACACGCGGTGGAGGGCCGCCGCTCGGCCCGCAACCGGATCTGGAGCGCGCTGATCCACTCCGCCTTCGTGCTGGCCGTGCTGCCGCTGGCCTCGGTGGTCTGGACGCTCGTCAGCAAGGGCTCCGAGCGGCTGGACGGCGACTTCTTCGGCACCTCGATGAACAACATCGGGGCGCGGGACGCCAACGGCGGCGCCTACCACGCGATCATCGGCACGTTGGAGCAGGTCGGCATCGCCACCCTGATCACCGTCCCGCTCGGCGTGCTCTGCGCGATCTACATCGTCGAGTACGGCCGGGGCCGGTTCGCGTTCACCGTCCGCTTCTTCGTGGACGTGATGACGGGCATCCCGTCGATCGTCACCGGCCTGTTCGTGCTCGCCTTCTGGGTCCTGATCGTCTCGCCGGTGTTCAACGACGGCCGGCCCGGTTTCTCCGGCTTCGCCGCCGCGCTGGCGTTGAGCGTGCTCATGCTGCCCACCGTGGTCCGCTCCACCGAGGAGATGCTCCGGCTCGTGCCGGCGCCGCTGCGCGAGGGCGCGTACGCGCTCGGCGTACCGAAGTGGAAGACCATCCTGCGGGTCGTGCTGCCGACCGCGCTTCCCGGCATCGTCACCGGCATCATGCTCGCCGTCGCGCGGGCCGCCGGCGAGACCGCGCCGGTGCTGCTCGTCGCCGGCGGCGGCGCGGCGATCAACTTCAACCCGTTCGAGAACAACCAGTCGTCGCTTGCCCTCTTCGTCTACCAGCAGGCCGGCGAGGCGTCGAAGTACTCGCCGGCACGGGCGTGGACCGCGGCGCTGACCCTCGTCGCCCTCGTCCTCATCCTGACCGTCGCGGCGAAGTTGCTGGCCCGTCGGAACCAGCTCGGCCGATGAACACCGGAGGTACCGCCACCATGGCCAAGCGCGTCGAAGCCGCCAACGTCACCGCCTACTACGGCGGTTTCAAGGCGATTGAGAACATCAACCTGACCGTCGAGCCGAAGACCGTGACCGCCCTGATCGGCCCGTCCGGCTGCGGCAAGTCGACCTTCCTGCGGTCGATCAACCGGATGCACGAGGTGCTGCCCGGCGCCCGGGTCGAGGGCAACCTCACCATCGACGGGCAGGACATCTACGACCGGGACGTGGACGTCACCGCGGTCCGCCGGATGATCGGCATGGTCTTCCAGCGGCCGAACCCGTTCCCCACCATGAGCATCTTCGACAACGTGGTGGCCGGGCTGCGGCTCAACGGCGTCCGGCGCAAGTCGATCCTGGAGGAGGCGGCCGAGAGGGCGCTGCGCTCGGCGAACCTCTGGGACGAGGTGAAGGACCGGCTCGCCAAGCCCGGCGCCGGGCTCTCCGGCGGTCAGCAGCAGCGGCTCTGCATCGCCCGCACCATCGCGGTCGAGCCGCAGGTGGTGCTGATGGACGAGCCGTGCTCGGCGCTGGACCCGATCTCGACGCTTGCCATCGAGGACCTGATGTTCCAGCTCAAGGACAAGTTCACGATCATCATCGTCACGCACAACATGCAGCAGGCCGCGCGGGTGTCCGACCGCACCGCGTTCTTCTCGATCGAGAAGACAGGCGACCCGGGCCGCCTGATCGAGTACGACAACACGCAGAAGATCTTCAGCAACCCCACCCAGAAGAAGACCGAGGACTACATCACCGGCCGCTTCGGCTGAGGTGTTAGGAGGGGGCCCCTATTAACGGTTTCTGCATAGGAAGGGGCCCCGCCTAACAACCCCGCTCGGCGCGAGCCGCCGAGCGCGAGGCCGCTCAGCGGAGCACGAAGCGCGGCTCGGCGCCGTCCAGGTCCTCCAGGTGCGGCATGATCGGCGTACCCGGGTCTCGCTTTAACGCCGCGCGGGCCACGCCCGCGAGGTCACCGGCGGCGGCGACCTCGGCGAGCGTGACCATGGTGGGCGGCAGCATGGTCAGCTCCCCCGCCTCCGCGCGGGCCACGGCGTCCGCCGGGCGCAGCCACAGCGTGAGGTCGGCCTCGCCGGAGACGTCGCGGGTCCGCTGCCCCTCGGGCAGCAGGGCGACGAAGAAGTACGTGTCGAAGCGTCGCGGCTCGAACTCCGGCGTGATCCACCTGGTCCAGGGCAGCAGCAGGTCGGACCGGAGCGTCAGCCCGCGCCCGGCCAGCAGGTCGGCGAAGCCGGTACGCCGGCCCACCAGGTCCTGCCGGGCCGTCTCCCAGTCGTCGCCGCTCACGTCACCGACGACGGTCCCGGGGTCCGGGCCGGCCAGCAGCACGCCCGCCTCCTCGAAGACCTCGCGGGCGGCGGCGCAGACCACCGCCTGCGCGTCCGCCGGGTCGAGCCGGAACCGCTCGCCCCAGGTCGCCGGCGTCGGACCGGCCCAGCCGAGGTGCGCCTCCGAGTCGGACCGGTCCACCCCGCCGCCGGGGAAGGCGTACATGCCGCCGAACGTCATCGCCGCCACCCGCCGGATCAGATAGACCTCGAAGCCGTCGCCGGCCGGGCGGAGCAGCAGCACGGTGGCGGCGACCCGGGGCACCGCGGGCACGCCGCCCTCGGCGTGGAACCGGCGGGCGTGCTCCACCAGGGCGGGAGGCGCGGCGAAGCCGTCGATCGTCATGGCCCGAGCCTAGTTCCCGGCGCGGCGACCCGGCCGGGCCGGATCCAGCCGAGGAAGCGGGCCCCGAGCCGCACCGGATCCTGGCCGGCGCACTGCCCGGCGGCCTCCACCAGGAGGGTGGCCAGGTAGATCGCGAGCGCCGCCCGGTCGTCGCGATACTCGGCAAGCAGCGCCCGGCGGGCGGCGTCGCAGGGCCACGGACGGTCGCAGGCGTCGCAGCGCCAGGTGGGACGCCTGGCGACATGCGGCCGGCTCACCGCAGCCGCAACGCGACGGCCCGGGCCTCGTCATCGCTCAGCGACATGAACCACAGGAAGCGCTTGACGATCTCGGGCGGCGTCGGGCCGTCGGCCCGGCCGCGCAGGTCGCGGATGGCCCGCCCTTAGTGAGCGCGAGGAGTGAGCCGGGTTTGCGAGCCCCGCAGTCGCGAACGGAGGCGGCACGGCAAGCCGGGCGAACTCCGGGATCAGCGTCGCCCGGCGGGCGGCGTCCGTCGGCGCGGACCGCAACGTCGGGCACGGCCAGTCGTGGCCGCATCGCGCGCAGATCCACGCCGGACCGTCCGCCACGTGCGCCGAGGGCCACCCCGAGGGGGTACGCGGAGACCAGCGAGTTTCCGGCGCGACGTTGGTCCGGCGATTCGGGTCGAGATGGTGTACCACCTTCGCGGCGCTGGTCGGCGGTGCGGGCTTCTCGTCGGGCATGGCACTGCACTCCCCTCGTAGGGCGGTCAGGGGGGCCGCCGCCGGCGCTGGACCATGGCGGCGGCCCCCGCGTGCGACGCGACCGCCGGGCTCCGCCTCCACCAGCCGCGCCACCTCGTGACACTCTGCTGCGATCGCCGTTACTCTCGGAAGGCCGTTCGGGCTGCTGGGCTGGCCTGGCCGAGCCGGAACCGTGGTCGCGGGGCGTTGAGTAGTCGATCTCCACGTTGGGAGGGTCTGAATGAGTGGCGTGCCAAGTCCCCTCGCCGACTTCATCGTGAGCGAGATCCGCCGAGCCCGAGGCATGTCAGGAATGACCCAGGAGACATTCGGGCGCTCGGCGGGGTTCAGCGCCTCGCATGTGAGTGCGGTCGAGAGCGGCTCCCGGGCCCTCACCATGGACTTCGTCAAGGGCACTGACCGTGCACTCCGCAACGGCGGGTTCTTCGAGCGGCTGGTGGCGAAGTTGGGTGCACCGTCGTGGTTCCTGCCCTGGCTCGACGCCGAGCGCGGCGCTCGGCAGCTCCGTCTCTTCGAGCCGTTGCTGATCCCGGGTCTGCTCCAGACAGAGAACTACGCCCGCGTGGTGATGCGACTCAACGACCTCATGTCGACCGAGGAGGTCGACCAACGGGTGAGCGGGCGCATGAGTCGCCATCGGATCTTGACCAGCGAGACTCCCCCGCAGGTGGTGGTGGTGCTCGACGAGTCCGCGCTGCACCGTGCCGGGGAAGAGTTCTCGGTCGTCATCGCGGAACAGGTGGCTCACCTGATCGTCGTGGCCGAACTTCCGCACGTGCACATACACGTGATCCCGGCGACCGCCGGCCTCCATATCGGTCTGTCCGGTCCCTTCGCACTGGCTCGCGGCGAGGACGGCCGCTGGGTCGGGCACCTTGAGAATCAGCTGGGCGGCATCGTCGTCGACGGTCAGGATGAACTTCATATCCTTGAGGCGCGATGGGAGAACGTCCGCACCGAAGCCCTCCCGCGTCGGCAGTCCCTCGACCTGTTGAAGGAAGTGCAGAACCATCATGGATCTCAATGACGCCATCTGGCGGAAGTCCCGGCGCAGCGGATCGAGCGGCGGGAACTGTGTGGAGGTTGCCGACGGTCTGGGAGAGGTCGTCGCCGTCCGGGACTCCAAAGATCGGGTCGGGCCGTTGCTGCTCTTCACGCCGACCGCCTGGCGTGCGTTCATCGCTGATGTCGCCGCTCGGTAGTAGGGATGGGTGAGGACATGGACCTGAGTGGCGCGCAGTGGCGCAAGGCGTCACGTTCTTCGACCAACGGTGGGGCCTGCGTCGAGGTGGCCGACAACCTTGCCGGCGTCGTCGGCGTACGCGATTCGAAGAACCCGACCGGGCCGGCGCTTGCCTTCCCGACGTCGTGGCGCGCGTTCGTCGCGGAGGTCGCCGGCCGGGCCTGACATCCCGTTTGGTGGATCGCCCTGCCGGCGGCCGAGTCCGCCGGGATAACGTGCCGGCATGACGCGTTGGGGAATTCTGGCTACCGGACACATCGCCGCCTGCTTCGCCGCCGACCTGCGGCTGGTGCCGGACGCCGAACTCGTGGCGGTCGGGTCGCGTACCCGGGAGAGCGCCGAGGCGTTCGCGCGGCAGCACGACGTGCCGCGGGCGTACGCCTCCTGGGCCGATCTGGCCGCGGACCCGGACCTGGACGCGATCTACGTGGCCACGCCGCACGCCGCGCACCACGAGGCGGCGATGGCCTGCCTGGCCGGCGGCAAGGCCGTGCTCGTGGAGAAGCCCTGCACGCTTGACCTGCCCACCACCACGGAACTGGTGGAGACGGCGCGCGCCCGTGGGCTCTTCCTCATGGAGGCCATGTGGATGCGGACGAACCCGCTGATCCTGCGGGTAATGGAGCTGATCTCCGACGGCGCGATCGGTGAGGTCACCCATGTCCGGGCCGACTTCGGTGCGGCCGGGCCGTTCCCGCCCGAGCACCGGATGCGTAATCCTGCGCTCGGCGGCGGCGCGCTGCTCGACCTCGGGGTCTAT
Source organism: Micromonospora marincola (assembly GCF_056150385.1). Lineage (NCBI taxonomy): Bacteria > Bacillati > Actinomycetota > Actinomycetes > Micromonosporales > Micromonosporaceae > Micromonospora > Micromonospora marincola. Next base: position 220,671 of record NZ_JAXCFT010000005.1, on the reverse strand, counting down.
CCGTTGAGCCTGGCCCACCTGGTGCTCGGCGCGCCGCAGCACGTGCGGGCGTGGGCGAAGCTGAGCCCGGAGGCGGTGGACGAGAACACCGGCATGGTCCTGGGCTGGGACTCCGGGGCGGTGGCGACGCTCAGTTGCGGCATGGTCGGCCCTACCGCTATCACCGCGTCGATCACCGGCACCACCGGTCGCATCGACCTGCCGGAGCTGTTCTTCCGGCCCGGGTCGGTGGTGCTGCACCGGGCCGGCGCCGCGCCGGAGACGATCCCGGCGGACCTGACCGGGGGCGGCTACCAGTACGAGGCGATCGAGGTGCAGCGCTGCCTGGCGGCGGGGCTGACCGAGAGCCCGCTGGTGCCGCACGCCGCCACGCTTGAGGTGATGACGTTGATCGACGACATCAAGGCCCAGATCGGCGTCTCCTATGAGTAAGGCGGGGGCCCTTCTTAAAACCCGGGTGTTAAGAAGGGCCCCCGCCTATACCGAAAGCGTTAAGCGGGGCCCCCTCCTTAAAACAGGGGGCGGACCAGCAGGTACGCGAGGCAGGCGATGGCCGCCGCCGCCGGGAACGTGATGATCCAGGCGATCACGATGTTGCCGGCCACGTTCCAGCGGACCGCGGAGAGCCGCTTGGTCGCGCCGACGCCCATGATCGCCGAGGTGATCGTGTGCGTGGTGGAGATCGGGGCCTTCAGCACCAGCGCGTTGAAGTAGAGCACGGCGCTGGCCACGGTCTCGGCCGCGAAGCCCTCCGCCGGGCCGAGGTCGATGATCTTCCGGCCCAGGGTTCGGATGATCCGCCAGCCGCCCGCGTACGTGCCGAGCGCCAGCATCGTCGCGGAGGTCCAGAAGACCCAGCCCGGGATGTGCGTCTTGCTGTCCTGGAATCCGCCGGTGTAGAGCGCCAGCACGATGATGCCCATGGTCTTGGCGGCGTCCTGCATGCCGTGGCCGACGGACATGGCGGCGGCGGACACGGTCTGCGCCCAGCGGAAGCCGCGGCTGAGCTTGCCCGGCTGCCCCTTCCGGAACAGCCACATGATCGCCAGCATCACCAGGAAGCCGAGGACCAGGCCGACCACAGGCGAGAGCACCATCGGGAGGAGGACCTTCTCCACGATGTTGCCCCACTGGACGACGCCGTCGGCGGCGAAGAGGGTCGCGCCGACCAGGCCGCCGAAGAGCGCGTGCGAGGAGGACGAGGGCAGGCCGAAGTACCAGGTGATCAGGTTCCAGGCGATCGCGCCGAGCACACCGGCGAAGACCACGCCGAGGCTCTGCACCCCGGTCGGGAGCGTGACCAGGCCGTCGCCGACCGTCTTGGCGACCCCGGCGCCGAAGTGCGCGCCGACGAAGTTGCCGACGGCGGCCAGGCCGAGCGCGATGCGGGGCGTCAGCGCCCGGGTCGAGATGCTTGTGGCGATCGCGTTGGCCGCGTCATGGAAGCCGTTCGTGTAGTCGAACGCCATGGCTACCGCGATCACCGCCAGCACGGCGATGAGTTCGGGTGTCACGTGGATCAGGACTCCTTGACCGCGATGGTCTCGACGGTGTTGGCGACGTGCTCGAAGGCGTCGCAGGCGGCCTCCAGCTCGTCGGCCACCTCCTTCATCTTCAACACCGTGAGCGCGTCGTACTCACCGGAGAAGAGGCGGACGAGCAGCATCCGGTACGCCTGGTCGCCGTCGTTCTCGAGCCGGTTGCACTCGATCCAGTAGTCCTCGAGATCCTTCATCGACTTCAGCCGGGGCATCGCCTCGGCGGTGAGCTTGGCCTGTAGGTCGAGCACGTTCACCAGCTCGTGCAGCTCGCGCGGGAGCGACGGGAGCTTGGTCAGGCCGTACAGGTAGAGCAGGTTGCCGACCGCCTCCAGGTGGTCCATCACGTCGTCGAGCAGCGACCCCAGCCGGTAGATGTCCTCCCGGTCGAAGGGCGTGATGAAGGTGGAGTTGATCTTCTTGTAGAGATCGTGGGTGATCTGGTCGCTGTCGTGCTCGATGTCGGTCAGCCGCTCGCTGATCGACTGCACGTCGGAACCGGGCAGGCCCAGCTCGTTGAGCAGGTCGGTCCCCTTCACCAGGTTCTGCGCGGCCCTGGTGAAGAGCTCGTAGAAGGCGCCCTCGGTGGGACGGAAGGAAAACTTCACAGCACGGACCTCGTCGTGTCGGTGGAAGGGTGGCCGTCGCCTGAAGCAGGCGCCTGCTCTGGGCATGCTAGGGACACGGTGGAACCGGGCATCGACCGGCCCACCCCTGGTCAGGCCCGATTCACCGCTCGTTCACCTGCTGTTCACCTGAGCGCTTCGCGCCCTGGTCGCGTAACCGGTCACGCTCCCGTTCCACGTCGAAATCGGCAGCCGGATACCCCAGATCCAGGTCGTCGAACGTTTCCTTCAGCAGATGGGCGAGCGCCCAGTCGCGGTACCACTTGCGGTCCGCCGGCACCACGAACCAGGGCGCGGCGTCCGTGCCGCACCGCTCCAACGCCTCGGCGTACGCGGCCTGGTATTCGTCCCACCGGGCCCGGGTGTCCAGATCGCTGGGGTTGTACTTCCAGTGCTTCGTCGGGTCGGTGAGCCGTTCCATCAGCCGCTCGCCCTGCTCGTCGTACGAGATGTGCAGCATCACCTTGACCACGGTGACCGCACCCTCGGCCAACTCCCGCTCGAAGCCGTTGATGATCTCGTAGCGGGACCGCCAGGTCGCCTCGTCGACCAGGCCCTCCACCCGGGCGATAAGCACGTCCTCGTAGTGCGAGCGGTTGAACACGCCCACGTACCCGGGGGGCGGCAGCGCCCGCCGGATCCGCCACAGGAAGTCGTGCCGCAGCTCCTCCTTCGTCGGCGGACCGAACGAGCGGATGTGCAGACCGAGCGGGTTCATCGCGCCGGCCACCCGCTTGACCGCGCCGTCCTTGCCGCCGCAGTCCATGGCCTGGAGGACCAGCAGCACCCGGCGTGGCCGGCCCCCGGCCAACCGTGCGCCGGACTGTGCGGGTGCGCTCGTGGCGCTGCCCGCTCCGGCGGCGACCTGCGCGGCGGCGTACAGCATCTCCTGCTGCCGGCCCAACTCCGCGCCGATCAGCTCGACCTGGCCGCGGGCCCATGCCTTGCGCGCCGACCCGCGTCCGGCCGCCTTCGGCAATCCCGGCATCGAGCGGGGATCCACCGCCTCGAGGTCCACAGTTCCCGGCCCCACCCGCAGCAACTCCCGCATCGACCCGTCCTCGGGCCTCACCACCCCACTCATCCCCCGATCCTCACCCGACAACCCCGATCATGGGTACGCAGCGCCCGCTACATCCCGATACATGCGCTTGCCGACCGGGAGAGGGAACGAGCCGGCCGGGCTGGGCTGGGCTGGGCTGACTTTGGCGGGTCACCCGGCTCGCGTCACCAACCACTCGCACCTCACCCGAGGGGCGGGAGAGGGGATGATCATGAAGTTGGCGGCATCAACGGAGATCAACTTCACCGCCAACCTCATGATCGCCCCCGTCGCCGGCGGGCGGTCCGCATTTCGGGAGCGGGGAGATCTTGGTACGCGCACGCCCCTGGAGGGGCGGATCCGTACCAAGATCTCGGAGGCCACCGCATCGGGTGGGCGGCGGACAACGGGTGGGCGGCGGACACGGGTGGGGGGTGGGGGGTGGACACGGGCGGGGGTGGGGGGTGGGAGGGGTGGGGGTGGGCGGGAGAATGGGTGGGTGGATGGGCTGGCGGGGGAGTTCGAGGCGGAGCGGGGGCACCTCCTGGCGGTCGCGCGGCGGATGCTCGGCAGCCGCAGCGAGGCCGAGGACGCCGTGCAGGAAACCTGGCTGCGATACTCCGGCGCGCTCGCCGATCCGGCCGCCCGCGCCCGCGTCCGGGACCTGCGCGGCTGGCTGACCACCACCTGCTCGCGGCTCTGCCTGGACGTGCTCCGGTCGGCGCGGGTGCGCCGCGAGGCGTACCCGGGTCAGTGGTTGCCGGAGCCGGTGGTGACCGGCCTGCCGCCGGCGGACGGGTTCGCGCCGGACCCGGCCGAGCGGGCGGTCCGGGCCGACCAGCTCGGCACCGCCCTGCTTGTGGTGCTGGAGCGGCTGACGCCGGAGCAGCGGGTGGCGTTCGTGCTGCACGACGTGTTCGCGGTGCCGTTCGGCGACGTCGCCGAGGTGCTCGCCGTGACGCCGGAGGCGGCGCGGCAGCTCGCCTCCCGGGCCCGCCGGGCGGTGCACGGGCCGGACGAGCCGCGGCACACCGCCGACCTGGCCGAGCAGCGGCGTGTGCTCACCGCGTTCGTGGCCGCGGTGGAGTCCGGTGAGCTGGACCAACTGGTCCAGGTGCTCGCCCCGGACGTGGTGTCGATGGGTGACTCCGGCGGCCACTTCCCGGCGGCCCGCCGGCCGGTGGTCGGCGCCGAGGCGGCCGGCCGCCTGCTCCTCGGCCTGTTCGACCAGGCCCGGCGGCGGGGCGGGGTGCGGGCGCGGCCGGTGCTCGTCGACGGCGTGCTCGGCTGGCAGGCGGAACTCGCCTGGTCCGACGGGCGGACGATGCGGATGGTCACCTCGTTCGCGGTGCACGAGGGACGGATCACCGGCGTGTTCAACCAGCTCAACCCGGAGAAGGTGGGCGAGCTGCCGCCGCTGGGCCCGGAGGCCGGCTGGCCGCCGCGCTGGTGAGCGCGGTCTCAGACCACCAGGGCCAACCACTTCCGGTACGACGTGGCGAACGGCTCGCTGCCGTCACCCAACGCGCCGAGCAGCCAGCGGGCCGCCGCCTCGGCCTCGGCGACCAGGTCGTCCGGGTAGTTCCACCGGGTCCGGTGCTCGGCGAACTCGTCCTCGTCGCGCAGCTCGACGAGGCCGGTCTCGCGGCGGCGCACCACGTCCAGGTCGAGGTCGACGAGGTGGACCGTCTCGTCGCCGTCCCAGCGGGCCGGGGTGGCGATGTCGCAGTAGACCTCGCTTGTGCGCGGCGGCGGGTTGAACATGCCCGTCCACCAGGCGTGCCGGGGCACCAGCAGGACGAACGGGATCTGCTCCACCGAGGGCCGGCCGTGGTAGACCGACTCGGTGCCGGCCGGCACGCCGAGCCATACGCCGAGGTCGTCCTCGGCGAGCCGGCGGGCCGGGTAGTCGCGGTGGGCGCTGCCGTCGTACTTGCGGTAGATCACGCGGACCACATCGCTCGGCATGCCTGGCACCCTAACCGATTCCGGCAACGCCACGCGATCGGCAGGTAACCGGACGCGACCCGGGGTCCCGCCACGCCGCCGGAGTGGCGGGACCGGCGTCGGTGCCGGCGGGTACGGTCGCACGGTGAGCCCGTCCCGCACCGCCACCGGCCCCGCCGTCCCGAAGAAGCGCCGGAGCGGCCGGCCGAGCGGTGGGGACCTGTTGGCCGCCGCGGTGGGCGCGGTGCCGGGCGGCGCGACCCGGCCGGGCCAGCAGCAGATGGCCGAGGCGATCGAGCACAGCATCGCCTCCGGCGAGCACCTGCTGGTGCAGGCCGGCACCGGCACCGGCAAGTCCCTGGCCTACCTCGCGCCCGCGCTTACCGTGGACGGCCCGGTGGTGGTCTCCACCGCCACTCTGGCGTTGCAGTCCCAGCTCGTCGACCACGACCTGCCCCGGCTGGCCGACGCGGTCGAGTCGGCGCTCGGCCGCCGGCCCACCTTCGCCGTGCTCAAGGGCCGCCACCACTACCTGTGCCTGGCCCGGTTGGACAGCTCCGTCGAGGACGAGCCGGACGACGCGCTCTTCGACACCCCCCGGCCCGGCGGCGGCACGAAGTGGCTCGGCGAGGCGGGCCGGCTGGGCAAGCAGGTGCAGCGGCTGCGCGACTGGGCGGAGGAGACCGCCACCGGCGACCGCGACGAGTTGGATCCGGGCGTCGACGACCAGGTGTGGCGCGGCGTCTCGATGCCGGCCCGGGAGTGTGTCGGCGCCAGCCGCTGCCCGTTCGGGCAGGAGTGCTTCGCGGAGGCGTCCCGGGCCCGCGCCCGGGAGGCCGACATCGTGGTGACCAACCACAGCCTGCTCGCCGTGGACATGCTCGCCGGGCGGCACATCGTGCCGCCGCACCGGCTGCTCGTCGTGGACGAGGCGCACGAGCTGGCCGACCGGGTGTCCTCGGCGGCCCAGGCCGAGCTGGTGCCCGAGCTGATCGACAGGTCCACCCGGCGGGCCCGGCCGCTGCTCCGCCCCGACCTGGCCGACCGGCTCACCGAGGCCGGTGACGCGCTTGCGGTGGGGCTGGCGGAGGCGCCGGCCGGCCGGCTCACCGCCGGGCTGCCGCCCGCGCTGCGCGAGGCGTGCACGCTTCTCGACTCGGCGACCCGGGCCGCGCTGGAGGCGATCGGCGACGTGAAGGCCGACGACCCGGACCCGGTCCGCAAGCAGCAGGCCAAAGCCGTGCTGGACGAGCTGTCCGCCACCGCCCAGCGGCTGCTCGAAGAGGGCGACCACGACGTGGCCTGGGTGGAGAAGCCGGAGAACGGCAGCCGCCGGGCGCTCGTGGTGGCGCCGCTGTCGGTGGCGGGCACGCTCGCCACCCACCTCTACGACGAACGGACAGTGGTCGCCACCTCGGCCACGCTGGCGCTGGGTGGGCGCTTCGACACGGTGGCCCGGGCGCTCGGGTTGGACGCGCCGCCGCCCGCCCCGCCGACGCCTGCCGCCGCCGCGATGGCCACCGCGGCAGCCGCCGGCCGCGGTGCCGGTCCGGCCCCGGTGGCGAGCACCGAGGGCAGCCGGGCGGCCATCGGCACGGTCCCGGCCACCGAGGGCCCCGGCTGGCGGTCGCTCGACGTCGGCTCGCCGTTCGACTACGCCCGGCAGGGCATCCTCTACGTCGCCGCGCACCTGCCCCGCCCCAGCGTCTCCGGGCTGCCCACGGCGGCCGGCGAGGAACTGCTGGCGCTTGTCGGCGCGCTCGGTGGGCGTACCCTCGGGCTCTTCTCGTCGCGACGGGCCGCGCAGCAGGCGGCGGAGCTGGTCCGCGCGCGGACCGACCTGCCCGTGCTGCTCCAGGGCGAGGAGGCGCTGCCGCTGCTGGTCCGCCGGTTCCGCGCCGAACGGGAGAGCTGCCTGTTCGGGGTGATGTCGCTCTGGCAGGGGGTGGACGTGCCGGGCGACGCCTGCCAACTCGTGGTGATCGACAGGCTGCCGTTCCCCCGGCCCGACGAGCCGCTCGCCGCCGCTCGGGCGGCGGCGGTGGACGCGGGCGGCGGCTCCGGTTTCGCCGCGGTGAGCGTGCCGATCGCCGCGGTGCGGCTGGCGCAGGGCGTCGGCCGGCTGATCCGGGCCACCGGCGACCGGGGTGTGGTGGCGGTGCTCGACTCGCGCCTGGAGACGGCACGCGGCTACGGCCCGTTCCTGCGCCGCTCGCTGCCCCCGTTCTGGTACACGACGCGGCCCGAGGTGGCCCGGGGCGCGCTGGAACGGCTCGCGAAGAGCTGACGCCCGCGCCTCCCCGGGCGGGGTGACGCGGGCGTCGGCAGGATCGGCCGGGTCAGGGCGCCTGCGAGGCGACCACCACCGCGTCCGGTGGGGTGTCCGGCACGGTACGCGCGGCGAGCCGCCGGATCGCGGTGTTGAGCACGGCGATCAGCGGCACCGCGACGAGCGCGCCGGCGATGCCGGCGAGCACCACGCCCGCGGCGATGCCGATGATCACCGCGAGCGGGTGGATGGCCACCGCCCGGCCCATGATCAGCGGCTGGAGCACGTGCCCCTCGACCTGCTGCACGCCGACCACCGCGCCGAGGATCACCAGGGCGATTCCCGGGCCGCTGTCGACGAGCGCCACAAGCACGGCCACCACGCCGGACAGGAACGCGCCGACGATCGGGATGAACGCGCCCAGGAAGACAAGCGCCGCAAGCGGGAACGCGAACGGGATATCGAAGATGACCAGGAAGATGCCGATGCCCACGGCGTCGATGAAGGCGACGAGCACGGTGGCCCGGACGTACGCGCCGAGCGTCGCCCAGGACGCACGGCCAGCGTCGTCGACCTTCCACCGCGCGGCCACCGGCAGCAGCCGGACCAGGAACCGCCAGATGTTGTTGCCGTCACGGAGGAAGAAGAACGTCGCGAAGAGCACCAGGACGGTGCCGGTGAGCACCTCGGCGAGCGTGGCGGCGGTGCTGAGCGCGCCGCTTGTGAACCGCTCGGTGTTGCCGTTGATCCAGTTCTGCGCCTCGTCGATGTAGCGGGTGAGCTGGCTGTCGGACAGGTGCAGCGGCCCAGTCTTGAGCCAGTCCTGGATCTGCCGGACGCCCTGGGAGGACTTCTCGCTCAACTCCGGCACGCCCTGGATGAACTCGTTGACCACGAGCGTCAGCGTGCCCACCACCGCGGCCAGGCCGCCGACAAGCACCACGCCTGTCGCAAGCGAGCGGGGGAACCGGGCCTTGAGCAGCCAGCCGACCGCCGGGGCGAGCAACGCCGACAGCAGCAACGCGACGGTCAACGGGATGATCACGATGCTGATCGTGCCGACGATCCTGAGCAGGGCCCAGGTGACGATCCCGATCACGATCAGCCGCCAGCACCAGGCGGCGGCGATCCGCAGCGCGTGCGGCACCTCGGTGTCGTCGCGGCTGACTGTCGAGTTGTGCATCGCGGCCGGCGGCTCGGCGCCCACCACGGTCGCGGCCGGCGGCGCCTCCGGACCCGGCGAGGAGGGCGACGCCACGCCCGCATCCCCCGCTGTCGGATCCGGACCGGCTTCGCGGGCCCGGGCCTCACGACCCGACTCGTACGCGCGGCGGAGCCGTCCGCGCATCCGCTCGAAGCGGCTCAAGCGCACCTCCCGCAAAGTTGGTCGACCCACGTCACAGGGCAGACAGGATACGACGGACCGCCCCACCGTAGGGCCGTCCCGCCACACATTGCCCCGCCGCCCCGTCCGGCAACCACGGCGGAAGCGCCCGTGGGGGCACGCGGTAGCGTCTTCGCGTGACCGCCGACCAGAGTCTCGACGCCGGGCTGCCCATCCGCCTGCTGCACGATCGCGTGCTTGTGCGTACCGAGGGTGGTGAGGGGGAACGCCGCTCCACCGCCGGCATCGTCATCCCGGCGACCGCGGCGGTCGGCAAGCGGCTGGCCTGGGCCACCGCGGTCGGCGTCGGGCCGCACGTGCGCTCGATCGTCGCCGGGGACCGGGTGCTGTTCGACCCGGACGACCGCTCCGAGGTCGAGCTGCACGGCCGGGCGTACGTGCTGCTTCGCGAACGCGACGTGCACGCGGTGGCGGCGGAGCGGGTGGAGACCACCGCGACCGGCTCCACCGGGCTCTACCTCTAGGGCTGTTTGCGGCGCGTCCCGGCGGGAAGCCCAGGCACCTCAGCGTGCCCTGGGGAGGGACCATGATCGTCGTCAAGCGGATTCTCGCCTGGGGATTGCTCGCGTTCCTGATCTTTTTCATGGCCTTCCGGCCGGACGGCGCGGCACAGCTGTTCCGGGGCATCGGCGCCGCGCTGATGGCCATCGCCCAGGGGCTCAGCGACTTCCTCAGCGGCCTGATGGCCTGACCTCAGCCGTGCGGGTGCCACGGGTGCGGGCCGTAGACCGCTGGAGGCGGCGGGGCCAGCACCACCGGGATCGGCACCACCGGCTCGTCCGGCGCCTCGACCGCCCGCCGGGAGCCGTCCGGAAAACGCAGGTGGTAGCGCTGCCCGTCCCAGACCCCGACCGGGGCCTGCGGGTCGCGACCCACGAAGAACGACCGGTACGCGGCGATCGCGTCCAGCAGCTCCCGTTCCTCCCGCGCCGTCCGGTCCCGCTCGGCGGGCTTACGGTCCAACCCCCGGCGCATCCCGTCCCGCAGCAACGCCAACCGGGTCGCGGCGAACTGGTAGCCGCGCATCGCCTTCACCCCGCCGTCGCCGGCCACCCTCCGGGCCCAGGCGCGGGCCGCGTGCCGCCGGCCCAGGCTGCCCAACGACGCCACCTCGGGCGGGGTGAGCCAACCGGCCCGCACGTAGTCGGGAAGCGTCCGTTCGGTGAGCCGCCCCTCCCAGGCCCGCAACCAGACCGCCAGGCCGACCATGCCGAAGAAGATCGGCACCATCACGCCGATGTAGCCGTAGAGCACGATCACCGGCTGCCCGGTGACCTGGGCCAGTGACGGGATCAGGTTCCACGTGCCGTGCAGCATCATCGCCAGCAGCAGGCCGGCGAGCGGGGCGAGGATCCGCACCCGCCGGTCGGCGGTACGCGCGGCGACACCCAGCCCGACGCCCGTCATCGACGTGAACAGCGGGTGGGCGAACCCGAACAGCAGGATCCGCACGATGAAGATCGCGATCACCTGCTGCGCCCCGGTCGCCGGCCCGTACTCCTCGACACCCGTGCGGTAGCCGTATCCGCCCAGGTAGAGGATGTTCTCGACCATGGCGAAGCCGACCGCGGAGAGCCCGCAGTAGACCAATCCGTCGGTGACCCCGGAGAACTCCCGACGCCGGAAGATCAGCAGCAGGATCGGGCCGGCCGCCTTGGTCAACTCCTCGATGAACGGCGCGACGAGCACGGCTGTCAACGCGGCGGGCAGCCCCCAGTCGTCGAACAGCCTCGCGCCGGTCTCGTTGACGAGCAGCGAGATGGCGGTGGAGACGAACGCGCCCCAGGCGAAGCAGAAGACCAGGTATTTCAGCGGCTCGGGTTCGTAGCGGTCGAGCCAGAGGAAGCAGGACACCAGCACCGGCACCGGCAGGATCGCCGCGATCACACCGACAAGCAGCGCCTCGGAGCCCAGGCTCTCGCCAAGCGTGAAGACCATGAACACGGCGCCGGCCGCGATCAGCAACACCACCCCGGCCAGCACCAGGAAACGCCGCCAGCCGAGCCGGCGCAGGGGCATCCGCGGCGTCGGCGCCCCGGGCGGCGGGGCGGCGGGCGGCGCGGACGGCGGCGGCAGTGCTCCGCCGGGCGGGGTGACGGCCATGCGGTCAGCGTAACCACCCACGCCCCGCTGGTCCGGCCGCATCACGACCGCTATGCTCCCGAACAGGTCACGAGCGCCAGCGTCAAGCCCCGGCTTGCTGGCCGGCAACCCTCGTCGAGTTCGCGGTGGGGTGCCCCGGGTGATGACCGGGCCCAGCGCCACCTCGCGCGCTGGGCAAGCGCGGACCCCGTCCCGACACCCCGGGGTCCCCTGTGGCCCGGGAGGCTCCGCCATGACCGTCACCCTCGTACCCGCACTGCCCACGCTGCCCACGCCGGTCCGGCCGGACCCGCTCGGCGTGCTCGGCGTACCAGGAGAAATCAACCTGGACCACGCCGCCAGCGCGCCGTGCGCGCGGGCCGCGGCCGACGCGGTGGCCGAGCTGCTGCCCTGGTACGCGAGCGTGCACCGCGGCGCGGGCGCGCTGTCCCGGCGTTGCACCCTCGCCTACGAGCGGGCCCGGCAGACCGTGGCGGACTTCCTCGGCGCGCGACCCGACGACCACGTGATCTTCACGCGGAACACCACCGACGCGGTGAACCTGCTGGCCCGGGCACTGCCCGCCGGCACCACAGTGGTCACCTTCGCCGGCGAGCACCACGCCAACCTGCTCCCCTGGCCGCGCGGCTCGGTGCGGCTCCCGGTCCCGGCCAGCCCGGCAGACGCGGTCCGGTCCCTCGACGCGGCGCTCAGCGAGCTGGCCCGGGACGCCCGGCCCGGCCTGCCGGTGCTTGTCGCGGTGACCGGCGCCAGCAACGTCACAGGCGAGTGTTGGCCGGTGGCCGAACTGGCCCGGGTGGCCCACCGGCACGGCGCCCGCATCCTGGTGGACGCCGCGCAGCTCGCCCCGCACGCCCCGGTCGACGTGACCGCGCTGGACCTGGACTACGTGGCCCTGTCCGGCCACAAGCTGTACGCCCCGTTCGGCGCGGGTGTGCTGGCCGGGCGGGCGGACTGGTTGGACGCCGCCCCGCCGTACCTGCCCGGCGGCGGGGCCACCAGTCACGTCGGTGCCGCCACCCACGACGTGCGCTGGACGACCGGCCCGGCCCGGCACGAGGGCGGCACCCCCAACCTGCTCGGCGCGGTGGCGCTGGCGGCGGTGTGCGCGGCCCTCGCGGCGGCGGACCGGGACGCGCTGCACGCCCGGGAACAGGCGCTGCTGGCCCGGTTGCGGTCCGGCCTGGCCGCGCTGCCGGGCGTGGTGGAGCTGCGCACGTTCGGCCCGGAGGCGCCCCGGGTGGGCATCGTCAGCTTCGTGGTCGCCGGGCGGGACTCCGCGGAGGTGGCCGCCCACCTGGCGACCCGGCACCGGATCGGCGTCCGGGACGGCCTGTTCTGCGCCCACCCACTGGCCCGCCGCCTGCTGACCGAGGCCGCCGCCCGCACCCCCGGCGCGACCCTGCCCCCCACCGCCCTACGCGCCAGCCTGGGCCTGGGCACCACCCCCCACGAGATCGAGACCCTCCTGACCGCCCTCTCCACCCTCCCCTGACCGCTCCCTCCCTGCCCTGCCCCCGGCGCCCCGCCCTGCCCCCGGTGATCATGAAGTTACCGAAGCGCTCTCCCAACCGTCAGCTTCATGATCACCGAAGCGATCCCTGCGGCGGGGAGGGGGAGGGCGGGGGCGGGGGGTGGGGGTGGGTCAGTCGATGGGTGGGGCGGTGGGGGCGGGGGTGGGGGAGGGCTGGGCGGGGGGAGGTCCGGGACTCTGGCCCTTGACGCCGAACGCCTGGCGGACCAGGCGGTTCGCCTCCTCCTGGTCGACGCCGGAGGCCACCATCAGGTCGCTCGCGGCGGTACGCACCTGGGCGACCACCACGCTCCCGGAGAAGCCCACCCCTGACGTGTACGCCCGACCGGCCTCGCTCACCGCGCGCAGCGCCCGTTCCCGCGCCCGCTGCGGCTCCTCCCCCACGGCGAACTCGTGCCGGAGCAGGCGTACCGACTCGGCGAGGTGGGCGACGGCGTCCGGCATCGGCTCCGGGATCGGCTCCTCGTCCTCGATCATGGTCACCGAGCGGCGGATCAGCGTGCCGCTGTTGCGCATCGCCCGGTCGATCGGCTCGGCCGCCTCCGCGTAGTGGGTCAGCTCGCTGCGCCGGTGCCAGCGCGCCGGTGAGATGGTGATGGTCTCCTTGGCGCCTTCGATCGCCTCGCCGAGCGCGGCCAACTCCTCCTTGTTCTCCCGGAGCCGGAACAACGCCTGCTGGGCCGTGCCCCGGTCCCGGTTGCGCAGTGCCTGGGCGCACATGTCGAGCTGCTCGGCGAGCAGGTCCAGCGCCGGCCGGGCCGCCCGGTTGATCACCCGGAGCGGGTTGAGCGGGAGCAGGACGGCGGTGACCACCAACGCGAGGGCGCCGCCGATGAAGGCGTCGATGAAGCGCGGGAACTCGATGTTCTTGGTGGACGGGCTGAGCGTCACGATCAGCACCGCGGTGGCCGCCGCCTGGATCACGATGGCCACGCTCCCCCCGGCGAAGATGGTCAGCAGGATCGCCGAGGTCACCACGAGCGCGAGCTGCCAGGCGCCGGTGCCGAGGAAGTAGATCAGCACGTCGCCGACGAGCACGCCGACCGCCACCCCGATGATCAACTCGACGGTACGCCGGAACCGTTGGCCCACCGAGGCGGCGAGCGTGCCCACCGCGGAGATGGGTGCGAATACCGGCTGCGGGTTGCCCAGCAACCGGTGCGACACCAGGTACGCCAGGCCGGCCGCGAGCCCGGCCTGCAACGCCAGGCCGAACGCGGTCCGGACCCGGTGCAGCCGGTCGTGCAGGGTGGCCTTGCTCTTGCTCCGCAGTTCGTCCATCGCGGCGGCGATCCGCGGCCCGTCGAGGTCACCGCGCCCGTCGCGCGACGTCACGCGCCGCAGGAACGGCAGTCGTCGGTCCCGGGCCATGGCGGGTACTACCCGTCCCACCCCCGGTGAATCCTCGCCCCGACGGCCGAGTCGGGCCGGGAGACGACGCCGGGCAGGGAGACGACGCCAGGCCGGGAGACGACCGCGGGCCGGGAGACGACGTCGGGCAGACTGCACCGGATGGACGAGTTGACGGCGCGGTGGCGGGAGACGGCGCGGGCGGCCGGGGCCACCGACCCGGCCGCCGTGGATCGGGCCGGGGCGCGGCTGCTGGCCGGCTGGCGGGAGCCGCACCGGCACCACCACACGGTCGACCACCTGCGGACGGTGCTGAACGTGGTCGACGCGTACGCCGATCGGGCCCGCCACCCCGACCTGGTCCGGCTGGCGGCGTGGTGTCACGACGCGGTCTATGACGCGCGCGCGGGCGGCGACGCCAACGAGCGGGCCAGCGCCGACCTGGCCGGATCGCTGCTCACCGCCGCCGGGGTGCCGGCCGCGACGGTGACCGGGGTACGCCGCCTGGTGCTGCTCACCGCCGGCCACGAGGTCGGGCCGGACGACCCGGACGGGGCCCTGCTCTGCGACGCCGACCTGGCAGTGCTGGCCGCCGCGCCGGCCGACTACGACAGGTACGCCGTGGCGATCCGTCGCGAGTACGCCCACGTGCCGGAGCCGGACTTCCGGGCCGGCCGGGCCGATGTGCTGCGGCACCTGCTCGCCCTGCCGGCGCTCTACCGCCTACCCGAGCCGCACGCCCGCTGGGAGGCGGCTGCCCGCGCCAACCTGGACCGCGAGCTGTGCACCCTGACCTGAGGCCGGCTGGCCGGGCACCCGAGTGGCCGGGGCGGAGACGTGCTTCGGGCGGCGCAGCCCGGCGGCGCGCAGCAGCCGGACGATCTCCCGCGAGGGGACCGCTGTCGCGCCCAGCCAGATCGCCGTCCGGAACCGCTCGGCGGGCAGGTCGTAGTGGTCCCGGTCGAAGCCGCGCCGGGGCGCGCCGAGCATCTCGGCGAAGGCGTGCAGCTCCGTGTAGGACACGTCGCTGATCAGGTGCGACCAGAGCCGGCCGCGCCAGGGCACCGCGGGCGGGTCCAGGAAGAGCACGGCGCAACGGTACGCCGGTAGCCTTCCCGGCATGGTCGCCCATCCCCTCCTCGACGAACTACGGGCCGCGCTCGGCGGGTCCGCCGTGCTGACCGACCCGGACCTGCTGGCCGTCCACGAGCGGGACGAGGCCGACCTGTGCGCCTCGGGCACCCCGCTTGTGGTGGTCCGCCCTCGGGACACCGGGCAGGTGGTGGCGGCGGTGCGCGCGGCCGGCCGGCACGGCGTACCAGTGGTGCCGCAGGGCGCGCGGACCGGGCTGGCCGGCGCGGCGAACGCGGTGGCCGGCGCGATGGTGCTGAGCACCGTGGCGATGGACCGGATCCGGGAGGTCGACCCGGTCGGCCGGATCGCCGTGGTGCAGCCCGGCGTGGTCAACGCGGCGCTGGCCGGGGCGCTGCGGGAGCACGGGCTGTGGTATCCGCCGGACCCCGGCTCGTGGGAGTCGTCCACGGTCGGCGGCAACGTGGCCACCAACGCCGGTGGCATGTGCTGCGTGAAGTACGGCGTGACAGGCGAGTATGTGCTCGGCCTGGAGGTGGTGCTCGCCTCCGGTGAGGTGCTGCGCACCGGTCGGCGCACCGCCAAGGGCGTCGCCGGCTACGACCTGACCCGGCTGTTCGTCGGGTCGGAGGGCACGCTCGGCGTGATCACCGAGGTGACCGTGGCGCTGCGCCCGGCGCCCGAGGCGTCGCTGACCCTGGTGGCGGTCTTCCCGACCACGGCGGCGGCCGGCGGCGCGGTGGCCGGGATCGCCGAGCGGGGGCTCACCCCGAGCCTGTTGGAGCTGCTGGACCGGACCCACCTGCGGGCCATCGAGGCGTACCGGCCGATGGGTCTGCGCACGGACGCGGAGGCGCTGCTGCTGGCGGCGGTGGACACCGGCGATCGGGCGTCCGGCGACCTGGACCGGATCGCCGAGGTGTGCCGCGCGGCCGGCGCCGACGAGGTCTACGTGGCCACCGACGCGACCGAGGCCGCCGCCCTGCTCCAGGCCCGGCGGCTGGCCCACCCGGCGATGGAACGGTTCGCCGCGGTTGCCTTCCCCGGCGGCAACGGCGGCCTGGTCATCGACGACGTGGCGGTGCCGCGCGGCCGGCTGGCCGAACTGCTCGACGGGGTGGCCCGGATCGCCGAGGAGTGCGACGTGCCGATCGGCGTGGTCGGGCACGCCGGCGACGGCAACATGCACCCCAACATCGTGGTCGACCGGGCCGACCCGGCGAGCGTGGACCGGGGCCGGCGGGCCTTCGACGAGATCATGCGGCTCGGCCTGGAGCTGGGTGGCACCTGCACCGGCGAACACGGCGTCGGGCTGCTCAAGCGGGACTGGCTGGCCCGGGAGATCGGCCCGGTGGGCGTCCGGGTGCACCAGGCGATCAAGGCGGCGCTGGACCCGGCCGGTCTGCTCAACCCCGGCAAGGTGGTCTGACTCAGCCCTTGTCCTGCGCCGGCGTGGCCTGGGTGAGCAGCAGCAACACCTCGTACGCCACCGGCGGCTCCGGCTCGCCGGGGCAGTCCTGGATGGTGATGGTCAGCCCCGGCGGGATGAGCAGCGTCGAGGTCAGCGCGCCGATGCAGAGCTGCCGGTAACGCCGGACCTCGTCGGTCTCCCCGGCCAGCGCCGGGTCGTCGAGCATCTTCTGCAACCGGGACGTCTGCTCGGGGTTCAGCGCGCCTGTCGCGTCGACGCCGTCGCCGGCGCAGTCGCGGCACTGCCACCGGCCGGTCGGTTCGACGTCGAGCGTGCGGACCGGGCCGTCACCGCCGAGCCGCTGCACCAGGCTGACGCGCCTCCCGGCCGGTGTCGGTGTGGCCGAGCCCTGCTGGTCGGGGTCGCTGGCGCTCCCCGAACGGCCGAGGAGCGAGCAGCCGGTCACGGCGGTCACCAGCAGCACGCCGGCGGACAGGGCGGAGACGCGCGTCCAGGATGGGCGAACCACGCGGGAAACCTACACTTCCGTAGGTAGGGCGCACTACCCTACTGATCAGTCCGTGCGGTCCGGTTTTCTCAGCGGGGTGAGCTGGCCCGGTCGGCGGCGAAGCCACGCACGTCTGGTGCGCCGAGTCGCGCCGCGTCGGCCGCGATGTCGTCCGGCATGAGCTGCGACTCCCGCTCGGCCTCCACCCGCGCCCGGTAGTGGGCCACCTCCCGGGCCCGGGTCGCCGCGTCCCAGCCGAGCACCGCGCCCATCAGCTCCGCGGCGTGCTCCGCCGACTCCAGGCCGCGGTGGCTGGTCTCGATGGAGATCCGGGTACGCCGGGTGAGCACGTCCTCGACGTGCAAGGCGCCTTCGGCCCGGGCCGCGTACGTCACCTCGGCGGCGAGGTATTCCGGCGCGCCGGCGAGCGGCGAACCGAGCAGCGGGTCGGCGTCGACCAGGGCGAGCACGTCGAGGGTGAGGTTGCCGTAGCGCTCCAGCAGGTGCTCGACCACCCCGACCGGCACCCCGTGCCGGCGGGCCAGGTCGGCCCGGTCCCGCCACATGGCGGCGTAGCCGTCGGCGCCGAGCAGCGGCAGGTCGGCGGTGCGCGACGGGCGGGTCCGGCCGAGGCGGCGCGCCGCGTGGTCGACCACGTCGGAGGCCATCACCCGGTACGTCGTGTATTTCCCGCCCGCCACCAGCAGCAGGCCGAGCATCGGCTCGACCACGGCGTGCTCCCGGGAGAGCTTGGAGGTGGAGTCCGCCTCGCCGGAGAGCAGCGGGCGCAGCCCGGCGTAGACGCCCTCGATGTCGGCGGTGGTGAGCGGCCGGTCCAGCACGGTGTTGACCTGATCGAGCAGGTAGTCGATGTCGCGCGCGGTGGCGGCCGGGTGGGACCGGTCGAGCTGCCAGTCGGTGTCGGTGGTGCCGATGATCCAGTGGCCGCCCCACGGGATGACGAAGAGCACGCTCGTCGGGGTGCGCAGGATCAGCCCGGTCTCGCCGACGATCGCCGACCGGGGCACCACGAGGTGTACGCCCTTCGAGGCCCGTACCCGCAGGCCGGGGCGCAGCCCGACGTCGTTGAGCATCCGCGACATGTCGTCGCTCCACACCCCGGTCGCGGCGATCACGGTGCGCGCGCGTACCTCGAACTCGGCGTCCGGCGAGCCGGCCGGCGCCTCCAGGTCGCGGACCCGCACGCCTGTCACCTCGCGGGCCTGGCGGATCAGGCCGACCGCCCGGGCGCTGTTGACCACTGTCGCGCCGAGGCTGGCCGCCGTGCGGGCCAGCGTCACCACCAGGCGGGCGTCGTCGACCTGGCCGTCGTAGTAGCGGATCGCGCCGGCGAGCGCGTCCGGCCGCAGGCTCGGGAAGACCCGGCGTGCGCCCTCGCGGGTCAGGTGCCTGTGCATCGGCATGCCGCGCCCGCCGCCGAACAACCCGGCGAACGCGTCGTACGCGGCCACGCCGAGGCCGTAGTAGGAGCGGCGGACGACACGCCCGGGCAGGTCACGGACGCCGCCGGAGGTGGGCAGCGGCACCAGGATCGGCACCGGGCGGACCAGGTGCGGGGCGAGCCGGGTGGCGAGCAGGCCGCGTTCGGTGAGCGCCTCGTGGACCAGGTGGAACTCCAACTGCTCCAGGTAGCGCAGGCCACCGTGGATCAGCTTGCTGGATCGGCTGGACGTGCCGGCGGCGTAGTCCCGCGCCTCCACCAGGGCGACCTTGAGCCCCCGGGACGCGGCGTCGAGCGCGGCGCCCGCCCCGGTCACCCCACCACCGATGATCAGCACGTCGAACCGCTCGGCGCGCAGCCGGCGCAGGTCGTCGGCGCGGCGCTCGGCGGAGAGCTGGCCGGCCACGGATCGGAAGACGTTGGGGTCACGCACCCGTCCACGGTAGCCGTCCCCGCGCTACGACGACACGTCCCGGCCGTACCGTGATGACCATGCTGACCGGGCCGCCCGCTGCTCCCGTACCCCTGCCACCGCCGCGCGGGACCGGGCCGTGGCCGGTCGTGGCGGCGGTGGCGACAGGCGTCTGGGCGGTGCTTGTCACCGTGCCCGGCCAGGTCACCGGCTGGCTCGTCGACCAGGTGATGCTGGCCCTCGGGATGGACCGGGCGGTGGTGAGCTGGCCGGTGGTGGCGGTGGTCACCATGCTGCTTGTCGGCGGGCCCGCGCTGGCGCTGGCGTTGGCGCCCCGCTCCCCGGCGGTGCGGGCGACCGGGCGGGCGTGGACCGGCGGCGCGGTCGCGCTCGGCGCGGCGACGCTGCTGCGGGCGCTGCCGCCGGTGCACCACGAGGCGTACCTGGCCGCGCTGGCGGTGACCGCCGCGCTGCTCGCGCTCGCGGTCGGCCTGGTCGCCCGCCGCCGGCCGGCCGTCCCGGCGGTTCCGCCGGGCGGTGACGCCGCCGTGTCGCTGCTGGCGATCGCCGCCGGGCTGGCGGCGCTGCTGCCCTGGATCTGGGTGGGCGCGCTGGGCGGGGCGCTGGAGACGCTGCTCGCCGCGCTTGCCGCCGCCGCGCTCGGCGTGCTGGCCGGGGTGCTGCTCGGCCCCGGGTTCTGGGCCGGGCTCGCCGGCGGGACCACCCTGCGGCCGGCCCGGCTGGTGCTTGTCGGCGGCCTGGTCGCCGGGGTCACACTGGCGCTGCTGGCGGCCGGCGCCGGGCAGTCCGGCGCCCAGTTGCCGGGCCTGGTCCTGTTGCCGCCGCTCGGCTTCGTCCTCGGTGCGCTGGAGGCCGCGGCCCGGCATGCCGGCCGCGCGGCCGGGCCGGCCCCGGTGCGGTGGCTTGTCGGCCTGGCGGTGGCCGGGCCGCTGGCGTTCACCGACCCGGAGGAGATCAGCCTGCTGCTGGCCACCGGCCGCGACGTGCCGTTCTGGGTCGCGGTCGGCACCGGCGCCGCGTTCGCCGTCGCGGTCCTGCTCGCCGTCGGGTACGGCGTGCTGCTCGCCCGCCCCCACGCCCGCGCTCCCCGCCGGGGCGTCGCCGCGCTTGCCGCCGGGGCCCTGCTGGCCGCCGTGGCCGTGGTGTACGTGGTGCCCGGCCAGCCGGGGCTGTACGGCGAGCGGCTGTTCGTGGTGCTGCGGGAGCAGGCCGACCTGAGCGGCCTGCCGGCCGGCGTGCCCGGTCGGGCCGGCCGGGACGCCCGGGCCGCCGAGGTCTACCGGCGGTTGGTGGCGACCGCCGAGCGCACCCAGGGCGACCTGCGCCGCACGCTCACCAGGTTGCGTCTCGACCCGACGCCCTACTACCTGGTCAACGCGATCGAGACGGACGGCGGCCCGGCGGTACGGGCCTGGCTCTCCGGCCGCCCCGAGGTGGCCCGGGTCCTCGTCGACCAGCGTCTGCGCCCGCTTCCCGCGGCGCCGCCGCCGGCCCGCGGGGACAGCCCGGCGCCGACCGGCCCGACCTGGAACGTGTCGCTGATCGGCGCGGACCGGGTCTGGT
Organism: Micromonospora marincola; assembly: GCF_056150385.1. Lineage (NCBI taxonomy): Bacteria > Bacillati > Actinomycetota > Actinomycetes > Micromonosporales > Micromonosporaceae > Micromonospora > Micromonospora marincola. The sequence continues at coordinate 200,388 of NZ_JAXCFT010000005.1, read as the reverse complement.
CGGAGCTTGGCGTCACCGGCGCCGGCGTGGTGGTGGGCAGCTCGGACTCCGGCGTGGACGGTGGACACCCGGCGCTTGCCGCCGGTTTCCGGGGCGGCGACGACTCCTGGTACGACCCGTGGGAGCACCGCCGCGCGCCGGCCGACCGGGGCGGCCACGGCACCCACACGCTCGGCAGCGCAGTGGGTCGCGGCGGGATCGGGGTGGCCCCGGGGGCGAGCTGGGTCGGCTGCGTCAACCTGGACCGCAACCTCGGTAACCCGGCCCGCTATCTCGACTGTCTCCAGTTCATGCTGGCCCCGTTCCCGCCGGGAGGTGACCCGCTCACCGACGGCCGGCCGCAACGCGCGCCGGACGTGCTCACCAACTCGTGGGGCTGCCCGCCGTTTGAGGGGTGCGACGCGGGTGCGCTGCGTCCGGCGACCGCCGCGCTTGCCGCCGCCGGCATCCTGGTGGTGGCCGCCGCCGGCAACGAGGGACCGTCCTGCGGTTCGCTCAACGACCCGCCGGCGCCGTACCCGGACGTGCTCACGGTCGGCGCGGTCGACCGCTCCCGCCGGCTCACCGAGTTCTCCAGCCGGGGCCCGACCGGAGGCGTCGCGAAACCCGACCTGGTGGCGCCCGGCGCGGCCGTGCCGTCGGCGTTCCCGGGCGGCGGGTACGCCACCCTGGACGGCACCTCGATGGCGACGCCGCAGGTGGCGGGCGTGGTGGCGCTGATGTGGTCGGCGAACCCGGCGCTGATCGGGGACCTGGACCGGACCCGGCGGATCCTCGCCGAGACCGCCACCCCGGCCACGGTGCCGGCCGGCGGGACGTGCGGCGGCACCCGGGACACGGTCGGCGCCGGCCTGGTCGACGCGTACGCGGCGGTGCGGGCCGCCCGAAATGGGGCATAACGCCGTTCGTCCGCCGTGGTGATCGATCGGCCCCTACCGTCGAGGAGCAGAGGAGGCGGCGCATGACCACTGATGACGAACGGACCGACGACCCGGCCCCGACCGGCGAGCGGGTCGCCGATCGGCTCGACCTCGGCGACGCCGAGCAGGCCGCCGCCGACCAGCCGGCCGCGGAGGAGTCGCGGCAGCCGGTGGACGAGCCGAGGCGGCTGCTGCCGCCCTACGACCGGGCGCACAAGCGACGCAACCAACGGCCGCTGCCCACCTGAGCGCGCACGCGGAAGGGGGCGGACCGCTGACGCGGCCCGCCCCCTTCTCGGCGTACTTGTGGAGCTGGACTCAGAAGTCCATCTCCCCGCCACCCGGGCCAGCCGGGGCGGCCGGGGTCTTCTCCGGCTTGTCCGCCACGACGGCCTCGGTGGTGAGGAACAGCGCGGCGATCGAGGCGGCGTTCTGCAGCGCGGAACGGGTCACCTTGGCCGGGTCGATGATGCCCGCGGCCAGCAGGTCCACGTACTCGCCGGACGCGGCGTTGAGGCCGTGACCCGAGTCGAGGTTGCGAACCCGCTCGACGACGACGCCACCCTCGAGGCCGGCGTTGACGGCGATCTGCCGCAGCGGGGCGTCCAGCGCGATCTTGACGATCTGCGCGCCGGTCGCCTCGTCGCCGGAAAGGTCCAGCTTGTCGAAGGCGGTCTTGCCGGCCTGCACCAGCGCGACGCCACCACCCGGGACGATGCCCTCCTCGACGGCGGCCTTCGCGTTGCGGACGGCGTCCTCGATGCGGTGCTTGCGCTCCTTCAGCTCGACCTCGGTGGCCGCGCCGACCTTGATCACCGCAACACCGCCGGCCAGCTTGGCCAGGCGCTCCTGCAGCTTCTCCCGGTCGTAGTCGGAGTCGCTCTTGTCGATCTCGGCCCGGATCTGGTTGACCCGACCCTGGATCTGGTCGGCGTCACCGGCGCCGTCGACGATGGTGGTCTCGTCCTTGGTCACCACGACCTTGCGGGCGTGGCCCAGCATGTCGAGGTTGACGGCGTCCAGCTTGAGGCCGACCTCCTCGCTGATGACCTGGCCACCGGTGAGGATGGCGATGTCACCGAGCATGGCCTTGCGGCGGTCACCGAAGCCCGGCGCCTTGACGGCGACCGACTTGAAGGTGCCCCGGACCTTGTTGACCACCAGGGTGGCCAGGGCCTCGCCCTCCAGGTCCTCGGCGATGATCAGCAGCGGCTTGCCCGACTGCATGACCTTCTCCAGGATCGGGAGCAGGTCCTTCACCGACGAGATCTTGCTGTTGACGATCAGGATGTAGGGGTCGTCGAAGACGGCCTCCATACGCTCCGGGTCGGTCATGAAGTAGGCGGAGATGTAGCCCTTGTCGAAGCGCATGCCCTCGGTGAGCTCAAGCTCCAGGCCGAAGGTGTTGCTCTCCTCGACGGTGATGACGCCTTCCTTGCCCACCTTGTCCATCGCCTCGGCGATGATCTCACCGACGGTGCTGTCACCGGCGGAGATGGAGGCGGTGGAGGCGATCTGCTCCTTGGTCTCCACGTCCTTGGCGAGCTTGAGCAGCTCCTCCGAGACGCTGGAGACGGCGGCCTCGATGCCCCGCTTCAGGGCCATCGGGTTGGCGCCGGCAGCCACGTTGCGCAGGCCCTCACGGACGAGGGCCTGGGCCAGGACGGTCGCCGTCGTCGTGCCGTCACCGGCAACGTCGTCGGTCTTCTTCGCGACCTCCTTGACCAGCTCGGCGCCGATCTTCTCGTACGGGTCCTCGAGCTCGATCTCCTTGGCGATGCTCACACCATCGTTGGTGATGGTGGGGGCACCCCACTTCTTCTCGAGCACGACGTTGCGGCCCCTCGGGCCGAGCGTCACCTTCACGGCGTCGGCGAGCTGGTTCATGCCCCGCTCGAGGCCGCGGCGCGCCTCTTCGTCGAACGCGATCATCTTGGCCATACGGCGTTGTCCTCCTGGACACTCACGGTCCACCCGGATGCCCGGATGGGCCGTCTGGTGTACGCACCTTGGGGACGTCGCCACCTGGCGACGACGACGTCCTCCTCGGTCGGGCCGGACAGCCCGCGACGACCGGCCCCGTGCCACTCCGGCGCCCCTGGGACACCGGTGCGGCCGTGGCCCTACCGCCCCGACCATTGGCACTCACCGTACGCGAGTGCCAATGACTTGTTTAGCACTCTCCCTAGCCGAGTGCAAGCACGACAGCGCCGGTCAGCCGAGTTCCGCCGCCAGCCGGGCCGCGTTCACCGGGCCTTCCTGCGCCCGCTGCTCGGCGTACGCGACGACCAGTCCGACGAGCTGGGCCAGGTAGGCCGGCGCGGCGAGCGCGGCGCCCACCACGGCCAGCGCCACCGCCCCGACCGTGGTGCCGAGCGCGGTCGTCGGATCGGCGCCGAACACCGCGCCGCTCACCGCGCCCACCACGATGTCCAGCACGGCCGCCGCGAGCAGCGCGCACGCCACGAGCGCCACCCGGCCCAGCACCATGCCGAAGCTCCGGTGGAACATCCGCCAGGACCGCCCGATCGGATCCTGCCGCTCGAACAGGTAGACCGGCCCGAACAGGGCGACCGCGAAACCGGCGTAGACGCCTGGCAGCAGGCAGAAGCAGGCGCCGGCCGTGATCAGCAGCGACGCAACGATCGTCCAACCCCAGAGACCGAGCGCGCGGCGCATCCCGTACCGGAGCGCGCCGCCCAGGCCCGCCGGCCCACCGGCCGCCTGCCGGGCGACCACCCAGGTGCCGGCGGCCCAGCCGACAGCCTGGAGCGGGCCGAAGACCAGGGCGGCCAGCAGCACCACACCGTAGAACGCGAGCGTCTGCTCCAGGTAGCCGTCCGGGAGCACCGGCGCGCCGTCCGGGCCGGTCGCCATCTCGTCGGTGGGGACAAGGAACAGCGAGACGACGGAGATCACCGCCGCCGGGACACCCTGGGTGAGCAGCATGATCGGCACCAGTTGCGGCCAGCCGCGCCGGACCGCGCCGGCACACCGCGCGAACCAACCCCCCACGCCCGCGTGCGGCGGGGTGACAAGCGGGTCCTGCGGGTCGATACCCGGAAACCAGCCGGGATGGCCGCCGGGCATCGGCGACGCCGGATACGCCGCGCCGGGCATCGGGTGACCGGGGTACGCCGCCCCGGGCGCGCCGGCCGCCGGCCAGTGCCACCCGGGCGGAGCGGAGTCCGGCGCGGGCCAGCCCGGCGGAGCGCCCTGGGGGGCGAGCCAACCGGGCGGGCTGCCCTGCGGCGCGGGCCAACCGGGTGGGGTGCCCTGCGGGGCGGGCCGACCGGGTGGGGTGCCGTCCGGAGCGGAGCCCGGGGGCGGGTCGTACCCGGGCTGGTGTGGAACGGCCGGGTCTGAGCCGGGCTGGCCGGCGGGGGCCGGGTCGGCCCACGGGTCGGCGGGCGGCGGCGGGGGCCGGGTCGGGTCGACCGGGGGCACCGGTTCGGGGGCACCCGACGGGGGCAGCTCGGACATGGGCCCTCCTCAGCGACGGCTGGAACGGCTCATGATCTTCCACGGTGCGGGGCCGCAGCGCAGCCCCGGCCGGGGTGGCTCGGCCGCGCGCGGCGACCGACGATGATCAGATGACGTGGACGCGCTCGGCCTGCGGACCCTTCTGGCCCTGGGCGATCTCGAACTCGACCCGCTGGCCGTCCTCAAGCGCCTTGTAGCCGTCCATCTCGATCGCGGAGAAGTGGACGAAGACGTCCTGGCCGCCGTCGACGGCGATGAAGCCGTAGCCCTTTTCGGCGTTGAACCACTTCACGGTGCCCTGTGCCACGGTGCACTTCCTCACTCTGCGCGGCGTCCCAAGACCCGGAGACCGGCGGACCGGCACCGGCGGCCCACCGGTTTCGGCGATCGGCGACGGCCGCTGAATCGGTGACCGAAATCGCACGCTACACCAGGCGTGACGACCGCGCACGACCACAAATCGGGCGCATTCCGGGCCGGGTCGGGCACCCGGCGGCGCCGCCACCGGACCGGTCCGGTATGTATGCGGCATGACCAGCGCGCCCGCCCCGACCACGGTCCGCCGGATTCGCCCGGAGGACGCCGCCCGGATGCGGGCGCTCCGGCTGGAGATGCTTGCCGACGCCCCGCTGGCCTTCCTGGAAACCGTCGCCGAGGCCGCCGCCCGGCCGCACGCGGACTTCGCCGCCCGGGTCGCGGCGGTCTCCCGGGGCGACCACACCGCCCAGTTCGTCGCCGACCCGGGTGGCCGCCTGGTCGGTCACGCCGGCGGCACGGCCGCGCCGGACGAGCCGGGCCTGACGCTCGTCTACGCGGTCTACGTGACCCCGGCACGGCGTGGGAGCGGGCTGCTCGCCGCGCTCGTGGACGAGGTGGCCGCCTGGTCCCGGGCGTGCGGCCGGCCGGAGCTGATGATGGAGGTGGTGGTCGGCAACGACCGCGCCTGCCGGGCCTACCAGAAGCTGGGCTTCACCGACACCGGGGTACGCGTCCCGCACCCGCGCATCCCCGCCCTGCACGAACTCCAGATGCGCCGCCCGGCCTGAGTGTGTTAAGCGGGGGCCCCTCCTCTACCAAATGCGTTAAGAAGGGGCCCCGCCTTTCATGCGTGGCGGCGGGATTGGACCACGCGGAAGCGGTTTGCCACGTATGCGCCGTCAGTCAGGGCGGAGTTCGCCGCCGGGTTCGCGCCCGAGCCGTGGAAGTCGGAGAACGCCGCCGACTGGTTGACGAAGACGCCGCCGGTCAGGTTGCAGGACAGGTGCACCCCGGCGTCGACAGCCGCCGCCTCGGCCGCGTCCAGCACCGCCTCGTCGGTGGAGTAGACGGCCGCGGTCAGCGCGCCCTTCTCCCCCACCGTCTCGCGCAGGATGCGCAGGCTGTGCTCGGTCGAGGCGGTCGCGATGGCGAACGAGATCGGCCCGAACCACTCCCGCCCGTAGGTCGCGGTGTCGCCGGCGTCCAGCTTGACGACTGTCGGCGTACGCACCACGGCGCCCGGGAAGGACGGGTGCTCGACGGTCCGGGACTCCAGCACCGGCTCGCCGACCTTGGCGATCTCGTCCAGCCGCTCCAGCACGCCGTCGTTGACGATCGCGCCGGTCAGCTCGACGCCCCGGGCCGGGTCTGCGGTCAGCTTGGCGACCGCGCCGGCGATACCGGCGGCCACCTCGTCGAAGCTCCGGTGCCCCTGGTCGGTGTCGATGCCGTCGCGCGGGATCAGCAGGTTCTGCGAGGTGGTGCACATCTGACCGCTGTAGAGCGTGAGCGTGAAGCCGAGGTTGCGGCAGAGCCCGGCGAAGTCGTCGGTGGAGTCGATCACCACCGTGTTCAGGCCGGCCTTCTCGGTGTAGACGGCGGCCTGCCGGGCGTTCGCCTCCAGCCAGTCGCCGTACTCGGTGGAGCCGGTGAAGTCGACAATCTTGACGGCGGGGTGCAGGGCAAGCGTCGAGGCGAGCTTCTCGCCTGCGGCCTCGGGGGCGAGCTGCACCAGGTTCGGGTCGAAGCCGGCCTCGGCGAGCACCTGCCGGGCGTACCTCACGGTGATCGCCAGCGGCAGCACGGCACGCGGGTGCGGCTTCACCACGACCGGGTTGCCGGTGACGAGCGAGGCGAACAACCCGGGATACGAGTTCCAGGTCGGGAACGTGTTGCAGCCGATGACAAGCGCCACCCCGCGCGGCACCACGTGGAACGTCTTGGTCATCCGCAGCGGGTCGCCCTTGCCGGCGGCCTTCTCCCAGCCGGCCGTCCCCGGGTGGCGGGTCATCTCCGCGTACGCGTAGGCGACCGCCTCCAGGGCGCGGTCCAGCGCGTGCGCGCCACCGGCCTGGAACGCCATCACGAACGCCTGGCCGCTTGTGAACTGCACCGCGTTGGCCAGCTCGAAGATGTTCTTGTGGAGGCGGTTGAGGATCTCCAGGCAGACCCCGGCCCGGGCCGCCGGGCCGGCGTCGCGCCAGGCCGGCAGCGCGGCGGTGGCGGCGGCCACCAGCTCGTCGGCGCCGGTGTGCGGGTAGCGCACGTCAAGCGTCACCCCGAACGGGCTGGCCTCGGTGGCGACCGTGGTGCCGTCACCGGCCTGGTCGAGCGGGAAGTCGCCACCCAGGTACGCCTCGAAGGCGGCCTTGCCGTCGGCGGCTGCGGTCTCCCCGTACACCCGGGGGCTGGGCGACTCGGGATAGGCGGACCAGTACCCGCGCTCCGTGATCGCGGTCAGCGCCCGGTCGAGGGTTTCGGCGTGCCTGTCGTACAGGGGGTGCGGGGTCTCCGTCATGCCCGCCATCATGCAACAGGAAGGCACCAGATCAGTAGGGGCGTGTCACAACTGCCTGGGGCGGGAAACGGCGACAGGGCCAGCGGTTTTCCGCTGGCCCTGTCCGAGGTTGGTCGGGAGGGACGTCCGCACAACGCCTCCGGCGTTGGGTCGCAAAACTTCGAAAAGTCTCCGGCGGATGCCCTCCCGCACCGAGCATCTTGCGCCGTCCGGTTCCTGCCGTCAAGTCCTCGGGGGCGGCTTTCTGCCACTCCCCGCACATCCCCCGTCACCCGCTGCGGCAAGTTGACCAAGGAGTTCGCGTCCGGAACGGCCACTGCCGCTGACACGAACTCCTTGGTCAACGCCTTGCCGGACGGGTCAGGAGGTCAGGAGAGGAGGCCGGCGTCGCGGGCGGCGCGGAGGCTGGGCTTGATGCGGTGGGTCGGGCCGGCGGCGGCAGCCACCGCGTCGAGGGTCTTCAGGCCCTCGCCGGTGTTGAAGACCACCGTCTCAGCCGTGGGGTCGAGCTTGCCGGACTCCACAAGCTTGCGCAGCACCGCCACCGTCACGCCGCCCGCGGTCTCGGCGAACACGCCCGTGGTCCGGGCCAACAGTCGGATGCCGGCGCGGATCTCCTCGTCGTCGGCGTACTCCATCCAGCCGCCGGTGCGGCGGACCGCCTCCAGCGCGTACACCCCGGCGGCCGGGTCGCCGATGTTCAGCGACTTGGCGATGCCTGTCGGCTTGACCGGGACGATGGTGTCGCTTCCGTCGTGCAGCGCGGTGGCGATCGGGTTGCAGCCGGCGGACTGGGCGCCGAACACCTTCCAGCCGCCGGCCGGGGCCTCCACCAGCCCGATCTCGACCAGCTCGGTGAACGCCTTGTCGATCTTGGTGAGCAGCTCGCCGCTGGCCATCGGGATGACCACCTGCGCCGGGATGCGCCAGCCGAGCTGCTCGGCCACCTCGTACCCGAGCGTCTTGGAGCCCTCGGCGTAGAACGGCCGGACGTTCACGTTGACGAACGCGGTGTCCTCGAACTCGTCGGTCTCCACCAGCTCGCCGCAGAGCCGGTTCACGTCGTCGTACGAGCCGTCGATCGCGACCAGGTCACCGCCGTAGACCGCGGTGGTGACGACCTTGCCCTGCTCCAGGTCGCTGGGGATGAAGACCACCGACGGCACGCCGGCCCGGGCCGCGTGCGCGGCGACCGAGTTGGCCAGGTTGCCGGTGGACGCGCAGGCGTAACGGGTGAAGCCGAGCGCCCGGGCGGCGGTGAGCGCCACCGACACGACGCGGTCCTTGAACGAGTGGGTGGGGTTGGCGCTGTCGTCCTTGACCCAGAGCGGGCCGGTGAGGCCCAGCTCGGCGGCGAGGTTGCCGGCGGCCACGAGTGGGGTCAGGCCCGGGTCGAGGGTGACCCGGGTGGCCGGGTCCTGGCCGGCCGGCAGCAGGGCGGCGTAGCGCCAGATGCTGTTCGGGCCGGCCTCGATCTGCGCACGGGTGACGGTGGCCAGGGCGGCGGTGTCGTAGTCGACCTCAAGCGGGCCGAAACACTCGTAGCAGGCGTGCTGCGCGGCCAGCGGGTAGCGCGCGGAACAGGCGCGACAGACCAGGGCGCGGGCCGGGCTGCGGGTGGTGTCGATGCCGGGGACGGCGGAAAGCGTCGACGTCATGTCGAGAGGTTCCTCTCATCTTTCCCCGCATCGCCGGGTGCGGCGGGGACGGAATTGGCACCTGCCCGCGGTCGCTCGTCGTCGAGCGTGGCGGGTGGTTGCCGGGGCGTCGTCGGGCCGTATCCCTCAGCCCCTCTGGATGAGGTATGCAGTTGTGCCACCGAGTCTATGCGCTGCTCACGAAGCTGCCACCCGGGGATCCCACGCAGTGGGCCGGCGCGGGTGGCATGATCACCGGATGCGGAACGCGGCAGTCGGTACCGGCCTTCTCGCGGCGCTGACGCTACTGGCGGCCTGCACCCGGGCACCGGCGCCGATCGACCCGCTGCCCCCGCACCCGACCGCCCCCGCCGCCTCACCCACCCCGCCGTGCACCCCGGAGGGCATCCGGATCACCGAAACCGGGGTGAGCGCCGCGATGGGGCTGCGGGCCATGGGCCTGGACCTGGTCAACTGCGGCAACCAGCCGTACGAGTTGCGCGGCTATCCGGCGGTCCGCCTCCGGGACGGCGACGGGGAACCGATCATGGTCCGGATCGTCCCCGGCGCCACCGGGATCACCTCCGGCTTCGACGCCCCACCCACCCTGATCGTGCTGCGCCCCGGCGAACGGGCCGGCGCGGCGCTGCTCTGGCGCAACACCGTCACCGACGCGACAGTGGTGGCGACCGAGGGCAGGCAACTCTACGTCGCCCCGGTGACCGGCCGGCCGGCGTACCCGGTCGCGCTGGACGGTCCGATCGACCTCGGCAACACCGGCCGGCTGGGGGTCAGCGCCTGGAAGCGCCGCGACCCCGAGCCGACCACGGAACCGACCGAGCCGAGCGCCCCGCCGTCCCCAGCCGTCACCCCCGACAACCCCCTCTGAGCTCTTCCGGCCCCTCTGAGCGCCTCCGGCCCTCGACGATCCGCGAGCGGGTTGTCAACGAAGCCGGAGAGATCTTGGAGGGAAAGTGCCCCTCCAGGGGCCGTTTCTTTCCAAGATCTCGGGTGGTGGCACCCGATCTTGCGGCCGGGCTACTTGTTGGCGTCCGGAACGAACACGCCGAGGCCTTGATGGCCGTACAACTCGCCGGTCTCGATCAGGATCGTGATGGCCTGCCGGACGGTCGACTGGCTGCCCACCTCATACAGATCCGCCAACTCCTTGGTGGACGGCAGCTTGTGACCGGGCGGCCACTCGCCTTCGGCGATGCGCCTCCTGATGTCGACGATGATCCTGCGGTAGTGCGGCTCGAATCTGCGCGGTGTGGACATGCGAGTGCTCCCAGCTAGGCATACCCATCTGATCACGAAGCCGGGAGACACTTCAAGCGCATCGTTGACTTTACCAGCATTATCGGTAAAGCTTCCCGAAGGAACGCCCAGCTAGGCACTGGTCGATCCCCCCAGCCGGGGCAGCGCACGTCTTCGACGGCACCAGTGCGCCGCCCCGGCACCCCGCCAGGCAAAGAAGAGCCGATGTGACGGAAGCGAAGACGAGTCCGGAGGCGACCGTCGCCGGTGCGATCTGGGCGGTCGAGCAGGTGGCCGGCGAGATGCGGGAGACGTACCTCGCGGTGGCCGCCGCCACCGTGCTGCTGGAGCGCGTCGGCGCGGGGTGCGCGCATCCCGCGGTCAAGCTGGCCCGGCGCAGCGGCGAGGACGCCCTGGACCTGGCCGGGGACGCGGAGTCCCAGATCAGCGACGGCGTACGCCGGCTCCGCGTGGCCGCCGACCACCGGGAAACCGTCACCGTCGGCGGGCTGGTCGAGGCGCTGGACGGCGTGCGGAGCCGGCTGGGCGCGACCGCCGACCGGATCGGCCGGCTCCCCGACCGGGTCACCGCCGCCGGGCGTCAACTCCTCGACGCCGCCCCGGTTGACGACCCGGCTGCCGATGACGCCGTCCGGCAGTGGCGGCGCGCCGCCGAACAACTCGACCTGATGATGGAGAGCCTGACGGCGGCCGTCGGCGCGCTGTCGACGTACACCTGCGGGTTGTCCGGCACGGGTGGGCCGCGATGAGCGATGCGCACTGGATCATCCACCTGCCCACCACGCTGACCAGCGTCGACGAGGCCGCCGCGCTGGCCATGGCGCTGCGTCGCTCACTCGGTCATGTGCTCGCCGTCGACTTCGGCGAGACGACGCTGTCCGAGGAGGACCGACAGTCGGCGCGTACCCGGGTCTGGTGCGACGCCCGCCTCACCGGCCCACTCCCCCGCCGCTGCCAGCTCCCCGCGCCCCATCCGGACGGGTGCCGGGCTGACTCTTGGTACGGGACCGCCCCCTGAGGGGCGACCCCGTACCAAGATCGCGGAGGTGTGGGGTTTAGGCGGGGACGGAGGCGCGGGGGGTCGAAGGGGTCTCGGCGGCCGTGCGACGGCGGGCCAGCAGGGCGTCGAGCGCCCAGGCGCCGGGGCCGAGCACCGCGATCAGCAGGAACGACCAGCAGAACATCGCGGCTGCCTCGCCGCCGTTGCGAATGGGCAGCAGGCCGTGCGGCTGGTGCACCACGAAGTACGCGTACGCCATCGAGCCGGAGGCGAGCAGCGCGGCCGGCCGGGTGCCCAGGCCGACGAGCACAAGCGCGCCGCAGACCAACTGGATCAACGCGGCCCACCAGCCGGGCCAGGTGCCGAACGGGATCGCCTTGCCGGTGACCGGGTTGCCGCCGAGTATGCCGAAGATCGACGCCGCTCCGTGGAGCAGGAAGAGCAGGCCGACGACGATGCGGAACAGGGCGAGCACGGGGCCCTTCAACTGCGCGGGGACCATGGGAAACCTCCTGGGGCGATATGTGGCGACGTCCAGGATGGCGGGCTCAGGTATAGAAGTTAATCAATTCCTTGCTGGCGGGACAATCTCATGGGAACGCTCCCATGATATGGGCTGAAGCTGTTAAGCGGGGCCCCTTCCTCTACCCGAGGCGTTAACCGGGGCCCCCGCCTTGCATCTCAGCTGGTGATGTCCTTGCGGGTGAACCGCCAGAAGGCGAGCGCCCAGAAAAGCGTCGCGTAGACGATCGCCGAAATCGCGCCCCGCACCACGTCGTCGGTCTGCGTCGGCGTGGACAACAACCCCAGCCAGGCGCTGCTGTAGTGGGTCGGCAGCAGGTCACGCAGCCCGCCCAGCGCGGTGATCTGATCCAGGATGCTGGACAGGATCCAGAGCAGCACCGCCCCGCCGACCGCACCGAGCGCGGCATCGGTGGTCACCGAGAGCAGAAACGCCAACCCGGCCACCACAAGCAGCACCACCGCCAGATAGCCGAGCACCCCGAGCAGCCGGAGCAACCCGTCGGCCGGGGCCAGTTCGGCGGAGACCTGGCTGCTCAACGGCTCCCAGCCGTACCGCAGCGTGCCGGCGAGCAGCGCGGTGCCCGCGAGCAGCAGCAACGCCAACCCGGAGTACGCGAGCGCGACCACAAGCTTCACCGCGAGCAGCCGGGCCCGGGGCACCGGCACGGCCAGCAGGTAGCGCAGGCTGCCCCAGCTCGCCTCGCTTGCCACCGTGTCGCCGAAGAACAACGCCACCACCACGACCAGCAGGAACGACGCCGACACCAGGATCGAGAACAGGGTGAAGTTGAGCCCGCCCGCGGTGGCCAGGTCGGCCAGGCTGGCGAACTCTCCCCGCCCGCCGCCGTCGTCGTTTCCGGAGTCGAACTGGAACGCGATCAGGATGATCAGTGGCAGCAGCACCATGAACCCCAGCGCCAACTGGGTACGCCGACGCGACGCCTGCCGCCGGAACTCCGCCCCGAACGGCAGCGTGGCCGTCGGCCGGTAGCCGACCGCCGCGCCACCCGCGTCGGAGGAGGTCACGCCGGACACCACCGAAGAATCCGCCCTCACCTGTCACCGCTTCCCCGAGAGTTCTCGCCGACCAGGGCGAGGAACGCGTCCTCCAGGCGACGCCGGGGCACCACCCGGTCCACCCCGATGCCGGCCCGGACCAGTTCGGCCACCACCTCGCTGCGCGCGGTGCCGTTGGTGTCGACCACCAGCCCACCGTCGTCGTCGGGCAGCACCCGCACGCCGTCGAGCCGGTCGAGCACCGTACGCGCGGCGTCCGGGTCGCTCACCTCGAACAGCACGCTCGGCGACTCGCCGACGATCTCCCCGACCGGGCCGGACGCCACGATCCGCCCCTTGTTCACCACCACCGCGTGGGTGCAGGTCTGCTCCACCTCGGCCAGCAGGTGGCTGGAGACCAGCACCGCCCGACCGTCGGTGGCGTAGCGCTGGAGCACCCGGCGCATCTCGGCGATCTGCGGCGGGTCGAGCCCGTCCGTCGGCTCGTCGAGCACCAGCAGCTCGGGCAGGCCGAGCATGGCCTGGGCGATGGCGAGCCGCTGGCGCATGCCGTGGCTGTACTTCTTCGTCCGCCGGTGCACCGAGTCACCCAGGCCGGCGATCTCCAGCGCCTCGTCGAAGTGCGCGTCCGCCCACGGCCGGCCGGTCGCCCGCCAGTACGCCTTCAGGTTGTCCAGCCCGGACAGGTGCGGCAGGAAGCCCGGCCCCTCGACAAGCGCGCCGATCCGGGAGAGCACCGGCGAGCCGGGCACCAGCCGGTGGCCGAACACGTAGATCTCCCCGGCGGTGGGCTGGGTCAGTCCCATCAGCACCCGCAGCGTGGTGGTCTTGCCGGCGCCGTTCGGCCCGAGCAGGCCGACCACCTGGCCGGGGTGCACCTCGAAGTCCACCTCGGAGACGGCGACGAACCCGTCCGCGTACTCCTTGCGCAGGTTACGCACGGCGAGCGGCACGCCCGCGTACTCCGGGTGCACGGAGCGGTCCTGACGGCGTTGCCGGCGGCGGGCGAGCAGGACGACCACGACGAGTCCGACCGCGATCGCGGCGACCAGGCCGACAAGCACCCAGCGCCAGATCGCGGCGAAGGTGGGGATCGGCGCGGCGTCCACGGTGGGCAGCACGAGCGGGCCGTCGCCGAGGGCCACGGTGTGCACGGCCGGCTCGGCCGGCGTGGCGTACGCCTGGTCCGACGTCGCCACCACGAGCCGCAGCCGGTGCCCGGCCTCGACCCGCCGGACGATCGCCGGGAGCGTGACCGTCACCGGCGTCGCGGCGTCGAGGCCGGCCGGCAGGCCGGTCAGCCGCACCGGCGCGACCAGGCCGTCGGGCAGCGTGGCCGCGCCCTGCGGGTCGACGTCGTAGAGCTTCACGAAGAGCACCGCTTCGCCGGTCGCCGAGGCGGCCCGGATCCGCACGGTAGGTGCGCCCACCACGTCGACCGGGTCGTCGAGCGGCGCCGACTCGAAGCGCGCGTGCTGGCCGGGGATGTCGCCGGCCACGCCGTCCAGCAGCGAGCCGAGCGCGCCGGCGAACGGGATCGTGGAGATCGCCGCCGGGTTGCCGTTGGGCGGCACGGCGACCGGCTGGGCCGGGCCGGTGAGCGCGATGTTCCGGCGTTCCTGCCCGGTCAGGCCCGGGTAGTCGTCGATGCGGTAGCCGGTGGCCAGCAGGCCACGGTCGAGCGCGTCGAACCCGGCGATCCGGGAGAACGTGAAGGTGTCGCCGGGCGCCGCGCCCTCGCCCTTGACGTAGTGGTCGAGCCACTGCGCGGTCAGGAACTTCACCCGGTCGGAGTCGGAGGTCGGCCCGGCGCCGCCGTCGTGGCCGCCGGTGAACCAGGCGACCCGGACCGGGGTGCCGGTGGCGGCGATGCCGCGCGCGTTGGCGTCCGCCTCGGTGAGGGGGAAGAGCGTGTCCGCCTCGCCCTGCACCAGCAGGGTGGGGGCCTTGATCCGGTCCAGCGCCGTGGCCGGCGACGAGCGGCGCAGCAGCTCGACCGCGGCGGCGTCGGCCCGGCCGGTGGTGGCGATGCGCAGGTACGCGGCGCAGACGTCGGCGGCGAACCGCCCGCAGGACGGGTCGGCGGCGCCACCCGGCGCCCGGCCGGAGCCACTGCCCGGTCCGGCGCCGGGCTGCGGGCTCGCCGGCCCGGCCGAGGCGGGTGCGCCCTCCGGCACGGCGGCGGTGGCGCCGGACAGGCCGGCCGGGCCGGAGCCGGCGTTGCCGCCACCCCCGAAGAAGATGCCGGCCCAGCCCTTCTTGAACACGCCGTCGGTCGGCGCCTTGCCGGTGCTCTCCGGCAGGAACGCGCGGGACAGGTCGTTCCAGGTGATCATCGGGACGATCGCGTCGACCCGGGGGTCCTGCGCGGCCAGCAGCAGGGCCAGGCCGCCGCCGTACGAGCCGCCGACCACGCCGACCCGCGGGTCGCCCGCGGAGTCGAGGCGGATCTCCGGGCGGGCGGCGAGCCGGTCCAGCAGCCGCTGCGCGTCCCGCACCTCGTAGTCCGGGCTGTCCAGGTGAATCTGGCCGCCGCTGCGGCCGAAGCCCCGGGCGGTCCAGGTGAGCACCGCGTAGCCCCGGGCGACCAGGTCCTCCGCGTCGGAGCGCACCGACTCCTTGGTGCCGCCGAAGCCGTGCGCCAGCAGGACCGCCGGCACCCGGTTGTCGCCGGAGGCGCCGTCGGGCAGATAGAGCGTGGTGTCCAGGTCGACCGGCTCGGTCCCGTCCGGTCCCGAGCGGACGGTCACCAGGGACGGCTCGGTCCGGAAGTCCGGGCCCTGCGGCCGGACCACCCAGACCAGCGCGGCGGCGACGAGGACGACCACCACCACGGCGGCGACGATCCGGCGCGGGTGGCCGGACAGGGCACGCCGGGCCCGCGCGACGGACAGCGGTGATCTCATGTGGCACACGGTACGGGCCGTCAACTGAGCGTTTACTGAGATCCGCCGTACGTCCGTCCGGTTGCGCCGTTCGGTGCGCGCCGCCCGTCGTCCGCAGAAGGTCCAGAACATCCCAGCGGGATGTATTCGGATCACGTGAATTCACATCTACAGGCGCAAACCATCGTCGATGCCACGTCTTGCCGGCCCGATCCGACGCTGTGTGTCGCCACAATCCACCATCGGTCACCCCGGACGAACTGACGTGAAGCCGACTCCGCGACCACGCTTCCAGACACGCCCGGTTCGGATAATTTTCCGGTCCGGTGCACGGGACTGTTCACGGCGACCTTTCCGCAGCACCGACCGCCCCGCCGTCGCCGGAGGAGACAGACCATGACCGTTCCCGCGCCGCGGGTCCGTCGGCGGCCCTCCGTGCCGGGCCGTGTCCTGCCCCTGCTGCTGGCGCTGGCGCTTGTCGCCCCACTCGGCCTGCTCTTCGCGCTGGCCGATGGGAACACCGCGGACGACCGCGATCTGGCCAACCGGGAACGGCTCGGCGTCCGCTACCTGCGCGCCCTCGGGCCGCTCACCGACTCGCTCGTGGAGGTCCAGTCCACGGCCGTCGCCGAGGTGCCGGCCTCCCGCGCCGCGCTCGACGCCGCCGTCGAACAGGTGGCAAGCGTCGACGACGCCGTCGGCGACGAGCTGCGCAGCCACGACCGCTGGGCCGGGCTGCGGGCGAAACTGGAAGGGCTGCCGGAGCGCAGCCTCACCGACCCGGAGGCCGCCTACCAGGCGTACGGCGAGGCCACCGACCTCCTGCTCGCCCTCTACCGGAAGGTACGGGAAAGCTCCGGCCTGATCCGCGACCCGCAGTCGGACACGTTCTTCCTGCAGGACGGCATCGGCGCGGACCTGCCCACCGCGACGGTGCTGGCCGGCCGGCTCGCCGACCTGGTCCGGCTGGCCGGCACCCGACCCGCCGCCGAGCGCGCGAAGACCGGCATCGAGCTGGCCGAACTCCGGGTGGCCGCGTTCGGCCCGGCCAACGACCTGGTCGCCGACCTGCGCGCGGCGGTGGACAGCTCGGAGAGCACCGACCTGGGCGCCAACGTGCTCACCCCGTTGGACACCTACCAGCGGTCCCTCGAAGCGTTCACCGCGGCGGGCGGCGGGCAGGCCGCGCCGAATCCCCAGCAGCTCACCGCCGCCGGGATCAGCGCCCAGAACGCCGCCAAGCAGCTCCGCACCGTCATCCTCGACCAGCTCGACACACTGTTGAAGAAGCGGCTGGACTCACTCGACCAGGACCGGCTGCTGGCCCGGGTCGCGGCCGGGGTGGCGACCGCGCTGCTGGTGGGGCTGGCCGTGACGCTGTTCCGGCGCCGGCCCACCGACACGCGCCCGCCGCGCGCCGGGACCGCGCCGCCCCCGGCGACCCGCGCGGACCCACCGGCCCCCGCCCGGGACGCCGACCGCCTACCCGTCCGGGTCGGTGCGGCCCCCGAGGCCGAGCGGTGGAGGCCCTTCGATGCTGCTCACTAGGTTGCGGATCCGGGGCAAGCTCGCCCTGCTGGTGATCATTCCGCTGCTCAGCATGGTCGGGCTTGCCGTGCCAGTGGTGTTGGACCGGGTGGCCGCCGCGCAGCGGGCCGCCGACACCGCCGAGACCGTCCGCGTCGCCAGCCGGATCGGCAGCCTGGTCCAGGATCTCCAGCAGGAACGCCTGCTCTCGATCGGGCTGCTGCTCGGTCGGGTCACCCGCACCGAGCTGATCCAGAAGTCCGCCACCGTCGACGACCGGGTCGCCGACCTGCGCGCCGAAGCGCTGCCGACGCCGGTCAGCGAGGCGCTCGAAGGGGTACGCGAGCTCGCCGACGTCCGTGCCGCGACGCTCGACGGCCGGGCCGTCCCGGGGCAGATCCTGAACACCTTCTCCCGGGTCGACCTGGCGCTGATCGAGGCGCTTCGGCTGCCGTTCCGGGTGGACACCGACACGTCGGCCGGGCGGCAGGTGCTCGCGCTTGACGCGCTGCTGCGCACCGACGAGTCGCTGAGCTCGTGCGCCACCCAGATCGTGCTGGTCCGTGCGACAGGTGAGCCGGCGGTGTCCGCCTCCTACATCGCCTGTGTCGCGACGCTCAACGTGGACAACGAGCGGTTCCGCAAGCTGATCACGCCGGAACAGTTGCAGCTCGCGCTGCTTGACGACGCGGCGGTGGCCGCCCGGACCAGTCAGACCTTCCTGGAGGACAGCGTCCGGGACCCGGTCCTTTCGATCGCCCGGATACCGCTTGACACGCTCTTCCCCTCCGTCCGCTCGATGATCACACTGGGCCAGTTCGTGGAGAAGAAGGTCGTCGCGGACGTGATCGCGGAGACCCGCACCGAGGAGCGGAGGGCGCTTACCACGGCCTGGCTGGTCGCCGTGGCGGCGGCCGTGATCCTTCTCCTGGTCGTGCTGCTGAGCATGACCGTGGCCCGGACCGTGTCCCGGCCGCTGAGCCGCCTAACCAAGTCCGCCGAGCGCGTCGCCCGGGTCGCCGAGGCGGAGCTGACCCGGGTCGCCGACGACGAGACCGAGTCGGTGCCACCGGTACGCCTCGACCCGGTTGACGTCGGCGCCCGGGACGAGATCGGCGACCTGGCCCGCGCGTTCGACCGGGTACAGCACACCGCCGCCCGGCTGGTCGAGCGGCAGGTGGCCGGCCGGCGCAACGTGGCGCAGATGTTCGGCCACGTCGGCCGGCGTACGCAGAACCTGGTCGGCCGCCAGATCGCGCTCATCGACCGGCTGGAACGGCAGGAGGCCGACCCGGGCCGGCTGGAGCACCTCTACCGGCTGGACCACATCTCCAGCCGGCTGCGCCGCAACGCGGGCAGCCTGGTGGTGCTCTCCGGCGCCACCGGATCGGACGGTCACGTGGCGCCGGTCCCGCTGGCCGACGTGGTCCGGCTCGCGCTCGGCGAGATCGAGGACTACACCCGGGTCGACGTGCAGGTCCCGCCCGGTGTCTCGGCGGCGCCCGCGATCGCCGGCGACCTGGTGCTGGCGCTGGCCGAGCTGATGGAGAACGCGACAGCCTTCTCGCCCCCCCACACCCGCGTCGTGGTCTCCGGCGAGCTGACCGGCGGCGGCGCCCGGCTGCTCGTGGTGGACCACGGCATCGGCCTCACCGAGGAACGGCTCGTCGAGGAGAACGCCCGGCTCACCCGGCGGGAACGGCTCGACCTCGCCCCGACCGAGGTGTTGGGGCTCTTCGTGGTGGGCCGGCTGGCCCGCCGGCACGGCTGGACCGTACGGCTCGCGGCCACCCTGGGCGGTGGCGTCACCGCCGGCGTGGAGATCCCGGCCGCCTCGCTCGTGGTCCGCCGGCCGGATCCGGCCGGCGCGACCGTGGCGCGGGCCACCGTACCGGCCGGCGAGCGGCACGCGGCACCCGCTCCCCAGGGGCACGCGGTAGGCGTCCCGCCGGCGCACGCCGACCCGGTCGGCTTCGACGCGGAGCTGCTGAGCCGGGCCACCCGCAGCATCACCAGCGGCGACTCGTGGAACGCCTTCGGCGAGCCGGCCGACGATCCGGAGTCGACCGGCCCGCTCGGCGCCGCGGCGACCGCTCCGGCCGCGCTGACCGACGGCCGCCCGACCGGTCCGGACCGCCCGGCGAGGGCCGACCGCCCGGTCGCCGCAGACATGTCCGTGGAGGACTTCCGCCTCCCCACCGGCGGCCCGCCGCCCGCCTGGCCGCCGGCGGACGGGCCACCGACCACGCTGCCCGCCGGCCCGGCCGCGCCCCCCGCGAGCACCACTCCGCCGACACCGGTCGTCGGCCCGACACCGGCCGCCCCCCCGGCCCCCGGGCCCCCGCCCGGCCCGGCCTTCGCGCCCCCGGCCGCCGGCCCCGCCTTCGCGCCGCCGCCCGCCGGCCCCGCCTTCGCGCCGCCGCCCGCCGGCCCGGCCTTCGCGCCGCCGCCCACCGGCCCGGCCTTCGCGCCGCCGCCCACCGGCCCGACCCGACCCACGACGCCCGGCGGCCCGGCCCGCCCGACGCCGCCGCCCGCCGGGTTCCCGCCGGCCGAACGGCCGTCCACCGTCCGGCCGCCCACCGCGCGGCCGTTGGGCGTGCCGGGCCCGGCCGGGCCGCCCGGAACCCGACCGATCCGGAAACGGGTCCCCGGCGCGAACCTGCCCCCGGGCCCGCCGGCCGCGCCGGCCGGGCCGGCGATCGGGCCGCTGATCGGCGTCCCGGACGACCCGGCCGCGGTCCGCGCCCTGGTGGAGGCGTTCCAGGACGGGGTACGCCGGGCCGAGGACGATGTCACGCCGGCTGAGTCGACACCGGAACGCCCCCGGCTCAGTCGGCGGGTGCCCGGGGCGAACCTGTCCGTCTCGGCGGTGGCGCCCCCGCCCCCGGCCAGCTCCGACCCCGGCGACCCTGTCGAGGTCCGAAACCTCATCACCGAGTTCGAGGCGGGCGTCGCCCGTGCTCTGCGCGAGGTGAGTCCCGACCGACGCTATGAAGAGGATCCATCACGGTGACCAGCCCGTTCCTGCACGACAACGTCGAACAGAGCATCAACGGCGACCTCAGCCCCGAGGCGCGCACCTTCAACTGGCTGCTCGACTCGTTCACCTCCAGCACGGCGGGGGTGATGGAGGCGATCGCCGTCTCCTCGGACGGACTGCTGATGGCCATGTCCGCGATCAAGGACCGGTCCAACGCGGAGCGGCTCGCCGCCGTGGTCTCCGGCATGACCAGCCTCGCCGGCGGCGCCGCGAGCTGGTACGCGCTCGGCGGGCTCAACCGGGTGATCGTCGACATGGCCGAGGGCTACCTGCTGATCAGCGCGATCAGCAGCGGCTCGGTCCTCGGCGTGGTCGCCGACCGCACGGCCAACCTGGGCACCGTGGCGTACGAGATGACTCTCTTCGCCGGCCGTGCCGGCGGCGCGCTGAGCCCCCGCCTGATCGCCGAGCTGAAGAACGCCGTTCAGCAATGATCCCGGGGGTCGCCGACGAGGACCCGGAGCCGGAGCCCGGTGTCCGGATCCGCCCTTTCCTGCGCGCGTCCGCCAAGCCGGCGCCGAGCCCGGACGCCGTCGACGGGGAGCCGGCGGGCCTACGGCCGTTCGTGCTCACCGCCGGCCGGGTGGACGGCGACCCGGCGATCAGCCTGGAGACCCAGGTGACTGCCCGACCGGGCAGCATCTCGTGGGCGGTGACCGCCCGGCTGGCCCCGGAACTGGCGGCGATCGTCGCGATCTGCGTCGAGCCGGTGTCGGTGGCCGAGATCTCCGCCCGGACCCGGATGCAGTTCGGGGTGACCCGGGTGCTGGTCGGTGACCTGCGCGCCGCCGGCCACCTCGACGTACACGTCGCGGACGGCGACGACGCCCTCGATCCCGACCTCATCCTGCGAGTGATTGATGGACTTCGTGCGATCTCCTGACTGGCGGGCGGCCGCCCAGGGCGGGCCGGCCGCGAACAGCGCCCCTGCCCGCTACGGCAACCCTGCCCCGCTGATCGGCCGGGCCACACCGCCCCCACCGGCCGGACCGCCACTGCCCTACCGGCCACCGGGCACGCCCGGGGAACCGGCGCCGATCGTCAGCCGGGTACCCGCGCCCCGCCCGCCCATCCCGGTGAAGATCCTCATCGCCGGCGGCTTCGGGGTCGGCAAGACCACCACGGTCGGGGCGATCTCCGAGATCGCGCCGCTTACCACCGAAGCGGAGATGACCACCGCCGGAATCGGCGTCGACGATCCCGGCGGGGTGGCCGGCAAGACCACCACCACGGTCGCCATGGACTTCGGCTGCGTGACCATCGACCGCAGCCTGAAGCTCTACCTCTTCGGTACGCCCGGTCAGGCCCGGTTCGGCTTCATGTGGGACGACCTGGCCCGGGGCGCGCTCGGCGCGCTTGTGGTGGTGGACAGCGCCCGGCTCGACGACTGCTATCCGGCGATCGACTTCTTCGAACGGGCCGGGCTGCCGTTCGCCGTGGGCGTCAACGCCTTCGACGGGCGGCTGGCCCTGGACCTCCCGTCGATCCGCTGGGCGCTGGCGATCGCCGAGCACGTGCCGCTTGTGCAGTTCGACGCCCGGGACCGGCTCTCCGTTCGGGACGCCCTGCTTGTCGTCCTGGACCGGGCGCTGGACCGGGCGACCCGGTCCCGGGAACGCTGAACCATCCGTCGGTTCGGTCCGTGGTCATCGAAGGGGTGGACGCGATGAGAGGTGATCTGGACGAGACACTGGCCCGGCTGGCCCGGCGCCAGGAGGCGCAGCGCCGCCGGACCCCGCTGCCCGGCGAGCCGGCCGAGCCGGCCGAGGAGGCCGACCGGGGCGCGGAACTGGCCGGGTCGGAACTGGCCGGGTCGGGACTGGCCGGGTCGGGACTGGCCGGGCCCGGCATCGGCGAGCCGGACCTGGCCGGGTCGGACCTGGCCTGGCCTGGCCTGGCAGGGCCCGACCGGGTCGGGCCGGACCCCGTCGGGCCGGAGCGCGCCGGGTCCGACCGCGCCGGTCGCGGCCTCGTCGAAGCGGCCGACCCTCGGGCGGGGCACGGCGCGTACCGGCTGCGCGGCGGAGAGGCGCCGCCGCGCCGGCGCGACCCGGTCGAGGAGGTCGCCGAGGCGCTCCGGCGGGTGGTCGCCGATCACCCCGGGCTCGCCGTGACGGTCCGGGTCGAGTTGGGCAACCAGGCGTACCCGTTGCGCGTCTCCTGGGCCGGCCCGACGGTCACGGTGGGTCCGGTGCCCGCGCCGAAGTCGCCGCCGGCCTGGCCGATGTCGGTGAAGACGGTGGTCGACCCCGGCCACGACCCGGTCGGGACCGACCCGGCGGCCCGGCTCGCCGAAATGATCCGGCGCGACCCCTCACTGCTGGAGAACCTCGACCCCCGCTGACGGAGGGCGACACGCCACCGCTACTCGTCGCGCTCCTCCCGACGACGCCGGGCCACGGGCCGGCGGGGTGCCTCGGGGCCACGACGGGCCCGCTCCTCGCGGGGCGCCCGCTCGTCGCGCTGCGGGCGGCGGGCCCGCTCGGGCTGCCGGCGGCGCTGCGGCTGCTCCTCCTCCGGCTCCTCGTCGTACTCCGCGTCGTCGAAGTCGTC
The DNA here is from genome assembly GCF_056150385.1 of Micromonospora marincola. NCBI lineage: Bacteria > Bacillati > Actinomycetota > Actinomycetes > Micromonosporales > Micromonosporaceae > Micromonospora > Micromonospora marincola. The sequence continues at coordinate 177,744 of NZ_JAXCFT010000005.1, read as the reverse complement.
ACCGGAGTCGTAGTCGTCGTACTCCTGCTCCTCGACCGGACGGCGGCGCTGCGGCGGCCGGCGGCGGCCACGCCCGGCGGGCTCCTCGCCGCGGTCCTGCTCCCGCTGCCCGCCGCCCTCCCGCTCCTCGCGGAGCGCGGTCTCGTGGTCCTTGACCACCTGGGAGTCCTTGATCTCGCCTCGCCAGCCCTCGACCGAGTCCGGGTCGAGCACGGTCTCGGTCATCACGTGCCGGACGAAGTGCTTCAGCTCCAACCGGACCCGGCGGCCCTGCGCCCGCCACAGGTTGCCGGTGTGCTCGAAGAGGCCCTGCGGGTGGTATTCCAGCACCACCAGGATCCGGGTCAGCTCCGGGCCGACCTCGTGGAAGCTGACCGTGCCGTCGACCGAGCCCTTGTCGCCCCTGGACCGCCAGTGGACGAGCCGGTCCGGGATCTGCCGGACGATCGTCGACTCCCAGGTCCGGTGTGACCACAGGACCTGCGCCTTCCAGGTCATCTTCTCGTCTTCGTCGCAGTCGGCCTGCTCGACCTTCTTCATGAAGCTCGGGAAGTCGCCGAAGGTGGTCCACTGGTTGTAGGCGACCCGGACCGGCACGCCGACCTCGATGGCCTCGACGATGTTGGTGACCTTGAGCTTCCTGCCGCCGCCCTTGCCACCCTTGCCGCCGCCGAATGCCGACATCAGCTTCTCCTTACCGCCGGCCACGCCGGCATGGAACATGGCCTTCAGCGGGGAGTGGCCGTCGGCGAGCTTCTGCGCGCCGGTGGCCGCGGCGACCAGGCCCGGTCCACCGCCCTGCTTCGCGTACTCGCTGAGTCGACCGGTCGCGCCGGTGACCCGCTCGGTCACCACCTGCACGGCGCGTTCGCCGATCGCGGAGGCCAGGTTGCGCAGCTCGCCGCCGATCTGGTCGCGGGCCCGCCCGGTGAGGTTGCTCGTGGACATGGTCACCGCCCCCGCCACCGGCGCACGGGGGCCGGCTGCTCGTCGCGGTCCTCGTCGTCGATCTGGTCGTCGGTCTCGTCGTAACCGGCGTCCGGCTGGTCGTCGATTTCCGGCTCCTCGTCCGGAGCCGACCGCTGCCCGCGGGAACCGTCGGTGGACTGCGTGCCGGACCGGCGGCGCAGCGCGTCCGCGCCGCCGCGCAGCCGGCCGCTAACCGCGTCGATGCCGCTGCCAGCGGCTGCGGTCGCCGCGGCCCGACCGGCGGTGACAAGCGGCGCGCCGAGCTTGCCGAGGTTGCCCAGTTGGGGGTTCGACCCGAGCAGGCCGGTGGCCATCTGCTTCAGGCCCGCCGGGTTCTGGCTGGCCCGGCCGGCGGCGACCGCGGCGGCCAGGGTGAGCGCCGTCCGCAGCTTCCGGCGACGGCCGAGGACATATCCGAATCCGACCGCCAGGGCGATCCGAGCTCCACTCTTCACAAGTTCTCCTTCGCTCCCCGGCGGAGGGACACCTCATGCGTGGCAACAGGCGCGGGAAACCCGGGCGGCAGTACCCGGCAGAACATGCGCAAAACATTTCCCCAGCGAAATCGGAAAGGGGTCGCGGCCGGGGCGGAACTTCGCAGCGAAGCACTAACGAGCAGGGCGAAGGTGAGAAATGAGGGACTTCGTCAGTGGGTCGGCAGGGCGGAATCCAGACACATCCTGGCGTGCGTTTTTCCGCCCTTCTCCCGCAATTCCGCGCCACATCTGCGAAGCACCGAAATCGCCCCGGCGTTGTCCGGTGTCGTGTCGGCCACGACCGTGTGCATGCCGGCCGCGGCGGCAGCATGCAGCAACTCCCGCAGCGCGGCGGCGCCCAGGCCGCGACCCCGCGCCGACCGACCGAGCCACATCCCGGTCTCCACCGTCCCCGGCTCGTCCCGGCGGGTCATCCGCACCATGCCGACCACCTCACCGCCGGAGACGATCGCGAACATCAGGGTGCGCGTCGGCCCGTCCAGCCCGCCGAAGCTGGCTCGGTGGAACTCGCGGAAGGCGTCCCGGCGGGCCAGCGACCAGCCGGCCGGGGCGTCCACCGGGGGCATGACATCCTCCGGTTCCGCCTCCGCCGCCGCTACGGAGAGCAACGGCTCCATGTTCCGCTCGTCCACCGGCTCCAGCCGTACCGCACCCGTCACGAGCCGGAGTCTGCCGGCCCCTCCGACGCGCGTCCACCCCTTTGCGCACTCATTGCCGGTACGGCGGGGCGGGTCGGCCGGTCGTACCCCCGGGGTGTTCCGGCTCACGCTGCGTTGTCATCCGACCGGTCCGTTCCGGGGTGAGAGCGCTCACCATCGGCGGGAAGCGACGTCTGTCAACGCCGCCGGTTACGGGCCCGCGACGAACGCAGCCGACGCAGCCGACCGATCAGCAACGGCTCGGTGGCCAACGCCGCCGGATGGTCGAGCAACGCGTTGAGCAGTTGGTAGTAGCGGGTCGCGGACAGCCCGAACGTGTCCCGGATGGCCTGTTCCTTGGCGCCGGCGTGCTTCCACCACTGGGACTCGAAGGTGAGGATGCGCCGCTCCCGCTCGGTCAGCCCACCTACCGGTTCCGCCGCAACGGGGCCGGCCGCGTCGTCGTCGCCGGCCGCGTCGTCGCCGCCGGCCGTATCGTCGCCACCGGCTTCGGGCGAGGTGGCGCCGACGGGCTCGGCCGGAGTGCGCGGCGGGGGGACGGCCGGCCGGCGCGTACCCTCCGTCGGGCCGGACGGGTCGGGCCGCTCCACGGCGGTCCGGTCCGGGGCGTCGGCGGACATGGCGCTCCTCTCCGACGAAGAATGACCGGCGCGGGAGACGCGCCGGCCGAGGGGAACCCCAGCGTAACCAGGGCCGCCCTCGGCCGCATCGCCCCGCGCCGCCGTCGCCTGGTGACGGCGGCGCGGACGGCGGGTCAGGAGATGTCCCGCCGGCGCATCGTCCAGAACGCGCCGACCAGGGCCGCCGCGGCGCCGATGGCGAACACCACCGCCGACTGCTGCCAGGTCACCACGTACCTGGCCGGCTCACAGGCGCCCCTGGCGAACTGGCAGGTGTCGTAGTCGAACAACTCTGCCTGCTTCATGAACCACGACTGGGCGTACGTGGAGAGCACGTAGCGGTCGCCGAACGGCACCGACAGCACGCCGACCGCGATCCGGATGCCGATCTCGCTGACCGCGAAGAGCGCCACCGCGGCCCCGAGCGCCATCGCGGTGTGCCGGCCCAGCGAGGCGAGCGCGAAGGCGACCGCGCCGACCACGAGCACCAGCGCCACCGCTCGCAGGCCGTCCAGCCCGATCGACTGCCACACCCCGGCGGTCATCTTCGCGGTGGTCCCGCGGGACGAGCCGATCAGCCAGAACACCGCCGTCCACAACGCGCCGAGCACGACGCTCAGCCCGAGCACGGTGGTGAGCAGCGCGGCCAACTTGGTGCCCAGCACGGCGAGCCGTCTCGGTCGCCACAGCAGCAGGTTCATCATCCCGCCGGTGTTCCACTCGGCGCCCACGAAGGAGGCGCCGACGATGAACGCGAAGAGCGCCACCGCGCCGGCGAAGACGGCGATGAACGTGGGGAACTCGGCCCGGAAGTCGAACTGGTAGGGCAGGTTCCACTTCGGGTCGAACATCTCCGGCTGCGGCTGGTAGTCCTTGCCGCAGTTCGGGCCGTACCGGTCCTCGGTCTGCTCGCCGCGGGCCTGGGCGGCCTCGCACTCGGTCACGGTGCGCTGCCAGTCCTGGACCGACTGCCGGTACTGGCGGTCGGACTCGGCCTGGGCGGCGGCCACCGTCTCCGGCGAGAGCTTGTGGCTGGAGAAGCTGAACGCGGTGGCCACGGTGGCGAGGCCGAGCACCAGCAGGACGAGCAGCAGCCGGGTGAGCCGGCGCTTGGCGAGCCGGCGCAGCTCGGTGACGAACAGGCTCATGCGCCCCAACCTCCTGCGGTGCCGGTCTGGTCGACCTTGGCGGACTGATCGACCTGACGGTTCTGGCCGGGGACCGGCGCGGTGGCGGTCAGTTCGAGGAAGACGCTCTCCAGGTCGACCGCGACCGGGGTGAGCTCGCTGACGTAGAGGCCCTGCTCGGCGAGGAGCCGGCTGACCACCGCCGGCTTGTCCACGCCGGACAGCATCAGGTGGTCGGGCTCGCTGGCGACGCGGATCCCGGAGCGGGTGAGCGTCTCCACGGCCCGGGGCAGGTCGTTGACCGCCTCCAGGCGCACCCGCACGGAGCCCTGGGAGTGCGCCGCGAGCACCTGCTCGACCGGCCCGAACGCGACCCGCCGGCCGAGCGAGATGATGGTGACCGAGTCGCAGATAAGCTGGATCTCGCCCAGGATGTGGCTGGAGAGCACCACGGTCATGCCGGACTCGGCCAGGTTGCGCATCAGCCCGCGCATCTCCCGGATGCCGCCCGGGTCGAGGCCGTTGGCCGGCTCGTCCAGGATCAGCAGCTTGGGCTCCTTGAGCAGCGCGGAGGCGACGGCGAGCCGCTGCTTCATGCCGAGCGAGTAGGTCTTCACCCGCTCCCTGGCCCGGTCGCGCAGCCCGACCAGCTCCAGCACCTCGTCGACCCGCTGCTTCGGCAACTCGCCGGCCCGGGCGAGCAGGCCGAGCGTGTCCCGCGCGGAGAAGTGCGGGAAGAACTGCGGGCTCTCCACGATGGCGCCGACCTGCCCGGCGACCGCCGGCAGCGCCCGCGGCAGCTCCTGGCCGAGGATCGCCATCCGGCCGCCGTTGGGCCGGATCAGCCCGAGCAGCGTACGCAGCGTGGTGGTCTTGCCCGAACCGTTCGGGCCGAGGAAGCCGTGCACCTGGCCGGCCTCGACCCGCATGTCGAAGCCGTCGAGCGCGTGGCGGACCCCGCGTTTCCGGCTCCGGTACGTCTTACGGAGACCCTCGATCTCCAGGACAGCCGACACAGCTGACCTCCCCCGATAAGTTAGGCGACAGCGACACCATACGCGGTATGCACGCAAAGGCAATACCCGGTATGCAGTGTCGGTGTGTTAAGCGGGGGCCCCGCCTATACCGGAGGCGTTAAGCGGGGCCCCCTCCTTACACCTCAGGCGCAGACGACGTGCAGGCCCGCTTCGCGGAACGCCTGCAACAGGCTCGGTGACGCTCCGGAGTCGGTCACGAGCGTCTCCACCCGGTCCACCGGGCAGATCCGGGCGAACGCGTGCCCACCCAGCTTGGACGAGTCGGCGATGACCACGACCCGCTTGGCGCGGGCCACCATGAGGCTGTTCATGGCCGCCTCGCCCTCGTGGTGCGCGGCGGCGCCGAGCTGCGGGTCGATCGCGTCCACACCGAGCAGCGCGACGTCCAGGGTGACCTCACGCAACAGCGCCCCGCCCAGCGGCCCGACCAGCTCGAACGACTTCGGCCGGACCACGCCGCCGGCCACCACCACCTTCATCCGCGAGCGCACCAGCAGCTCGTTGGCGATGTTCAGCGCGTTGGTGACCACGGTGAGCTGGGCGCCCTCGGCGCTGGTGTTGAGATCCGGGCGGACCGCCAGGGCGCGGGCCACCTCGGTGCTCGTGGTGCCGCCGTTCAGGCCGACCACCGTGCCCGGGGACACAAGCGCGGCGGCGGCGGCGCCGATCCGCTGCTTCTCCGCCGAGTGCTTGGCGGTCTTGTAGCGCAGCGGCAGGTCGTAGGAGACGCCGTTGGCGACCGCGCCACCCCGGGTCCGCGTGATCATCTGCTGCTGGGCGAGCTGGTCGAAGTCCCGCCGGATGGTCGCCTGGGAGACCTCCAGCCGCTCGGCCGCCTCCTCGACGCTTACCCGGCCGCTGTCGGTGAGCATCTCGAGCAGCGCGTTCCAGCGCGCGTAGCGGTCCACCGCGGGGGCCTCCCCTGACTGTGCACGTACGGTGATCGGTTGCGTGCACAGTAGTGCGCGAAACTCGGTCTGCGCAAAACCCTGTTCTGCGCGAACCGGGAGACGGTTGCGACGCCCACCCCACTTCGCGCAGAATGACGCGCGAAAGAAGGCCGGATCGCGCCGTATTGCGCAAGGTCTCCCCGGGCGAGGAGTTGTCATGGCGTACGTGCACGCGGAGATCGCGAGCCAGCCCGACTGCTGGCGGGAGGCGGCCCGGCTCGCGCCGACAGTCGCCGAGCGCCTGCCGCAACCCGGCGAGCGGGTCGCCGTCGTCGGTTGCGGCACATCGTGGTTCATGGCGGCGGCGTACGCCGGGCTACGCGAGACCGCCGGGCAGGGCGAAACCGACGCCTTCCAGGCCAGCGAGTTCCCCACCGGCCGCCGCTACGACCGGCTCATCGCGATCACCCGCTCCGGCACCACCACCGAGGTGCTCGACCTGCTCGCCGCGCTACGCGGGCAGATCCCCACCACGGTCCTGGTGGGCGACCCGGCCTCGCCCGCCGTCACCCTGGCCGACGCCACCGTCGCGCTGCCCTTCGCCGACGAGCGTTCCGTCGTGCAGACCCGCTTCGCCACCACCGCGCTGGCGTTGCTCCGCGCCCACCTCGGCGAGGACCTCGGCCGGCTGGCCGCCGACGCCGAGGTGGCCGTCCGGGCCCCGCTGCCGATCGACCCGGCCCGCATCGAGCAGGTCACGTTCCTCGGACGCGGCTGGACCGTCGGGCTGGCCCAGGAGGCGGCGCTGAAGTGCCGCGAGGCGGCCACGTTCTGGGCCGAGGCGTACCCGGCCATGGACTACCGGCACGGCCCCATCTCGGTCGCCGCCCCGGGCCGGCTGGTCTGGGCCTTCGGTGGGATCCCGGACGGGCTGGCGGAAGACGTGGCGGCCACCGGCGCGGCATTCGTGCACAGCCGCACGCACGGCTGCCGCACGGTGCTGACGAGCTGGGCGGCCGGCCGCAACCCCGTCGACCCGATGGCCGACCTGATCCTCGCCCAGCGCTTCGCGGTCGCGCTGGCCACCAGCCGCGGCCTCGACCCCGACGCGCCCCGCCACCTGACCCGGTCCGTGGTTCTGGCGTGAGCGAGCGCAGCGAGCGAACCGGCCGGCTCAGCGTCCAGGCGCCTCGCGGCGTCGGTGAGCGAAGCGAGCCGACGGCGTGAGGTCGGGCGACGAGGTCGTCGTCGCGCTGGACGTGGGCGGCACCGGGATGAAGTGCGCCCTGGTCCGACCGGACGGCACGACCGTGCACACCGAACGGCACGCCACCGGCGCCCAGCGCGGCCCGGACGCCGTGGTCGGGACGATCCTCGACGTGGCCGAGGGCCTGGCCGCCACCGCACGCGCCGGCGGCTTCACGCCTGTCGCCTGCGGCATCGCCGTGCCCGGGGTGGTCGACGAGACCCGCGGGGTGGCGGTCTGGTCGGCGAACGTGGGCTTCCGGGACGTACCGCTGCGGGACCTGGCCCGGACGCGCCTGCGCCTGCCCGCGGCGCTCGGCCACGACGTGCGGGTGGGTGGCCTGGCCGAGGCCCGGCTCGGCGCCGGCCGGGACGCCGGCCACGTGCTCTTCGTCGCGATCGGCACCGGCATCGCCGCCGCGCATGTGGTCGACGGGTCGGCCGCCGCCGGCGCGCACGGCGCCGCCGGGGAGATCGGACACATCCTGGTACGCCCCGGCGGCCCGCCCTGCGGCTGCGGTCGGGCCGGCTGCCTGGAGGCGGTCGCCTCGGCCTCGGCGATCGGCCGTCGCTACACGGATCTGGCCGGGGTGCCGACGACCGCCGCCGAGGTGGCCGACCGGGCGGCGGCCGGCGAGCAGCTCGCCGGTGAGGTTTGGTGGGAGGCGGTCGAGGCGCTCGCCGACGGGCTCGCCACCGGGCAGGCGCTGTACGACGTGGCGACCGTGGTGATCGGCGGCGGCCTGGCGCAGGCCGGTCCCCGGCTGTTCGACCCGCTGCGCGGCGCGCTGCGTGAGCGGCTGACGTTCCACCGCGAGCCGCGCCTGGTCGCCGCCGCCCTCGGCGACGAGGCCGGCTGCCTCGGCGCCGCCCTGTTGGCCCTGGACACACTGGTGAAGGAGAGTCGATGACCCGGCGCGTGACCGGCAAGGTGGTGACCCCGACCGGCGTCATCCGGCAGGGCTGCGTGGAGATCCGGGACGGCCGGATCAGCGCGGTCGCCGACTACCCGTCGGTGCGCGACGGACACTGGATCGTGCCCGGCTTCGTGGACATGCACACCCACGGCGGCGGCGGGCACACCTTCACCACGGGCGACCCGTCCTCCGCCCGGCAGGCCGCCGCGTTCCACCTCGGCCACGGCACCACCACGCTGCTGGCCAGCCTGGTCAGCTCCCCGTTCGCGCTGATGCGGGACGCCACCGCCGCGCTCCGGCCGCTCGTCGAGTCGGGCGTGCTCGCCGGCCTCCACTTCGAGGGCCCCTACCTGTCCGCCGACCGCTGCGGCGCGCAGAACCCGGAGTTCCTGCGCGACCCGTCCACCGACGAGCTGACCGAGCTGATCGAGCTGGGCGGCGGCGCGGTCCGGATGGTCACGCTGGCACCGGAGCGGGCGGGCGCCATCGCCGCGATCGAGTTGCTTGTGGCGAACGGCGTCGTGGCGGCCGTCGGGCACACGGACGCCACCTGGGCGCAGACCCGCGCGGCGGTGGCCGCCGGGGCGAGCGTCGGCACCCACCTGTTCAACGGCATGCGTCCACTGCACCACCGCGAGCCCGGCCCGGTGGTGGCGCTGCTGGAGGCCCCGAACGTGGTCTGCGAGCTGGTCGCCGACGGCGTGCACCTGCACGACGGCATGCTCGGCTTCGCCACCTCGGTCGCCGGCCCGGACCGGGCCGCCCTGGTCACCGACGCGATGGCCGCCGCCGGCATGCCCGACGGCGAGTACGAGCTGGGCGGCCAGGCGGTCACCGTGGCCGGTGGCGAGGCCCGGCTCACCCGCGACGGCGCGATCGCCGGCAGCACGCTCACCATGGACGCCGCGCTGCGGCACGCGGTCGGCGCGGGAGTCGCGCTGCCCGACGCCGCCCGCATGGTTGCCACCACCCCGGCCCGCGCCCTCGGCCTCGGCGACCAGGTGGGCGCGCTCCAGGCCGGCCTGCGCGCCGACCTGGTGGTGTTGGACGACGACCTGAACGTGGTCCGGGTGATGCGCGCCGGCGAGTGGGTGGAGTGAGCCGGGCGGGTCAGCCGGCGGCCGGGACCTCGACGCCGAGCACGGCCTGCTCGTCCGGGCGGTGCACCAGGACGTCCGCCAGATAGGAGTGCACCGCCCGGCGCATCCCCACGTCCCGGCCGGCCCGCTCGGAGAGCAGCCACTTGTGCTCGATGATCTGGGCGAACAGCTCCTGCGGCTCCAGCTTCCGCCGCAGGTGCGCCGGCACCGCCCGGACCACCGGCTCGAACACCTCGGTGAGCCAGCGGTGCGCGGCCTGCTGCTCGTCGGTCAGGTCGCTCTCCACCCGGTAGGCGTCCAGGTCGTTGAGGAGCTTGCGGGCCTGGTTCTCCTCGGCGTCCAGGCCGGTGAGCCGCAGCAGCCGCCGGGTGTGGTAGCCGGCGTCGACCACCTTGGGCCGCACCAGGTAGCGTCCGTTGTCGACGGTCGACAGCGCCACCTCGGCCACGTCGAAGCCCATCTCGTTGAGCCGACGGATGCGGCCCTCGATGTCGTGCCGGGCGGCGCGCTCGACCTGCTGCTCGTAGGTGATCTCGTGCCAGAGCTGCTCGTAGCGCCGCACCACCTCCTCGCAGACCACCTCCGGGTCGATCGACTCGTGGAGCAGGCCGGCGGCCTGGAGGTCGAGCGCCTCACCGAAGATGTTCACCCGGGCGATCTCCAGGTCCTCCCCGCGCTGGCCGTTGGAGAGCGACGGGTGCAACGCCCCGGTCTCGGCGTCCACCAGGTAGGCGGCGAATGCGCCCGCGTCCCGCCGGAACAGCGTGTTCGACAGCGAGCAGTCGCCCCAGAAGAAGCCGGTCAGGTGCATCCGGACGATGAGCGCGGCAAGCGCGTCAAGCAGCCGGTTCATTGTCTCCGGGCGCAGCGTGTTGGAGAACAGCGCACGGTAGGGCAGGGAGAACTGGAGGTGCCGGGTGATCAGCACCGGGTCGAGCGGCTCGCCGTCGTCGGTCTGCCGGTCCGCCACGATCGCGATCGCCTCGACGGACGGGAAGTCGATCCGCTCCAACGCCCGCAGCAGGTCGTACTCGCGCTCGGCGACCCGCTCGCCGGTCTCCTTCACCGCGTAGACGTAGCCGCCGAGCCGGACGAACCGGACGATGTGCCGGGAGATGCCCTGAGGTAGCGCCACCAGATGCTCGGCAGGCCACTCGGCCAGCGGTGTCGACCAGGGAAGGTCGAGCAGCGCCGGGTCGACGAGGGCCGAAGTGATCCGCACGGCCACCAGTGTGACCGGTGACCGCCGGGAAACGCTTCTCTTCGTGGCTCGGCACACAACCGCCGATGCCCGGTCCGCCGTCGGCGGCCGGTAGCGTGTTCGCGTGCGTCAGACCTCAGGGGTACGCCGCGACCTGCGGCTGCGGCCCGTCCGTCCGGCCGGGTGGTGGTGCGACGGGCTGCTGCTCGCCGCGCTCGTGGCACTGACCGTGGCGCTTGCCGCTGGGCACCTGTTCGGGCTCGACCGGGCCGTCGCCGACTGGTCGGCCGCGCACCGGCCGACCGCCGCCCGCTGGGTCGCGATGGCGTTCAACCTGCTCGGCCAGGGCACCCCGCTGACGCTGCTGGCGGCCGGGCTGGGCGTGCTGCTGGCGCTGCGGCTGCGCTCGGTGCGGGCCGTGCTGCCGCCGGTGACCGCGTTCGTGCTGACGTTCTTCACGATCGGCCCGCTGAAGGTGTGGACCGCCCGCCCGGCGCCGAGCGCCAGCGTGAAGGAGCCGTTCCTGCCGCCCGAGCAGACCCTGCCGCTGTTCCAGCACGAGCTGCCGGTGCGCTTCGCCCAGTCGTACCCGTCCGGGCACGTGGCCAACGCGATCGTCTGGTACGGCGTGCTCGCCCTGCTGCTGGCCCCCCTGCTGCGCACGGTCGGCCGCGTCGTCCCGCCCCGGCTGGTCACCGTGGTCCGGGTGGCGCCCCCGGCGATCGTCTTCTGCACCACCGTCTACCTGGGCTGGCACTGGCTCACCGACTCGATCGCCGGGCTGCTGCTCGGGCTGCTGCTGGACCGGCTGCTGCGCCGGGTGCCCTGGGACGACCTGCCGCTGCCCCGGCGGCTGGGCGGATGGACGCGCCCGGTCGGCTGGTCCGCCCCGGACTGATCCACCGCCCGTTCACCCCGAGCCCCTAGGCTGCCGTTGTGGAACGGCTGGCGCGGCGGCTCGGCGTACCCGATGCGGTGGTCATCGGTCTGGGCTCGATGCTCGGCGCGGGCGTCTTCGTGGTCTTCGCCCCGGCCGCGTCGGCGGCCGGCGGCGCCGGGCTGCTCGTCGCGCTCGCGCTCGCCGGCTTCATCGCGTTCTGCAACGCCACCAGCTCGGCGCGGCTCGCCGCCCGTTACCCGGAGTCCGGCGGCACCTACGTCTACGGCCGGGAGCGGCTGCACCCGTTCGCCGGCTTCGTCGCCGGGTGGGGGTTCGTGGTCGGCAAGACGGCGAGCTGCGCGGCGATGGCGCTTACCATCGGGGCCTACCTGTGGCCGGGGCGGGCGCGGCTCGTCGCGGTCCTCGCGGTCGTGGCGGTGACCGCGGTGAACCTGCGCGGCATCGGCAAGACCGCGACCGCCACCCGGGTGCTTGTCGCGGTGGTGCTCACCGTGCTGGCCGTGGTGGCGGTGACCGGCGCGCCGCACGTGGCGGCCGACCGGCTCACCGGTTTCGCGGACGTCGGGACGCACGGCGTGCTCACCGCCGCCGGCCTGCTCTTCTTCGCCTTCGCCGGCTACGCGCGGATCGCCACGCTCGGCGAGGAGGTCCGCGACCCGGAGCGCACCATCCCCCGTGCGGTGCCGCTGGCGCTCGGCGCGGTGCTGGCGATCTACCTGACGCTTGCCGTGGTCGCGCTCGGCGTGCTCGGCTCCGGCCGGCTCGCCGCCTCGACGGCCCCGCTCGTCGACGTGGTGACCGCGGCCGGCCGGCCCGGACTGGCCTGGCTGGTCCGGGCCGGGGCCGCAGTCGCGGTGACCGGGGTGCTGCTCTCCCTGCTCGCCGGCGTCGGACGCACCACGCTGGCGATGGCCCGCCACCGTGACCTGCCGGGCACGCTGGCCGCCGTGCACCCGCGCCACCGGGTGCCGCACCGCGCCGAACTGGCCGTGGCCGCCGTGGTGATCGTCGTGGTGTCGCTTGCCGACGTCCGGGGCGCGATCGGCTTCTCCAGTTTCACGGTGCTCGTCTACTACGCGATCACCAACGCCTCCGCGTTGACGCTCGGCCCGACGTTGCTCGCCGCGCTGGGGCTGGTCGGGTGCCTGGTGCTCGCGGTCAGCCTGCCGCTGCCGAGCGTGCTCGCCGGCTTCGGTGTGCTCGCCCTCGGCGCACTCTGGTACGCCCTCCGCCACCGCTGACCGGGCTCACTCTTCCGGCTGGCGAGGAACCGGCGCGGCCGGCGGCCCGGGGGTGGTCTCCCGAAGCAGGGCGGTCAGCCCGGCCCGCCGGGCCACCACAGTCAACCGGTCGCCGGCGCGCAACACCACGCGCGGGTCGACCGACCAGTCGGCCTTCTGCCCGGTGCGGGTGTGCGCGAGCAGGCGCACCTCGCCCGGGCGGGCGACCGCGCCGAGCGGGCGACCGTCAAGCGGCGAGTCGGCCACCACCGGCACCTCGGTGACCAGCAGCGCGTGCCTGTCGACCGGGATGGTGGCGATCACCGCGCGGTCCAGCAGGGCCGCCGCGAACGACGGCGCGGCCAGGTAGGACACGCTGCGCGAGATGCCGATCCCGAACGCCTGCTGGATCCGCTCGGCGAAGTCGCCGTCGAACAACCGCAGCACCACCCGCAGGTCCGGGTCGAGGGAACGGGCGATGAGCGCGGCACGCAGGTTCGCGCCGTCGTCGGTGGAGACGACCACAAGCGCCTGGCTGGTGTCGACCGAGGCGGAGCGGAGCGTCTCCTCCAGGCCGGCGTCGGCGACGATCACCGGCACCCCCAGCCGGTGCGCCAGCGCGGCGCCCCGCGCGTCGGGGTCCTTGTCGATCGCCACCACCTCGACGCCGAAGTCGTGCAACTGGGCCATCACCCGGGTGCCGATGTTGCCCAACCCGACCACCACCACGTGCCCGGACCGGTCGGGTTGGATCCGGCCGGAGTGCAGGGCCAGCCGGGCGTTGACGATGCCGTCGACCACGGCGGCGGTGATCAGCGGGATCAACGCCAGCCCGGCCAGGTTGAGCACCACCTGCATCACCTGGGCGGCGGCCGGCTTGTTGACGTCCGGATCCTGGCCGCTGAGCGTGGTGACCAGGGTGAGGTAGAGCGCCTCGCCCCAGGTGACGCCCGCCGCCCGGGCGTTCAGCCAGCCGAGCACCGCGATCACCCCCAGCAGCACCAACACCGCAATGCCGATCTTGCGGGTGGCGAAGCTGCGCGCGGCCCGGAGCACCACCTCCACCGGCTGGCGGCGCCGCCGGGCCCGCACCAGCCGGCGGGCCGCCAGCTCGGTGCCCGCCGGCCGGCCGGTCGCCTCGGCCAGCACCACGTCGGCCGCGGCCTCGTCGGCGGGCAGCACCCGGACCAGCTCCGGATCGGTCGTGACGGCCAGGCCGCAGACCACGTCCTGCGGGCGTACGTCGGTGCGACGCGCCACGTAGAGCGTGCGACCGGCGTGCCGGAAGTGGGTCGGCGCCAGCTCACCGAGCGCGGCGGCGACGAAAGCGGGAGCGGCCATCGAGGCGTCGGAGATGACCGCCGAGTCGGGGAAGAGCTGACGCAGCCCGTCGGCCAGGTTGGTGTTGTACATCCGCACCACCAGCCGCAGCCGGGGCTCCACCTCCTGGGCGCAGAGCGCGGCGTGCATGTTGCCCACGTCGTCCTGGTGCAGCAGGGCCAGCCCGTCCGCGTCGGCCAGCCCGGCCCGCCGGAACGTGGCCTCGTCGAGCCGGTCCGCCGTCACCACGCGTACCCCCGGCACGTCCCGCCCGTCGGGGCCGTCGGACCGGCGGCGTTCCGGCACCACGAGCGTGACCCGGACCTGACCGGCGGTCGGATCGGTGGCGAGCAGCGCCCGCACCACCCAGTAGGCAAGCGGGTCGGAGCCGCAGACCACGTAGTGGGGCAGCTCGTCGCCGTTCGGCCGGAACCGCCACCCGGTCGCGCGACGCGCGCGGTCGCGCAGGGGCTCGGCCATGCCCGGATCGTAGTCAGCCGCTCGCGGCCGGCGCAGCCCCCGATCTTGAACGCATGTCGCGGCCGGGCGCGGGTAGAGCAGCGGCATGCAGACGTTCCTGCCCCATCCGGACTTCCTGGCCAGCGCCCGGACGCTCGACCAGAAGCGGCTGGGCAAGCAGCGCGTCGAGGCCATCCAGGTGCTGCGCGGGCTGACCCGGCCGGACTACGGCTGGCGCAACCATCCGGCGGTGAAGATGTGGGCCGGGTACGAGGAGGCGCTTACCCGCTACGGGCTGGACATGTGCGCGGTGTGGTGCGAGCCCGGCCGGGCCGACACCTGCGCCGCCACGCTCGCCACCGACCTCGCCGTCGCCTGCGGCATCACGACGATCCGGACCCAGGGCGAGCTGGCCGCCACCGGTGACCTTCCGCCCTGGCTGGGCCGCGACGACGTGCACCGCAGCCACCGCTCGTCCCTGCTGCGCAAGGACCCCACCCACTACGCCCCGCTCTTCCCCGACACCCCCACCGACCTGGAGTACGTGTGGCCCCCCTCCGACCGCCCCCGCCGCTGCCTGTCGTGAGAGGACGGCCCCGCCTAGGGTGTGGGAATGACGAGCGCGCCGCGGGAGGCTGAGACGCGCATCGGTCCGGTCGGCGCGCTGCTGTGCCGAGTGGTGTTCCTGGCGATCTGTCTGCCCGGACCGGTCCTGCTGGTCGCCGGCGTCTCGCAGAGCCAGAGGCTGTCCACCACCGACTTTTGGGGCCTGCTCGCCGGGGATCTCCTGACGACGATCGTCAGCGTCGGCTTCGGGGTCTGGGGCTTGCGCCTCGTCACCCGCTCGCGCCGTGACGCGCGGCGGCTCGCCGCCACCGGCATCCCCGCCACGGCGGAGGTTCTCACGGTGGCCAACCATCTGGGTGGGGAGGAGACCGGGCTGAAACTCCGCCTGCGGATCAGTGGTACCGGATTCGCCTCCTTCGAGGTCGAGGCGATCCGCCCCGACGACCCGGCCCTCGTGCCTGGAGCGCGTCTGCCAGTGGTGGTGGACCCGGCGGAACGCGTCTTTTCGTTCGGGTAGCTCGCGCCCCGCGTGTTAAGCGGGGGCCCCGCCACATCCGAATGCGTTAAGCGGGGCCCCCGCCTTTCACCTCGGGCACACTGGGAGGCCGGGGAGGTGGGGCGTGGGGCTGTCGCGACAGGTTGGCCGGCTCATCGGCGTACGCGAACATGTGGTGGACCCGGGCGGCGGTGGCGCGGCCCGCGTGCCGCGACCGGCGTCGGCGCTCGTGGTGGGTGGTGGCATCGCCGGCATGTCGGCGGCGGTGGTGCTGGCCGAGCGCGGGGTGGCGGTGACCGTGCTGGAGGCCGCGCCGCACCTCGGCGGCCGGCTCGGCGCCTGGCCGGAGGCGCTGCCGGACGGTGTGCAGCGCAACGAGCACGGGTTCCACGCGTTCTTCCGGCAGTACTGGAACTGGCGGTCGATCCTGCGCCGGGTCGACCCGACGCTTGGCTTCCTCAAGCCGGTCCCGGGCTATCCGATCCTGTCCGCGCGGTGGCCGACCGAGGAGTTCGGCAAGCTGCCGCCGGCCCCGCCGGCCAACCTGCTGGCGCTGCTGCTGCGCAGCCCGAGCGTGCGCCTGGCGGATTTGCGCGCGATGGATCGGGACGCGGCGCTGCCGCTGCTCACCTACGACCCGGTGCGCACCTACGCCGAGTTCGACGAGCGGACCGCGGACGAGTTGCTCACCTCGTTGCGGCTGCCGGACCGGGCCCGGGCCATGCTGTTCGAGGTCTTCTCGCACTCGTTCTTCAACCACGAGGCGGAGATGTCGGCCGCCGAGATGATCGCCCAGTTCCACTTCTATCTGCTCGGCAACCCGGAGGGGCTGGCCTTCGACTGCCCGGACCAGGACTATGCGACGGCGATCTGGGAGCCGCTGACCCGGCACGTGCAGAAGCACGGCGGCCGGGTGCTCACCGGCGCGCCGGCCGCCCGGCTGGACCGTACCCCGGACGGTTGGCGGGTGATCGGCGCGGACGGTGACACCTGGGCGGCCGGGCACGTGGTGCTCGCGGTCGACCCGCCGGCGCTCGCCGCGCTTGTCGCGGCCTCCCCCGGCCTGGGTGCGGCGGCGCCCGAGCTGGTGGCGCGGATGCCCGCGTTCGGCCGGCCCGGCCCGCCGTACGCGGTGGCGCGCTACTGGATGGACGGTGACGTCCGGCCCGACCGGGCGGTGTTCAGCGGGGTGTCCCGCCAGCCGACGTTGGACTCGGTGACGCTCTACCACCGGCTGGAGGCGGAGCCGCGCCGCTGGGCGGAACGCACCGGCGGCTCGGTGGTGGAGTTGCACGCGTACGCCTGCGAACCGGACGTGCCGGCCGACGAGTTGGCCGCGCGGATGCTGCGGGAGCTGACCGCGCTCTGGCCGGAGGTGGCCGACCTGCGGGTACGCGAGCTGCGCGCCCGGGTCGAGGCGCAGGCGCCGGCGTTCACGCCTGGTAGCCACGCCGGCCGTCCGGGGGTACGCACCGACGCCGCGGGGCTGTATCTGGCCGGGGACGGGATCCGCACCGAGTTCCCCAGCGCGTTGATGGAGCGTTCGGCGGCGACCGGGATCATCGCGGCGAACCACATCCTGCGGGCCGAGGGGGCGGCGGCCGAGCCGGTCCGTTCGATCCGTCCGCGTGGCCTGCTGGCCCGTCGCTGAGTCGTCGATGAGATCGAAATGCGTTGCCCGCGTTTCCGGCATCGATCTACCGTGAGCGCGCAAGGTCAACCGCTGTTCCGGGAGCCGTCCATGTCGCTGCGATCCGCCACCACGATGCCGTCGTGGCTGTCCGGCGCTGACGGCCCATGGTCCGGAAGGCGCGACTGACGCGCGCCCGCGCGTCCCCGTCGCGCCGCCCGGTCCCCGTGGACCGGGCGGCTTTTTCGTACCACCGATCGGGAAGGGAGTGCCCGGTGGACGCCGTCCTCGTCATCAACGCCGACCTCGGCCCGCTGCACCGGGTCACCGTCCAGCACGCCATCCGGATGCTCTGCCGCCGGGTCGCCGAGATCCACGAGGCCGAGCCGGACCGGCTGATCGGCGTCTTCCCGCTGCCGCGGGTGGTCCGCCTCGTCCGGTACGTGGTGACGCGCTGGCGGTTCCGCGCCGGCCCGGCCTGGTCCCGCGCCGGGGTGCTGGCCCGCGACGGCCGGCGGTGCGCCTACTGCGACGGCCCGGCCAGCACGATCGACCACGTCCTGCCCCGCTCGCGCGGTGGCCGGAACACCTGGGGGAACACCACCGCCGCCTGCTACGGCTGCAACCAGCGCAAGGGCGACCGGACCCCGGCCGAGGCGGGCATGCCGCTGCGGCGGGAGCCGACGACCCCGAGCTGGGTCGCGCTGGCGCGGTGACGGACGGCCGGCGGGCACAGGGGGCGGTGCCGGGGGTACGCCTCCGGCGCGGCGCCCGCCGGGGGCTGCTGCCGAAGTGGCAGGGGTTGCGTGCCCGGCTCACGGCCAGGTGCCGCACCCAGCCCAGGAACCTGCCGTACATCGCCACGCCGTCCGGCGGCTGGGCATTCAGCCGGGTCAGGTCGGCGATCGCCTCGTGCAGCAGCTCCGCCATGTCGACGGCCAACCACTTCGGTTCGCCTGCGTACTGCGCGGCCAACTCCAGCCGGGCCGGTCCGCAGGGCCACGGGTTGGCGCAGGCCGCACAGAACCACAGCGGCTTGACGGGTGCATGGCACTGCATGTCCACCTCCGGAAGGGTCGGCTTCGGCTGGCACCCCGCCACACCGGGCGTCACCTCCAGCAGAGCGAGGGCCTGCACTCATCGCACACCAGCCATCACCGCCCTGTCAATCTGGGCACCCCCTTCCGGGGACCCCCATCTGGGGAGATGATTCTGTGCCTATGTTCAGCCCATGTCCGAGGGACCCGGGAAGCTGATGGGACCGTGGGAGATCTGCGAACGGCTCGGGGTGTCCCGATCGCGGTTCCAGCAGATCGCCATGCGCCCCTCGTTCCCGAAGCCGTACCAGGAGCTACGCGCCACGAAGGTGTGGTTGGCCGCCGACGTCGAAGCCTGGATCGCCGAACACCGACGGCCCCGACCAGCCGACGACGAGTAGGCCCGTCGGTCGCTCGGAACCGGTGATCGACTCCAGTTCGCCGAGGTGGCGGGGTAGCGGCTCTCGGGATGCCGCCACTCCCCCGAGCTGGCGCCTGCTCGGCCCGGGGAACCGCTCAGAACGGCAACCCTTCGCGTTCCGTCACCGGATCGGCGGGATGCGCCGTACCCAGAGGGTGGTGCCGGTCAAACGACGATCAAACCGGCGGAGTCCAGCGGAAGCGCGGCGGTCGGCGCTCAGTGACCGCCGCCACCCCCTCGCGAGCCTCGCCGCTGGCCCGCACCTGGGCGTGCCACCAGGCGATCCGGTCGGCGTCGGCGCGCCCGTCCACGATCTCCTTCGCGGCGGTCACGGTGAGCCGGGACCGTTCGGCGATCGTGGCGGTCAGCGCCGCCACCCGGTCGGCGAGCGAACCGGCCGGCAGCACCTCGTCGACCAGGCCGATCCGCGCCGCCCGCTCGGCGTCGATCAGCTCGCCGGTGAAGAGCAGGTGCTTGGCCGCGGACGGCCCGACCAGGCCGGCCAACCGGCGGGTGGTCGGCGCGGGATAGACCAGGCCGAGCCGGGCCGGGGGTACGCCGAAGCGGGCGTCCGCCGCGGCGAGGCGCAGGTCGCAGGCGACGGCGAGCTGGCAGCCGCCGCCGACGCAGGCGCCCTCGATCGCCGCCACGGTGGGGCGTCCGAACGCGGCGAGCCGTTCCTCGGCGGCCACCGCGATGCTGCCGTCACCGGCGTCCAGCAGCTCGTCCAGGTCACCGAGGTCGGCGCCGGCGCAGAACGTGCCGCCCGCGCCGGTGAGCACGAGCGCCCGCACCACCGGGTCGGCCTCCAGGCCGTCGAGCAGCACTGGAAGCTGCCTCCACATGGCCGGGGTCATGGCGTTGCGGCGGGCCGGGTTGCGGATCACCACCGTCGCCACCGGGCCGGTGACGGTGACGGTCAACTCCGCGTCGGACATGGGTCCGACCGTAACGGGCGGGGCCCGGTGACCACCCGTTCGGGGTGGCCGCCGGGCCCCTGGGGTCGGGCGGTCAGGTCAGGAGACGTCGACCGCGGTGTCGTCGATGACGAACGAGGTCTGCAACGAGAGATCCTCGGTGCCGGTGAACTTCAGCGTGACCGTCTGCCCGGCGTACGACGCCAGGGAGAAGGACTTCTGGCTGTAGCCGGTGGCCTTGTCCAGGTTCGAGTAGGTCGCCAGCGTCGCCAGCACGGTGCCGGAGGAGTTGAGCACCTGCACGGTGAGCTTGTCGTACTGCACGCTCGTCGTGCTCTCCGCCGAGTCGATGTGCAGCCAGAAGCTGAAGTTGTAGGTCGAGCAGCCCGATGGCAGGCTCACCGACTGCGCGATGTTCTCGTTGCTGCGGTAGCCGTAACCGTTCAGCCAGGAGAACCGGGTGCCGCCGTGCGCCGACTGGCCGGTGAAGGAGCCGATCGTGCCGGTGGTGCCGGTCCAGGGGCTGGTGCCGGACTCGAAGCCCGGGTTGCCGAGCTTCTGGCCGGCGCCGGTGCAGCCGCCGCTGCCGCCGGTGACGGTAAGCGAGTACGTGGCGGTCTTCGCCCCCGACGTGGCGCTGCCGGTGACCGTCACCGAGTAGGTGCCGGACGGGGTGGTCGAGCTGGTGGCGATCGTGAGGGTGGACGAGGCGCCCGAGGTCACCGAGGCGGGGCTGAACGACGCGCTGGCGCCGCTCGGCAGGCCGGACGCGGAGAACGTCACGGTCTGCGCGGTCCCGCTTGTGGTGGCCGTGGCGACAGTGGCGGAGACGGAACCGCCCGCGGTCACCGACCCGGCGGTCGGGGAGAGCGAGACGGAGAAGTCGTTGCCGGTGGAGCTGCACGGCGCGTCGCTGCCGGCGACGTTCACCGCGGTCCACGCCGCCTGGACGGTCTTGTACTCGGTCGAGCAGTTGCCGTACAGGTCGGTCGCCGCCCGGAGGCTGTACGCCCGGGCGGTGTTCGACGGGGTGGTGTTGTTGACGTACGAGGTGTTCGAGGTGAAGTACACGTCGAGCGCCCGGTACCAGATCTTCTCCGCCTTGTCGCGGCCGATGCCGGTGACCGCCGGGGCCGAGCCGCAGACCGGCGACGTGCCGTACGCGGTGGCGCCGGTGCCCTCGGCGAGGTTGAAGTAGAAGTGGTTGCCCACGCCGGAGGAGTAGTGCACGTCCTTGTTCTTCGTGCTTGTGGACCAGCACGAGTCGGACGAGCCGTCAAGCGACGGGTTGTACATGTAGCGCAGCGGCGTACCGTTGCCGTTGATGTTGATCTTCTCGCCGACCTGGTAGTCACCCGGGTCGCTCGGCGCGGCGGCGTAGAACTCCATCATGTTGCCGAAGATGTCGCTCGTCGCCTCGTTGAGGCCACCGGCCTCACCGGAGTAGACCAGGCCGGACAGCGCCTCGGTGACGCCGTGGCTCATCTCGTGCCCGGCCACGTCAAGCGAGACCAGCGGGCGGGAGTTGCTGGAACCGTCGCCGTAGGTCATCTGGGCGCCGTCCCAGAACGCGTTGACGTAGTTGTTGCCGTAGTGCACCCGGCTCGGCACGCCCTGGCCGTTGCCGAAGATGCCGTTGCGCCCGTGCACGTTCTTGAAGTAGTCGAACGTCTTCGCGGCGCCGAAGTGGGCGTCCACGGCGGCGGACTGCCGGTTGGAGTTGGCGCCGGTGCCCCAGGCGTTGTCGGCGTCGGTGAACGTGGTGCAGGTGGAGGTGCCGTTGTTCATGTCGCAGGTGCGGCCGTTGCCGTGCGACGGGTCGATCATCTGGTAGGTGCTGCCGGAGAGCGTCGTGTCGATGCTCACCGAGCCGGTGTAGATGCCCTGGCCGCTGCCGACCACCGACTCGATCTCGTCGTACGAGCCGATGACCTTGCCGGTGGTGGCGTCGGTGACGACGTGCAGCTTCGACGGCGTCTGCTTGTCCGCCTTCCACCCGGTGGCGACCGTCTCCCAGGCCAGCCGGCCCTTGCCGCTCGTGGCGTCGACGAAGAGTTCGGGCGCGCCGACGGAGGTGAGGCTGCCGGAGAACGCCTTGCGTGCGCTGGCCTTGGCCGCGCCCGCGCCGACCTTCGCGGTGGTGCCCAGGGTGAGCGGGGCGGACAGGCCGACCGAGGTGCCGGCCATGGTGCCGTTCGGGGCGGTGTGGACGACGAAATCACCGCCGTAGACCCGCAGGCCGTGGTAGGTCCGGGTGTAGCGGGTGTGCGCCGCCCCCGAGGGGTCGACCTTGGTGCGGACGGCCTGGTATGCCTCCCCGCTGGCGCCCTGGACGGCACCCGGGTTGGCACGGAGCAAGCTGTCGGCCCGGGCCGCGGCGGCGGGCTCGGGGTTTGCGGCGCCTGGTGCTGCCGCGTGCGCCGTGGTGGTGACGCAGGCCAGCACGCCGCTGGTGAGCAGCGCTGCGCTGGCGGCGGCGACGGTTCTTTTCACGGGCCCTCCTGGAAGGAAGTTGTGACGGGGGTAGTCACTGATGTAGATATATCTGAGACATCGAAGAACGTGAAAGAGATCGGCGGTTTCCCGTCCGAGACACTGACCGAACGGATGAGGGAGGCGCGGTGGGCCGGAACCTGGTGGCCCCGTCGCGCGTCCGATCGGCATGAGAGCAGCCCCCGCCATGGCAGCCGCCGTCGCCGCCATCCTCACCCCGCTCGCCGGCTGCGCCCGAGCCGACACACCGGCGCCCGTCGGCCCGGCCGTCACACCCCTGCCCGGCGTCAACGTGACACTCGTGAAATCGGGCGGCATCGTCGGGCTCACCGACACCATCACCGTGCGACCCGACGGAAGCTGGACCAGGACCGACCGGGCCGGCACCGCCCGCGACGGCCGGCTCGCCGAGGCCGACCTCGACCGGCTGCGCCAGCTCACCGTCGACCCCCGGCTGACCGCCGAGGCCGCCGTCACCGTGCCGGCGACCATGTGCGCCGACGCCTTCAGCTACCAGCTCACCATCGGCTCCACAAACGTCGGCTACGTGGACTGCCCCCCGCAGGCCACCCCGCCGGCCGCCACCGCCGAGGTCGTCGGCCTGCTCACCCGCGCGACCGGCTAGAACACGAAGTCCGGCGGCATGCCGGTGCCGCGCAGCTCCGGCGGCAGATGCGCGACGTCGTTGACCGCGATCAGATTCGGTGGGCCGCCGTCGCTGAAGCGGATCACGGTCAACCCCGCGTTGTGCAGGCCCAGGCCGAGCCAACGCCGCTCCGGGGCGTCCAGGGCGTGCCGCACCAACCAGGCGATCAGGAAGCTGTGCGTGACCACCAGCTCGCGTACGTCACCCTCGGCCGGGGCGGCGGCGAAGCGCGCCACGGCCTCCGCCGTCCGGCGCGGCCCGTCGACCCGCTCGGCCGCGTCGTAGCCGGCAAGCATCCGGGCGTACGCCGGCGGCACGCCGGTCGGGTCCGTGTCGTGGGGCAGGTGGTCACCCACGCTGTCGGAGCAGTGCACGGGTACGCCTGGAAGCGCGGCGACGACCAGCTCGGCGGTCTCCGCGGCCCGAAGCAGCGGCCCGTGGTGCACCGCGTCGATCCGCGCCCCACGCAGCCGCTCGCCGAGCAGGACCGCCTGCCGCCGGCCCCGCGCGGAGAGGCCGGTGTTCCCCTCCACCTCCGCTTCGTCCTGCTCGCCGTGTCGGGCCAGGAACAGCAGCCGGCTGGGCATCTGCCACCTCACCATGATCGGGAGGGACGACCCTAGCCGCCCCTCCCGATGCCCGCTGCCCCGGTCAGCCGTTCGCCCACTGCTCCCGAGGGTGCATCTGGCCGATCCGGATCCGGTTGCCGAACGGGTCGCGGATGCCGAAGTCGATCCCGTACGGCCGGTCGGTCGGCTCGTCGGTCACGTCCACGCCCTTGGCGACCAGATCCGCGTACGTCTTGTGCGCGTCGTCGGTGGTGAGGAACAGGAAGCCGCCGGTGGCGCCCTTGGTGAGCAGTTCCCGCACCTGCTCGGCGGTCTTCGGGTCAAGCGCCGGCGGGCCGGGCTTCTCCAGCAGGATCTCCCGCTCGACGTCGCCCGGCACGTTCACCGTCAACCAACGCATGAAGCCGAGATCCTGGTCGGTGTTCACCTCCATGCCCAGCTTGCCGACATAGAAGTCGAGCGCCTCGTCCTGGTCGAGCACGTAGATCTGGGAGCGGGAAATCGAAGTCATCGTCATGCCATGAACGCTAGAGCAAGCCCCTGACCTGCTGCTTATCCAAAACTGCTGGGTCTGGTCCAGGACTTGGCGAAGCAGCTCGGCACGTTCGCGGCGGCGGACCGGTGCCGCCGGAAGTCGCTCGGCGACTCGCCGACGATCCGCCGGAACGTCCGGCTGAACGTGCCGAGGCTGACGAAGCCCACGGCGAGGCAGATGTCGGTGACGTCCCGGTCGGTCTCCAGCAGCATCGACATGGCCCGCTCGACCCGACGGCGTTGCAGGTAGCGGTGCGGGGTCTCGCCGAAGGTGGCCCGGAAGGTCCGGATGAAGTGCGCCTCGGAGACGTGCGCGATCCGGGCCAGCGCCGGGATGTCGAGCGGCTGCGCGTACGCCCGATCCATCGCGTCCCGGGCACGCAACATCGCCCGGTTCGACTCCTCACTCCCCCGACTCATGTAAGGAGGGGGCCCTTGTTAACGCATTCGGTATAGGAGGGGCCCCCTGTTAACACCCCGTCACCCCGTCACCCCGTCGCCCCGTCACCTCGCGCATCGCCGCACGCCTCCCAGTTCTGCCCCGTTCCGTCGTCGCCGAGGACTGCCCGAGCGGCCGATTCGCCACCGCTCCGATGCGCAGCAGGGTAACGGCATCAACACCGTCGATTGAACGACAACCACGGGAGGAGCCCCGGATGGACCAACTGAGAAGGACCTCGCTGATCGCGGGCGGTTGCTACGTGCTCACCTTCGCCTCGATCCCGACCCTCACCCTGTACGCCCCGGTACGCGAGGCGGACTACCTCGTGGGCAGCGGGTCGGAAACCTCGGTCGCCGTCGGCGGCGCGCTTGAGGTGATCGTCGCACTCGCCTGCATCGGCACCGCCGTCGCGCTGTTCCCGGTGCTCAAGCGGCAGGGCGAAACCCGAGCGCTGGGCTTCGTCGCCGCTCGGGTGCTGGAGGCCGCCGGCATCTTCGTCGGGGTCGCGAGCCTCCTGACCGTGGTGGCCCTGCGACGGGCCGGAGCCGGTGCGGACGCGCTTGTCACAGGTCAGGCGCTGGTCGCGCTCTACGACTCGATGTTCCTGCTCAGCCAGAGCCTCATCCCGGCCGTGAACGCGCTGTTGCTGGGTTCCCTGCTGTATCAGTCACGCCTGGTCCCGCGCGTTCTTCCGCTGCTCGGACTCGCCGGGGCACCCCTGCTCGTCGTCGCCGACATCGGCATCCTGTTCGACTTCTGGGACCGGCTGTCGCCGGTGACCGCGATCGCGGCCCTGCCCATCGCGGTGTGGGAGTTCTCGCTCGGCGTCTACCTGCTCGTCAAGGGTCTCCGGACCGCGCCGGTCGCCGCCGACGACCGGGTCGCCCAGGACACGGCCGTCTGACCCTCGGCGATCACGACGGCCACCGGCCGCAAACGCCTTGTGGAATTGGAGCCCCCGGCCGGGATCGAACCGGCGACATCTCGCTTACAAGGCGAGTGCTCTGGCCAGCTGAGCTACAGGGGCGCGTGTGACGGGCTCAGCATAGCGACTGGCCACCGGAAATCCCGCCTGGCAGTGCTCCCGACCACGGAAAACGTCACCTTCCCGACCGGGATCGGCCGATGGATCGTCGTCGAATCGCTTCAACAGCCGGGAGATTGATGCCTTGCCGTGCCTAGGTGACCGAAATGTCTATGCCCCTCGTCCCACCGACTGCTCCCCGCCTTGGCACGAAGGTGAAAGCCGTTTACGGTGCAGTGACACGGATGACACTCCGGCCGGCCTCGGCTGCCTGGGTGACGCCCCGTCCGGCCGGCACCCTGGGTGCCGGTCGCTCCTTCCACTCGGATCGTCCGGCACGTTCCTGCCGGTGAAAGGAAGCGCTCCATCATGGCTACGGTCACTTACGCGAAGGCGTCCCGGATCTATCCGGGCACCGAGCGCCCCGCCGTCAACCAGCTCGACCTGCAGATCGGTGACGGGGAGTTCCTCGTCCTGGTCGGCCCGTCCGGCTGCGGAAAGTCCACCAGCCTGCGGATGCTCGCCGGCCTGGAGGACGTGGACGACGGCGCGATCTACATCGACGACCGGGACGTCACGCACCTCCCGCCGAAGGCCCGCGACATCGCGATGGTCTTCCAGAACTACGCCCTCTACCCGCACATGACGGTGTACGAGAACATGGCGTTCGCCCTCAAGCTTCGCAAGACCTCGAAGTCGGAGATCGACAGGCGGGTCAAGGAGGCGGCCAACCTCCTCCAGCTTGAGGAATACCTCAGCCGCAAGCCGAAGGCGCTCTCCGGCGGTCAGCGCCAGCGTGTCGCCATGGGCCGCGCGATCGTCCGCGAGCCGCAGGTCTTCCTCATGGACGAGCCGCTGTCGAACCTCGACGCCAAGCTCCGGGTGCAGACCCGTACGCAGATCGCCTCGCTCCAGGCGAAGCTCGGCGTCACCACGGTCTACGTCACCCACGACCAGGTCGAGGCCATGACCATGGGTCACCGGGTGGCGGTCATGCTTGACGGCGTGCTCCAGCAGGTGGACACCCCGCGGGCGCTCTACGACACCCCGGCCAACGTCTTCGTCGCCGGCTTCATGGGCTCCCCGGCCATGAACATCAAGACGGTGCCGCTGACCGAGCAGGGCGGCGCGTTCGCCGAGATGATGATCCCGCTGACCCGCGAGCAGGTCGCGGCGGCCCGCGCCGACGGCGGCGACAACAAGGTCACGGTCGGCTTCCGGCCGGAGGACTGCGACCTGGTCAGCCCGGCCGAGGGCGGCATGCCGGTCGTGGTCGAGCTGGTCGAGGACCTGGGCTCCGACGCCAACATCTACGGCCACGCCGCGCTCGAGGGCCACAACGAGCGGTTCGTGGTCCGCACCGACCGGCGCAGCATGCCGAACATGGGCGACACCGTGTTCGTCAAGCCGCGTACCGGCCGCAGCCACGTCTTCCACGCGGCCTCCGGCCTGCGGATCTGACGTACGCGAAAAAGGGGCGGTCCGCCACGGCGGACCGCCCCTTTTCGTCTGCGGTGTCAGAGTTCGGCGGCCCGGCGGCGCGCGACCTCGGCGAGCGTGACCGCGGCGGCGACGCTGGCGTTGAGCGACTCCACGTCGGAGACCATCGGGATGCTGACGGTGAGGTCGCAGGTCTCGCCGACCAGGCGGGACAGCCCGCGCCCCTCCGAGCCGACCACGACGACAAGCGGGCCGGTCGCGGCCTCCAGGTCGTAGAGGTCGGTCTGCCCGTCGGCGTCGAGGCCGACCACGACGAAGCCGGCCTCCTTGCACGCCTTGAGCGACCGGGTCAGGTTGGTGACCTGGGCGACCGGGACGCGCGCGGCGGCGCCGGCGCTGGTCCGCCAGGCGGTCGCGGTGATCCCGGCGGCACGCCGCTCGGGTACGAAGACACCCTGCGCGCCGAACGCGGCGGCCGACCGGATCACCGCGCCGAGGTTGCGCGGGTCGGTGACCCCGTCCAGCGCGACAAGCAGCGGGGCGGCCTGCTCAAGCGCGGCGGCGACCAGGTCGTCGAACGACTCGTAGGCGAACGGCGGCACCTGGAGGCCGACGCCCTGGTGCAGCACCCCACCTGTCATCCGGTCCAGTTCGGCGCGGCCGACTTCGAGAATCGCGATGCCCCGGTCGGCGGCGGTGCGGACGATCTCCTTGACCCGGTCGTCGACGTCGATGCCATGCGCGGTGTAGAGCGCGGTCGCCGGCACCTGGGTGCGCAGCGACTCCAGCACGGGGTTGCGCCCGACGAGCAGCTCGGGGCTGTCCTTCGCCGGGTTCGACTTGCGGCCCGGGGCGACCCGGGGCCCGCCGGACCGGCCGGTCGGCTTGCCGCCGCCGCTGCGGCCCTTGGCGTTTGGCACGCCCCGGCCGCCGCCCTTGCCCCAGGTGGTGTCCTTGCTGCCGGGTTGGCCGATCTTGGGCGCGCGACCCTCCTCGGCGGCGGCACGGCGCTCCTTGTCCTGCTTCCAGGCGGTGCGTTGGGGCAGCTTCTCGGTGCCCGAGTATGCCTTGTGCCAGGGCCGCTCGTCGGCCGGCAGGGTGCGGCCCCGGCCGGCGAGGGAATCCTTGTTCTTGCCACCGGTGCCCTTGGGGGCGCCTGCCTTCGGCGTCAGTCGCCGGCCACGGCGCTGCGAGTTGCCGGCCATCAGTCCTGCTCTCCAATAGTCCAACGCGGGCCCTGGGGGGTGTCCTCGACGACCACGCCGGCCTGCTTGAGCTGGTCGCGGACACCGTCGGCGGCGGCCCAGTCCTTGCGGCTGCGGGCCTGGGCGCGCTGCTCCAGAGCCAACGCGATCAGCGAGTCCACCACGCCGCGCAGGTCACCCGCGCGGTCGCCGCCGGCCCAGGCCGGATCCAGGGGGTCGACGCCGAGGATATCCAGCATCGCCCGGGTGGCGGCCATCGTCGTGCGGACGGTCACATCGTCGCCGCCGCTGAGCGCCGTGTTGCCGTCCCGAACCACCTCGTGCAGCACGGCGAGCGCCGCCGAGGTGTTGAGGTCGTCGTCCATCGCCGCGACGAAACCCGCCGGCAGCCCACCGGGCAGACCCGCGCCGACCCGTTCGGCCGCGCGCTTCACGAAACCTTCGATCCGCCGGTACGCGACCGCGGCCTCCCGCAGCGCGTCCTCGGAGTAGTCGATGCGGGACCGGTAGTGCGCGGCGGCGTAGTAGTAGCGCAGCTCCACCGGGCGCACCCCGAGCGAGGCCACGTAGTCGAGGTCGAGCGTGTTGCCGAGCGACTTGCCCATCTTGGTGCCGCCGATGCCGAGCAGGCCGTGGTGCACCCAGTAGCGGGCGAACGGCAGGTCGGCGGCCTGCGACTGGGCGATCTCGTTCTCGTGGTGCGGGAACGTGAGGTCGAGCCCGCCGCCGTGGATGTCGAACTCCGCGCCCAGGTAGCGCCAGCACATCGCCGAGCACTCGATGTGCCAGCCGGGCCGGCCCCGACCCCACGGCGACGGCCAGGAGGCGTCGGTCGGTTCGCCCGGCTTGACGCCCTTCCACAGCGCGAAGTCACGCGGGTCCCGCTTGCCCCGGTCGGGGGCGTCCCCGGCGGGCTGCATGTCCGCCGGGGACTGCCCGGACAGCGAGCCGTACGCCGGCCAGGAGGCCACGTCGAAGTAGACGTCGCCGGAGCCGTCGGTGGCCGGGTAGGCGTGCCCGGTCTCGATCAGCCGGGCGATCAGCTCGTGCATCTCCGGGATGTGCCCGGTGGCCCGTGGCTCGTACGTCGGCGGGAGCACGTTCAGCGCCCGGTAGGAGGCGGTCAGGATCTGCTCGTTCACGTACGCGATGGACCAGAACGGCCGGCCCTGCTCCATGGCCTTCGCCAGCACCTTGTCGTCGATGTCGGTCAGGTTGCGGATGAAGGTGACCTCGAACCCGTTGCCGACCAGCCAGCGACGCAGCACGTCGTAGTTGACGCCGGAGCGAAGGTGGCCGATGTGCGGGGGCCCCTGGAGCGTGAGACCACACAGGTAGACCCCCACCTTGCCGGCTTCCCGCGGGACGAAGTCCCGCACCGATCGGGTGGCGGTGTCGTACAGGCGTAGCGTCACCTCACAAGGGTAGCCGTACGCACATTTCCCGGTTGGCCGGAGCCGGGTCGTACGCTGCGTGCTGTGGACGCGCAGGCACGCCCGGGAGAGACCGCGCAGACCCTGGACCGGGGTCTGCGCCTGTTGCACCTCGTCGCGGACGCCCCGGGCGGGCTGACCGTCACCGAGGCGGCGCACCGGCTGGGCATCGGGCGGGCGGCCGTCTACCGGCTGGTCGGCGCGCTGACCGGGCACGGCATGCTCCGGCGCGACGGTGCGGGCCGGCTCCGACTGGGTGTCGGCGTGCTGCACCTGGCCCGACGCGCCCAGCCGCTGCTCGCCGAGGGGGCGTTGCCCCCGCTGCGCCGGCTCGCCGAGCGGACCGGGGCCACCGCGCACCTGACCGTGGTCGAGGGCGGCGAAGGGGTCGCGCTGGCCGTGGTCGAGCCGAGCTGGACCGCGTTCCACGTGGCGTACCGGACGGGTTCCCGGCACCCGCTGGAGCGGGGCGCGGCCGGCCGGGCCGTGCTGGCCGGCCGGGCCGGCGACCCCGGGCCGGTCAGCACCAGCGGGGAACTCCAGTCCGGGGCGCACGGGGTGGCGGCGCCGGTGCTCGGGGTGCCCGGGCTGGAGGGCAGCGTCGGCGTGGTGTCGCTGACCCCGCTGGACGTGACCGAGGTCGGCATCCAGGTCACGGCCGCCGCCGAGGCGGTCGCCGCCGCCCTGACCTGACGGCCCCTCGCCGCTCCCCGGCCGCTCCCCGGCCGCTCCCCGGCCGCTCGCCAGCCGCTCGCCAGCGCCAGCTCGGCGAAGTGGCGCCATCAGAGCCGGGTGGATACCGCCACCTCGGCGAGATGGAGGTGATCACCCCGTTTCAATCCCGCCCTGCGGGCTCTGCTTCAGACGACACCCGTCCATGCGGGCCAGCGTGCCAACGCTCCCCACCGCCTCGCTCCACTCGTCCGACGCTCAAGTGGCAATTCAATCGACGCGACCGGTTACTCGGCGCCACCTCGGCGAAGTGGCGGCGTCGCACCCGATCGGATTACGCCACCTCGGCGAAGTGGCGCCGAACCTCGACCTCGACCTCGACCTCGGGCCGGGCCGAACGCGCAAGCAGCAAGCCGCGAACGCGCGAGCAGCCAGGCCAACGTCGCCGGCCCGCCCGCCCTGCTCGTCCGGCGGGCACTCGGCTCCCGCGACGACCCGCAGATCAGCCGCTCCGCCGCCAGCTCGGCGAAGTGGCGCAGTCGGAGGCGGTCCGACCGCACCACCTCGGCGAACTGGAGTCGATCTTCCACCGAAGATAGGGGCACGGGCGCGTCGGCATAGCACATCGGGCGGCCGGCTGGTGGGTTGTCCACAGGAGCGGCGGAGGAGGTGGGCCGCGGTTGTCCACAGGGGTGTCGGTCGGCCTCGACTCGCCGCCACGCTTGTCGCATGCCACCTCATCCGCATCGACCGCCGCAGCTGGCATGGCAGGTCTTCCGAGGCTCCGACGCGGTCCGGCGCGGGCTGCTGTCCCGCCACCATCTCCGGGGGGCGTCCTGGGTCCGGCTCCGGCAGGACGTCTACGCCGATGCCCGCCTCGACCGCGACCACGCGCTGTCCTGCCGGGCCGTCCTGCTCCGCATGCCGCCCGGCACACTGATCGCCGGCCCGTCGGCGGCCTACCTGCACGGCGTCGAACACGCCGCCGATTTCACGGACGACGTGCACGTCCTCCTGCCGGCCATGGTCCGAGCCGACTCTCATCCGGGCGTCCGGGTGCACCACGCCCCGATCGCCAGCGCGCGCAGCGGCCTGCTGGTTCCCACCGTCGCCGCGCCGACCGGTACCGGCCTCCCGACCGACCGGCCAACGCGCGTCGCAGCCGTCACCACGTCGACGGGCTTCCGTTCCACCACGCCCGCCAGAGCGCCAGGCCTGACCACAGCACCGAACCCGACCGCACCACCGAACCCGACCGCGCCACCCAGCCCGACCCGACCATCCAGCCTGACCCGACCATCCAGCCTGACCAGATCGCCCAACCCGACCAGATCGCCCAACCCGACCAGACCGACGACCCTCATCAGATCAGCGCGACCGGCCCGGCCACCAGACCTCACCAGACCACCGGACCTGAGCGCGCCACCGGGCCTGAGCGGGCCGACACCCCGGACGGCACCCGCCGTCTGCGCCTGGGAGACGGCGGTCTGGGCCGATCCCGTCCGGGCGGTCGGCATCATCGACGGGCTCCTGCGGATCGGGGCGGTCGGTCAGTCCGGCCTGGCCGCCGAAGCGGCCCGGAACACCGGCCGTCCGGGCGGCCGCCGGGCCTCCTGGATATTCGGCCTGACCGACGGCTGTGCCGAGTCACCACCCGAGTCCCATCTGCGGGTGCGCCTGATGTTCGCCGGCCTGCCGCGTCCGGTGGCGCAGCATCCGGTACGCGTGTCCACCGGCCTCGTCCTGCATCCCGATCTGGCCTGGCCGGAGTTCCGGGTGGCAGTCGAGTACGACGGTCAGTGGCACGTCGACCCCGATCGGATACACCTCGACCGGCGCCGGCTCAACCAGCTCGTCGAGGCGGGCTGGTTGGTGCTGCACGTGACCGGCCGCCGCCTACGCCACGAGTTTCCGCCCCTGGTCCGCGAGATTCGCGCCGCCCTTGTGGCTCGGGGTTGGCGCCCGTGACGAGTGTGGTGCCACCGGCGGAAGATCAGTGTGCGCGGTCGCCGCACAGCACGGAGAAGCCCGGGCGACGAAGGTCGCCCGGGCTTCCCGGTAAGCGATTGTCGTTACGGCCGTGCGTTGGGCTTCAGCGGGGTCTTCACCGCCGCGTAGGCGTCGACGATGCCATAGCCGTAGAAGCCGTTGAAGTTCAGCGAGCCCGCGCAGTACGCGTCGAACTCGGCGCTCCGGCCCTCGTTGGTGTAGGTCTGCAGCCGCGGCTCCGGGCAGGCGTGCTCGGCCGCCGTCCGGTAGAGGTGCTGTTCGACCTGGTCCGGCGCCATGCCGTAGCCGTCCCGGCCCTGCTTCTTGCCGAACCGGCTGACGATCAGCGCGGCCACGCCCGCGGCGTGCGGGGACGCCATCGAGGTGCCCTGGAGGTAGGTGTAGTAGCCACACTCACCCTTTGCGGTGCACTGCTTGAACACCGATTCCTCGAAGCCGGCCACGATGTTGCCGTTCTCGTCGACCGACCCCTCCTCCTGCAACACCTTCTTGGGGTACGTGGAGAGGATCATGTTGGCGTCGGTGAGGTAGCTGTCGGTGCCGAAGCCGTCCCGGAACCAGCCGCCCGGTGCCGCCACCGCGGTCTGCTCGGTGCCGTAGTTCGAGTAGTCGGACTTCTTGCCGGACGGGCCGACCGCCGACACGCTGATCACGTGCGGGCCCTCGGTGGGCAGGTCCCAGCAGCTCGCGTTGTCGATCGGCCTCGGGTACGGGTCTGCGCCGTAGTCCGGGCTGCTCACGTCGGTGCGGGGAGAGCCCAGGTCCTCGTGGTTGTTGCCGAGCGCGCCGACAAGCGTGACGCCCTTGCGGTGGGCGAAGGTCAGCGCCCGCTTCATGGCCTCGATGATGGTCCGCTGCTCGGCCTGCGCCTCCGGCGAGTCGGCCGGGTTGGCGGCGCAGTTGTAGAGCCACGGGTCGACGTAGAAGGACATGTTGACCACGTCCAGCCCGGAGCGGCCCGCGTGGACCAGGGCGTTGACCACCGGGTTGAGGAAGAAGTAGCCGCTGTCCTGGCCGCCCTTCAGCTCCACCAGGGAGATCTTCGGGGCCACGCCGGAGAGGCCGAAGCCGTTGGCGGCGGCGCCGATCGTGCCGGCCACGTGCGTGCCGTGCCCGCCGTCGTCGGTGCCGACCGGGTCGAGGCAGCTCGCCACCTCGCACGGCCCGTCGACGTCGGGGATGTCCGGCGCGAAGTTGCGCGACAGCGCCCAGTTGAAGTTCGGTGCCAGATCGGGCTGGCTGGCGTCGACGCCGGTGTCCAGGACGCCGACGGTCACCCGCCGGTCGCCGGGCTCGATCTTGCGGGCCTGGTCGGCCCGGATCATGTCCAGCCCCCAGAGCTTGTCGTCGAGCGGGTCCATCTTCTTGGCCTTGCCCTTGGCGGCCTTGCCCTTGCTCGCGCCGGGGGCCGTCAGATGCTCCTGCTCGACCCGGTCCAGCTTCGGCTTCCGGCCGATGGCCTTCTCCTCGGCGGCGCCGACAAGCGCGCCGGCGGCGGTGGCCCGGCTCGCGAAGTCAGCCCGGTCGCTTGTGACCTGGAAGAGGCCGACGTCGTCGGTGCGGGAGACGACCGTGCCGCCGGCCGCCTTGATCGCGGCAATCGCGGCGTCGGTGGACACACCGCTCTCCGCCAGCACGGTGAAGGTCCGGGTGCTGGACGGCGCGGCGGTCGCCGGAACGCCCAGGCCGGTCACCGTGAGTGCCAACGAGGCCGCTACCGCGACCGCGCCGGCGGTGAAGCGCTTGCTCACCACATCAGATCCTCTCGTTGAGGGACGTGGCAGTCATCCCACAACACGGGAGCGGGTTTCGCCAGATGCACGTCCGTAATAGTCCGCAATCAGGCATTCGCGCTCGTCAACGCGGCCACCGCGTCGGGCAGGTCGACCAACGTGGACACCTCGGCATCCGGTTCGAGACCGGGCGGTCGGGGAACCCCACGCCGGTTGAGCCAGATGGCTCGCATACCTGCGCGCTGGGCGGCGGTCACATCGTGTTCCGGCGAGTCGCCCACGTAGACGATCCGGGCGGCGGGCAACCCGGCGGCGGCCACCACGGCGGCGTAGAACGCCGGAGCGGGCTTCTTCGGCACGCCGCCCTCGTGCGCGTACAACGCGAAGGCGAACTGGCCGGCGAGCCCGCAGCGTTCGGCGCGGCTGTTGCCGTTCGTGGCGAAGCCCAGCAGGTGATGTGGGCGCAGCGCCGCCAACGCCGGCAGCGCGTCCGGGAACGGCCGGCTCAGGGCGAACCGGCGGGCGAAGAAGAGCGCCGTGAACTCGTCGAGGTGGGCGTCCAGGCCGGCCCGCGCCAGCGACCGCGCCAACGCGGCACGCCGGATCTCCCGCACCGGCGCGGCGGTGAGCCCGCCGAAGACGGCACCCCAGTCCCCCTCCAGGTCCGCGAGCGACACCTCGGCCGCCGCCGGGGTCCGCCGCCGCATCTCGTCGAGTACGGTCGCAAGCGCTCCGGTGACTGCCGGGCGCAGGTCGATCAGGGTCTCGTCGGCGTCGAAGACGACGGCGCTGCGGGGCGCGCTCATCGCTCGCCGGCCAGCGCCGGCTCGGCCGCGACCGGCGACGTCTGCTCGGGGCCGGCCCGCAGCTCGTCCACCCGCACCAGGGCGACGCCGCCGACGATGAGCACGCCGCCGACCAACTGGATCGCGCTCGGCAACTCGTCGAGCAACAGCCAGGCGATCAGCACCGCGAACATCACCTCGGTCAGCCCCACGAAGGAGGAGAGGCGGGCGCCGAGCAGCCGCGCCCCGGCGACCCCGGTCAGGTACGCGACCACGGCGGCGATCAGCGACAGCCCGGCGATCGGCACCAGCCAACTCATCCGGTGCCCGGCGAAGCTGACGTCGGCGGTGCCGGCGGCCAGCGGGAGGACCCCGACCACGCCGAGCAGCAGCAGCACCACGGCGCCGACGGCCATGCCGCCGCTTGCCATCACCACCGAGGGCAGGTCGGCGTCGATGCGACCGGCGATGACGAAGTATCCGGCCAGCCCGATCCCGGCGCCGAGCCCCCAGAGCACGCCCACCGGGTCGAGGCGGCCGGCGCCGGTGAGGTCGAGGACGAACACCAGCCCGGCCAGGGCGGTGAGCGAGCCGGCCACGGTCAGCAGCCGGGGACGCTGCCCGTGCACCAGCCACATCCACCCGACCACAAGCACGATGCCGAGGTATTCCAGCAGGAGCGCCACGCCGACCGGGAGGTAGCGGACCGCGTTGAAGAAGCACGCCTGGGCCAGGGCCACGCCGAGGAGGCCGAACAGCACCACGGTCAACGCGTTGCGGCGCAGCACCGGCCACCGGCCGCGCAGCGCCAGCATGGCGGGCACGGCAAGCACCAGCGCGGCGATGCCGACCCGGGCGATCACCACGGCCGCCGCCGACCACTCGCCGGTGATCAGCGGGCGGGCGAACGTGCCCGAGGTGGCGAACGTGAGCGCGGAGAGCAGGGCCAGTCCGAGCCCGGCACCGGACCGTTCACGCATCGGCAACTCCTGGTCATGAGTGAAAAGCGTTACGCTGATGACGCTAGGGGTGTGACACGACAGGAGTCAAGTTGCTTTTTGCCCATGACACCGAATGCGGGTTGGCCGCCACCGCCGCGCTTGTGAACACCACCGGTCCGGGTCGGGAGAGCCTGCCCGACGTGGCCGCGCTCGATGAGTTCTTCACCGCGCACGGGTGGAGCGGCCGGCACGAACACACCGACGCCGAGCTGCGCCAGGTCCAAGCGCTACGGCCCCGGCTACGCCGGATCTGGTACGCCGACACCGACGAGGTGGTGGAGATCATCAACGGACTGCTCCGCGAGTCCCGCGCCCTGCCGCAGCTCATCCGGCACGACGACGAGCCGTACCATCTGCACGCCGTGCCCCGCGACGCGCCGCTGGCGACCCGGATGGCGGTCGAGGCCGCGATGGCCCTGGCCGACCTGGTCCGGGCGGGCGAGCTGAGCCGGCTGCGCCGCTGCGACCACCCCGACTGCGACAACGTGCTCGTCGACCTGTCGAAGAACCGGTCCCGCCGGTTCTGCGACGCCGGCTGCGGCAACCGGGCCGCGGTCAGCGCCTACCGGGCGCGCAGGGCGGCGTCCCACTCCTGACGCACCCCGGGCCAGTCCTCCCGGCGTAGCTCGTACTCCACCTCGCCGTGCTCCGTACCCGGAATCGGGTCGTCGAACGTCAGGTGGAACGTGCGGACGTAGCGCAACCCCGCGCGGGCCATCACCGCGCGGGACCGGTCGTTGACCGCCATCGTCTGCGCCCACACCCGGCGGAGGCCGACCGTGTCGAACCCGTGCCGCACCAGCGCCCGTGCGCCCTCGGTGGCCAGCCCGTGCCCCCACGCCGCGCGGCGTAGCCGGTAGCCCAGCTCCCCCTCGCCGCCGTCGTCGGACGGGTCGAGCGCCAACCAGCCGAGGAACTCACCGCTGAACCGGTCGAGCGCGGCCCAGCGGCCGAGGCCGGGATGACTGTCGTACCGCGCCAGCAGCGGCGGCAACATCTCGTTTCGGATCGTCCCGGCCGGTGTCGGCACGCCGCCGGTGAGAAAACGCATCACCTCCGGATCGGCGTCCAGCGCGACAAGCTGATCCACGTCGTCCATGGTGAACCGCCGCACCGTCAGCCGCGCGGTCTCCAGCAACACCCCGTCGTCACCCACCGCCGGATCATCCCGCCACCCCTCACGATCCAGCGAGTCAATTACCCGCCCGTCCGGCCGAACCACCCCCAGTCCAGCTCGCGATCTGCGCGCGGACGCTGGCCAGGATTCCCCCAATTCGGCGACCACAAATCCCCCACCCCTCTTCTCACATCTCCACGGCACCACGCCCGTCGGCCTGATCATGAAGTTGACGGCGATGTGGATCTCTGTCAGGGCCGTCAACTTCATGATCGCGCCCCGCATGACGCAACGCTGGGTCGGAGCGCCCATGCCGTCACCCGACCGGCCGCATCTGCCCCTGCGCCCGCACCCCGACCACCGGCTCGAACCGGCGGCCCTGTTCGACCGCTTTCTCGGTTGGGCCCGCCGCGAAGTCAGGGGTGGGTCATCCGGAGCAGGTCGAGCGCCTCGTCGAGCTGGGTCTCGGTGAGCTTGCCCGAGTCGACGTGGCCGCGCGAGATCACCACCTCGCGGATGGAGACCTGCTTGGCCAGCGCCTCCTTGGCGATCGAGGCGGCCTCGTCGTAGCCGAGATGGCGGTTGAGCGGGGTGACGATCGACGGCGACCCTTCCGCGTACGCCAGGCAGACCTCGGCGTCCGCGACCAGGCCGGCCACCAGGCGCTCCGCGAAGAGCCGGCTCGACGCGGCGATCAGCTTGATCGACTCCAGCAGGTTCCGGCCCATCACCGGGAGCATCACGTTCAGCTCGAAGTCGCCCTGCGAGCCCGCGAAGGCCACCGCCGCGTCGTTGCCGACCACCTGGGCGCAGACCTGACGCATCGCCTCGGCCACCACCGGGTTGACCTTGCCCGGCATGATCGACGAGCCGGGCTGGAGATCGGGGATGCGCAGCTCGCGCAGGCCGGCGCGAGGGCCGGAACCCATCCAGCGTACGTCGTTGGCGATCTTGTAGAGGCCGACCGCGACGGTGCGGAGCTGACCCGACGTCTCCACGAGCGCGTCCCGGGCGCCCTGCGCCTCGAAGTGGTTGCGTGCCTCCGACAGCGGCAGGCTGGTCGAGTCCCGTAGTCGCCCGATCACCTTCCCCGCGAAACCGAGCGGGGTGTTGATGCCGGTGCCCACGGCGGTGCCGCCGAGCGGCAGCTCGGCCAGCCGGGGCAGCGCCGACTCCAGCCGCTCGACGCCGTAGCGGACCTGCGCGGCGTAACCACCGAACTCCTGCCCCAGGGTGACCGGGGTGGCGTCCATCAGGTGGGTACGGCCGGCCTTGACCACGGTCTCGAAATCGGCCGCCTTG
This sequence comes from Micromonospora marincola, assembly GCF_056150385.1. Classification (NCBI taxonomy): domain Bacteria; kingdom Bacillati; phylum Actinomycetota; class Actinomycetes; order Micromonosporales; family Micromonosporaceae; genus Micromonospora; species Micromonospora marincola. Next base: position 140,108 of record NZ_JAXCFT010000005.1, on the reverse strand, counting down.
GCCTCAAGCGCCATGGCGAGCCGCGTCAACGAGGGAAGCAGATCCTCCACCACGAACTGGGTGGCGGCCAGGTGGATCGAGGTCGGGAACACGTCGTTGCTGGACTGCGACGCGTTGACGTGGTCGTTCGGGTGGACGTCGCGGCCCAGCTCGCGGCTCGCCAGCGACGCGATCACCTCATTGGCGTTCATGTTCGACGACGTGCCGGAACCGGTCTGGAACACGTCCACCGGGAACTGGTCGTCGTAGCCGCCGGCGACCACGTGCGCGGCGGCGGTGGCGATGGCCTCGGCCACATCCGCGTCGATCACCCCCAGCTCGCCGTTGACCTGGGCAGCCGCGCCCTTGATCTGCGCCAGCGCCTTGATCTGGGCCGGTTCGAGCCCGCGCCCCGAGATCGGGAAGTTCTGCACCGCGCGCTGCGTCTGCGCCCGCCACAGCGCCTCGGCGGGCACCTCCACCTCGCCCATCGAGTCGCGTTCGATCCGGTAACCGGTCGCCTCTGGAGTCGTCACCCGTACCATCCTGCCCCGCCCCCCGCCGACGTGCAGGGAAAGCAGAGCGCCCTCAGCCCAGCTCGGCCAGCAACTCCTCCGTCGCCCGCTGGTCCGGCGACTCGACCTGGCGGAACAGCACAAGCGCCCGGGCGGCGTACCTGTGGGCCTGCGCCGGGTCGGTGCCGCGCAGGCAGCGGGCCAACCCGTCGAGGGCCCGCCCCTGCTCGTAGCGGAGGCCGAGCCGGGTGGCGTCGGTCATCACCCGGCGGTGCAGTTCGAGCGCGGTGTCCACGTCACCGAGCGCACGCAGGGCGCGCGCGAGCAGGTTGCGGGACGCACACTGCCCGACCCGGTCCCCGGCGTCGGTCATCGCCAGCAGGGCGGCGCGGTGCCGGGCCGCGGCCTCGGCCGGACGACCCGCCTCCTGTTCCATCAGGCCGATCTCGTTGAGGATCTCCCCCTCGCCGAACCGGTTGGCGCTCAACCGCTTGACCCGCAGCGCCGCCCGGAGCAGCCGGCGGGCCGGCCCCAGGTCGCCCATGCGATGACGGATCATGCCGAGGTGGCCGATCGCGTTCCCGGTGTGCCGGAACTCGCCGCCCTCCCGGGCCAGCAGGACGTGCTGGCGGGCCACCCGGAGGGCCCGGTCGTACCGGCCCCGGGAGATCATGACGATCGAGAGCATGTTGAACAGGGTCGCCATCAACCCGGCGTCCTCCGGGTAACGGGCGAGCCGGAGGGCCTCGTCCAGGCACTCCACACAGCGTTCGTACTCGTCACCGCCGAAACACGCGGCGGCGAGATTGCTGAGCGCCTGCACCCGTTCCTGACGCAGACCGAGCCGGCGGTAGCGGTCCACGACCGCCTCCATCAGCCGGACCGACTCCGCGTAGCGGCCGAGCCGGAACTTCGCCGAGGCAAGGTAGTTCATGGTGATCGCCACCGCCTCGTCGTTGCCCGAGGCGGTCGCGGCCCGCAGTGCGACGTCGTGCGTCTCGACCAGCTCGTCGAGGTGACCGCCGACGAAGTTGGACCACCAGAACGCCCGGGCGAGCTGCCAGCAGTGGTCGAGCAGGCCCTCCGACTCGGCGAGGCGCACCAACGCGGTGAGCGTGGCCCGGTTCTCGTCGAACCAGGACAGGCCCCGCCGCTCCTGGGTGAGCACCAGGTCGGGACGACGCGGCGGCGGGAGCGCGACGTTTGCCATGCCGCTCGGCTTGGCCTCGGCGAGGATCGCGAGAGCAGCCGCCACCTGAAGGTGGTATTCGATCAGGCGGTCGACGCCGGCGCGTCGCTCCTCGGCACGCTCGGACTCGGCCACCAGCCGGCGGGCGTACTCCCGCAACAGGTCGTGGAGACGGTAACGGCCCGGCTCCACCTCCTCGGCCAGATGCGCGTCGACAAGTTCGTCGAGCAGGTCCTGCGTCTCGGGCAGCGGCAGCTCGATGAGCGCCGCCGCCACCCGGTTGTCGAACCGCACCCCCGGGTGGAGCCCGAGCAGCCGGAACAACCGCCGGGCCGGCGCGGAGACCTGGGCGTACGACAGGGCGAAGGCGTGACCTACCGAACGCTCGCCGGCCGCCAGCTCGGCCAGTGGATCCTGTGCCTCGGTCAACCGCTGCGCCAAGTCGGCGACCCGCCAGAGCGGACGATGGGCGAGGCGGGCGCCGGCCAGCCGGATGGCGAGCGGCAGGTAGCCGCATCGTCCGACCACCTCGGCCGCAGCCGCCGGCTCCGCGCCGATCCGGTCGGCGCCGACGACCCGGCCGAGCAGTTCGAGCGCCTCGTCCGGGTCCAGCACGGACAGCGAGTGGGGACGCCCCTCGTCGAGACCGACAAGCCGACGGCGGCTCGTCACAAGCACCAGATTGTCCGGGCCGCTGGGAAGCAACGCGGCGGCCTGGCGGGCGCTCGCCGCATTGTCCAGCACCACCGCGGCCCGCCGGTCGGCGAGTTCGGAGCGCCACATGGCCAGCCGGTCCTCCGGGTCGACAGGCACCCGCTCGGCGGGCACCCCGAGCTGCCGGAGCAACGTGCCCGCCGCCGCGGCGGCGGTCAACGGGGTGCGCTCGCTGTAGCCGTGCAGGTCGATGAAGAGCTGCGCGTCCGGGAACTGCTCCCGCACGGCGGTCGCGACCTGCACGGCGAGGGTGGTCTTACCGCTACCGGCCATCCCGTCGATCAGGTGCAGGCGGGCGCCCTCGGCCACGATCTCCTTCACCAGCCGGGCCATGGTCTGCTGCCGCCCGGTGAAGTCGCTGATGGCCCGGGGCAGGGCGCGCACCGGAACGGCCCGGGGCGCGACCGCCGGCCCGCCCCCGGCGTCGTCACCGGCGAGCAGCCGTTGGTGCAGCGCCTGGAGCGCCGAGCCGGGTTCGATGCCCAGCTCGTCGGCGTAGATCCGCCGCCCCTCCCGGTAGACGGCGAGCGCGTCCGCCTGCCGGCCGAGCGCGGACAGCGCCTGCATCAACTGCCCGCGCAGCCGGTCCCGCAGCGGGTGACGCTCGACGTTCTCGGCCAGTTCGTCGACCAGGTCGGCCGCCCGACGCAGCCGCAGCTCGACGTCGACGCACTCCTCCAGGACCGCGAGCCGCTGCTCGTCGAGCGTCAGCGCCCGCCGCCGTACGCTCCGGGCGGGAATGCCTGCGAGCGCGGGGCCGCGCCAGAGCGCCAGCGCGGCCCGGTAGTGCGCACGCGCCTCCGTCGCCCGACCGGCGCTGACCTCCGCGCGGGCGGTCTCCACGATGCGGGCGAACACCTCGGCGTCCAGATCGTCCGCCCCGACCCGGATGCCGTAACCAGCCGGGTCGGTGACGATGGTGTCGGCGGGCAGGCCCAGCACCACGAACCGGTGTCGCAGCCGCGACACACAGATCTGGAGCTGGGCGCGGGCGGTGGCAGGCGGGCGTTCCTCCCAGATGGCGTCGACCAGTTCCTCGGTCGGGACCACCCGACCGGCGCGCAGCAGCAGCATGGCGAGCACGATCCGGTCCCGACCTGCGGTGACGGTGGCTTCGCCACCGCCCACCCGCAGGGGTCCCAGGATCCCGAACCGCATCTGCGACCCCCGTACGCCCGGTTGCACCTTCCAGCAGCGTAGCCCGGCGATCACCGGACGCCGGGGGGAGGCGATAGCGATCTGATAGCGGATCGACAGCGCCCGCGCCCAGAATCATTCCGGTTGTCGGTGACGGCATCCGACGGGGGCGGTGCGCCTGGCCGGCCGCGAGGCTGGTCAGGCGCACCGATGTCGATGCACGGCGGACGCGCCGAGGGGCGCCCGGGAAGATCCCCGGGCGCCCCTCGGTGTACGTCGGCGGGTCAGCGGCGGCCGACGGTGAGCACCGGCTTGGTGACCTCGGCGAAGAAGTCGTTGCCCTTGTCGTCGACCACGATGAAGGCGGGGAAGTCCTCCACCTCGATCTTCCAGACCGCCTCCATGCCCAGCTCGGCGTATTCGAGCACCTCGACATGCTTGATGCAGTCCTGGGCGAGACGGGCCGCCGGGCCGCCGATGGAGCCGAGGTAGAACCCGCCGTAGGCGTGGCAGGAACGGGTCACCTGAGCGGACCGGTTGCCCTTGGCCAGCATCACCATCGAACCGCCGGCCGCCTGGAACTTCTCCACGTAGGCGTCCATCCGGCCGGCCGTGGTGGGGCCGAACGAACCGGACGCGTACCCCTCCGGGGTCTTGGCCGGGCCGGCGTAGTAGACCGCGTGGTCGCGCAGGTAGTGCGGCATCGGCTCACCGGCGTCCAGCCGCTCGGCGATCTTCGCGTGCGCGATGTCACGGGCGACGACGAGCGGGCCGGTCAGCGACAGCCGCGTCTTCACCGGGTATTTCGACAGCTCGGCCCGGATCTCGGCCATCGGCCGGTTCAGGTCGACGCGGACGACCTCCTCGGTCTCCAGCGCCTCGTCGGTGACGTCGGGCAGGAACCGCGCCGGGTCGGTTTCGAGTCGTTCCAGCCACACGCCCGACGGGGTGATCTTGGCAACCGCCTGACGGTCGGCGGAACAGGAGACCGCGATGGCGACCGGGCAGGAGGCGCCGTGCCGGGGCAGCCGGACCACCCGCACGTCGTGGCAGAAGTAGCGGCCACCGAACTGCGCGCCGATGCCGAAGTTGCGGGTCAGCTCCAGCACCTCGGCCTCCAACTCCAGGTCACGGAAGCCGTGTGCGCTCATCGAACCCCGGGTGGGCAGCGCGTCCAGGTATTTCGCGGACGCGTACTTGGCGGTCTTCAACGCGTATTCCGCGGAGGTGCCGCCGATGACGATCGCCAGATGGTAGGGCGGGCAGGCGGCGGTGCCGATCAGCCGCAGCTTCTCCTCCAGGAACTGCATCATCCGCGTCGGATTCAACAGCGCCTTGGTCTCCTGGTAGAGGTACGACTTGTTGGCCGAACCGCCGCCCTTGGCCATGAAGAGGAACTTGTACGCGTCGGGGTGACCGTCCGGGTCCTCGGCGTACAGCTCCACCTGCGCCGGCAGGTTGCTGCCGGTGTTCCGCTCGTCCCACATGGTCAGCGGCGCGAGCTGCGAGTAGCGCAGGTTGAGCCGGGTGTACGCCTGGTAGACGCCGCGCGAGATCGCCTCCGCGTCGGCGCCGTCGGTGAGCACGTGCCGGCCACGCTTGCCCATCACGATCGCGGTGCCGGTGTCCTGGCACATCGGCAGCACGCCACCGGCCGCGATGTTGGCGTTGCGCAGCAGGTCGAGCGCGACGAACCGATCATTCGGCGAGGCCGCCGGATCGTCGATGATCGACCGGAGCTGGGCCAGGTGGGCCGGGCGCAGGAAGTGGGCGATGTCGTGCATGGCCTCGGCGGTCAAGGCGGTGAGCGCGGCGGGTTCCACGGTGAGGAACCGGCGGCCACCCGGGCCGTTTACGACGTCCACGCCCTCGTCGGTGACCAGGCGGTATTCCGTCTGGTCCGGACCGGTCGGCAACAGGGGCGCGTACGAGAATGCGGCGGCACTGCTCATGACCGAAAAGCCTAGGGCAGAGCGATCGATCGGTGACACCCGCCGGTGGGTCGTGGGACGCCCATCTCACCGCGCGTCCCACCGCGCGTCACTTCCCGTCGACGCAAAGCTCCCGCTTCGGCCCGCAACTGCCCTGGTCGCTCGGGGGGCGCCAGGTGTCAGCCGGGTCGGGCGCCGGCACCGCACCCTGATCCGGCCGGGACACCCCGGCGGCGGTGGCGCCCCAGCGGACGTACCCGATCTCCCGCCCCTCCCCGATGATCATGCCGTTCGGGCCGACCGCCAGGGCGTTCGCCGAGGTACGCAGCTCGACCAGCACCCGGCCCTGGCGAGGCTCGACCGCGACCAGCCGGGACGGCTTCTCCTCACTGATCACCACCGCGTACGGGGTGAGCGCCGCGCCACTCTTGGTGCCCGCCGGCCGGGTCCACCTGGTCCGGTCGGCCGACAGCTCGCGGCCGAGCAGCAAGTCCTTGCCGGCGCTGCGCACCACCGCGTACCTGTCGTCGACGGTGAGCAACTTCTCGCCCTCCGCGCCGACCTGGAGCGGCCGACCGTCGTAGCCGTCGAGCACCGCCTCGCGGCCGTCCGGGGCCACCCCGATGAGCACGTTGCGGGCGCCCTGCGGATCCTCCCGCTGCACGCAGCCGGCGGAGTCCGCGGTGCGCAGGTTGACCCCGGCCCGCCGCCACACCTGCTGGCCGGTGGCCGGGTCGACGGCGGTGATGACGAAGTAGCAGCTCCCGTCGCGGGAGGTCGCCGCGATCCGGAGCAGCCGGCCACCGACCACGGACAGCCGCTCGTCGCGCCCGGGCTGGACGTTCTGGAGCACCCGGCCGGTCGCGGTGTCGAGCACGTGCACCCGGCCGTCGACCGGGAAACCCAGCAGCGGCGGGACCGACTCCGGCCCGGCCACCTCGCCGTCGATCCGGTTCGCGTCCAGCCGGCGGGTGCCGCGCAGCTCCGGGTTGTCGGCGAGCACACCGCTGTGTACGCCGGGCAGGAAGGCGGTCCACAACGGAGCGTTGCCGCGCGGATCCCAGGCCCGCAACGTGCAGTCGGTGGGCTCCACGCAGTAGGCGTCGAGCAGCAGGTTCCGGTAGGTCCAGACGGCGATCGCGCGATCGTCGCGGCGACGGGTCACCCCGGTCACCGGGTCGAGCACCTCGTACCCCTTGTTCAGCAGCTTGCCCACGGCGACGACCGACTCGCGTCCGCTGCCGGCCACCGCGGACCAGTCGGCCTTGCGCTCCCAGAGCTGGCTGCCGTCGGCGAGGTTGCGCGCCTCGATCCGGGTGCGCTGCTCCACGATCACGGTGTCGCCGGCGATCGTGACGCTGCGTGGGGTGCCGCCGACGCGCTGCTGCCAGAGCACGTCCGGCTCGGAGATCGGCTTGCTCCGGTCGACCCAGTCCCACAGGCCGGGGAAGGGGTTCCAGACACCTGTCGCGGCGAGCACGACCACGGTGATGAGCCCGAGCAGCAACCAGCCGCGTGCGCCTAGGCCCTTCACACCCGACACCGTAGCGACGATCACCGCTCCCCCGGGCTCCGCGCGGGGCGTGTCGCGCCGCTTCTTGCGCGGCCTCAGGTGTTAAGAGGGGGCCCCGCCTCTACCGGATGCGTTAAGCGGGGCCCCTTCCTTCGCCGCGGGCCGCGGAGCGGACCAGCGGCAGCGTGCGGTAGGGGATCTGTTCGGCAAGCGCGATGATGGTGGAGGCGCGCCGGATGCCCTCCGAGGCGACGATCTGGTCGATGACCCGTTGGAGGTCGGTGTTCGACCGGGCCACGATGCGGCACAGCAGGTCGCTGGAACCGGTGATGGTGTGTGCCTCCAACACCTCCGGGATGGCGGCCAGGTGCGCGGTGACCTGGTCGTGGCCGTGCCGCTGGCTGATCTCCAGGGTGACGAAGCTGGTCACCCCGAAGCCGATCGCGGCCGGCGAGATGTCCGGCCCGAACCCGCCCACCACGCCGCGGCCCACCAGCTTGTCCAGCCGTGCCTGGACCGTGCCCCGCGCCACGCCGAGCCGCCGTGAGCACTCCAGCACCCCGATCCGGGGCTCCTCCGCGAGCAGTTCGATCAAGCGAGCGTCCAGCTCGTCGAGCTGTACATCCTGATCAGTGTTCATGGTGGTCAACCGTACCGAATGCACAACCTGACCAGGAATTTCGTCAACTGTTGCCCAACCGGAGGCGGTCCGGCGATGCTCGCCGGACACGCACACCCACGGCGGCCCACGAGGCCGGCCGGTACGCGAGGGAGGCCACCATGACCCAGGCGATCGACCGACCCCAGCCCACCGAGGAGGCCGACGCCGACGTTCTCGTCGGCGCCGTCGACCACGACATCAGCCGGGACCCGTTCCCGGTCCGGGGCCTCGACCACCTGCACTTCCTGGTCGGCAACGCCAAGCAGGCGGCGCACTACTACTCCACCGCCTACGGCATGACCTGCGTGGCCTACCGGGGCCCGGAGCAGGGCTACCGCGACCACGCGCAGTACGTGCTGACAAGCGGCTCGGCCCGGTTCGTGCTGACCGGCGTGGTCCGCCCGGGCGCCGACGGCGCGGAGCACGTGGCCGCGCACAGCGACGGCATCTCCGACATCGCGCTTGAGGTGCCGGACGTGGACGCCGCGTACGCGCACGCCACCGCGCAGGGCGCGACCGGCCTGCTCGACCCGCACGACGTCAGCGACGAGCACGGCACCGTCCGGATCGCGTCCGTCGCCGCGTACGGGGACACCCGGCACACGCTCGTCGACAGGTCCCGCTACACCGGCCCGTTCCTGCCCGGCTTCGTCGCCCGCGGCCCGATCGTGGACCGGCAGCCGATGATCGACGCCGGCCTCCAGCCGAAGCGCTTCTTCCAGGCCGTCGACCACGTGGTCGGCAACGTCGAACTGGGCCGGATGGACGAGTGGGTCGAGTTCTACAAGCGGGTCATGGGCTTCACCAACATGGCCGAGTTCGTCGGCGACGACATTGCCACCGACTACTCCGCGCTGATGAGCAAGGTGGTCGCCAGCGGCACCCGCAAGGTGAAGTTCCCGCTCAACGAGCCGGCGGTGGCCCGCAAGAAGTCGCAGATCGACGAGTATCTGGAGTTCTACCAGGGCCCCGGCGCCCAGCACGTCGCGGTGGCCACCAACGACATCCTGGCGAGCGTGGACGCCATGCGGGCGGCCGGCGTGGAGTTCCTGGACACCCCGGACTCCTACTACCAGGACCCGGAGCTGCGCGCCCGCATCGGCAACGTGCGGGTGCCGATCGAGGAGCTTCAGTCCCGCAAGATCCTGGTGGACCGGGACGAGGACGGCTACCTGCTCCAGATCTTCACCAAGCCGGTGCAGGACCGTCCCACCGTCTTCTTCGAGCTGATCGAGCGGCACGGCTCCCTCGGCTTCGGCAAGGGCAACTTCAAGGCCCTGTTCGAGGCGATCGAGCGGGAGCAGGAGAAGCGCGGCAATCTGTGACACTGTCCGCGTGACCCAGCCTCCCCCGAACACGACGCCGCCGCCCGCCGGGCCCCCGCCCCCGGGCGGCGGCGTCGCGCCGCCGTCCGGTCCGGCGGTGCCCGCGCAGCACACCCCGCCGACGTACGCCGACCTGCCCGGCTACCCGTCGCCCCCACCCGGGTACGCCCCGTACGCGGCGTTCGCCCCGCCCCCGGTGGCGCCGGACGGGCAGCCGCTTGCGAGCTTCGGCGACCGACTGCTGGCCTGGCTGATCGACACCGCCGTGGCGTCGGCCGTGGCCATGGTCGTCTTCCTGCCGGTCCTCTTCCTGATCGTCTTCCGGATGATCGACGACCTGGAGCGGGCCGGCCCGGACGGGCCCGACCCGGACGCGTTCCTGACCGACTTCTTCCTGCCGCTGCTGGCCGTCGAGTTCGGCCTCCTGCTGCTGCTTTTTGTCTTCTACTGGCTCTACCACGTCGAGTACGCCCGCCGGACCGGGCAGACGCTCGGCAAGAAGGTGATGAAGCTGCGGATCGTTCCGGCGCGGCCCGGCGCGACGCTTACCCGCGGCATGCTCGGCAAGCGCTGGCTCGTCGAGTTCGTCGCCGGCTCGCTCGTGCCGTTCCTCAACTACCTCGACGGGTTCTGGCAGCTCTGGGACAAGCCCTGGCAGCAGTGCCTGCACGACAAGTTCGCCGGCACGGTCGTCGTTAAGGTTGGTCCGTGACTTTGAACGAGCACAGCGAGGCACGTCGGTGAGTGTGGAACCCGGCTGGTACGTCGACCCTGCCGAACCGGAGACCCGCCGGTGGTGGGACGGGGAGGGCTGGATCGGCGCGCCGATCCCGGTCGACGTCACCCCGCCCGACGGTCCCCCGCCCGCCGAGCCCGAGCCCGAGCCGGCCGCCCCGGCGCCGGCCTCCGGCGCGGCCGGCGCCCCCGCCACCGGGGCCCCGCCGTTCGGCACACCGGGCCAGGCCGGGCAGCCGGGCCAGGCCGGGCCGTGGTCGGGACAACAACCCGGGCAGCCGGCGCAGCCGGGACCGGGCGGAGCCTGGTCGGGACAGGCCGGGCAGCAGGGGCCGCCGCCGGGCTGGCCCTACCCGCAATGGCCGGGCCGACCGCCCGTCCCGCGCCCGCACGGTCTGCCGCTCGCCTCGTACGGCGCCCGACTGGTGGCCCGCCTGATCGACTTCGGCGTGGTGTTCCTGCTCAACGTCCTGGTCAACGGTTGGTTCATCTGGCGCTACTTCGAGGCGGTCGAGCCCTACCTGCGGGAGACGATGCGCCGGGCGTTGAACGGGGACACCTCCACCGAGGGGCTGCCCCAGATCGACGACCAGGCCGGCGGGCTCCAGGTCGTCATCCTGCTCATCGCCACCGCGCTCTGGTTCGCGTACGAGGTCCCGTCGATGGCGGCGCGCGGGCAGACCTTCGGCAAGCGGGTGGCCCGGGTACGCGCGCTGCCGGTCGAGACGGACCAGCCGCTCGGCTTCGGCCGGGCCTTCCGGCGGTGGAGCACGCTCGGCCTGCCCACGCTGCTCTGGTACTGCTGCGGGCTCGGCCTGCTGTTCCAGTTCGTCGACGCCGTCTCCCCGCTGTTCGACCAACCGCTGCGCCAGGCGCTGCACGACAAGCGGGCGCAGACCGTGGTGGTCCAGCTCCCCCGCGCCCGGCCCGACGCCCCCACCACCCCGCGCGACCGCGCCGACCCCCCGGGAGAATCCCCATGACCGAGACCGGACGTCACCAGCCCGCGCTGCGGCTCACCCGCGCCGACCTGGACGCGCTGCCGAACTACGTGCCCGGCCGCAGCCCCGCCGACCTGGCCCGGGAGCTGGGCCTGGCCGAGGCGATCAAGCTCGCCAGCAACGAGGTGCCGTACGGCCCGCTGCCGGGCGTGGTGGAGGCGGTCGCCGAGGCCGTCGCCGGGTCGCACCGCTACCCCGACATGGGTGTGGTGGCGCTGCGCCAGGCCCTCGCCGAGCGCTACGGCGTGGACGCCGACCGGATCGCCACCGGCTGCGGTTCGGTGGCGCTCGCCGAGCACCTGGTGCGGGCCACCTGCCTGCCCGGCGACGAGCTGATCTACTCGTGGCGCTCCTTCGAGGCGTACCCGATCATCGCGGCGACGAGCGGCGCGACAAGCGTGCGCGTGCCGAACGACGCCGGGCACGGGCACGACCTGGCCGCGATGGCGGCGGCGGTGACCGACCGGACCCGAATGATCCTGGTCTGCAACCCGAACAACCCCACCGGTACGGCGGTGCGCAAGGCCGAGCTGGACCGCTTCCTCGACGCGGTGCCGGACGACGTGCTCGTGGTGATCGACGAGGCGTACCGGGAGTTCGTCACCGACGCCGAGGTGCCCGACGGTCTCAGCTACCTGGACCGGCCGAACGTGGCGGTGCTGCGCACGCTGTCCAAGGCGTGGGGCCTGGCCGGCCTGCGGATCGGCTGGCTGGTCGCCGCGCCGGCGGTGGCCGCCGCCGTCCGCAAGGTGGTCACCCCGTTCTCCACGAGCACGGCCGCGCAGGCCGGCGCGCTTGCCGCGCTGGCACAGGCCGACGAGGTGCGGCGGCGCTGCGCGCTCGTGGTGGCCGAGCGGGACCGGGTCACCGAGGCGTTGCGCAAGTTCGTGCCGGACGTGCCGGAGAGCCAGGCCAACTTCGTGTGGCTGCCGCTCGGCGAGCGGGCCGTGGAGTTCGGCAGGGCGTGCGAGGCGCGCGGCGTGATCGTCCGGCCGTTCCCCGGCGACGGGGTGCGGGTCACCATCGGCACCCCGGCCGAGAACGACGCGTTCCTCGCCGCCGCCGAGGCTTGAGGAGGGGCCCCTTCTTAACGCCTGGCGTCGAGAAGGGGCCCCCTCTCACCGGCCCGGAGGCGTCAGGTGGCGGCTAGCAGCACCGGCTCGGCCATCAGGAACCAGCCCTGGTCGTCGTCCTCGGGGGTGGCGTCCTCCCGGACCCGCTCCACGGCGACGTAGCCGCTCACCGCGTACGCGCGGCCCGGTTGCCAGCCGATCCCGTCCCGCCCGACGTCGAGCACGAACTCCGACCGGGTCGCGCCGGTAAGCGGATCGAGCGTGACCAGTTCCCGCCGGTCGGTAAGCAGGTGCACCCGGCCCGGCTCCACCGCGAGCACCCGGGCCGGGTGGATGTCCGCCCGGCGCCACAGCTCCTCACCCGTGCGCGCGGACCGTCCGGTCACCACCGGACCGGACGTGTCCACCACTCGCTCGCCGTCAAGCACCGAGTCCGGACCGTCCAGGCCCGGCGCGGCCGTCGGCTCGCCGGGATCCGTCACCAGCCAGCCCCGGCTGTTCTCGCCGCCCGGCCCGGCGGTACGCAGGCCACGGCACCCGGAGTGCCCGTCGCGACAGCCGGCCGGGGTGACCACGAGCCGGTCCAGCGCGTCCGGCGGTCGCCAGCGGGTCCGCACCACACCTGTCGTCGCGTCCCGCAGCTCGACCGCGGCCGGCCCGCCGCAGTTGTCCACCCCGACCATCTCGCCGCTCGCGGTGCTGCCCACGTCGACCCGGCAGCCACGGCCGACGTCGGCGCGCCAGAGCCGGCGGCCGTCGGCCAGGGCGTATCCGGCGACCGCGCCCGGACCGGCGGCGAGCAGCACGTCGCGCCCGTCGGCGGCGCGGGCCACGTGCAGGCCGGCGGGCTCCCAGACCGTGGCGGCGAAGGTCCGTCGGGGCTCCGGCACCGACGCCGGCTCCGGGCCGTCGGCGCGCCAGGACACCCGTCCGGTACGCGCGTCGAGCGCCACCAGCTTCCCGTCGGACCAGCGGCTGACCACAGTCGTGCCCTCGGCGAGCACCCCGACGAGCGTCGCCGGCCAACGCCGGTAGGACCAGAACGGGGTGACCCGGTGCCGGCCGGTGACCGGCTGGTCGGCGTACACCTGGCGGGTGCCCGTGTAGACGCGGAGCCGGCCGTCCACGACAAGCGGCGCCACCGGCAGCCGCCCGATCACCCCGCCGGTCGGCGCGGGCAGTGCCGGGTAGGGATCCCGGGCCACGGTTTCGACCTCGGCCGGCGCCAGCACCCGGGCGACCACGGCGACCGACGCCGCGACGACAAGCACCGCCACCAGCGCCACCACGGCCCGCCGCCTGCCGGCCTTCGCCATCCGCCACCTCCGCCCCGGCACCCTACCGGCCGGGTCCCGGGCGCGACCCGTTCGCCCGCCCCAAGGCGTCCGGCTTCCAAATCAAGCTTTGGGTGCGTTTGTTGTCGCTCTGGCAACCACAGGTGCACCCAAAGCGCGACGCCGGACGGCACGGACGGCGACGCCATCCGGTCGTCCTTCACCGGCACGGACGGCTGCACAGTTGGGCGGCGCGGCGAGCGGTCGGAGCGCCTCAGGCGGCCTCGGCGGAGCGGGACGGGCCGGCGGCCACGGCCAGGTCGGCCAGGTCACGCCGGAGCGCGCCCTCCACCGCCCGGGCGGCCAGGCCGCCGAGGATCAGCGCCAGGACCCGCCCGTACGGCCGGGTCGGCACCGCCTGCTGCTCGACCGTGACCTCGGTGCAGCCGCGCCGCCGCCGCTCGACCGTGCGCAGCGTCCAGGTGATCCGGTAGTCGACGCCGGAACCGCGCGAGCCGAGCACCAGTCGGCGCGGCGCGACCGCCTCGACCACCTCGAACTCCTCCGGCTCGGCCCCGCCGTCCGGCCGGACCCGGGTCTCCCGCCAGATGGCGCCGGGGGCGAACCCACCGGCGGAGAGCACCTCGACCGCGCCCACCGCGGACAGCCAGTCGGCGCGGGCCGGGAGGTCGGTCAGCAGGCGCCACAGATCGGCGTCCCGCGCCTCGATGTTAGCGGAAACGGTAACCGTCGACATGGCACCTCCCGTGTCGTCCACGGTACGGGCCGTCACCGGTCCCGTGGAGCCCCGTGGCGACATTTCCACCACCGGCACCCCGGTCGGGGCGCCGGCGTTCCCGTGGATCGGTCAGCCCCGGAAGACGTCGCCCCGCAGCGCCGCGACGAACGCGGACCAGCCCGGCGGGCTCACCGCGAGCGCCGGACCCTCCGGGTCCTTCGAGTCGCGTACGCCCACCACGCCGTGCGCGGCGACCACATTTGTGGCCACCTCGACGCAGAGGCCCTGATCGTTGGAGCGGCTGCTGGTGCGCCATAGAGCGCCGGTCAACTCGGTCATGCTCGGTCCTTCCTGTTTCTCTTCCTCGTACGTCCCGGACCGGCACCGCCCGGGCGCACTCGATCCGCGTCGATAAACGCACAAGGAAGCGGCCCCGATCGCACACCTGGTGCGATCGGGGCCGTCGTTCGGCAGGTGGATCTCAGCGGGCCGGGAGGATCGTCCCGGTGACCTCGCCGAGCGCGACAGTGGTGCCGTTCGGGCCGGGCGCGGTGGCGGTGATCGTCACCGTGTCGCCGTCCTCCAGGAAGGTCCGCTGGCTGCCGTCGGCGAACTTCACCGGCTCGGTCCCGCCCCAGGTGAGTTCCAGGAACGAGCCGACCTGGTCGCGTTCCGGACCGGAGACGGTGCCGGAGGCGTAGAGGTCGCCGGTGCGCAGCGACGCCCCGTTGACGGTGAGGTGGGCGAGCTGCTGGGCCGGGGTCCAGTACATGGTGGCGAACGGCGGTTCGGCCACCCGCTCGCCGTTCCACTCGACCGACAACGTCAGGTCCAGCCCGAGGCGCGGGGTGTCCCGCAGGTATTCCTGCACCGGCGGGTCCTGGTCCGGCGCGGGCACGAACGCGCCGGCGAGCGCCTCCAGCGGCGTGACCCAGCCGGAGACCGAGGTGGCGAACGACTTGCCGAGGAACGGGCCGAGCGGCTGGTACTCCCAGGCCTGGATGTCCCGGGCCGACCAGTCGTTGACGAGCACCACACCGAACACGTGGTCGGCGAAGTCGGTCACCGGCACCCGCTCGCCGAGCCGGCTCGGCACGCCGACCACGAAGCCGACCTCGGCCTCGATGTCCAGGCGCACCGAGGCGCCAGTGGTGGGGCCCTGCGCGCTGGCCCGCTGACCGGTCGGGCGGACCACCGGAGTGCCGGAGACGATCACCGTGCCGGCCCGGCCGTGGTAGCCGATCGGCACGTGCTTCCAGTTCGGCAGCAGCGGCGGCTGGCCGGGCCGGAAGATCTGCCCGACGTTCCCGGCGTGGTGCTCCGAGGAGTAGAAGTCGACGTAGTCCGCCACCTCGAACGGGAGCAGCAGCTCGACCTCGCGCACCGGCACCAGCAGCGGCTCCACCGCCGGCCGGTGGGCCGGGTCGGTGAGCAGCTCGGTGATCCGCTCCCGGACGGCGGTCCACTGCGGCCGGCCGAGCGCCAGGAAGGCGTTGAGCGTGTGTCGGCCCAGCGCGCCGCCGGCCAGCACCAGCCCGGCCGCCTCGGCGCCGGCCAGGTCGAGCACGGAGTCGCCGATCCGGACGCCGATCCGCGGCTCGCCCTCGCCGTGCCGGAACACGCCGTACGGCAGGTTCGTCACCCCGTACGGCGAACCCGCCGCCCCCTCAACCCACGTCATGCCGTGCTGGCCGGGCATGCCCTCACGGCCCTCGCTTCGCTCGGTGCGTTCGCTCATGCCGTGCTGGCCGGGCATGCCCTCACGGCCCTCGCTTCGCTCGGTGCGTTCGCTCATGCCTCGAAGCCTCCGTTCACCAGCCCCAGCCGGATCAGATCGGTAAGTGGTTCGGAGATGCTGCACGAGCCGTACCCGACCCAGAGCGGGCGCCGCGTCTCGCGCCCGGCCCGGGCCGGCTCGACCACGCGCACCGCGTCGGTGGCGGCCAGCAGCTCGGCCACCGCGTCCACCTCGGCGCCCTCGACGGCGGCCAGCGTGGCGGCCAGCACGTTGACGAAGCCGTGGTGGGTGAAGCCGGTCTCCGGGTCGCGGTGCCGGATCGCGTGGTGCAGCCCGGCGGTGAGCTTGAACGGCAGGTCGCGTTCCCGGCAGGCGCAGATCACCGCGGCCAGCTCGACAGGCGTGGGGAACAGCTCGGCGGCGAGCCCGCCGGTGCGGAACTTGGCCGCCACCGGCAGGCCGTCGGCCCGTGCCCGCGCGAGCGCGTCGAGCGCGCCCATCAGGCCGAACGTCAGCGGGATCTCGGCGTAGACGGCGGTGCCGTCGAGCCGGCCGGCGAGCGCGACCAACTCGGCCACGCCGGGCTGCGGGTCCTCGCCGCGCTTGGCGACCGGGGCCTCGACCTGCCGGGCGGTGACGCCGTCCGGTGGGAGGAACGACAGCGCGAAGGGCAGTTGATCGAGGCCGGTGTCCCCGATCAACCCGATGACGAGGCCCGGGGCGGCCAGGCCGCTCAGCGCGCCGCGGACGATCTCCGAGGCGGGTAGCAGCAGCGGGCCGACGAGGCCGGCGTACCAGGCGTCGCGGTGCCGGCGGTGCGCGGTCACCGCGTCGGGCAGCGCGGCGTTGCCGGGCGGGAAGACCGCGGCGTCGTCGACCAGGCCGGTGAGGAGGCGGGGCACCTGCGTTGACACGAGACAAGAATGTACGGGACGCTACGAGGAACGGACAACAGCGTCCGATTATCGGACGCCGCCGGCCGGCAACGGGACATAACGGGAGGCGAAATGCCCTACTACCGCAGCGTGGGCGAGGTGCCCCGCAAGCGCCACACCCAGTTCCGGCAGCCCGACGGCACGCTCTACGCGGAGGAACTGGTCGGCCAGGAGGGCTTCTCCTCCGACTCGTCGCTGCTCTACCACAGGCACGCGCCGACCGCGATCCTCGCCGCCGAGGAGTACGCCCCACCCACAGTCACCCGCGTGCCGAACCTGCCGCTCAAGCCCCGCCACCTGCGTACCCACAAACTCGACGGCGCCGGCGCGGACCCGGTGCTCGGCCGGCGGTACCTGCTCGCCAACGACGACGTCCGGATCGCGTACGTGCAGGCCGACCGGCCCTCGCCGCTGTTCCGCGACGCCACCGGCGACCACTGCCTCTACCTGGAATCCGGCTCGCTGCGGGTGGAGTCGCCGTTCGGCGTGCTCGACGCGGTGGCCGGCGACTACGTGGTCATCCCCACCTCGACCATCCACCGCCTGGTGCCGACCGGCGACGAGCCGACCCGGCTGCTCGCCGTCGAGGCGGCCGGCCACATCGGCCCGCCCAAGCGCTACCTCTCCGTCCGGGGGCAGTTCCTGGAGCACTCGCCCTACTGCGAGCGCGACGTCCGGGGACCGGACACCCCGCTGCTCGTCGACGGCGAAGAGGTCGAGGTGCTCGTGAAGCACCGTCGTGGTTGGACGAGGTACGTCTACGCGCACCACCCGTTCGACGTGGTCGGCTGGGACGGGCACCTGTACCCGTGGGCGTTCTCCATCCACGACTTCGAGCCGATCACCGGGCGGATCCACCAGCCGCCGCCGGTGCACCAGACGTTCCAGGGCCCGAACTTCGTGATCTGCTCGTTCGTGCCGCGCAAGGTCGACTACCACCCGGCCGCCATCCCGGTGCCGTACAACCACCACAACGTCGACTCCGACGAGATGCTTTTCTACACCGGCGGCAACTACGAGGCCCGGCGCGGCTCCGGCATCGAGCAGGGCTCGATCTCGCTGCACCCGTCCGGCTTCACCCACGGCCCGCAGCCGGGTGCCGCCGAACGGTCGATCGGCGCGGACTTCTTCGACGAGCTGGCGGTCATGGTGGACACGTTCCGCCCGCTCGACCTCTGCGACGCCGGCACCGCCTGCGAGGACGACGGCTACGCCTGGACCTGGGCGCGCAAGCCCTGACGCTCCTACCCTCGGCGGAACGCGGTGAACCAGGCGAACACCGTGACCGTGATCGCCCCCACCAACGGCCACGGGCCGCCGGTCAGCGCGTACCCGGCCAGCAGCAGCGGCCCGGCGGCCGACGCGTACACCGCCGGGGCCAGGCCGCGCGACATGGCGTCCCGCAGCCCGGGCGACCGGGCCGCCGGCAGCCCCGCCAACACGCCGACCCCGACCGCCACCAGCACCGCGAGCAGCCGGGACGCGCCCGACGCGACCGGGGCCAGCCCGGCGGCAAGCAGCGTGGCGGCAAGCGACCAGCCGGCCGCGGACAGCACCAGCCGGCGCAGGCCGTCGTCGGCGGACCGGACCGGATCGGGCCCGGCCGGCGAGATCTCGGCCACCTCGGTCAGGTGCTCAAGCGTCTCCGCGTAGCGACGGCGCTCCAGCCGGGCCACCCCCGGGTCCTGCCCCGCCCCGGCCAGCTCCGGATCCAGCCGCAGCGCCTCGCGGTAGGCCCGTTCGGCGAGGTCGAACAGCTCCAGCCGGACCGAGACCAGGCCGAGCACGAGGTGGGCCTCCGGCTCGTCCGGGGTCAGCTCGACCCCCCGCCAGGCCGCGTCGAGCGCCGGCTGCCCGTTGCGCGCGGCGGAGAGGATCGCGGCGGCGCTGCGCTGCGCGTACGGGTCGGTCGGGCCGAGCGCCAGGATCTCGTCCGCGGTGCTCGCCGCGGCCTTCCAGTGCTCCTGGTCGAGCAGCGCGAGCCCGCGTACCACGAGCGCCGGCACGTCGCCCGGTGCCGCCGCCAGCGCCGCCTCGGCCCCCGCAAGCGCCTCGGCGGGACGGTCCGCGGCGAGCTGCATCCGGGCTCGCATGGTCAACGCGCCCAGGTGTGCGGGCTCCGTCGCGATCAACGCGGTGAGTTCGCCGATGCCCTCGTCGTAGCGGCCCAGCTCGGCGAGGAGGTGGGCACGCTGGAGGAAGCCGTCGGCGGCGGACTGGTCGGGGGCGGCGTCACTCGGCATCCCGGCGAGCGTAACCGGCCCGCCCCACCTCGCGTCCACAGCGCCGCCGCTCAGGCGCTGCGGCAGGGCGCGTCCGCCCGGCCCCCGCAGGTCCCGAGACTGCACCAGCGGCGTCTGCCGCTCTCGTCGAGGAACAACCACCCGCAGCGTTCGTCGGGGCAGACCCGGACGGTGAACCGACTCGCGTCGGCGAGCAACTGGGCGCCGCTGAACGCGGCGGCGTACAGGGGCAGCCGCAACCCGGCGGCGAGGGATACCCACCAGCGCCCGCGCCCCTCGCCCTCGCGCCGGAACACCAGGGTCCGGACGGCCGCCTCGGCGGTCCGGGCGACCACGTCGAACGCCCGTCGGTCGGCCGGCTCGACCAGGCTGGCGTAGAGGGCGGCCCGAAACGTACGGACCTCGGCGAGCACCGTCTCCGCCGTGTCGGGGTCGCGCCGGGCCAGGTGCAGCAGGCGGTTCACGGACACCTCGTCGGCCAGCCCGACGTGCCCCGCCCAGACGGCAAGCGTCCGGTAGCCGCGCAGCCACTCGGCCCCGGGCAGCGGGGATTCGAGTCCCCACCCGGCGTAGGTGTTGCAGAAGTCGAGGGCGGGATGACCGCCGACACTCCAGGGCAGGGCCTCGTCGCGGACCCGCACCTCGTACGCGGGCCGACCCACCCGGTCGAGCCGGTCGTCCCCGGCCAGGACGCGGCGGCGCACCTCACGCAGCCGCGACCCCGGCTCGACGCCGAAGTCCGCCAGGAGCAACTCCCGGGTCGTGCGGTAGAGCCGCAGCGCGTCGGCCCGCCGCGCGCCCCGGTACAGGGCGGTCATCAGCACAGCCACCAGTTGTTCCCGGGTCGGATGCCGGGCGGCCAGGGGCATCAGCTCGGCGATCACCCGGCCGTGCCGGCCCAGCGCGAGCTGAGCCTCGGCACGCAGTTCCACCGCCACCAGGCGGAGTTCCGCCCACGGGCCGTGCAGGCGGTCGCGGAGTTCGCCGTCCGCCTCGGCGGCGAGCAGCGGCCCCCGCCAGAGCGCGAGCCCGCGGTCGAGCAGCCGCACCCGCTCGGCGGGGTCGGCGACGCCACCTGCCGCCCGGACCAGTTCGCCGAACTCGTCGACGTCGACGCGATGCCCGTCGCCCTCGACGACGTAACCCTCACCTCGGGTGCTGATCCGCACCCCGTACGGGTTCAGTGCGCCCCGCAACCGACCGATGTACGTCTGCACCGCACCGCGCGCCCCGGCCGGGGGCCGGCCGTTCCAGAGCAGGTCGATGAGGCGGTCGGTCGGCACCACCGCACCCGCGTCGAGCAGCAGCAGCCCCAGCAGGCAGCGCTCCTGGCGTCGGCTGCCGATCTCGACGGGCCGGCCGTCATGGCGGGCCTCGAACGGCCCGAGCAGGCGGAACTCCATACCAACCAGGACGAGCCAGCCGGGGCCGGCGGTTGTCAGCCGGCGGTGAGCCGGTGGTCGGGCACCTCGGCGTCCGGGTCCGGGCACGGGGCGGATGGGGCCGGCGGCGAGTTCGACACGGTGAGCCGGTGGTGAGCCACATTGCTGAGGCTGATCCCGTCCCGACAAGTGACCCGGACGGAGTGATCATGCGTGTCAACAGGATGAGCGTCGCGGTGGCGGCGCTGTTGGCGGTGGTTGTCGCGGCCCAGCCCGGCCCGGCGAGCGCCGCCGGCAACGGGCGCGGCCCCGGCGCCTGGGTGCCGGCGCCCCAGGAGGCGTTCGAGATGCCCGCCGGCACCCGGTGCGAGTTCGCGGTGCGGGTGGAGCCGATCATCGACGAGGTGCGGAAACTGACCCTGGAGACCTATCCGGACGGCTCACCCAAGCGGGAACTGTTCACCGGCGCCCTCATCGACCGGGTGACGAACCTGGAGACCGGGGCCACCTCCACCGCGGATGCGAGCGGCACCTCGCTCGTCGTCTACCGCACCGACGGATCGATGACCTGGTACGTCTCCGGTCCGGTGCTGCTCGGCTTCCGGGAGAACGCCGGCTCGCTGCCGAAGGGGCTGTGGGTCGTCGACGGTCAGTTCCGGGTGGCGTTCGCCGCCAACTTCGACAAGACCATCACGATGCTCCACGGCACGACCCACAACGTGTGCACAGACGTCGACTGACTGCCGGCGCGGCGACCGGCGCGCCCGGTCGCCGCGTCACCGCGTCGGCGCCTCGTACACGAGCGCCACCGCGATGCCGGCCAGCCCTTCCCCACGCCCGGTGAAGCCGAGGCCGTCGGTGGTCGCCGCGGAGACCGTGACCGGCGCGCCGACCGCCTCGGAGAGCACCCGCTGCGCCTCGTCCCGACGCGGCCCGATCTTGGGCCGGTTGCCGACCACCTGGACGGAGACGTTGCCGATCGCGAAGCCGGCCGCCCGCACCCGGCGTGCGCTCTCGGTCAGCAGCGCCACCCCGGAGGCGCCCGCCCACTCCGGCTGGTCCACCCCGAAGTTGGCGCCCAGGTCGCCGAGCCCGGCGGCGGAGAGCAGCGCGTTGCAGGCGGCGTGCGCCACCACGTCGGCGTCCGAGTGGCCGGCCAGGCCGTCCTGGCCGGGCCAGTGCAGGCCGGCGACCCAGCAGGGCCGCCCGGCCGCGAACGCGTGCACGTCGGTGCCGACGGCCACCAGAGGAACGATCATGACCCGAGCGTACGCGCGGCCCCGTCACCCGGCGTTGCCGGCGCGACCCACGTTGACCAAGGAGTTCACGTCACGATGCGAGGTCGCGGTTGACAGAAACTCCTTGATCAACGCGGTCAGGGCCGAGTGAGAGCAGTGGCCAGGAGGTGTTCGGCCAAGGTCAGGTCGAACGGGCGGGTGATCTTCATGGCCAGCTCGGAGCCGGGTACGCAGAACACCGCGACGCCCTGCTTCTCGACCAGGCCGGCGTCGTCGGTGAGTGGATCGCCGGCCGCCCGGTGCGCGGCAGCAAGCACCGGCCGGCGGAAGCCCTGCGGCGTCTGCACGGCCCGGAGGGCCGCCCGGTCGACGGTGCCGAGCACCCGCCCGGCGGCGTCGACCTCCTTGATCGTGTCGACCACCGGCAGCACCGGGATCACCGCGTCGTGCCCGTCCCGGACCGCTGCGGCGACCGACTCGACCAGCTCGGGCGGGGTCAGCGCCCGGGCCGCGTCGTGCACCAGGACGATCTCCGGCCCGGCCGGCACGGCGGCGAGCGCTGCCGCGACGGACGCCTGCCGCTCGGCGCCGCCGGGCACCACCGTCACCGGTGCCACCGGCGCGAGCAGCGCCCGCACCGACTCGACGTCGGCGGCCGGCGCGGCGACCACGATCGTGTGCACGGACGGCGCGGCGGCGATCCGCCGGACGGCGTGCACCAGCAGGGGCTCCCCGGCGAGCGGTCGGAGCGCCTTGGGAGCGCCCGGGCCGAGGCGTACCCCGGCACCTGCCGCAGGAACGAGGACCGCGACGTCACCGCGCGGATTGAGCTGCGCGGTCACGTCGCGGTCCTCGGTTTTCGTTCGCTGCGGTGCGGGTAGAGGCAGTGGTGCGGATCAGGCCTCGGTCAGCACCTTGTCGAGCAGCGTCTCCGCCTCGTCCTTGGTGCTCTTCTCGGCCAGTGCGACCTCGCCCACAAGGATGTCACGGGCCTTGGCGAGCATGCGCTTCTCGCCCGCCGACAGGCCCCGCTCCCGCTCCCGGCGCCACAGGTCGCGGACGACCTCGGCCACCTTCAGCGGGTTACCGGAGGCCAGCTTCTCCAGATTCGCCTTGTAACGCCGCGACCAGTTGGTCGGCTCCTCGGTGTGCGGTGCACGGAGCACGTCGAAGACCTTGCCCAGGCCCTCTTCGCCGACCACCTCGCGCACACCCACGATCTCGGCGTTCTCGGCGGGCACCCGGACCGTCAGGTCACCCTGCGCGACCCTCAGGACGAGGTATTCCCTGGGCTCGCCCTTGATGACCCGAGTCTCGATTGCCTCGATGAGTGCGGCCCCGTGGTGGGGGTAAACAACGGTCTCGCCGACACTGAAAACCATAGGTTCGAAACCCCTTTCGCTGTGTCTAGGGTAACACGCTCAGGCACCGATGTCTCACCGCTGTCCTGATCGTTGGCGCAGCTCAGGGGCCCTGTGAGAGGTATTTCTTCGGCTTGACAGGAGCTCAAGTCGATGGTTTCAACACGCTCCGTCACGAACAAATGACAACCCGGTACGGCCGGCCGGAGCGTACGGATCTAGGGCAATGCGCTCCTTCCATGGTAGCTCCGTAACTCCATTCCCGCCCAGGTGTGGCGGTACGGCCCCCGGTGCGGGACCCTGGGAGTGGACGCGACGTCCGCTCACCGAGGCGTTCCTGGGGGTCCGATGGGCGTGCCTGACGCTGACGGCCAGGGGCCGCCGGACGGCCTGCCCGGGCTGCCCCCGGAATGGGGCCGGGTGGTGGTGCCGGACGACGCGTCGGCGCTCGCCGACGAGGCCCGGCAGGTCCGCCGCGAGCTGCGCCGTGGCACCCGGCACCCGCGCCGCTCCGGCCCGGTCCGCCTCGGGTTCCCCCTCCTGGCGCTGTTGATCTCGATGCTTGTCACACTCGCCGGGCTGGCCGCCGTCACCTGGCCCCGGTCCAACCGGGCCGGCGGCCCGACCGTGCTTCCCCGGGCCACCACGGCCAGCCCGCCCGTGGTCGGCCCGCTGCCCGCGCTCGACCTGGTCGGCGCCGACGACACGCCGGTGCCGCTGCGTAGCCTGCTGCCCGCCATGATCATCCTGGTCGACGCCTGCGCCTGCACCGCGGAGGTCGGCACGGCCGCGGCCACCGCGCCCGCCGGAGTCACAGTGGTCACCGTGACCGAGGGCCGCAGCGCCGGACCCGCCATCGCGACCGGGGTACGCCCACTCGGCGACCCGGCCGGCGGCCTGCGCTCCTACCTGCACCTCGCCGCCCACCCGGGCACCGCCGCCGCGCTGCTCGTGGACCGGCGGGGCACGCTGGTCCGGGTGGTGCCAGAGCTCGGCCCCGCCGGCGACTACCAGGCCGACCTGGCCCGGCTGAGCGGTTGACCCGGGCTCAGTAGAGCGCTTCCAACCGGGCGTCGAGCTGGGGCTCGCCCCGCAGCGCGGCGAACCGCACCCGCACCTGCCCGCCGGTGCCCTCCACGAAGAGGACTTCGAGAAGCCCGTCGCAGTCGCGCACCCGTTCGAGGTCCTCCGAGTCGGTGGCGGTCAGCCGCATCACCATGACCCCGCCGCCGGAGCAGCCCACCGAGAGCTGGTACGTGTCGCCAGGCGTGGGGCTCACCTGCCGCACCACAGGTGGGCCGTCCGCCGCCAGCTCGGACGTCTCCCGCCACACCACGTGCGACACCCGGACCGGACGCGCCGCCCCGTCGGGGTTCACCCGGATCACCACCGACCGGTCCGGATCGGAGCTTTCCCGGCCGGAGCGGGGATCCACACCGACAAGCGGCTCCGAGCCGGGCGGTCGGCCCGGCAGCACCTCGCCGGTCTCGGCGTCGAGATCGACATGTGACTGGACGATGCCGTCGGCGGACCGGCCCGAGATCGGACCGACAGCCGGCGCCGTGAACCGCCACCACCACGCGCCGAGCACCAGCGCCAGCACGGTCAGGCCGGCCAGCACCGCGCGCCGGATCCGTTCCTCGGACGCCATGCCGTGCAGCGTATCCATGTGGACGGCTCGCGGCGACCCGTCAGGACTCCCGTTCCAGCAGGGCCGCGTAGAGCGTCAGCCCCGGCCCGAACGCGAGCATCACCACCCGACGCGGCGGCGGGGACGCCCGGCCCAGCCGGTCCAGGATCAGCAGGACCGTCGGGGACGAGCAGTTGCCGTGCTCGGCAAGCGTCTCCCGGGACGCCGCGAGCGCCGCCGGCGGCAGGGCCAACTCACGCTCCACCACGTTGAGGATCCGGGGGCCGCCCGGATGCACCGCCCAGCCGTCCACCTCGGACCGGTCGCGCCCGTGCCGGGCCAGCAGGTCGTCCACCAGATCGCGGACGAACCGGGAAAGCACCATCGGCACCTTCGGCGACAGCCCCATCCGGAAGCCGGTGTCGGTGACGTCCCAGGTCATGTGGTCGGCGGTGGAGGTGTCGGTGATCGAGGTGACCTCGCGCACCGCGTACCCCCGGCCGCCGGGCACGACCACGGCGGCGACCGCGGCGTCCGAGAAGAGCGCGTGCGAGACGATCTGCTGGGTGTCCACCCGCGCGCCCGCCGGCTGGATGTGCAGGCTTGTCAGCTCCGCGCAGAGCAGCAGCGCGGGCCGCCCCCGGGCGGTGACGAAGTCGCTCGCCGCGCCGAGCCCGGGCAGGGCCGCGTAGCAACCCATGTGCCCGACGAACATGCGCTGCGTGTCCGAGGCCATGCCCAGGTCCCGGGCGAGCAGGATGTCCAGCCCGGGCGTCGCGTAGCCGGTGCAGGAGCAGACCACGAACAGCCCGATGTCACTGGCGTCCAGGCCGGCGGCGGTGAGCGCGCGACCGACCGCCTCCTTGCCGAGCGGCAGCGCCTCGACCTGGTAGCGGCGCATCCGGCGCTCGGTCGGCCACTCCGAGACGTCCTCCAGCAGGGGATTCACCGCGGCCTGCCGACGGGTCACCCCGGAATTGGCGAAGATCTTCTCGGCCAGCGCCCGGGTGGTGCCGGAGAAGTGCTTCTCGAAGAAACCGGTCCACAGCTCGGCCTGCGCCGCGCCCGGCGGTTGTGCCATGCCCAGACCCGCGATCACCGGTACGCCCACGTCCCCCACCTCTCGATAGCTGTCTCCGCTCACCAACGAGGGGCCGTGCCGTCCCGGTCCGGGTCACCGCCGAGCGCGGCGATGCCGAGCCAGTCGGCGCACACGTCGGAGGTGGCCGGGTGCAGCGAGCCGCACCGGGCGTCGCGGTAGAGCCGCTCAAGCGGATGACCCCGGCGGGTCGCCGAGGTGCCGGCGGCCTCGAGCATCGACGCCGCCACGTCCGCGGCCGTGGTGCCGGCCAGCAGCTTGGCGCGCCACACCCACCGGTTCGTCTCGGCGTCGCCGGGGTTCTCGTCGACCCGACGGGCCGCCTCGGCGACCGCCAGTTCGGCCGCCGCGGTGGCCGCGTCCGCCCGGCCCAACCGGGCCCGGACCGCCGGCAGGCCGGCCAGGTTCCGGGCGTTCAGGTGCTCGGCGGCGGCCTCGATCGCGGCCCGCGCCACCCCGACGTATACGGCCGCGTAGCTGGCCACCAGCCAGTGCGGCATGAGCTGGGCCACCACCAGGGCCAGCCCTTCCACGCCGCCGAGCAGCCGGTCGGCGGGCACTGTCACGTCCAGGTGCAGGTCGTGCGAGGAGGTGGCGCGCATGCCGAGGGAGTCCCAGGTGGGCTCCACCGTGATTCCCGCCCCGGCCGGGACCAGGAACTGGGAGACCACGGACTGGTCGGTGGCGCTGCGCGCGGCCACCAGGTAGCCGTCCGGGTGGCCCGCGCCGGAGCAGAAGGTCTTGCTGCCCTTGACGTGCCAGCCACCGTCGACCGGCTCGTAGACGGTGCTGAGCTGGGACAACCGGCCGCCGGCGCCGCGCTCGCTCATCGCCACCGCATACCAGGCGCCGTCGGCCGCCGCGCGCAGCAGCCGGTCCCGGGCGGCAAGCGCATCCTCGGGTACGCCGAGCGCCTCGGCCAGTTCCTCGGTGACCGCGCCCAACGCGCCGGTGACCGAGGCGTGCATGTTGAACACAAGCGCGGTCGCGCCGTTGCCGCGCGCCAGCTCGGTGGCGACCGCGGCGTACTCGGCGAAGGTCGCCCCCAGCCCACCCAGCTCGCGCGGGACCATCAACCCGAACAGGCCGGCCTCCCGCAGGTCGGCGAAGTCGTCCACCGGGAACGAGCCGTCCCGGTCGTGCCCGGCCGCGCGGGCGGCCAGCCGCGGCGCCAACCGGCGGGCCGCCTCCAGCGCGTCCACATTCATGTCGCCTCCCTCTCCGCGTCCCTTACCCCGGGTGGTCCCGGCTACCCGCCTCGCCGGCCACTGCCCTGGTAGAGGACGGCGGTCGACCGGGTCGGCACGATGCGCGGCTGCGTCCGGACCGGACGGTCACCGCCCCGCCACCGGCGCAGCAGCCAGCCAAGCGTGCCGCCAAACTCGGGGCGGAGCCCGCGTACGCGCAACGCCACGCCGTGCCGGGCGCACTCGGCGACAAGCGCGCGTGCGTCCACGAACAGCCGGTGGTCGTGGATGCCACGCGGCACCGTGGGCAGCCGTTCGCCCACTTCCACCGCGACCAGGCGGGCCAGCAACGTGTCGTTGATGGTGTCAAGCACCAGCAGGCCACCGGGGCGCAGCAGCCGACACGCCTCGGCGACCGCCCGCCGCCAGTCCGGCACGTGCTCAAGCACCTCACCTGCGGACACCACGGCGGCGCAACCGTCCGCAAGGGGCACCGCGGTGGCGTCGCCCTGGAGCACGGTCACCCCGTGCGCGGCGGCCAGGTCGAGCGCCGAGCGGGTCAGGTCCACCCCGACGTGCCGATAGCCCTTGCCGGCCAGGTGCGGCGCCAGCAGACCGGCGCCGCAACCGAGGTCGACGAGCAGATCGTCCGGGGAGGACGCCGGGGGCACAAGCGCCGCACGGGCGCGGGCCAGCCAGTGCAGCATCGCGAAGGCGCCGTCCGGCCGCCACCACTCGCCGGCCAGGTCGTCGTACTGCCGGGGGTCGTTCGGGGGCAGCGCCCGGCGCGGACGGGACACCGGGGACGCTTCTGGCATGGACCGAGCGTGGCACGACTCCCCGGTAACGACCAGACTTCCCTTATGTCGACGCGGGTGTTAGGGCTGGTCAGGGCAAGCCATCCGGAGCCGGCGGCGGCCGTCACCGTGGTCGCCGCGCTGCTCGCCGCAGGCGTCGGGCACTCCGCCGCCGGGGTCGCGACGGTGGCGCTCACCGTGCTGGCGAGCCAACTCGCGGTCGGCTGGAGCAACGACCTCATCGACGCCGACCGGGACGCCGCGGTGGGACGTACCGACAAGCCGGTGACCACCGGCGCGGTCGCCCGGTCGACGCTGGCCCGGGCCACCGCGGTGGCCGCCGTCGCCACCCCGCTGCTGGCGCTTGCCGGCGGTCCGGCCGCGGCGGCCTGCGCCACCCTGGGGCTGGTCTCCGCGCTGCTCTACAACTGGCCGCTGAAGTCGACAGCGGTGTCGGTGCTGCCCTACGCGGTCTCGTTCGGCGCGCTGCCCGCGTTCGTGGTGCTGGCCCTTCCCGGCTCGCCCGCGCCACCGGCCTGGCTGGTGACCGCCGCCGCGCTGCTGGGCGCCGGGGCGCACTTCGCAAACGTCCTGCCCGACCTGGCCGACGACGCGCGGACCGGGGTGCGCGGGCTGCCACACCGGCTCGGCCCGACGGGCAGCCGGCTGGCCGCTGCCGGGCTGCTCCTCGCCGCCACCGTCGCCCTGGTGTTCGGCCCGCCCGGCCCGCCGTCGTGGGCCGGCCTCTCGGCGGTCGCCGCCGCCGTCGCGGTGCCGGCCGTCGGTTGGTACGCCGGGCGCGCGGCGGCCCGGACCGGCGGTCGACAGGTGGCCGCCTTCCGGGCGGTGCTCGTGGTGGCGCTCATCGATGTGGTGCTGCTTGTCGCGAACGGCCGGGTGGTCTGAGCGGTCCCCGGCGCGGGTGGCATTGCCGGGTCCGTGTGCGGGCCTCGATCAGCTCCAACTACCCTGGAGCGCGGTCTGCGCGGGCAAGGCCACCCCGTGCCCGGCGGTCGACCGGGCGGGGATCGTGACGAGGAGGACCGACGTGACGCGCTCGATCAGGGGTTCCCGGCGGCCGGCCCTGCTGCTGGCCGGCACCGCGGCGGCGGGTCTGCTGCTCGCCGGGTGCGGCACCGGGCAGGTGGCCGAGACCGCCAACAAGATCCCGTCGGTACAGGGCGTCAACGTCCAGACCTCCGACAACCTCTACAAGGTGCGCGGCCTCTACGTGCAGTTCCCCGGGCCACAGGGCTACGAGGCGGGCGCCAACGCGCCGCTCAACGTCGTGATCTACAACGACAGCCAGGCCCCGGTCACGGTGACCGTCACCACCGACAGCGCCCGGGATATCGTGCTCGCCGGTGCCGCCGGCGCCAGCGGCGCGGCCACCCCGACCGGCTCGCCGACCGAGCCGGCCTCGGTCTCGCCGACCGCCGCCGACCCGAGCGCCTCCCCCAGCCAGTCGCTCGAGGTGCCCGCCTCGCCGTCGGCCGGCGAGTCCGACTCGGCCAGCCCCTCGCCGTCGGAGAGCGAGTCCGCGCCCGCCGGCCAACCGGCCCGGATCGAGATCCCGGCGCTCGGGTACGCCCAGCTCAACAGCGGCAATCCGCGGTTCCTCCAGCTCGTCGGCCTGAACCAGAAGCTGGTCGTCGGCCAGCAGGTCAACCTGACCTTCGACTTCGGCAACGGCCAGGTCATTCGGACGCCGGCCCAGGTCGGCGTCCCGCTGACCCCGGAGGCGCCCCCGTCCGCGGTCGTCAACCCGCGTGAGCACGCCGGCGAAGAGGGTGGCGTCGAGGGTGAGAGCCACGGCTGACGCCGTACCCCGCTTTCCGCCGACACCGCCGTCGTGGCCCGCGCCGCGGCGGCGGTGTCGCCGTTTCCGGTGGGCTTTCGTCGTACCGTCCGGTTAACGTCCGGTGGTGACCACGCCCCGATCGTCCTCCCCCCGCGCCGGCGCCGGCCGCGGTCGCGCCGCCGCCCGCGAACCCCGCCCGGCCTACGAGTGCGACGCCTGCGGGCACCAGCCGCCCAAGTGGATGGGCCGCTGTCCCGAGTGCGGCGAGTGGGGCTCGGTGGTCGAGTCCACGGTCACCGGCCCGATGGTCTCCGGCCGGGTGGTCAGCTCCCGGATGCCGGCCGAGCCGGCCCGGCCGATCGCCACCATCAGCGCCGCGCCGGCCCGGGCCCGCCCGACCGGCGTCAGCGAGCTCGACCGGGTGCTCGGCGGCGGCCTGGTCCCCGGCGCGGTGGTGCTGCTCGCGGGCGAGCCCGGCGTCGGCAAGTCGACGCTGCTGCTCGACGTGGCCCAGCAGTGGGCCGCCGGCGCCGGCAGCCCGTCGCTTGTGGTCAGCGGCGAGGAGTCGGTCAGCCAGGTGCGGCTGCGGGCCGAGCGGATGGGCACCCTGCACGACCAGCTCTACCTGGCCGCCGAGAGCGACCTGTCCGCGGTGCTCGGCCACCTCGACGCGGTCAAGCCGGGGTTGCTGGTGCTCGACTCGGTGCAGACGATCTCCACCACCGGCACCGAGGGTGTGCCCGGTGGGGTGACCCAGGTGCGCGCGGTCACCGCCGCGCTCGTCGCGGTCGCCAAGGAACGCGGCGTCGCCACC
Source organism: Micromonospora marincola (assembly GCF_056150385.1). Lineage (NCBI taxonomy): Bacteria > Bacillati > Actinomycetota > Actinomycetes > Micromonosporales > Micromonosporaceae > Micromonospora > Micromonospora marincola. The sequence goes on along the minus strand of NZ_JAXCFT010000005.1, from coordinate 110,097 downwards.
GTGCTCGTCGGCCACGTCACCAAGGACGGTCAGGTGGCCGGCCCGCGCGTGCTTGAGCACCTGGTGGACGTGGTGCTCCACTTCGAGGGCGACAAGCACTCCTCGCTGCGCATGGTGCGCGGCGTCAAGAACCGGTTCGGCGCGGCCGACGAGGTCGGCTGCTTCGAGATGCACGAGGGCGGCATCAGCAGCCTGGCCGACCCGTCCGGCCTCTTCCTCACCCGCTATTCCGAGCCGGTGCCGGGCACCTGCGTGACCGTGGCGATGGAGGGCCGGCGGGCGCTTGTCACCGAGGTGCAGGCGCTGATCGGGGCGACGGTCGCCGGCTCGCCCCGACGCACCGTCTCCGGGCTCGACGGCGCCCGGCTGGCCATGGTCCTCGCGGTGCTCCAACGACGCACCGAGCGGCTGACGTTGCACGACCGCGAGGTCTTCGCCGCCACCGTCGGCGGCATCCGGGTGGTGGAGCCGGCCGCCGATCTCGCCGTGGCGCTCGCGGTGGCCTCCGGCGGGCTCAATCTCGCGCTCAACCCGCACCTGGTCGCCATCGGCGAGGTCGGGCTCACCGGTGAGGTGCGCCGGGTCGGCGCGGTGGCCCGCCGGCTGGCCGAGGCCGCCCGGCTGGGCTTCCGGCTGGCCCTGGTCCCACCCGGTTGCGGTCCCGGCAGCAGCGGCGTCGCCCCCGAGCACATGCGGGTGATCGAGGTCACGGATGTACGGGCCGCGCTCCAGGCCGCCGCCCGCGCGTCCGCGGAGTGACCGTGGGTGGTCACGAGCCGGGACCGGCCGGGCGATTCCGGACAGGCCGCGCACCCCGTCGGCGACCACGAAAGCCGGACATCGTGACACATCACAGTAACCACGAGAGCACCCACCGCACCGCAGTCCGTAGAATGTGCCCGTGCCGACCGACCGCGATGCCACCAAGCCCGCAACGGCGACGCCGCACGCCCGCACCGGTGCCGTCAGCGGCAACCCGACCCGCGCGATCAGCGTGAGCGTCGCCGCGAGCGTCGGTGGAGCCGGCGCCGACCCACTGCGGGCCAACCTCGCCCTCATGGCGCCCGGCACCGCGCTCCGCGACGGTCTGGAACGGATCCTGCGCGGTCGCACCGGCGCGTTGATCGTGCTCGGCTACGACAAGGTGGTCGAGCAGATCTGCACCGGTGGCTTCCCGATGGACGTGGAATTCTCCGCCACCCGGGTCCGCGAGCTGTGCAAGATGGATGGCGCTGTGGTCCTCTCCAGCGACGGCACCCGGATCGTCCAGGCCGGCGCGCACCTGATGCCCGACCCGTCCATCCCCACCGAGGAGTCCGGCACCCGGCACCGCACCGCCGAGCGGGTGGCCCGGCAGACCGGATACCCGGTCATCTCGGTCAGCCAGTCGATGCGGATCATCAGCCTCTACGTCAACGGCCAACGGCACGTGCTCGACGACTCGGCCGCGATCCTGTCCCGGGCCAACCAGGCGCTTGCCACGCTCGAGCGCTACAAGCTCCGGCTCGACGAGGTCTCCGGCACGCTCTCCGCGTTGGAGATCGAAGACCTGGTCACGGTCCGCGACGCGGTGGCCGTGGTGCAGCGGCTGGAGATGGTCCGGCGGATCGCCGACGAGATCGCCGGCTACGTGGTGGAGCTGGGCACCGACGGCCGTCTGCTGGCCCTCCAGCTCGACGAGCTGATGGCCGGCGTGGACGCCGACCGCACCCTGGTCATCCGCGACTACCTGCCGGTCGGCCGCAAGTCGCGCACGCTCGACGAGGCGCTTGTCGAACTCGACCTGCTCAGTGCCACCGAGATGATCGACCTGGTGGCGGTGGCCAAGGCCATCGGCTACCCGTCCGCCTCCGACGCGCTCGACGCGGCGGTCAGCCCGCGCGGGTTCCGCCTGCTGGCCAAGGTGCCCCGGCTGCCGGCGGCCGTGGTCGACCGGCTGGTCGTGCACTTCGGCAGCCTCCAGCGACTGCTCGGCGCGACAGTGGAAGACCTCCAGGCGGTCGAGGGGGTGGGCGACGCCCGCGCCCGTGGCGTCCGCGAGGGCCTGTCCCGGCTCGCCGAGGCGTCCATCCTGGAGCGGTACGTCTGACCCGCCTCAGCCGGTGATCGTCAGCTTCACCGGGTCGCTGATCTTGGTGCCGACCCGGGCGAAGACCTGGTACGTGCCGACCGGCGCGTACGGGCCGGCAGCCAGGCCGTCGGCGCAGCGGCTGGTGTCCCGCCCGTTCCAGCCCAGTTCGTAGGAGCGCTCGAAGTTCGACGCGAACGACTGCACGTTCGTGCCCCTGTTGGTGCCGCAGGTGTCCGACGACCAGACCTTCTCCGCGCCGGCCTTGACGTAGAGCTCCTGCAGATCGGCGCCGACGTCCCGGCTGCACGTGCGGTCGGAGACGTTCTTGACCTTGAGGCGCAGCGTGACCACGGTGCCCCGCTGGGCGCTTGTCGGCACCGCGACCGGCGTCACCTGCAACTCCGAGTCCGTGCAGGTGCCGTCGCCGGAGCCCGACTGCCCGGACGTGCCGCCGTCACCGGCGCCGTTGCTCGCGCCGTCGCCCGTGCCGTCGCCCGTGCCCGAACCGTCACCCGTGCCGGAGCCGCCGCCGGCGTTCGTGCCGCCTGTGTCACCGGAAGCGCCAGGTGTCGGCGACGGGCTCGTCGACTGCGGAGTCAACACCGGGCCGGAGGAATCCGGAGCCGCACCGGCCGAGCCGCCCGGAGACGGATCGCCGCCCGGCGCGCCGGTGTTCTTGTCCGTGCCGGTGCACGAATAGAGCAGGACAATCAGGAAGAGCAGCACCGCGCCGAGCACGACGGCGCGACGCCGCCAGTACACGGCGGGAGGCAGGGAGCCGACCGTCAGACGCATGATTCGCCTACCGTAGTCGCGCGACGCTCGGCGCGCCGGTCCGACGCGCCGGTGACCCTGAGCCACAACCGGCGTCGCGTCCATTGTGGAAGCCGAGCACCATGGTCAGAGATAGACCTTGCGCTGGTAGACGGCGTGCGCCCCGGCCACCCGGTCGAGGAAGAGCTGCCCGGCACAGTGGTCGATCTCGTGCTGGAGCGCCCGCGCCTCGAAACCGTCGGTGACCAGCCGCACCACCTCGCCGCTGCCCGGCAGCATCCCCTCCACCACCAGGCGGCTGGCCCGCTTCACGTCGCCGGTCAGGTCCGGCACCGACATGCAGCCCTCCCGGCCGGCCTTCCACCGGCTCGCCTCCACCACCCGGGCGTTGCAGAGGACAAACGTGCCGTGCACCGTCACCGCCTTGGGGTGCCCGGTCACGTCCACCGCGAACACCTGGGCGCCCACCCCCACCTGCGGCGCCGCCAGCCCCACACAACCCGGCGAGACCCGCATGGTGGCCACCAGGTCGGCGGCCAGCCGCACCACCTCGGCCGAGGTCGGGTCGACCTCCGGCCCGGGCCGGCTCAACACCGGCTCCGGGGCGGCGACCACCCGGCGCACCTCGCCCGGTACGCCAAGCTTCTCCGGCGTCCAGCCACCCAGGCCGGCGTAGCCCTCGGCGGTCACAGCAGGTCCGTGTCCGCCGGGCGGAGACTGACCCCGACGCCCAACTCCGCCGCGGCCCGGGTCAGCCGGCCGGCCACCTCGTCCGAGCTGCCCGGCGGCAACTCCACCTCGGCGACCACCACGTAGAGCGAACCCGTCAGCCTGGTGCTCAGGTCTGTCACGTTGCCGCCGACGTCGGCCAGCACCCGGGTCATCGCCGCGACGATGCCCATGCGGTCGGCGCCGTGCACCGCAAGCACGTACGGCTCGCCGGCGGGGATGCTGCCACCGTCCGGGGTGACCGCGCGCACGGTGGCCAGCAGGTGCCCGTCGGAGGCGAGCGGGGCCAGCGCGGCCTCGACATCCGCGGCGGCCGGGCCCACGCAGATCAGGGTCATCGCGAAGTGCCCCCGCAACCGGGTCATCGTCGAGTCGGTGAGGTTCGCGCCGAGCCGGGCGAGGACCTCCGCGACATCGGCCACGATGCCCGGCCGGTCCCGACCGATGACGGTGATCGCGAGCTCATTCATTCGGACATTCTGCCCCGCCGCCGGAACTCCGCCGCGCCGGCCCACCCGGCCCGCCCATCCTGCGGGAAGGACGCCCGTGACATCATCGGCACCGCCATGACTGAGCCCACCTTCGCCACCCTGGTCAGCCGGTGGTACGAACGCAACGCCCGTGATCTGCCCTGGCGCAGGCCGGGCATCGGCGCCTGGGCGATCCTGGTCAGTGAGGTCATGCTCCAGCAGACCCCGGTGGTCCGGGTGGTGCCCGCCTTCCAGGCGTGGCTGGCCCGCTGGCCGGAGCCGCGCGCACTCGCGGAGGACACCCCGGCCGAGGCGATCCGGATGTGGGGACGGCTCGGCTACCCCCGCCGGGCGGTACGCCTGCGCGAGTGCGCGGTGGCGGTCGTGGAACGGCACGGCGGCGTGGTGCCCGACCGGCTCGACCAGTTGCTGGCGCTGCCCGGAGTCGGCACGTACACGGCCCGCGCGGTGGCCGCGTTCGCGTACGGGCAACGGCACCCGGTGGTGGACACAAACGTCCGGCGGGTGGTGTGCCGGGCGGTCGCGGGTGAGCCCGACGCCGGCCCGACCACCCGGCCCGCGGATCTGGTCGCCACCGAGGAACTGCTACCCGTCGAACCGGCCGCGGCGGCCCTGGCCAGCGCGGCCTTCATGGAGCTCGGGGCGGTCGTCTGCACCGCCCGCGCGCCCCGCTGCGCGGTGTGCCCGGTCGAGTCCAGTTGCGCCTGGCGGGCTTCCGGGCAGCCGGCCCCCGCCGGGCCGACCCGTCGTCCACAGCGCTACGCCGGCACCGACAGGCAGGTACGCGGCCTGTTGCTCGCGGTGCTCCGGGAGACCACCGGACCGGTGCCGCACCAGCGGCTGGACCAGGTCTGGTACGACGACGTGCAGCGGGCGCGGGCGCTGGCCGGCCTGGTCACCGACGGGCTTGTGGAACCGGTGGGTCAGGAGTCCTTCCGGCTGGCCGGCGACGGCCCCGCCGTCCCCCTGCCCTGAGCCGGCCCCGCCGTCCCCCTGCCCTGAGCTCGCACCGCCGTCCTGCTGCCCTGGGCCCGGTCACCGCGCATCCGTAAAAGGCGACGGCCCCGGTGGCTCTCGCCGACCGGGGCCGTCGCCCTGGAAACAGTCGCCCTGACCTACGCGGCGTTGTCGTCCGCGCCGGTGGCCGCGGCACCGAGATCAGCCGGGACCGCGTCCGGCACGGCGTCCGGCCGGTCCGCGCCCCGGAAGACAAGCTTGGACTTGTCGATGTTCTCCGGGTCGCCCTCGCAGTCCACCACCACGATCTGACCGGGGGTCAGCTCGTTGAACAGGATCCGCTCGGAGAGGTTGTCCTCGATGTCGCGCTGGATCGTGCGACGCAGCGGACGCGCGCCCAGCACCGGGTCGAAGCCCTTCTTCGCCAGGTATTTCTTGGCGTTGTCGGTCAACTCCAGGCCCATGTCCTTGTTGCGCAGCTGGCCCTCGATCCGCTGGATCATGATGTCCACGATCTGGAGGATCTCGTTCTCGCGCAGCTGGTGGAAGACGATGGTGTCGTCGATCCGGTTCAGGAACTCGGGCCGGAAGTGCTGCTTGAGCTCGTCGTTGACCTTCTGCTTCATCCGGTCGTAGTTCGACTCGGAGTCGTCGGAGGCCTGGAAGCCCAGCGAGACCGCCTTGGCGACGTCCCGCGTGCCGAGGTTTGTGGTCAGGATGATGACCGTGTTCTTGAAGTCCACGATCCGGCCCTGACCGTCGGTCAGACGCCCGTCCTCAAGGATCTGCAGGAGCGTGTTGAACACATCCGGGTGGGCCTTCTCGATCTCGTCGAACAGGACCACCGAGAACGGCCGGCGACGCACCTTCTCGGTCAGCTGCCCGCCCTCGTCGTAACCGACGTAGCCGGGAGGTGCACCCACCAGCCGGGAGACCGTGTAGCGGTCGTGGAACTCGGACATGTCCAGCTGGATCAGCGCGTCCTCGCTGCCGAACAGGAACTCGGCGAGCGCCTTGGACAGCTCGGTCTTACCCACGCCGGACGGGCCGGCGAAGATGAACGAGCCGGACGGGCGCTTCGGGTCCTTCAGACCGGCCCTCGTGCGCCGGATCGCCTTGGACACCGCCTTGACCGCGTCCTCCTGGCCGATGACGCGCTTGTGCAGCTCATCTTCCATGCGCAGCAGTCGCGAGGTCTCCTCCTCGGTCAGCTTGAAGACCGGGATGCCGGTCCAGTTGCCGAGCACCTCGGCGATCTGCTCGTCGTCGACCTCGCTGACGACGTCCAGGTCACCGGCCTTCCACTCCTTCTCCCGCTGCGCCTTCTGGCCGAGCAGCTGCTTCTCCTTGTCGCGGAGCTGAGCGGCCCGCTCGAAGTCCTGCGCGTCGATCGCGGACTCCTTGTCGCGGCGCACCTGGGCGATGCGCTCGTCGAAGTCACGCAGGTCCGGCGGCGCGGTCATCCGGCGGATCCGCATCCGCGCACCCGCCTCGTCGATCAGGTCGATCGCCTTGTCCGGCAGGAACCGGTCGGAGATGTACCGGTCGGCAAGAGTCGCGGCGGCGACCAGGGCGGCGTCGGTGATCGAGACGCGGTGGTGCGCCTCGTAGCGATCCCGCAGGCCCTTCAGAATCTCGATGGTGTGGGCCAGTGACGGCTCACCCACCTGGATCGGCTGGAAGCGGCGCTCGAGAGCGGCGTCCTTCTCCAGGTATTTGCGGTATTCGTCGAGCGTGGTGGCGCCGATGGTCTGCAACTCGCCGCGGGCCAACATCGGCTTGAGGATGCTGGCGGCGTCGATCGCGCCCTCGGCCGCGCCCGCGCCCACCAACGTGTGGATCTCGTCGATGAACAGGATGATGTCGCCGCGGGTGCGGATCTCCTTGAGCACCTTCTTCAGGCGCTCCTCGAAGTCGCCACGGTAGCGCGAGCCGGCGACCAGCGCACCGAGGTCGAGCGTGTAGAGCTGCTTGTCCTTCAGCGTCTCGGGCACCTCGCCCTTGATGATCTTCTGGGACAGACCCTCCACCACGGCGGTCTTGCCGACGCCAGGCTCACCGATCAGCACCGGGTTGTTCTTGGTGCGGCGGGACAGCACCTGCATGACCCGCTCGATCTCCTTCTCGCGCCCGATCACCGGGTCGAGCTTGCCCTCCCGGGCGGCCTGAGTCAGGTTCCGGCCGAACTGGTCCAGCACCAGGCTGGTCGACGGCGCGGCCTCACCCGGCGCAGCCCCGGCGGCGGCCGGCTCCTTGCCCTGGTAGCCGGAGAGCAGCTGGATCACCTGCTGGCGGACCCGGTTGAGGTCGGCGCCGAGCTTGACCAGCACCTGGGCGGCCACGCCCTCGCCCTCGCGGATCAGGCCGAGCAGGATGTGCTCGGTGCCGATGTAGTTGTGGCCGAGCTGCAGCGCCTCGCGCAGGGACAGCTCCAGCACCTTCTTGGCCCGCGGCGTGAACGGGATGTGCCCGCTCGGCGCCTGCTGGCCCTGGCCGATGATCTCCTCGACCTGCTGGCGGACGCCCTCCAGGGAGATGCCGAGGCTCTCCAGAGCCTTCGCCGCGACACCCTCACCCTCGTGGATCAGGCCCAGCAGGATGTGCTCCGTACCGATGTAGTTGTGGTTGAGCATCCGGGCCTCTTCTTGGGCCAGGACGACAACCCGTCGCGCTCGGTCGGTGAACCGCTCGAACATGCCCTCGTGCTCCTCACGTGCCGTGCGCCTTGATGGTCAGATCTCGGCGGGGCCGGTGCGCGAACGTCCGGGACGGACGTCCGTGCCTCCTTACTCTATCGCCGCGGAGCGTCTCCGCTGAGGTCGTGTGACCCCGCCGGGGACCCTTCCGACGTCGTTTCTGCCAACCGTCCACGCTCAGGAGGTGTTCCGGGACCCCGGCGTGTACGCGCAGAGCGAAATTCGACAGGCGGTGGAGGGCCCGGTCGAGGGGCTTCGAGCGGGGAGCGCGCACCTGCCACGGCTGTCCACAGCCTGTGGACGGAATCTCCACCGCCTGTGGACAACTCCGTCCGACGCCGGTTTCCTTCCGCGCCGGCCGCGATACACCGGCCGTCACGATCGCCCTGAATCGGACAGTCGGCCGGAAACGGCGCACGCCGCCCCGGAGTCGTCCTCCGGACCGGCGTGCGGCCACCATCGCGAACGTCGGGGTCAGTGCCCCGCCTTCGCGTGGTACTCGTCCACGATCTCCTGCGGGATCCGGCCCCGGTCGGAGATGTCCTTTCCGGCCTTCTTGGCCCACTCGCGGATGGCGCGGTTCTGCTCCCGGTCCGCGGTCGCGCCGCCCCGACCGCGCGCGGCCCGGCCACCGACCACCACGCCCCCACGACCGACCTTCGAGCCATGCGCGATGTACTGCGCGAATACGTCGCGCAATTTTTCCGCGTTGGGGGCCGAGAGGTCGATCTCGTACTGCACGCCGTCGAGCGCGAACTTGACAGTCTCGTCAGCGTCCCCGCCGTCCAGGTCATCGACCAGCCTGTGAATGATCTGCTTGGCCACGTCCCACATTCCTTTCGAGCAGGGCTGTGCTCCTGCAATACTCCGAGCACAATAACCTGTCCGATGCTCGCTCCGTCAATAGGAGCGCGTAACAAGCCGGAGAATCCTTGCGCGCCTACTCGGGCCGGACCAAGGGGAACAGGATGGTTTCCCGAATTCCCAGGCCGGTCAGGGCCATCAGGAGCCGGTCGATTCCCATTCCCATACCACCGGCCGGCGGCATTCCATACTCCAACGCCCGGAGAAAGTCCTCGTCGAGACGCATGGCCTCGTCGTCGCCGCGCGCCGCGAGCTGCGCCTGGGCCACCAGCCGCTCCCGCTGCACCACCGGGTCGACAAGCTCCGTGTAGGCGGTGGCCAGCTCGAATCCGAGCACGTAGAGGTCCCACTTCTCGGTCAGCCCCGGCTCGCTGCGGTGCGCCCGGGTCAACGGGCTGGTCTCCTCCGGGTAGTCACGGACGAACGTGGGCGCCTGCAACGACGGCACCACCAACTCCTCGAACAACTCCTCGGCCAGCTTGCCCGGCCCCCACTTCGGGTCGACCGAGAGACCGATCTTGTCGGCGTACTCCACCAGCCGTGACCTTTCGGTGCCGACGGTGACCTCCTCGCCGAGCGCTTCGGAAAGAACACCGAACAGCGTCACCGATCGCCACTGGCCCCCCAGGTCGAACTCACGGCCGTCGGCGTGGGTCACCACCGTCGAGCCGGCGACCGCGACGGCGGCCCGCTGCACCAGATTTCGGGTCAGCTCGGCCATCGTGTCGTAGTCGCCGTACGCCTGGTAGGTTTCCAGCATCGCGAACTCCGGCGAGTGCGACGAGTCGATGCCCTCATTACGGAAGTTGCGGTTGATCTCGAAGACACGGTCGACGCCACCCACGACCGCGCGCTTGAGAAACAGTTCCGGCGCGATTCGCAGATAGAGGTCGGTGTCGAGCGCATTGCTGCGGGTCACGAATGGGCGGGCTGCGGCGCCACCGTGCAGCAACTGGAGCATCGGGGTCTCGACCTCGATGAAGTCCTCCGCGTGCAGGGCGTCCCGCAGGCTGCGGACCGCGGTGGCCCGGGTGCGGACCATCTGCCGGGCCTGCGGGCGGACCACCAGGTCCACGTAGCGCTGGCGGACCCGGGACTCCTCGCTCAGCGGCTTGTGCGCCACCGGCAGCGGGCGCAGCGCCTTGGCGGTGACCGCCCACTCGTCGGCGAGCACGGACAGCTCACCACGCCGGCTGGTGATCACTTCACCTGTCACGCCGACGTGGTCACCGAGGTCCACCAGGCGCTTCCAGTCCGCCAGGCGCTCCGGCCCGACCCGGTCGAGCGAGAGCATCGCCTGAAGCTCGGTGCCGTCGCCGTCACGCAGCGTGGCGAAGCAGAGCTTGCCTGTGTTGCGAATGAAGATCACCCGGCCGGTGACCGAGGCCCGGTCGCCGGTGGCGGTGTCGGTGGGCAGGTCGGCGTAGCGCTCGCGGAGCCGCGCGAGCGTGGTGGTCCGGGGGAAACCCACCGGATACGGTTCGACGCCCTCGGCGAGCATCCGGTCCCGCTTCTCCCGGCGGACCTTCATCTGCTGCGGAAGGTCGTCGGCGGGGTCGGTGGGCAGGGCGTTCTGCTCGGTCACGGCACGCTTCCTCAAGCCTTGGGGAACAACGGCGGGGTCAGCCCATGAGCGTACTCAAGCGCCGTGCCGACCGTTACGGGATAACCTGCCCGCCATGACCGACCCCACTTCGGCCCTCTCGTTCGGCGCCGCCGCCGCCGCGTACGACCGGTTCCGGCCCCGCTATCCCGAGGCGGCGCTGCGCTGGGCGCTGGACGGGCTGGCCACCCCGGCCCGGTTGGTGGACCTCGGCGCCGGCACCGGCATCCTCACCCGTGGCCTGACCGCACTCGGGCACCACGTCGTACCCGTCGAGCCGGATCCGGGGATGCGGGCGCAACTGGCGGCCACCACCCCGGGCACGACGGCGCTCGCCGGCAGCGCGGAGTCGGTGCCGCTGCCGGACGGTTCGGTGGACGCGGTGCTGGCCGGGCAGGCCTACCACTGGTTCGACCGGGACCTGGCGCACGCCGAGGTCGCCCGGGTGCTGCGCGCCGACGGCACGTTCGCGCCGGTGTGGAACGTCCGGGACGAACGGGTCGGCTGGGTGGCGGAGCTGACCCGGATCGCCCACCTCGACCACAACGCCGGTGACGTGACCGAGCGGTACGCCGACTTCGGGCCCCCCTTCACCCGGGTCGAGGTGGGCGAGTTCGCGCACGCGACCACGCTCACGCCGGACGATCTGGTGGGCATGCTGCACACCCGCTCCTACTGGCTGACCGCCACGCCGGCCGAGCGGGCGCGCGTCGACGGCGGGCTGGTCGACCTGTTCGCCACCCACCCCGAGCTGGCCGGCCGGGACACCGTCGAGCTGCCCTACCGCACGGTCGTGCTCCGCGCGCGACGGTACTGACCTCAGGTGTTGCGCTCGTAGACCATCCGCAGCCCGATCAGGGTGATCATCGGCTCGTGATGGGTGATGGCACGGCACTCGGTAAGCACCAACGAGGCCAGGCCGCCGGTGGCGATGACCGCCTTCACCTCACCCAGCTCCTCGGACATCCGCTCGACGATCCGGTCCACCTGGCCGGCGAAGCCGAAGTAGAGGCCGGCCTGAAGGCACTCCACGGTGTTCTTGCCGATCACCGAGCGGGGCCGGGTGGCCTCCACCTTCCGTAGCTGCGCGGCGCGGGCGGCGAGCGCGTCGAAGGAGATCTCGATGCCCGGTGCGAACGCCCCGCCGAGGAACTCGCCCCGGTCGCTGATCACGTCGAAGTTGGTGGTGGTGCCGAAGTCGACCACGATCGACGGCCCGCCGTAGAGCGTGTAAGCGGCAAGCGTGTTCACCACCCGGTCCGCGCCCACCTCCTTCGGGTTGTCGATGGCGAGCTGCACCCCGGTCCGCACGCCCGGCTCGACGATGACGCTCGGCAGGTCGGCGTAGTAACGACCCAGCATGGTGCGCAGCGAGCGCAACGCGGCCGGCACGGTCGAGCAGGCGGCCACCCCGGTGATCTCCACGGCGTCACCGGCCAGCAACCCGCGGAACATCAGGCCCAGCTCGTCCGCGGTGGAACGGGCGTCGGTCTTGATCCGCCAGGAGTGCACCAGCTTGTCGCCGTCGAAGGTCGCCAGCACGGTGTTGGTGTTTCCGATGTCGATGCAGAGCAGCACAGCGGCAGCCTAGACGGTCACCTACCGCGCAGGTCGAGGGCGATGTCGAGGATCGGCGACGAGTGGGTGAGCGCGCCCACGGAGAGGAAGTCGACACCTGTGGCGCCGTACTCGGCGGCCACCGGCAGGGTCAGCCCGCCGGTCGCCTCCAGCTCGGCCCGGTCGCCCACCACGGCCACCACCTCGCGCAACTGCGCCGGGGTCATGTTGTCAAGCAGCAGAAAGCCCGCCCCGGCCTCGACCGCCTCCACCGCCTCGGCCAGCGTGTCCACCTCGACCTGCACCGGAACGTCCGGGAACGCCTCCCGGACCCGCCGGAACGCGGGCGTGATCCCGCCCGCCGCCAGCTTGTGGTTGTCCTTGATCATCGCGACGTCGTGCAGGCCCATCCGCTTGTTGGTGCCGCCGCCGGCCCGGACCGCGTACTTCTCCAGCGCCCGCAGCCCCGGCGTGGTCTTGCGGGTGTCGAGCACCATCGCCTTCGTGCCGGCCAGCGCGTCGGCCCAGGCCCGGGTGTGGGTGGCCACCCCGGACATCCGGGAGAGCAGGTTGAGCGCCGTCCGCTCGGCGGTGAGCAGCAGCCGGGTCGGCCCGGTCACGGTGGCCAGCACGTCGCCGCGCGCCACCCGCTGCCCGTCGTGGGCCACAAGCGACACCTCGACCGCACGCCCGGCGCCTGTCACGTCGCCCACCAGCTCGAACACCGCGGCGGCCACCGGCAGCCCGGCCACCACCCCGTCCTCGCGCGCCACCAGGTCGGCGGTGTCCCGCTGGTCGGCCGGGACGGTGGCGACGCTCGTCACGTCGAGGAAGTCCGGGCCGAGATCCTCGGCCAGCGCGTCCACCACGACCCGCCGGACCCGCTCCGGGTCCAGCCCGCCGTCCCGCAGCGCCCGCACCGTCGACTCGATCATGGTTTCTGCTCCTCTGTTCCTGACGTTCGCGACTGCGGGGCTCGCAAAACCGGCTCACTCCTCGCGCTCACCCAACGCTCGACCAGCCGTCCGTTCGGGTCCACCTCGGCCACCAGGTGACCCAGCCACCTGTCGTCGGCCGCCGGGAAGTCCTCCCGCCAGTGGCACCCCCGCGTCTCCCCGCGGGCGTACGCGGCGGCGACGAGCGTCGACGCCACAGTGATCAGGTTCGTCGCCTCCCAGTCGGCGGTACGGGGCACGCCCCGCCCCTCGCCCAGGCCGGTCAGCGTGGCCGCGGTCGCGGTCAACGACTCCGCCGACCGGAGCACGCCCGCGCCCCGGGACATCGCCAGTTGCAGCTCCGGCGTGCCCGCCGCCGGCACCAGCCGGCCCGGCCCGCCCACCCAGGCGCCGGTCTCCGCCGGCCGGGCCTGCTCGGGCAGCCCGGCGGCGACGTCCTCGGCGATCCGGCGGGCGAAGACCAGCCCCTCCAGCAGTGAGTTGCTGGCCAGCCGGTTGGCGCCGTGCACACCGGTGCAGGCCACCTCACCGCAGGCGTACAGGCCGGGGATCGAGGTGCGGCCACGAAGGTCGGTCCGGACGCCGCCGGAGGCGTAGTGGGCGGCCGGCGCGACCGGGATCAGGTCGGTCGCCGGGTCCACCCCGATGGCCAGGCAGGACGCCACGATGGTCGGGAACCGCCGGGCCAGGAAGTCGCCGCCCAGGTGCCGCGCGTCCAGGAACACGTGGTCGGCGCCCGTGGTCCGCAGCACCCGGTGGATGCCCTTGGCCACCACGTCCCGGGGTGCCAGCTCGGCCAGCTCGTGCTGGCCGACCATGAACCGCTTGCCGTCGCCGTCGACCAGGTGGGCGCCCTCGCCCCGCAACGCCTCGGACACCAGCGGCTGCTGCGCCAGGCCGGCTCCCGGGCCGCCGGCCGGCACGACAAGCGCGGTCGGGTGGAACTGGACGAACTCCAGGTCGGTGACGGCCGCGCCGGCGCGCAACGCCAGCGCCACCCCGTCCCCGGTGGAGACCGACGGATTGGTGGTGGCCGCGAAGATCTGCCCCATCCCGCCGGTGGCGAGCACCACCGCGCGGCCGAGGATCGCGCCGACGCCGTCCTCGCTGCCCTCGCCCAGCACGTGCAGGGTGATCCCGCAGGCCGGGCCGAACCCACCCGGACCGTCGCCGGGCGCGCGCAGCAGGTCCAGCACCAGGGCGTGCTCGACCAGCCGGATCCACGGGTCGCGCCGCACCGCCGCGTGCAGCGCCCGTTGCACCTCGGCGCCGGTGGCGTCGCCGCCCGCGTGCACGACCCGGTCGGCCCGGTGGCCGCCCTCGCGGCCGAGCATCAGCGAGCCGTCGGGGTTGCGGTCGAACTCCGCTCCGATCCGCATCAGCTCGCGCAGCCGGGTCGGGCCCTCCTCCACGAGCACCCGGACCGCCGCCGGGTCGCAGAGGCCAACGCCTGCGACCTCGGTGTCGTACGCGTGCGCGGCCGGGCTGTCCGCCGGGTCGAGCACCGCGGCGATGCCGCCCTGCGCCCAGCGGGTGGAACCCTCGTCGATGTCGACCTTGGTGACGACTGTGACGTGCAGGCCGGCCTCGCGCAGGTGCAGCGCGGCGGTCAGCCCGGCGACGCCGGAGCCGACGACGATCACGTCGGTGGTCTCCACCCAGCCGGGCGCGGGCGCGGCGAGCAGCCGGGGCAGCACTGGCAGGTCGACGGTGGGTAGGTCCATGGGCACAGTCAACCCGAAGCGTCCTCGGCCCGGGCGCCGGGGGCGGGACGAGTGGTTTCGGCTACCTCGTCCGGACCGGCAGGCGCGTCGGGCCGGCGCCCTTCAGCGAGGCGGTCACCCTGCGGTCGCTGAGCCAGAGGTAACACCTGACACCGCGGTCGCCGACCGCCCAGCGACCGGCGGCGGGCGGCCGGACCACCACGTCGCTGCGGTAGCGCAGGATCGGGTCGGCGGGCACCCCGGAGAAGCGCGCGATGGCGGAATAGCAGCCGGCGTAGAGCGGCGCCCAGTCCGCCGGCTTCTTCGGGAACGGGCGGTCCGGCGCCACCCACACCCCGACGAACTCGGCATCGTGCGCCACCGCACAGTCGACCGGGGTGAGCCGCTGCACCCGGCTCCCGTCCGTGCCGGTGCGCTGGCAGCCCAGGCGCAGCGGGGACGGCGGCTTGAGCGCGCCGCGCAGGCTGCCCGTCCGGACCACCACGACGGCCGCCGCCTCGACCGTGTTCAACTCGGTCAGGTCGCACCGGTACCACCGGGCCCCGGCCGTCCAGCCGGTGCCGGTGGGCACCGCCACGCCCAGCCGGAGCCGTCCGGCGCGCCAGTCGTCGCCGACGTACGCGCCGGCCCGCTTGTCGCACTCGGTGAACGCGGCACGCAACTCCGGCGAGGTGAGCGCCGGCGGGGTGGCCCGGTCGACGGTGAACGCCCCGACGTGCACGGTTTCCACCCGGTGCGGCAGGTCGCAGTCGACCGGGTCGTAGCCCGCCAGGGCCAGGGTCGGGGTGAAGTCGGCGACCTGGCAGACCTCGGCCGCCGGGGTGAACGGCCCGGCCGGCGCGAAGGCCGCCCAGTCGTCGGTGAGGTCGCCGTCCAGCCCGCCCGACGAGGCACACCCGGCAAGCGTCACCGCCGCGACCACCGCGGCGACGAGGCTCCGCATCGCACGGCCCATCGCGCCTCCCCCAGCCCGACGACCGTCGATTCCGACGGTCCGCTCAGGGTAGCCGAAAATGACCTTCCGGTGACAGACCGCGAACCAGGGGATCGCGGGCAGGAATCAGGCCAGGGCGGCCAGGGGGTTGGGGACGGGGTCTCCGGCGGTGCCGGGGGCGGCGGTGGCCGGGTCGGCATTGAGGTCAACGACCCGGTTGTCGGCGTCCACGTGCACCACCCGGGGCTGCCAGGCACGCGCCTCGGCGTCGTCCATCTGCCCGTACGAGATGAGGATGACCAGGTCACCGGGGTGCACCAGGTGCGCCGCGGCACCGTTGATGCCGATCACGCCGCTGCCCCGCCGGCCCGGGATCACGTACGTCTCCAGGCGGGCGCCGTTGGTGATGTCCACGATCGCGACCTGCTCGCCGGGGAGCAGGTCCGCCGCGTCGAGCAGATCCTCGTCCACCGTCACCGAGCCGACGTAGTGCAGGTCGGCCTGGGTCACCGTGGCCCGGTGGATCTTCGACTTGAGCATGGTCCGGAGCATCGGGGTGCCTTTCCGCATTCGTGGTGGGTCAGTGCCGCGGCGCGAGGTGGATCGCCGTGTTGTCGATCAGACGGGTGGCGCCGATCCAGGCCGCGATCAGCAGCCGGGCCGCGCCGGCGACCGGGCCGGGCTCCAGGTCGGGGTCGGTGAGCACCAGATAGTCGAGGCGGGCCGCCGGCGTACCCGGGACGAAGCCCCGGTGCGCGGCGGCCAGCACCGCGCCCGCGTCGTCGCCCCGCTCGGCCGCCGCGACGCCGGCGCGCAGCGCGGCGGAGAGGCTCAACGCGGCCCGCCGCTCCTCGGCGGAGAGGTAGCGGTTGCGGCTGGACAGGGCCAGGCCGTCCGGCTCCCGCACGGTCGGCACGCCGACGATCTCGGTCGGCACGTCCAGGTCGCGCACCATCCGGCGGACCAGGGTGAGCTGCTGGTAGTCCTTCTCCCCGAAGAACGCCAGATCGGGGCGGGTGAGCTGAAGCAGCTTCAGGACCACGGTGAGCACGCCGTGGAAGAAACCGGGACGGCTCAGGCCCTCCAGGTCCGCGCCGAGCGGACCCGGGTCCAGCCGAACCGTCGGCTGGCCCTCCGGATACATCTCACTCACCGGGGGCGCGAAGACCAGGTCCACCCCGGCCCGCCGGCAGATCTCCAGATCCGCGTCGAGCGTGCGCGGGTAGCGGTCGAAGTCCTCGTTCGGGCCGAACTGGAGCGGGTTCACGAACACGGTCACCAGCACGTGGTCGGCCCGCTCCCGGGCGGCCCGCAGCAGCGTCCCGTGCCCGGCGTGCAGCGCGCCCATGGTCATCACCACGCCGACCGTGCCGGTCAGCCCGCCCCGGGCCGCCGCCAGATCCTTACGGGTGTGCACGACGCTCACCACGAAGAAGCCACCTCCATCCCGTCCAGCACGTCCACGAGCGCCGCCGCGTCCGCCGGGCGCAGCCGCCCCGCCGCGACCGCACGGTCCGCCGTCCGTCGGGCCAACGCCAGATACGCCGGTACGGATTCCGGCGCGGTCCGGGCCAGCCGGTCCAGGTGCCGGCGTACGGTGCCCGCGTCGCCCCGGGACACCGGGCCGGTCAACGCGTCGTCGCCGAGGCGCAGCGCGTTCTCCAGGGCGGCGCGCAGCAGCGGGGCGAGCACCTTCTCCGGCCGGTCCACCCCGGCGTCGCGCAGCCGGTCGGCGGCGTCGTTGACCAGGGTCACCAGATGGTTGGCGCCGTGCGCGAGCGCCGCGTGGTAGAGCGGCCGGTCGGCCTCGCCCACCCACTCCGGCACGCCGCCCAGGTCGGCCACCAGCCGGGCCGCGAACGGGCGCAGCTCGGTCGGAGCGGTCACCCCGTAGGAGATGCCGGGCAGGCGGGACAGGTCGTCAGGCGTACCGGTGAAGGTCATCGCCGGGTGCAACGCGAGCGGTCGGGCGCCTGCGGCGACCGCCGGGGCCAGCACGGCCAGCCCGTGCGCGCCCGAGGTGTGCGCCACCACCTGGCCCGGGCGCAGCGCGCCCCGCGCGGCCAGGTCGGCGACCACGCCGGCCAGCGCGTCGTCGGGCACCGCGACGATCAGCAGGTCGGTGGCGGCGCGGGCCACGTCGGGCGCGGCACGGTGCGGGGTCCGCGGCAGCAGCAGCGCGAGCCGGGCGCGGGAGGCGCCGGACCCGCCGGACGCGGCGACCACCAGGTGGCCGGCGGCGGCGAGGGCCGCGCCGAGCACGGCCCCGACCCGGCCGGCGCCGAGCACACCGACGGAGAGGGTACGGGGGAAGGCGAGCGGGGCGCGGAGGGCCCGCGGGCGCAGCGGTGCGCTCATGGCAGTGATCCAGTCCTCGGAGGGGGTACCGGTCGAGGCAAGTATGCGCCGGGGTGACAGACCGGAAACAAGAAGGTGTGAAAACCAACACCCGCCACCCGCCGGGCCTGCGGCGGCGCGCCGTAAGGTCGGCACGGTGACGTCCGGACCCCCCGCGCTGCGCTGGCGCGACGCCATGGAGCGGGCGCTCTACGGGCCGGGCGGCTTCTTCGTCGCCGGCCCCGGCCCCGCGGCCCACTTCCGCACCAGCGTGCACGCCTCGCCGGTCTTCGCCGCCGCCCTGCTCCGTCAACTCGTCGTGCTTGACGAGGCGCTGGGCCGGCCCGCCCGGCTGGACGTCGTCGACGTGGGCGCGGGCCGGGGCGAGCTGCTCCGCACCCTGCTGGCGCAGGTCACGCCGGACCTGGCCGCCCGCATCCGCCCGACAGCTGTGGAACGCGCCGCCCGCCCCACCGAACTGCCGCCGGAGATCGACTGGCGGGACGAGATCCCCGAGCGGATCACCGGCCTGCTGCTCGCCACCGAGTGGCTGGACAACGTCCCCCTGGACGTGGCGGTCCTCTCCCCGACCGGCTGGCGCCACCTCCTGGTGAACCCCACCACAGGCGAGGAAACCCCCGGCCCCGCCCTCTCCCCCACCGACACGGCCTGGCTCACCCGCTGGTGGCCCCTCCCGTCCCGCCCGCACGGGTGGGACGGCGGGCACGGGTGGGACGGGCAGTCGGGCGGGTGGGGGCGGGCGGAGGTCGGGCGGGCGCGGGATGAGGCGTGGGCGCAGGCCGTGGGGCGGGTCGAGCGGGGGCTGGCGCTGGCCGTGGACTACGGGCACCTGCGCGGGTCGCGGCCGATCGCCGGGACGTTGACCGGCTACCGGGACGGGCGGCAGGTGCCACCGGTGCCGGACGGGTCGTGCGACGTGACCGCGCACGTCGCCATGGACTCGGTCGCCTCCGCCGGTGAGCGGGTCGCCCGGTGCGCGTACACCCTGGTGTCGCAGCGGGAGGCGCTGCGTGCGCTCGGGGCCGACGGCGTGCGACCGCCGCTGAGCCTGGCCGCCCGGGACCCGGCCGGCTACCTGCGGGCGCTTGCCACGGCGGCGGCGGCGGCCGAACTGACCGACGCGGCCGGCCTCGGCGGGCACTTCTGGCTGCGCCAGCCGGTCGGCGTCGCCCTCGGCCCGCTCGTGGCACGATGACGGGCATGACCACGGACGCCGGCGACCTCCGCGAGCTGACCGTCGGCACCGGGGCCGGCGGCGAGCAGCTCGGCACCGACATGGTGCTCAACATCGGGCCGCAACACCCGTCGACGCACGGTGTGCTCCGGCTGCGCCTGGTGCTCGACGGGGAACGGGTGGTCGCCGCCGAGCCGATCGTCGGCTACATGCACCGGGGGGCGGAGAAGCTCTTCGAGGTACGCGACTACCGGCAGATCATCGTGCTTGCCAACCGGCACGACTGGCTGTCGGCGTTCTCCAACGAGCTGGGCGTTGTGCTCGCCGTCGAACGGCTCATGGGCATGGAGGTGCCGGAGCGCGCGACCTGGCTCCGGATGGCGCTGGCCGAGCTGAACCGGGTGCTCAACCACCTGATGTTCCTCGGCTCCTACCCGCTGGAGATCGGCGCGATCACGCCGATGTTCTACGCGTTCCGGGAACGGGAGACCATCCAGGCGGTGATGGAGGAGGTCTCCGGCGGCCGGATCCACTACATGTTCAACCGGGTCGGCGGCCTGAAGGAGGAGGTGCCGGCCGGCTGGACCGGCCGGGCCCGCGCCGCCATCGGCGAGGTACGCCGGCGGATGCCCGACCTCGACAATCTGATCCGGCGCAACGAGATCTTCCTGGCCCGCACCGTCGGCGTCGGCGTGCTGTCCGCCGCCGACGCCGCCGCGTTCGGCGCGTCCGGGCCGGTCGGCCGGGCCTCCGGCCTCGACCTCGACCTGCGCCGCGACGAGCCCTACCTGGCGTACGACCAGCTCGACGTGCCGGTGGTGACGAAGACCGCCGGGGACTGCCACGCCCGATTCGAGGTGCTGCTCGACCAGGTGTACGCCTCGCTCGACCTCGCCGAGCAGTGCCTGGACCGGGTGGACCGGCTGAGCGGGCCGGTGAACACGCGACTGCCGAAGGTCGTCAAGGCGCCCGAGGGGCACACCTACGCCTGGACCGAGAACCCGCTCGGCATCAACGGCTACTACCTGGTGTCACGGGGTGAGAAGACGCCCTGGCGGCTCAAGTTGCGCACCGCCTCATACGCGAACGTGCAGGCGCTGTCGACCCTGCTGCCCGGCTGCCTGGTGCCGGACCTGATCGCCATCCTGGGCTCGATGTTCTTCGTGGTCGGGGACATCGACAAGTAATCTCGCCCGTCGCGTCGCGTCGCGTCGGGTCGGGTCGGGTCGGGTCGCGTCCGGTTCCGTCGCGTTCCGTTCCGTCCCGTCGCGTCGACGGACGGCGTGCGCGGTCAGCGCCAGCGGTCGGCGGTGTCCCGGGGCGGCGGGCCGTAGCCGCCGGGCTCCGGCCGGCGCCACTCCGGCTCGGGCTGCCACGCCGGCTCTGGTTGCTGCCACGCCGGCTCCGGTTGCCGCCACTCCGGCTCGACCTGACGCCACTCCTGGCCGCCGTGTTGGGTCGGCGGACGCCACTGCTCGGGCACCGGCACCCCACCGGCCGGCAGCGCCGGTGCGTTCTCCCCGGGCCAGCCGCCGCCCGGCTCCGGATCGTGACGCGCCGAGCCGGCGGCGTCCGCGCCGGCAGACGCGCCCCGCACAGCGGCCCAGCGGTCCTCGATCCGGTATTCGGTCCCGCCCCCGTCGGCGTGCACCGCGGCCCGCCGTTCGCCGACCCGGACCTCCCGGCCCTGGCCGTCGTCGCGCACCGCGGCCCAGCGGTTGCCGGCGCGCGCCTCGGACCAGTGCTCCCCGTCCGGCTCGGCGGTCCCCGTCCGACCGTACGGCCCGACCGGAGCCGCCCGGCCGTACTCACCGGACGACGCTCCCCGGCCGTATGTTCCGGGGTCGTACGGTCCGGCCGGTGACCAGCCCGGCGCCGGCTGCTCCTCCGGCCAGGCGCCCGCTGCGGCCCGCCCCTCCGGCCCGAGCCACGCACCCGGGCGGACCGGTGAGTCGTTCCGGTCCGCCGGGCCGTCGTGCCGGCCCGGCCAGGGCCGCTCCTCGGGGCGGTCGCCCGCCGCCCAGCCGGTCCGCTCCGCGCCCGACCCGGGCCGCTGCTCGTCCGCCGGACGTGCCCGGTCGTGGCCGGCGGACCAGCCGTCGTCCTCCCGCGACGTCCAGCCCCGCTCGCCACCGGCGGCCCGGCCGACGCCCGCCCAGGGGTGCTCGCCACCGGTGCGGACCGGCTCGTCGCCGCCGGCCCACCCGGCCCCGTCGCCCCTCCATCCGGTACCGTCGCCGGCCCATCCGGGTCCGTCGCCGGGCGTGCCAGGACGGCCCCCGACGTCCGGCGGGCCGTCGTCCCGCGCGTCGGGCCAGGACCGTTCCGCGCCGGAGCCGGACCACAGGCCCCCGGGCCAGGCGTCCTCGGCCGCACCGGATCGGCCCGGCCACGGGTGGTCGTCCCGGCCCGCCTCGCGGTGTCCGGCGGCCCGATGGTCGACCGGCTCGTCCCGATGGCGGTCGTCCACTGGCGGCGACCAGCTACCGGCGAATCCGCCGTACCGGGAACCGGCCGCGTCGCCCCCGTCGCCCACGATTGTGTGCCGGGTGGTGACGTGCACGGTCTCGGTGTGGTGGACCACGCCGACCGGGCGGTGTTCCGGCCGGGCGCCCGGCTCGGGCACCCGCGCCGCCCCGTACACCCCGCCGGAGGGCCGTTCCGCGCCGTGTCCGCCGGACCGTGCCGGCTCCGCGCGGTAGCCCTCCGCACGTGCCGCGCCCGGCCGGGCCGGCTCGCCCCCATGGCCGCCGAACCCGGTGTGCTCCTCCGCGACGCGATCACGGCCGGGCGGCTCCGGGCGCGCCCGGCCCTCGACGGCATACGTGTCGGGTCGCCCGGTGTCGTGACGACCCGCTCGCGGCGGGTCGGCCTGCTGGTCGGCGCCGTAGCGATCGCCCGCCGGCCGGCTCGACGCGTCCTCGTCGTGGCCGGTCGACTGCGCCCGCCCCGCCTCGTACGCCCCGGCGGCCGGCACTCGGGCCCGTCCGCCCGGGCGCTCCTCGGCGGGCGCGGCGGCCAGGCCGGCGGCCGCCGCGTCGAGCCGGCGGCGCACCGCGCCCGCTACTTCCTCAGCTCGTCGCGCCTGGTCCAGCGCCTGGTTGCCGCGTTGGGCGGTGGCCACGATCTCCGCCCGCAATTCCCGACGAAGCTGCTCCAACGCCTCCCGCAGCTCCTCGGTCGCGGCGTCACCGGCGCCGTTGTCGGCCCGCAGCGCGATGGAGAGGCCGATCAGCACGACGGCGAGAATCGCGAGCACGGCACCGAACCGGAGCGTGCCGTTGCCGTCGGCGACCAGCAGGATGAGCGCCGCCACGGGCGCCAGCCCCACACCGATCCAGAACAGGACTGTCAGCAGCGTCGGGGTGCGCTTGTCGGCGGGGGCGACCGAGGCGGGCATGGGTGAGCAGACTACCGAGAGTTCCACCCGAGGGGAACGGGTCGGCACGGTCGGATGCACGCACCGCTGATCGGGCTGCCCGCCCGTGCGTGGAGCCGCCGGCCGGCCGGGTGGCCGGCCGGCGGCGGTGGCTTAACTCGCGGCGAGCGCGGCGTCGGAGGAGAAGACCAGGCCGACGCTTGCGGAACCGGTCTTCAGCGCGTTCTTGGTCTGCGGGCCGCCCGCGTCAAGCGAGCTGAACGAGCCGGCCTTGAAGTCGTAGACCTCGACAAGCCCGGCCTGGCACTTCGGCCGCTGCGGGCACTCCGGCGGACCGGCGAGCACGGTGGCCTGACCGGAGCACTTCGCCGCCAGATCGGAGAGCGAGGACACGGCGTACTTGTCGGCGAACGCCTTGGTCACCGCGAAGGCGTTCTGGTCCTGCGCCTGCGACGGCTTACCGAACACCAGGCCGGCCTTGTCGCCCTCGGTCTTGAGCGCCGCGACCGTCTTGTCCAGCTCGGGCGAGGAAACCGGCTGGGCATCCTTGCCGTTCGCCTTGGTGTTGAGGAACTCGGCCATGGTGGCGGCGTATTCCGGGACGACCTGGATCTGGCCCTTCTCCAGGGCCGGCTCGTAGAGCTCGCGGTTGCCGATGGTCTGCACCTTGACCTGGTAGCCAGCCGCGGTGAGGGCGATCTTGTAGAGCTCGGCGACGGTCTGACTCTCGCTGAAGTTGCCGGCGCCGACTGTCACCTGGCCGCCCGACCCCTTCTCGATCCCGTCGGTGACGCCGTTGGCGGTGGCGAACTCCTGCGCCGCCACCTGGGGGGTCTTCCGCTCGTCGTCGACGGCCCGGTTGAGCTGGATCAGCTTCGGCGTGTCGAGCTTCTCGGAGACCTTGTCCAGCGCGGCGACGAGCTGCGGGGTGGCCGCCTTCGCGTTGATCGCCGGCAGGACGTTGTCGGTGTTCTGGAGCTTCTTGTCGTCGGTGAGGACGACCAACTGGTTGCCCGCCACCGGGGCACAACCGGCGCCCGAGGCGCCCGCCTCGGGGGCGTCGGTGCCGGATGAGCCGGCGTCGCCGCAGCCGGTGAGGAGGCCCGCCGCGACGAGGGCGCCGAAGGCCCCCGCGGCCAGCCGTGAACGTGCGCGCATCAATGCCCGCCTTCCGTGTCCCGGCGCGACCCCTTCGGGCCGGCCGCGTGTCCGACGGGCGATCCGTGCGCCGCCCGCGACTTCACCCAACATCCTCACCGACCCCACCGACAAACTCGGAGCGGTTTTCGTCATCCGATCGTCACCGGCCGGCCGCGCGGCTGTGACCGCCGCCTCAGCAAACCCGCCGGACGGGTGGGTCAGCCGCCGGCCGTGGCCGCGGCGGCGCGGCGGTTCGCCCGCCGCCGGACCCGGCGCAGCGGACGCGGCGTGACCATCCGCTCCACCACCGCGAGCACGCCCTCAACAAGCATCGCCAGGCCGGCCACCAGGACGCCCCCGGCGATGATCTGGCCCCCGCCGGCGGCGATGTCGAGGCCGAAACCGGCCCGGATGATCTGACCCAGGCCACCGCCGTTGACGAAGGACGCAAGCGCGGCGGTGGCCACCACCTGCACGGCCGCGGTCCGGAAACCGGCCGCCAGGTAGGGCACCGCGAGCGGCAGCTCCACCCGGCGCAGCACCTGCCAACCGGACAGTCCCATCCCGCGCGCGGCGTCCCGGGCCTCCGGATCAGCCTGCCGGACGCCGGTGTACGCGTTGGCCAGCAGCGGAGGCACCGCGAACACCGCGAGCGCCACCACCACGGACGGCCGGCCGAACCCGAGGAAGGTCAGCGGCAGAATGGTGAGCAGGGCCAGGGTCGGGATCGCCAGCGTGACGTTGGAGACCAGCAGCACCACGCCACCACCCCGGCCGCTGTGCCCGAGCCAGAGGCCGATCGGCCAGGCCACCAGGCAGCCGAGCAGCACCGCCAGGGCGGACATGCTCAGGTGCTCGCCGAGCCGGTCCAGCACGCCGCCGGGGTTGGTCCAGTTCAGCGGGTCGTTGAGCCAGGTCACCGCCGCCTGCACCGGGTTCACCGAGCTGTCCTTCCGTTCGCGACTGCGGGGCTCCGCTGCGCTGCACTCCTCGCGCTCACGAGGAGGACCGCCCGCGCAGCCAGGGGGTGAGCAGCCGACCCACCCCGGCCAGGACCAGGTCGAGCACCAAAGCCAGCAGGACGCAGAGCACGGTGCCGGTCATGATCTGCGCCTTGTAGAAGTTGTTCTGGAAGCCCGCGAAGATGAGCTGGCCGAGCCCGCCCCGGCCGACCACCACCCCCACCGTGACCAGGGCGACCGTGGAGACGGTCGCCAGCCGTACGCCGGTGAGGATGCCGGGCAGCGCCAGCGGCAGCTCGATCCGGAACAGCCGGCCCCACCTGCCGTACCCCATCCCCTCGGCGGCCTCCCGCACCTCCGGTGGCACCTGGTTCAGGCCGGCAAGCGTGTTACGGACGATCACCAGCAACGCGTACAGCGCCACCACGGTGAGCACGGTCGCCGCGCCGATGCCGAGATACGGCGCGAGGAAGGCGAACAGCGCCAGCGACGGAATCGTGTAGAGCACCCCGGTCAGCGCCAGGATCGACGCGGCAAGTGACCGGAACCAGTACGCTGCCACCGCGAGCGGCAGCGCCACAAGCGCGGCGATCACCACGGCCCGGGCGGTCAGCCAGGTGTGCTCACGCAGCGCCGCGAGGATGGTGTCAGAGTTGTCCCGCACGTACTGCCAGGAGAACCACGGATTACCCGGGGCGGCCCGGTAGCTCAGGTGGAGGAACACACGTGGACGTTACCCCGGGGACCCCCGCCGGTCACGGCGCCGCCTCGATCAGGCTGGAGCGCATCCGCAAGCGCTATCCGGACGGCACCGAGGCGGTTCGCGAGCTGAGCCTGGAGGTCGAGGCCGGCGAGCTGGTGGTGCTGATCGGGCCGTCCGGCTGCGGCAAGTCCACCGTGCTGCGGATGATCAACCGGCTGATCGAGCCGACCGACGGACGGATCCTGCTCGGCGACGACGACGTCACCCGGGTCGACCCGGTGACGCTGCGCCGCCGCATCGGATACGTGATCCAGAACGTCGGCCTCTTCCCGCACCAGACCGTCGCCGCCAACGTGGCCACCGTGCCGGGGCTGCTCGGGTGGTCGCGGGAGCGGACCCGGGGCCGGGTCGCCGAGCTGCTGGAGCTGGTCGGCCTCGACCCGGCGCAGTTCGGCAGGCGCTACCCGCACGAGCTCTCCGGCGGCCAGCGGCAGCGCGTGGGGGTCGCCCGGGCGCTCGCCGCCGATCCGGTGGTGCTGCTGATGGACGAGCCGTTCTCGGCCGTCGACCCGATCGTCCGGACCCGGTTGCAGGAGGAGTTCCTCCGGCTCCAGGCCGAGGTCCGCAAGACCATCGTGCTTGTCACCCACGACCTCGACGAGGCGGTGCGGCTCGGCGACCGGATCGCGGTGCTGTCCGAGGGCGGCGTCCTGGAGCAGTACGACACCCCCGCCGCGCTGCTCGGCACGCCCGCGTCAGCGTTCGTCCGCGAGTTCGTCGGCGCCGACCGGGGCATCCGGCGGCTGGCGGTCACCCCGGTGACCCGCACGGTGCTCGACCCGCTCCCGGCCGGCGACAGGACCGGCCTGCCCACCGTGCCGTTGGGCAGTTCGGCCTACGACGCGCTTGGCACGCTGCTCACCTCCGGCGCCGACCACGCCGTGGTCACCGACGACGGCCACCCGCTCGGACTGCTCACCCGGGCCCGGGTGCTGACCATGGGCGCGGTGGACTGAGCCGCCCAGACCGCCGGTCCGGGTCAGGCCCGGCCACCCAAGCTGGCCAGGCCGACGACCCAGCCGGTGAAGAAGCCGTACGCGACACCGGTGCTCGCGGCCTGGAAGGCGGCGTAGAGCGTGCCGTCCGGCCCGACGAGCGTGGCCACAAGCGCGCTGAGCCCGGCGGCCAGGGCGTACGCGCCCCAACCGGAGAGGAACTGGCTGCCCGAGGACGCCACCCGGTCCACCTGCGGGCCGGGTAACAGATAGAGCAGCGCCGCGGCCAGCACGATCAGCAGGATCGCCCGCAGGTTCGTGGCGAGCACCCCCTCGTCCGCCTGCCACCGCCAGGCCGGCCAGGCCAGCAGCCGCAGGAACCAGCCACCGGCGCCGGTCGGGTCGGTGTGGCCCTGCGCCCAGTTCACGTACATCGGGCTGCCGCCGACCGCGACGAGCAGGAACGCGGCGAGCGTGCCGGTGCCGGCGGCCGTGCCGTACCGGGGGATGGTGCGGGGGCGGTTGGTGAGCGCCATGGGGCGATCAGTTCCCGGGCCGCCGCGCCGGGCAAACCTGCCCGGCCGCGCGCCGGCCGCCGGCCGGCGGGCGGCCACCGGTCAGTGCTTCATCAGGTAGTCGATGAAGGCGGCGCGCAGCAGCGGCGCGGACTCCTCGTAGCCGTGCCCGGTCAACTCCCGCCACAGCGCGTTTGCCTCGTCGATGGTGGGTCCGACCGAGTTCGGCGCGCCGTCCAGGGCGGCGGCCTCGTCGGCGTTCGGCAGGTGCCGCAGCACCGACCAGAAGAACCCCACGTCGCGGCGCTCCCGGGCCAGGTGGAAGGCCTGCTCGCGCAACTCCTCGGTGGGGAGCTTGTCGAGCTCGTCGAAGGTACGGCCGCCGGGGGCAGGAGTCTCCGTCATGCCGCCGAGCCTAACCGGCGAGATCACGTCCGGCGCGCGTCAACGGTCGTCGGCGTCCCAGCGGCGCGGCTCGTTCTCCCAGCGTGGCGCCTCCCAGGCGTCGACCGGGGTGTCGGTGTTCCGCTCCGGCAGCACCGACGGCCAGGCGTCGGCCGGCCCGGGCGCCGGGGTCATCGCCCAGCCACCGCTGACCACGCCGTCGCCGGCCGGTCGGAGCGGACCGGGCGCGCCCGCGCCGGGCGGGGCCGGGCGGGGCCTACCGAACGTCTCCACCAGCCGCGTGACAAGCAGCCCGCCGCCGAGAACGGCGCCGCCCACCGCCCACCGGCTGATCGTCCAGTCGTGCACCACGGTCCAGGCCAGGAAGACCGCCACCAGGCAGACCGCGAGCAGGGTGCCGAAGACGCCGCCGCGCCGGCCGTACGCGCTGGTGCCGCCGAGCATCACCGTGCCGACCGCCAGCACCGTCCAGTCCAGCCCGGTGCCCGGCTCGACCGGGCCGTTGCCGTTCGCGGCGATCAGCACCCCGCCGAGCATCGCCAGCACCGTGGAGCCGACCAGGGCCAGCGCGGTCACCGTGGCGGCCACGGCACCGCGCCGCCGGGCCGGGTCGGCGATCGGACGGAACCGGCCGATCAGCCGGCGCACCGGTTTGATCGTGCCGAAGAGACCACCGAGGACGGCGACCGCGGCGAACCCGACGAAGAGGTAGAGCGCGGCGCGCCGGGGGTCGTGTTCGCCCTGGACCGCGACCGGGGTGGTCCGCCGTTCCAGGTAGACGATCACGCCGGCCGCACCGGCCAGGCTGGCCGCCCAGCCGGGCACGTGCAGCACCACCACGGCGAGGGCGAGCGCCAGCCCGCCGGCCGCCGCCACCGCGAGCGCCGGGAGCAGCGCCTCCCGGGCGCCCCGGTCGCCCTGCTCGGCGAAGTGCAACGCGGCGGCAAGCGCGACCGGGCCGATCGCCAGGTTCACCGCGGCGGCCCGCAGGGCCAGGCCGGCGGCCAGGGTGAGCAGGCCGAGCGCGGCCACGTCGACGAGCAGCGTCTTCAGCGCGCCGCCGCGCAGCGCGTCCGAGTCGGACCGCCAGAGCTGCCAGGTCACCGCCGCCAGCCCGGCCAGCAGCACGAACTCCCAGACCACGTGCACCGCGATCCGGTCCCGGCCGGGCTCACCGTGGGACGGGTCGTCGAAGATGTTCTCCAGCACGGCGGCGGGCACGCCGGACGACGTCTCCGGTGGGGCCGTCCGGCCCGGCTCGTCGTACCCCATCAGCGCGCGCCTCCCAGGTGGCCGCGTCTCCGGCCCATCCCGCGGGCGGACCGGTGCGGCCGTCGCTCTCCGGTCGCCAGGGACGGTACCTGCGGGCGGAGGGCGGGGGAAGCCTCGGAATCAGCGACGCCCGCGCGGTGTCTCGCGGTCGCCCGGCTCCCGGTCCTCGTCGTCCTCCTGCTCGGGCACCCGGCAGGCGCGCTCCAGCCAGAGCGCGGCCACGACGAGCGCCAGCGAGGCGAGGAGCCCGGCCACCGCGGCCGGTCGGTCGCTCTCGGCGGCGTTGGTCCGCTCCACGAACAGCCAGCCGGCCAACCCGGCGTAGAAGCCGGCGAAGATGGCGCCGGCCAACGCGGACGCCTTCGCGAGCACCACGAACCGGGCGACCAGCAGCGGGTTCACCGGCTCCCGGCCGGGCCGCCGCTCGATCCGGCTGCGGGTGTTGACCGCCGCGTAGCCCTCAAGCACGGCCAGCCCGGCCAGCGTGATCACCGGAAGCCAGGGCAGGTCGGGGGCGAAGTCGTAGTAGAAGCCGCTGATCAGCAGCCAGGCCACCGCGGCGGCGGCCAGGCCGGCCACCACAAGCGTGGAAGCCCGGGTCGGACCCATCCGGAAGCGGTCGGGGTCCTGCGGGGACCGGGCCGTACTCATGCGTCCGACTCTAGCGTCAGATCGGGCCGGGGGCTCAGTTCCAGGGCGTCGGCGGCCAGCGGCTCGGCGTTGAGCAGGTCGGTCAGCCAGCCGTGCCCGGGCAGCCGGCCGTGCGGCTCGATGTCGATCCACGGCCGCAGCACGAAGGCGCGCAGGTGCGCCCGGGGGTGCGGCAGGACCAGCTCGGGGTCGTCGGCGAGCACCGGCTGACCGGCGGAGTCCCAGACCGCGATCACGTCCACGTCGAGCGTGCGGGGACCGTACCGCCGGGCCGGGTCGCGGGTCCGCCCGGCCGCCGCCTCGGCGGCCCGGGCCCGCGCCAGCCAGTCGCCCGGCTCCGCCGCCGGGTCCGCGACCATCACCACCGCGTTGAGGTACGCGGGCTGGTCCGCGTCCCCCCACGGTGGAGTCTCGTAGACGCCGGAGACCAGCACCACGCCGTCGCCCAGCGCGGCCACCGCGCCGCGCAGGTGGCCGAGGCGGTCGCCGAGGTTGCTGCCGATCGACAGCACGGCCCGGGTCACCGGGTACGCCGCATGGTGACCGCCACGTCCCGGAAGGCGTGCGGAATAGGGGCCTCCGGCTTGTGCACGGTCACCGTGGCGGCGGCGACCCGCGGCTCGGCCAGGCAGATCGCGAGCAGCCGGTCGGCGAGTGTCTCGATCAGGTTCACCGGCTCTCCGGTGATCACCGCGACCAGGCGGTCGGCCAGTTCGCCGTAGTGCACCGTGTCGGTCACCTCGTCGGAGCGGGCGGCCGGGCCCAGGTCGAGTTCGAGCACCGCGTCGACCACGAACTCCTGCCCCTGGGCGCGCTCGAAGTCGTAGACGCCGTGCCGGCCGTGCGCGCGCAGGCCGGTCAGCTCGATCCGGTCGGTCATCGGTCCGCCCCGCTGCCGGCGCCGGCCCGCGTGGCGGTCGCCAGCCGCGGGCTGCCGGTGGCCCGCCATACGGCCAGCGCGTCGGCGGTGCCGCGGACGTCGTGCACGCGTACCCCCCAGGCGCCGGCGGCCACGGCCAGCACGCTTGTCGCGATGGTCGCGGCGTCCCGCCCGTCGGTGGGGCGGGGCCCGCCCGCCGGGTCGGCGAGCAGCCGGCCCAGGTAGGACTTGCGGCTGGACCCGAACAGCAGCGGGAAGCCGAGGTCGACCAGCTCGGGCAGGCGGGCGCCGAGTTCCCAGTTGTGCGCGGCGGTCTTGGCGAAGCCGAGCCCGGGGTCGACGATGATCCGGTCGGCGGCGACGCCGGCGGCGAGCGCCGCGTCGACCCGGCGGCCCAGTTCGGCCCGGACGTCGGCCACCACATCCGTGTAGGTGGCCAGGTCGCGCATGTCGCGGGAGTGGCCCCGCCAGTGCATGAGCACCCAGGGGCAACCGGCGTCCCGGACCACCCGGGCCATGTCCGGGTCGGCGAGTCCGCCGGAGACGTCGTTCACCACGTCGGCGCCGGCGGCGAGCGCGGCCTCGGCGACCCGGGCCCGGGTGGTGTCGACGCTTACCGGGATGCCGGCGGCGCCCAGCTCCCGGACCACCGGGAGCACGCGGGCGGTCTCGGTCTCCGCGTCGACCCGGTCGGCGCCGGGCCGGGTGGACTCGCCGCCCACGTCGACCAGGTCCGCGCCGGCCCCGCGCAGTCGCACCCCGTGTGCGACGGCGGCGTCCAGACCGGCGTATCTGCCGCCGTCGGAGAAGGAGTCGGGGGTGACGTTGAGAACGCCCATCACCACCGGGGCGTCCGCTCGTACCAGATCGGTCACGGACCCGACAGTACCGTTCGCCGGCAGGGGTTCCGGTCACCGGGCGCGCCGCGGATCCGCCACCCCTGACGTGCGCATTGGAACAGGTGTACGATCGGTCGTCCGGGTCGATCGGGGTCCACTCTTCGCGGCTTGTCGCAAAGGTGGCCGGCCCGTACGCTTTGGAATTGCCCGGCATCGAGATGGCGAAGCCTGGAGGGAGGGCCGAAGCGGGACGAATCCGCCCAAAGCTCACCACCGTACGTGGTGGGTGACGGACCCAGCGTCGACGGCGCTGTTCCTGACGAGCACCATCCCGCCAGGCTTGCCTTAACTGCACCATCGCGGCGCCGCCGGCCGCGACCCTTGGGGAGGTTTCCAGTGATCGCCATCGAGCTCATGGCAACGGCGTCGACCGCCGTCGACCACGCGCTCCACACCCTGGCGTCGACTCCACTCGCCGAGCCGGCCCCGAAGGGCATCGACACCGACAACGTCGTCTCCTTCTTCGCCAGCAAGGTCGCACCGATCCTGCTCGCGGTCCTCGGAGTGATCTTCATCGGCCGGGCCAGCCGGGGCGAGATCTCCAAGGTGCTCACCAGCTCGGCCATCGCCATCATCGGGTTGGCCTTCATCGCCGGCGCGGCCACACTCTTCTTCGTCGGCGACTACCTGATCAACCTGATCTTCGAGTAGGGCGTTGGGCGACGATGCGGCTGCGCACCGACGACGACATCTACCGGGCTCGCCTGGTCTACCTGGGGCCGCCCGGCTACACCCTTCCGGTCCACCTGCCGTACGCCCAGTACGGCCTGTTCATGCTGCTCGTACCCCTCTACGTGTTCATCCACTGGTTGTTCACGCTCCAGGTGGAGCTCTTCCCCGCCTGGGAGATCTCGCTCGCCATCGTGACGACCTCGTTCATCTTCCGGTACGTCGACCCGGACCGGCCGGCGCGCATGGTCATCCGGACCGCGCTGACCGACTGGCGACGCACCCGGGAGCCGGCCGCCGAGCTGCGGGACCCGCGCCTCGTCGCGAGCCGGATCAGGATCCGGGAGGAACTGGCATGACCAGGCGTACGCCGATGGCGCAGACGAACGACGCGGGTGAGGCGGTCGCATGAGTCGCTCTTCCACGCCGGGTTCCCCGGCCGGGCGCCCGGCCGGGCCCCCCGGTAACCGTGCGCGATCGTTCGACTACCCGCCCGACGAGGAGCTGGACGAGGTCGTCCTCGACCCGGCGCTCGTCACCAGCCCCGGGCACGGCCGGGTCGGCGTCTTCCAACCGCCGCGTCCGCTCGCCCCCCGCGGCGGCGAACCGCGCGAGCCGGTAGGCCCCGACGGCGACATCGACTCGCCCTTCCTCGACCTGTTCGGCGGCGCGCAGCCCCGGGTCCGCCGCCCCGCGCCGGCCGCCGGACCGCCCCCACCGGCGCCGGCGATCGAGCCCGTGGTGGCGCCGCCCCGACGCGGTGTCGGCCGCGACGCGCTGCCCATCCCGCACCAGCCCGCCGTGCCGGTCGAGCCCGCACCACAGGTCCAGCCCGAGCCGCCGGCCCGGGAGCACATCCCCGGCGTACGCGCGGTGGGGCGACCCCGCCCGGAGCCGGCGCTCGCCGCGCCCGTCGAGCCGCCCGCGCTCGACCCGCCACCGGCGGCCCGCAACCGGGTGCCGACGCAGCCGGGCGACAGGCTTCCCGCCCTCCGACCCACCGCCACGCCGGAGCCCGCCCCCGAGCCCGTCGTCGCGCCGGTGACGCCCGTCGAGGAGCGCGGGCCGGCCCACCGCGCCGATCGGCGGGAGCCCGAACCCGACCGGCGGGACGCCCATCCGGTGCCGGCCGCGCCGTCCCGGGAGGTCAGCCGGCCGGCGCACCGGGAGGTGGCGCCGCCCCGGCAGCGCTCGACCGAACGCCGGAACAAGCCGGCCAAGCCGGTCCGGGTCCGCGCCCCGAAGATCAAGTTCGGCGACCGGGACCCCTCGGTCGAACTGGCCATCACCGAGATCGCCGGGCACCTCACCTTCACTCCCAACACGGTCACCGCCTGGTACTGGCTGCCCGAGGTGCGCTGGGCGTTCCGCCCGGACGCCGAACGCGAGGCGCTGCTCTCGGCGATCTCCGAGCAGTACGCCGGCCTGGCCGGATTCCGGCTGCACCTGCGCCGCACCACCCGGCCCTTCCCGGCCGACGAGTGGGCCCGCACGATCGACGCGCACACCGCCGCGCCGCTGCCCGACGTACCAGGCACCACCGGCTGGGCCGATCATCTGGTCGCCGCCCAGCGGCACCTGATGTCGGTCAACCACGCCGAGGGGCAGACCTACCTCGGCGTCACCTTCGCCCGCCGGTCGCTCGGCGACTCGCTCACCGAACGCCTGCTGCGCACGTTCGGCCGGGGCACCGCCGACGGCGAGCGACGCCGGCTGGGCCGCACCGTCGAGCAGTTCGACGAGGTGCTCGGCGCGTTCGGCATGCGGGGTCGCCGGGTCAGCGCGCCCGAGCTGGAGTGGCTGCTCTACCGCTCGGTGGCGCTCTGCATGGCGCCGCCCGGCGTCCTCTCTCCGATCACCAACGGCCGATGGGAACGCGGCGACCTGCTTGCCCTCACCGAGCAGGTGGAGCGCTACCGCACCCCCTACGGCTCCACGGTGAAGCTGGTCAACCGGATGACCGGCGAGGAACGGCACGTGGCCGTGCTCGCGGTCGGCCGGATGGAGCCGCTGGAGATCCCCGAGCGGCACGAGCCCTGGCTGCACTTCCACGAGCGCCTGCCGTGGCCGATGGAGCTGTCCACACGCGTCGACATCCTCGGCCCCAACGACTCCTTCCGGAACCTCGAACACCGGCTCCGGATGATCCGCTCCCAGCAGCTCGACTACGCCGAACACGGCATCGACGCGCCGCCCGAGCTGGAACGGCTGGCCAAGCGGGCGCTGGTGATCGGCGACGAGATGACCACCGGCCTGCCTGTCGACTCGGCCCGCGCGCACGGCTGGCACCGGATCGCCGTCGGTGGCCGCACCCGCGAGGAGTGCCTGGAACGGGCCCGGCGGCTCATCCAGCTCTACTCCCGCGAGCTGCGGATCTCGCTCCAGCACCCGAAGAACCAGGACTGGCTGGCCCGCGAGTTCATCCCCGGCGAGCCGATCGCCAACACCGGATACGTCCGGCGGATGCCGGTCAACCTGCTCGCCGCCGCGCTGCCGCAGGCCGCGTCCACCGTCGGCGACCGGCGGGGCGACCTGATCGGCCGCACCGCCGGCACCTGCCGTCGGCCGGTCTTCCTCGACCTCCACTTCCCGATGGAGGTACGCGAGCGCTCCGGCCTCGCCGTCTTCGTCGCCGAACCGGGCGGCGGCAAATCCACCCTGCTCGGCGCGCTCGGCTACCTGTCCGCCCGGCGCGGCGTGCAGGTGACGCTGCTCGACCCGTCCGGCCCGCTGGCCCGGCTCTGCGCCATGCCCGAGCTGGCGCCCTACTCGCGGGTGCTCAACCTCACCGGCTCCGAGCAGGGCACCCTGGCGCCGTACGCGCTGATCCCCACGCCGCTGCGCAGCGAGTTCGCCACCGGGGCGGCCGGCGACCGGGAGTTCGAGATCGCCGTCTCCAACGCCCGGGCCGAACGCCGGATGCTCGTGCAGGACATCTGCATGATGCTGGTGCCGCCGCAGGTCGCCCGGGAGGCGTCCACCGCCACCCTGTTCCGGCACGCCGTACGCCAGGTGCCGGCCGAGGAGACGTCCACCCTGGACGACGTGGTCACCTGCCTCCAGGGGCTCGACGACGACGCCGGGCGCGAGCTGGCGAACCTGCTGCTCGACACCGCCGAGATGCCGCTGGCCATGCTCTTCTTCGGCCGGCCGCCGGAAGGTCTGCTCGGCGCCGACGCCGCGCTCACCGTGATCACCATGGCCGGGCTCCGGCTGCCCGACCTCAAGATCGAGCGAGAATACTGGTCGGCCGAGGAGGCCCTGGCCCTGCCGATGCTGCACACCGCGCACCGGCTCGCGGTCCGCCGCTGCTACGGCGGCTCGATGTCCTCCCGGAAACTTGTCGGCCTGGACGAGGCGCACTTCATGGAGGGCTGGCGCTCCGGGCGGTCGTTCCTGGTCCGGCTCGCCCGCGACTCCCGGAAGTGGAACCTGGCCGCGCTCGTCGCCTCGCAGAACCCGAAGGACATCCTCGGGCTCGACGTGCAGAACCTCGTCTCCACAGTCTTCGTCGGCCGCATCGCCGAGGACAGCGAAATCGCCTCCGAGGCGCTGCGGCTGCTGCGGGTGCCGGTCGACGACGGCTACGAGGCCACCCTCGCCTCGCTCTCCCAGGCCGACAGCGGCTCGGCCAACCGGCTCGGCTTCCGCGAGTTCGTCATGCGCGACGTCGACGGGCGCGTGCAGAAGGTCCGGGTCGACGTGTCGTACGTCGACGGGCTGCTGACCCACCTGGACACCACCCCCGCCGCGGTCGCCCAGGCCGCCGGGCAACTCCCGACCGTGCTGGCTGACCTGGAGGCGTGACATGGCGAGGGCCCGGGCACGGATCGCGGCGCTCCTCATCGCCCTCGGCGTACTCGCCGGGGCCACGATCTCCTGGCCGCTGGTCGGGGCCACACCCGCATACGCCGCCGGCCCGACCAGCCAGGCGCGGGCCGAGTTGTGCAGCACCAAGGAGTGGCAGACCGACTTCCGCGCCTGCGTCGGGAAGCTCAAGGCGGTGAGCGAGGACCAGGTCGAGTGCCGTAACGCGCCGGTGCCGGGCGCGCCGGACTCCGGCCTGGCCGGCTGGTTCGCATCCCGGCCCGACTCGGCCAAGCAGCCCGGCCCGAAGGGCCTCTACAGCGACTACGGATACGCCGGCTACAGCTACACCACGTACGACGTGGACGGCGGCTGCGCCTCCTCCGTGCTCCACCCCGACTACCGCTTCACCACCATGGTGGCGAACGGCGAGTTCATGTTCGCCAACGCGGTGATCGGCGCGTCGAACGCGTTGCGGGAGCGCGCGTGGGACCCGCGGACCATGTGGCGTTGGGCGGACCCGCTTGTGGAGCAGGCCACCAAGGCCGTCTACCAGAAGGTGTTCAGCGTCTTCGGCATCATCACCATCTGCGTGGTCGGCCTCTACCTGCTCTGGCGCTCCCGCCAGTCGGACATGAGCAACGCGATGACCACGGCCGGCTGGGCGATCCTGGTGATGGTGGCGGTGACCGCGCTTGCCGCCTGGCCGGTGAAGTCCGCGAACATCGCCGACAACACACTGATCACCACGCTCGGCGTGGTGCACGACGCGGTCGGCCCCTCCACCAAGGACACTCCCCCTGGCCAGTGCGACGACCCCAACCCCGAAGCATGCAAGGACCATCGACCACCCGCCGTACGGGCCAGCGACACCGCCACCGAAACCATGCTCTACCGCAACTGGCTGCGCGGCATCCTCGGCTCGGCGGACAGCGAGACGGCCAAGAAGTACGGCCTGGCCCTCTACGATGCCAAGTCGCTGACCTGGGACGAAGCGGAGTCGATTCGCGCCAATCCGGCCACACGCGATGTCGTGATCAAGGCCAAGCAGCAGCAGTGGGCCCGGGTCGCCGAGCAGATCAAGTCGGAGGACCCGGAGGCGTACGAATACCTCCAGGGCACCAAGGACATGGACCGGATCGGCGCCGGCTTCATCGCGGTCCTCGCCTCGCTGCTCTTCGCCATGTTCGACCTGACCGCGTCGGTGCTGGTGCTGCTCGGTTTCCTGATCTTCCGGTGGGCGGTGATCGCCGCGCCGATCCTCGGCACGGTCGGCCTGATGCGTCCGGCCAGCGCCGGACTCCGCCGGCTGGCGAACGCCGTGGTGGCCGCCGTGTTCAACATCGCCATCTTCGGCACCGGTGCGGCGATCTACCTCTTCGCGGTCGACCTGATCATGAATACGGCCACACTGCCCGGCTGGCTCCAGGTGGTCCTGGTATGGCTCTGCGGGGTGGTGGGCTGGCTGCTGCTGCGGCCGTACCGGCGGATCACCCAGCTCGGCGGCAAGGACAGCAGCGAGGCGGTCAGCTCGGCCGGTTCGTGGCACCGCAGGTTCTTCCGGGACATGCGGATCGCCGCCCGGTTGGACGTGGCCGAGCCCGGTGGCACCAACGAGCCGACGCTCGGCCGGCGTCGCGGCGTCGTGGCCGACCAGCGCAGCCTCCGGCCGGAGGCCCGGCACGAGGATCCGGCGCACGCCGTCCCCACGGTGGAGCGGGAACGGCCGGACGGGCGGGAGCGGCCGGACGAGGCGCCTGCCACCGAGCGCCGGGGCGGGCGCCCCACCACCGCGCCCCGACCGCGCCGCGCGCCGTCGACCTGGACCGAGCCGGATGTGCCCGAGGAGGCGCCCTCCTACGCCGTCTACCGGCCGGACTCGGCGGACCGTGGTGGCGCGCCGGCCCGACCGGCGCCGCGGATCCGCACCGAGGCGAGGTGAGACCGGTGCGGCGGGCGGTGGAATTCCTCTTCACCCGGGTCCTCCGGTCCCGGCTCGGCGTGGCGCTGGTGATCGCCGTCCTGGTCTTCGGGGTGATCGGCGCGGCCCGGCTGGTCTCCGGCCCCGCCGACCCGGGCGGCGGCGTGGCCGTCCGCCCCACCCAGCCGATCAGCACGGCGGATCCGGAGGCAGGTGAGGACGGGATGCTGTCCAGCCCGCCGGCCGCGGTCGCCCCGCGGACGCGCCCGGGCGAGGCCCCGCCGGAACAGGTCGCCGCGCGGTTCGCCACCGCGTGGCTGACCGGCCCCGGCAGCACCGGGGACGCCTGGCAGGCCCGGCTGCGTCCGCTCTCCTCCCCCGCGCTCGAGGAGAAGATGACAGGCGCCGACCCGGAGACCGTGCCGGCGCGGCGGACCACCGGCCCGCCGACGCTGCGGCCACGCACCGAGTCCTTCGTCGAGGCGTTGATCCCGCTGGACAACGGCACGCTCCGGCTTGAGCTGGTCGCCCCGGACGGCCCGTGGCTGGTGGACGCGGTCGATTGGGAGCGCCCGTGACCGCCGGGCCGGCCGCCGCCGCGCGGGTTCGCCGCAAGCTGCGGGTCGGCGTGCTGGCCACCGCGGTCACCGCCGTCCTCACCCTGCTCTGCTGCGTCGGTGGCGCGGGCGCGTTCTTCCTCACCGAACTGGGCGGCGACCGGGAGGACCCGAAGCTCGCCAGCCTGTCCTGCGACCCCGACTACCAGGTCAACCTGACCGGCGACATGCCACGCTTCGCCAAGTACGGCGAGAGCCAGCTGCGCAACGCCGCCGTCATCATCAAGGTCGGACAGGACATGAAACTGCCCGCCCGGGGCTGGGTGATCGCGCTGGCCACCGCGATGCAGGAGTCGGCGCTGCGCAACCTCGCCAACAGCAGGGTGTCGGCGTCGCTGGCCCTGCCGCACGAGGGCGTCGGCGCCGATCACGACTCACTGGGCCTGTTCCAGCAGCGGCCCGGCTGGGGCAGCGTCGAGGAGCGGATGACGCCCTCGTACGCGGCCCGCAAGTTCTACCAGAAGATGGCGAAGGTGCCGGATTGGGAGCAGCGGCCGCTGACCGCGGTGGCGCAGCGGGTCCAGGTCAGCGCGTTCCCCGACGCCTACGCCAAGCACGAGGCGCTGGCCGGGCAGATCGTCGACGCGCTCGCCGGCGGGGCGGCCCGGACCGTGGAGATCGCCGGTAGGGCCGTCTGCGACGCCGCCGCCGGGGCCCGGATCGCCGCCTCCGGCTGGACCGCGCCGCTGCCCGGCGGCGTGGTTTCCGGCTTCCGGACCGAGGCCCGCCCGAGCCACGACGGCGTGGACCTGGCCGCGGGCAAGCGGACCCCGATCCACGCCGCCTCGGCGGGCCGGGTGCTCGTCGCCCGTTGCGACCCCGACCACTCCGGCAGACGGGACTGTGACCGGGACGGCTGGCCGGACAAGGGCGGCTGCGGCTGGTTCGTCGACATCCTGCACGCCGAGGGGTTCATCACCCGCTACTGCCACATGATCGAACGCCCCAAGGTACGCCCGGGCCAGGAGGTCGCGGCGGGCGAGGTGATCGGGCTCTCCGGCACCAGCGGCAACTCCTCCGGCCCGCACCTGCACTTCGAGGTGCACCACGACAGCGACCGGTCCAGCGGCGGCGCCGAGAACCCGGTGCCGTTCATGCGCGAACGGGGCGCGCCCCTGGGCGAGACCAAGTGAGGTCCCGCCCGTGAGCAACCCGCTGCCGGACCCCTTCGCGGACCGCCCCGACTGGGCCCCGCTGCCGCCCCGTCCGGTAGACGTCGTGCCCGCCACCGGCGGCGCCGAGTTACGCGGTCGCCGCGTGCTTGTCGGCCTCCCCGGGCTCGGCTGGCGCGGTGACCTGCGGGCCGACGAGCGGGTGGTGCAGGGCAGCCGTACCTACGTGCCGGTCATCCCGGAGCACGAGTGGTACCGGGCCGAGTCCGAGCAGGTGGAGGTGTTCGCGCCGCTGGTGCCGGTGGAACGGGTCTGGGTGGAGACGATCGGCGAACGGCGGACGATACCGGCATCGACCGGATCGGGCCTCCGGCTGGTCTCGCTCGACGCGCCGGCCCGTCGGCCGCCCACTCCGGTCTTCGAGGCCGACGCCGTGACCGGGCGGCGGGTGGTGCACGTGGACGGCGGCGTGGAGCGACGCGACCTACGCGCGGTCACCGAGACCTACTCCGGCGCGGACGGCGACATCTGCGTCCGGGTCGCACCCGAGGTGGAGTGGTACCGGTGGGCCTGGCGCGGCCAGGCACCCACCACCCTTGAGGTGCCCGTTCATCTCCTCTGGCTGGAGTAGGCGCCGCCTAGCTAATCTTGCTCGCCTCGCAGATACGCCAACCGTCCTTGGCGTCTACCAATCCGAACCGCCAAGCTTCACGACGGCTGCTCCGTGGCTGACCGTCTTGTGAACTTGAGATGGCAAGCGTCGTGGTTACCGACTCGCCTTGTCCATCCTTAGCTCGGATCAGAGGCGCCCAGCTCACTTTGATCACCACATTGAAGTTGGCCTCGCGTTGCTCCAGCTCCGCCCGCAATGCACGCATGTCGGCGAGGCCACCGTCGTTCCCGCAGGCGAACTCCCGGGCTTTGGTGTCATTACGGTCGATGAGATATGCCTGGACGTAGTTCGCCACCACCACGTCCGGGGCGCTGCGGTCCGGGGCGGTCGCCCGGTCGTACAGCACGAAACCGACAAGCGCTCCGCCCGTGCAGAGCAACGCCAACACCCCGGCGATGATCGTGAGCACCGTACGCAACGGGCGCTTCGGCCGCACCGGACTCGGAGCGGGCGCGGGGGGCGCCAACTGCTCCGGCGGGGTCCGCTGCGCCGGTACGCGGGAGACCTGGGAACCGGCGGGGGGCTGCACTGATTCCACCCCCTGAGGCTATCGGCTGCGCGCCGCGTACCCAATGCCTCAGAACTGGCGGATCGTGGCGAACCGCCGGGCGGACGCCGCCCGGCGATCGGGTGAGGCTGGTCACCGGCGGGCAGCTCACCGCGCCGACCGACATCCCGGTGGAGGGCTGCCGGCTGGGTTACCGTCACAGCTCGGGGGGAAGATGTCGGCCTCGGGAAGAGAGGTGGACGCGGTGGCGACTCCGAAGGCGCGTGCCGGTCGGGCCGCCGCGCTGCACCGCCGGGCCGAGGCCGCAGCGACCGCGGCGGCGGGCATCCTCGACGAGATCCGGCCCGCGCCCGCCGATCACCACCGTCAGGACGAGTTGGCCGAGCGCCTGCGATCGGCGGCCGAGCGGGTGGCGCCCGGGTGGGCCGGCGCGCCGCTGGAGGCGCTGGCGTCGACCACGCCGCCCGGCGACGGCCCGCCTCCCTGCGTCCGGGTCGGTGCCGCCGCGCCACTTGACGACGTCCGCTTTCCCGCGCTTGTGCCCCTGCTGGGCAGCGGCCACCTGAGCGTCGACGCGGACGCGTCGGATCCGCGGGTGGCCGGGCTGCTCCGGGCGCTGCTGCTGCGCCTCTTCGCGGCGACGCCGGCGGGTGAACTGCTGGCCCGGGTGGTCGACGGCGGTCCGGGCGACACGTTCGGCGGGTTCGCGGCGCTCGCCGACGCCGGCCTGCTGCCACCGCCCGCCACCGACCTGGCCGGGCTGCGGGCGGTGCTGGCCGAGGCGGAGCAGTGGGTGGCCGCCGGGAGCGCCAGGCAACGCGGCCACGACCGTACGCTGCTGCTTGTGGTCGCCGCGTGGCCCGCCGGCGCGGGTCCGGCCGACCTGGACCGGCTCGCCGATCTGGCGGAGCGGGGGCCGCGGGCCGGGCTGCACCTGGTGGCCGCCGGTTGGCCGGCCGGCAGCCCGATGCCCCGGGCCACCCCGCTCACGGTGCGCACCGCGTACGCGCTTGTCGGTGACCCGCCGCAGGTCGGGTTCAGCAGCCCGGGCGCCGGCTCGCCGGGCGGGTTGAACTCACCTGTGTTCCTGGACGACGGTCCGCCACCGGAGCTGGTCGCCGAGGTGTGCCGGCGGCTGGCCCGCCAGATCGAGGACGGTTCCCGGCTGACCCTTGCCGATCTGCTGCCGGCGGACGGGTTGTGGGCGATCGACTCGGTCGACGGGCTGAGCACCACGGTCGGCGACGCGGCCGGGCGGCCGGTGAGTCTCGGCTTCACCGAGCTGACCCCGCACTGGCTGGTGAGTGGCCGGTCGCAGGCCGGCCGGTCGGCGTTCCTCACCGATACGCTGTTCGGGCTGGCCGCCCGGTACGGCCCGGACGAGCTGGCGCTCTACCTGGCCGACCTGGGTGATGGCGAGTCCTTCGTGGAGTTCCTCCAGACCGAGCGGGACCGGTCCTGGGTGCCGCAGGTCCGCGCCGCCGGGATGGCCGCCGACCGGGAGTACGTCGCGGACCTGTTCGGCGAGTTGGAGGCGGAGCTGCGCCGCCGGGAGGAAGCGTCCCGGCGGGCCGGCGGGCAGCGCTTCGCCGAGCTGCGCGGGCACCAGTCGCTGCCCCGGATCGTCTGCGTGGTCGACAACTTCCCGCTTGTGCTGCGGGACCGGGACCGGCTCGCCACCGATCTGCTGGCCCGGCTGGACGCGTTTGCGCGCGCCGCCCGTTCGTACGGGATCCACCTGGTTCTGGCCGGCGAGGGTGACCTGGGCATCGGCGGCCCGCGGGATCCGCTGCTCGGCCAGTTTCCGGTGCGGGTGGCGCTTCCCGGCGGCTCGGCGGTGCTGGAGCCGGCCAACGACTCGGCGGCCGGCCTGCCGGTGGGCAGCGCGGTGGTCAACACGGCCGGTGGGCTGGGCGGCCCGCGGGGCGCGACCCGGGGCCACGAGCGGATGATCCGTTTCCCGGACCCGTACGGCGATCCGGCGGTCCTCACCGACCTGCGGCGGCGGCTGTGGTCGGCCCGCCCGGAGGACGCCGTCCCGCCTGTGGTGTTCGCCGGTTACGCCCGCCCGCTGCTCGCCAACGATCCGCGACACCGGGCGGCGCTTGCCGGTCGGGCCCACGCGCCGGCGGCGTTGCTGGGTCGGGCGGTGGACGTCCGGCGCAGCACGGTGGCGGTGCCGCTGGGGCCGGCCGCCGGGCGCAACCTGGCCGTGCTGGGCCGGGACGAGGAGGCCGAGCGGCTGCTTGTCACAGCGGTCCGTAGCGCGGCGGCGGCGCACCCGGACGCCGGGCGGTTCGTGCTGGCGCCGCTTGCGAACGGGTCGGCCGAGCCGGCCGGTGTGCTCGCCGCCGAGCTGGCCGGGCGGCATCGGGTGGAGACGGTAGACGCCGCCGGGCTGCGGGTGGCCGTCGAGTCGGACGAGCCGGGCTACCTGGTGGTGTTCGGCTTGGACGTGCCGGACGCCGCCGAGGTGCCGCCGGAGTTGCTGCGGTCGCTGCTGTTGGAGGGGCCACCGGCCGGTCGGCATCTGCTCGGCTGGTGGCGCACGCCGGGCCCGTTGGCCGGGCTGCTCGGTCCGGCGGGCGAGGTGGACAAGCTCACCGCCGTGGCGGTCACCGACGTGCCGGGTGGCCGGCTGGAACGGCTCTTCGACCGGCCGGTGTGGTGGCAACCCCGCCCCGGTCGCGCGGTGCTCTGGGACGGCCCGGCGGAGCAGGGCACGGTCTTCGTGCCCTTCGGCGCGGAGGACGGCACCTGATGAGCGAGACGGGGACGGCGGTGCCCGGGCCGCGGGTGGGTGATCCGACCGTGACGGTGGACCCCGCCGAGTCGGCGTGGGCGGAATACGTGGCAGCCGCGCGGCAGCTCGACGGGGTACGCCGGGCGGCGGCGACCGCCGCCGGGGAGCAGGCCCGGTCGGTGGCGGCGGCCCGCGAGGAGCTGACCACGGTACGCGAGCGGCTGGCGTCGCAGCAGTCCCGGCTGCGTGAGCTGGGCGTACCGCCGCTTTCGCTGGTTCCGACGCCGCCTGAGGTGACCGAGGCGGCCCGGTCGATGGCGGGTGGGCCGTCGGCGGTGCTGGCGGCGTTGCGCTCGGCCGGCGGCTGGGCGGATGCGGCGGACGACGCCTTGGCGGCGCGTGGCCTGCCCCGGCTGGCCCGGTGGCCGGCCCGTCCGCGCAACCTGCTGGTTTACGGGCCGGCGGCGGTCGTGGTGCCGCTGCTTCAGCTCGCTCTCTATGCGCTCGTCGGCCCCGGGCCGGTGATCGTGGTGGCGCTGCTGGTGGGGCTGCCGCTGCCGGCGGTC
Organism: Micromonospora marincola; assembly: GCF_056150385.1. NCBI lineage: Bacteria > Bacillati > Actinomycetota > Actinomycetes > Micromonosporales > Micromonosporaceae > Micromonospora > Micromonospora marincola. The sequence continues at coordinate 66,792 of NZ_JAXCFT010000005.1, read as the reverse complement.
GCGTTCATGGTGGGCTGGCTCGCGGTGGGGCGGATCTTCCGCCCCCGCCCGACGGATCGGGTGGACCGGACGCCCCGGTTCGGCGCCCTGGTCTGCCTGGTCCCGGCGGTGCTGGCCGCCGCCGGGCTGCTGCTGGCCATGTTGCCCGGCTGACCGTCCGGCGACGGCGACGGCCGCGCCTCCCGGGCGGGGGTACGCGGCCGTCGGGGAGCCGGGTCAGCGGTGCATGATCAGCGCCATCGCCTCGGCCCGCGACTTGGCGTCGTGCTGGAGGCCGCCGCGGACGGCCGAGGTGATGGTCTTGGCACCGGATTTCTGGATGCCCCGCATGGCCATGCACATGTGCTCACATTCGAGCACCACGATGACGCCGCGTGGGTTGAGGCTGGACATCAGCAGGTCGGCGATCTGGGAGGTGAGCCGTTCCTGCACCTGCGGCCGGCGGGCGAACACCTCGACCAGCCGGGCCAGCTTGGACAGGCCGGTGATCCGGCCGTCCGGCCCGGGGATGTAGCCGATGTGCGCGCTGCCCCGGAACGGCAGCAGGTGGTGCTCGCAGAGGCTCATCACGTCGATGTCCCGGACGAGCACGAGTTCCTCGTGGTTGGCCTCGAAGGTGGTGCGGAGCACCTGCGCCGGGTCGACCCGCAGGCCGGCGAAGAGTTCGGCGTAGGCGCGGGCGACCCGGGCGGGCGTCTCCCGGAGGCCGTCGCGGTCCGGGTTCTCGCCGACCGCGATGAGGATCTCCCGGACCGCCTTCTCGATCCGGGTGAGGTCGACGCTGTTCTCCACCGGGCCACCTGTCAGCCGGCCGCTGATGAGGCGCGCGGCGACGTGGTCGAGCGCGTCGTCCTCGTCGGGCTCGGTCGCGGAAACGGCCGGCTCCCGGTCAAGGGAGCCGGCCGTCGGGTCGGTGCTCAGTGCGTACCGTCCGAGTTGTTGCTGGAACCACCGATCGAGGCGGCAGCGTCGGCGCGGGCCTGCGTCGCCAGCGCGTCCTTCTCGGCCGGGGTGAGCACCGGTGGCTCGGTGGAGGGCAGGCGCTTGCCGAAGCCGTGGTAGGGGGCCATCGGCGGGCGCTTGACCACCCGGGCGCAGATCCGGGCCATGTCGGCGGTGGAGAGGGTTTCCTTCTCCATCAACTCCAGGACCATGTTGTCCAGCACGTCCCGGTATTCCACCAGGATCTCCCAGGCCTCGTCGTGGGCCAGTTCGATGAGCGCGCGCATCTCGCCGTCGATCTCGGCGGCCACCGAGTCGGAGTAGTCCCGCTCGTGGCCCATGTTGCGGCCGAGGAACGGCTCGTCGCCGCTGGTGCCGTACTTGATCGCACCGAGCTTGGAGCTCATGCCGTACTGCGTGATCATCGCGCGGGCCAGTTGGGTGGCCTTCTCGATGTCGTTGCCGGCGCCGGTGGTCGGCTCGTGGAACACCAGTTCCTCGGCCGCCCGGCCACCAAGCGCGTACGCCAGAGTGTCGATCATCTCGGCCCGGGTCTGGGTGTACTTGTCCTCGGTCGGGAGGACCAGGGTGTGCCCAAGCGACCGGCCCCGGGACAGGATGGTCACCTTGTGCACCGGCGCGGCGTGCGGCAGCGCCCAGGCGACGAGCGCGTGCCCACCCTCGTGGTACGCGGTGATCTTCTTCTCCTGGTCGCTCATCACCCGGGTCCGGCGCTGCGGCCCGGCGATCACCCGGTCGATCGACTCTTCGAGCGAGTCGTTGCTGATCGCCCGCTGCTCCTTACGCGCGGTGAGCAGCGCGGACTCGTTGATCACGTTGGCCAGGTCGGCGCCGCTGAAGCCCGGGGTGCGCCGGGCGACCGCGTCGAGGTCGACGTCGGGCGTGAACGGCTTGCCCTTGGCGTGCACCCGGAGGATGGCCTTGCGGCCCTCCATGTCGGGGGCGTCGACCGGGATCTGCCTGTCGAACCGGCCCGGGCGCAGCAGCGCCGGGTCGAGGATGTCCGGCCGGTTGGTGGCGGCGATCAGGATGACGCCGCCCTTGGTGTCGAAGCCGTCCATCTCGACCAGGAGCTGGTTGAGGGTCTGCTCCCGCTCGTCGTGACCGCCGCCCATGCCGGCGCCGCGGTGCCGGCCGACGGCGTCGATCTCGTCGACGAAGACGATCGCCGGCGCGTTCGACTTGGCCTGCTCGAACAGGTCACGGACCCGGCTGGCGCCGACACCGACGAACATCTCGACGAAGTCGGAGCCGGAGATGGAGTAGAACGGCACCCCGGCCTCGCCGGCGACCGCGCGGGCCAGCAGCGTCTTGCCGGTGCCGGGCGGGCCGAAGAGCAGCACGCCCTTCGGGATCTTGGCGCCCAGGGCCTGGTATTTCGCCGGGTTCTGCAGGAAGTCCTTGATCTCGTGCAGTTCCTCGACGGCCTCCTCCGCGCCGGCCACGTCCGCGAAGGTGGTCTTCGGCGTGTCCTTGGTGATCATCTTCGCCTTGGACTTGCCGAAGTTGAGCACCCGCGAGCCGCCGCCCTGCATCTGCGACATGAAGAACAGCAGCAGGAGCACGAGCAGCGCGATGGGGAGAAGGTTGACAAGCAGGCTGACCCAGATGCTGTCCGACGACACCTTGGTGTCGACCGCACCGGTGATCCGGTCCGCCGCCTCGGCTTCGCGGACCTGGTTCCAGACCTGGCCGCCGACCTCGTACGGGAACTGCGCCTCGATCTTGTCGGTGGTGGTGTCGCCGAACTTGGCCTTGTCCTTCAGGTCGAGCTGGAGCGTCTGCTCCTTGTCCTGGAAGACGACCTTGTCGATGCCACCGGAATTGAGCTGGTTGAGCGCAACGGATGTGTCCACCCGGTGGTAGCTGGGACCAGCGGTGAACAGTTGACTGAGCACAACGGCGCCGAGGATGACCAGGATGATCCAGACCACCGGTCGGCGGAAGAAACGCGTACGTTCCATGCTGTCGTCGGGCACCGAGGCGCCCGCATCCTCCTGATCGACGTCCTGACCGTCTGAATGGTGTCGCCGCCTCGGCGGCGGCCGGGGCCGCCGTGCGGGCCGGCCCGACCCCCGGGGCACGCGAACTGCCGCACCACGGTCATTCGACGGTACACCGTGCGCGCGAGGAGTGAGCTTGCGAGCCCCGCAGTCGCGCACAATTCGAGCCCAGTGCGCGCGAGGAGTGAGCTTGCGAGCCCCGCAGTCGCGCACAATTCGAGCCCAGTGCGCGCGAGGAGTGAGCTCGCGAGCCCCGCAGTCGCGCACAATTCGAGCCCAGTGCGCGCGAGGAGTGAGCTCGCGAGACCGACACAATTACGCGTACGGCGAACCGGGGTTTGAGCCGGCGTGGCCGGGGAGCTCCCCACCCGATCCGCACCTGCCGCACGGTCACGCGGCCTGAGGGGTCGGGCGTGGAGGGTGCCTCCACGTCACCGGCCCTACCGTAGACCGAAAGACTGAGAGCCCGCTGAACGTCCGCTGACGAACGGCCGGCCGGGCGCTCAGGCCCGCGCGTAGACCTCGGGCTTGAGCACCCCGACGTATGGCAGCTCGCGGTAGCGCTCGCCGAAGTCGAGGCCGTAGCCGACGACGAACTCGGTCGGGATGTCGAAGCCGACGTATCTCACCGGGACCTGCACCTTCACCGCGTCCGGCTTGCGGAACAGGGCGACCACCTCGACGCTTGCCGCGGAGCGCGACTCCAGGTAGCGGAGCAGCCAGGAGAGGGTCAGGCCGGAGTCGACGATGTCCTCGACGACCACCACGTGCCGGCCGGCGATGTCCCGGTCCAGGTCCTTGAGGATGCGCACCACCCCGGACGAGGTGGTGCCCTGGCCGTACGACGAGACGGCCATGAACTCCAGCTCCGCGGGCGGGCCCTGGCGGCCCAGCGCGCGGGCGAAGTCGGCCATGAACATGACCGCGCCCTTGAGCACGCAGACGAGCAGGAGACCGTCCTCGACGTGGGCGTAGTCCGCCGAGACCTGCTTGGCCAGCTCCGCCGTCTTCTCGCGGATCTGCGCCTCGGAGATGATCACGTGGTCGATGTCGGCGTCGTACCAGGAGCCGTCAGCCATGCTCCTAGCCTGCCGTACGCCGGATGGCCTCCGTCGGCGGGGCCGCACCTTTCGGCGCGGTCCCGCCGAGGATCTATGGCACTAACGGAACAAATCACCTCAGCAGACGCGGGAGCGCCAGCGCCGCCCGTCGTCGGTCGGCTTCCAGTCGGCCGAGTCGCGCGTGTCGGCGGTGAGCCCGAGGGCGCTGGCGCCGAGGAGTAGGAACAGGAAGAGGAGAAGCAGCAGAACGGTCACGGCGGCGCTCGCTTTCGCTTGGTGGAGAGTGTTTTCGCCGCCGGTGCGCACCGGACACCACCAAGTCTGCGGCCCGCCGTCCGCTGCGGACAGTGGCAGGAATGCCCGCCACCATCGATTTCCTGCCATCACCCGGGTTACCCTCGTCACATGCTCCGCTCAGTTGCCGTCCTCGCGATGGACCAGGTCGCCACGTTCGAGCTCGGCGTGTTCGCCGAGGTGTTCGGCACCGACCGCACCGACGACGGCTTCCCCCGCTACCGGTTCCAGGTCTGCACGCCAGGCGGCCGGGCGGTGCGCACCTCCTCCGGCTTCCATCTCCAGCCGCACGCCGACCTGGCGCCGCTCGAGGAGGCCGACCTCGTCGCGGTGCCCGCGCACTTCAGTGGCGTCACGGTGCCCGGCGACGAGGACCTGGCCGCGATCCCGTCCGACGTGCTGGCGGCACTGCGGCGGGCCGCCGAGCGCGGGGCGTACGTGATGAGCGTCTGCTCGGGCGCGTTCGTGCTCGGCGCGGCCGGCCTGCTCGACGACCGTGAGTGCACCACCCACTGGCTCTACGGCGACGAGTTGCAGCGCCGCAACCCCCGGGCCCAGGTCCGCTGCAACTCGCTCTACGTGCAGGACGGCCGACTGCTGACAAGCGCCGGCACCGCCGCCGGGATCGACGCCTGCCTGCACCTGGTCCGCCAGGAGCACGGCTCCGCCGTGGCCACCCGGCTGGCCCGGCGGATGGTGGTCCCGCCGCACCGGGACGGCGGCCAGTCCCAGTACGTCGAGGCGCCGATCCCGAAGGCGCCGGAGGCGCCCACCCTCGAACCGGTGCTGGAATGGCTGATGGGTCACCTGCACCACGGCGTGACAGTGGACGAGTTGGCCGCCCGGGCCGGCATGGCGCCACGCACCTTCGCCCGCCGGTTCCGCGCCGAAACCGGCACCACGCCGCACGACTGGCTGACCAACCAGCGGGTGCTGCTGGCGCGACGGCTGCTTGAGGACACCCGGCTCAGCGTGGAGAGCGTCGCCGACCAGGCCGGCTTCGGCGACGCGGCGACGCTGCGGCACCACTTCACCAGGCGGGTCGGCACCACGCCGCACGCCTACCGGACCACCTTCCGCGAACGCGCCGACGCCTGACCGGCCCGCTGTTAAGCGGGGCCCCCGCCTATACCGGAGGCGTTAAGCGGGGCCCCCGCCTTGCACCAGGCGGCCGGTGTGGCGGCGCACGGGCAGGCCGCCGGGCAGGTGCGCCGGCCCCTGCCCCCGCCAGTCGGTCACCAGGGCGTCGAGCGCGGCCACGTGCCGGTGGGACAGGGCTGCCGGCGCGGCACCCAACTCCCGCGCCCAGGCGTGCAACACCCGGGTGCGGACCGCCGCCGGCAACGCGGCCAGCCCGTCGACCGAGAGCCCGCCACCGTCGGCCCGGACGTCGGCGAGCGCGTCGACGGCGAGCGCGTCGAGCGCGGCGGTGTCGGCCGCGAGCAGGCGTGCGGTCCGGGCCAGGTTCGCCACCACCGCCGGCCCGAGCGCGTCGACGAGCGCCGGCAGCGCCTCGGCCCGCACCCGGGCGCGGGCGTACGCGGGATCGGCGTTGTGCGGGTCGGCCCACGCCGCCAGGCTGAGCGCCGTACAGGCCGCCCGGGTGTCGGACCGGGCGACGTCGAGCAGCGGGCGCAGCAGCGGCACCCCGTCCCACTCGCGCCGCTCCGGCATCCCGGACAACCCGCGCGGCCCGGCGCCCCGGGCCAACGCCAGCAGCACGGTTTCCGCCTGGTCGTCGCGGGTGTGCCCGAGCAGCACGCCGGCCGCCCCGTGCCGCCGGGCCGCCGCGACAAGCGCCTCGTAGCGGGCCTGCCGGGCAGCCGCCTCGGGGCCGCCGGGTCGCCCGGTCACCCGTACCGGGATCACGTCGACGGGGTCGAGCCCGGCCGCGCGGGCCCAGCCGGCGACCGCGTCGGCGCGCTCGGCCGAGCCGGGTTGCAGGCCGTGGTCGACGGTCACCAGGCCGGCCGGGCGGCCGAGCCGGGGCGCCACGAAGGCGGTGGCCGCGGCGAGCGCCAGCGAGTCGGCCCCGCCGGAGCAGGCCACGAGCACCGGCCCGGGCCCGGGCAGGCCGGTCAGCAGCCGGCGTACGGCGAGCCGGACGGCGGCGACCGCCGGCGCGGGCGCAGACGGTGCCCGGGCGTGCGGCGCGGCCGGTTCAGCCGGCGGTCGGGGTGGCACCGGCCGGCCCGTGCACCCGGGACACCCAGGCGTCCGGGTCGCCCAGCTCGTCGAGCCGGGGCAGGGTGAGCGGGGAGGAGAAGATCTTGTTGAAGCCGGTCATGCCGACCCGGTCGACCACGCCGTGCACGAACTTGCGGCCCTCGGCGTACTGCCGCATCTTGACCTCGATGCCGAGCAGCCGGCGGATCGCCTTCTCCAGCGGGTTGCCGGACTCCCGGCGGCGGTTGAACGCCGACCGGATCGACTCGACGCTGGGAATGACCTCCGGGCCGACGCCGTCCATCACGAACTCCGCGTGCCCCTCCAGCAGGGTCATCAGCGCAGTCAGCCGGTCCAGCACGGCGCGCTGCGCCGGTGTCTGCACGATGTCGAGGACGCTGGCCCGGCTGTCCGGCTCCCGGACCGCGTCGGAGAGCGTGGCCACGCCGCGGCGCAGGCGCTCCAGCAGGTGCTCGCCGCCCTGCGAGGCGTCCACGAACGCCTGCACCTCGCCGAGGAAATAGGCGCGCATCCACGGCACGGCGGTGAACTGGGTGCGGTGGGTCACCTCGTGCAGGCACACCCACAGCCGGAAGTCACGCGGGTCGGCGCCGAGCTTCCGCTCGACCTCGACGATGTTCGGGGCCACGAGCAGCAGTTGCCCGGGGTCACCGGCGAAGACCTCGTACTGGCCGAGCACCCGGCCGGAGAGGTAGGCCAGGATGGTGCCGGCCTGCACGCCGGTGAGCCGGGAGCCGATCGCCTCGGTGAACGCGCCAGGCCGCTTGTCCCCGGAGAGCCGCTCGACAAGCGGGCTGACGACCTCCCGCAACCCGGCGATGTTCGCCGCCGCCCAGTCCCGGCGGTCGACCACGCGCACCGGCGGGTGGGCCACCTGGGCCCGCAGGCCGGTGTAGTCGGCGACGTGCCCGGCGGCCTCCTCGGTCAGTCGGCGCAGGTCACCGACGACATCGGTGGCCTCGGCGTACGACACCCGGGGGCCCGACTTGCTCAGCGCCCCCGCGGTAGCGGCGGCCAGATCCCAGTCCACGAACTGCGCCATGAACCCACCGTACCCGCGCCGGAACACCCCCACCCCGGCTCGCGCCGGCCGATCGACGGCGGTCGGTCACCGACAGCCGCAGCCGGCAAGCGCGGAGGTGATCCGGTCGAGCGCCTGCCGGGTGTCGTCGAGCGAGCCCTGGGTCCGGTCGGTGAGCACGGCGAACGTGAGCAGCCGGCCGTCGGCGGTGGTCACCGTCCCGGCGATGGCGTTCACCCCGGTCAGCGTGCCGGTCTTGGCGCGTACCACGCCAGCGCCGGCCTTGGTGGTGGCCGCCCGGTAGCGGTCGTCGAGCGTGCCGGACCAACCGCCGACCGGCAGACCGCCGAAGATCGCGGCCAGCTCGGGGTGGCTCCCGTTGCCGGCGAGCGTGATCAGGTCGGTGAGCAGCGACGGGCTGATCCGGTTGGTGCGGGACAGCCCGCTGCCGTCGGCCAGGCTGATCTCGTCGGCGGGCAGCCCCAGCTCGCCGAGCACCTCGTCGGTGGCCGCCGCGCCGCCGGCGAAGGACCCGGGCTTGCCCTTGGCCAGCGCGATCTGGCGGGCCATCACCTCGGCGATCACGTTGTCGCTGTCGCTGATCATGATGTCGACCAGGCGGATCACCGGCAACGACTCGACCTTGCCCAGCTCGGCGCCGGGTGCCGTGCCCGACCCGCCGGCGGCCGGAGCGGTCCCCCGGGTCACCTGGGCCGCGCTCCCGGTGAGCCCGAGCAGCTTCGCGAACTGCCGGCCGGCGGTCAGATCCGGCTGGGGCACCCGCTCGGCGGCGTGGTTGGTCTCCTCGGCGGTACGCCGCGCCTGCGCCGGGTCCTTCCGCGCGCCGTCGGTCATCAGCGCGGTGATCGCCGCGCCGAACCCGCCGGTGGGGATGTCGGCGTCCCAGCCGGGCTCGAAGACCGGGCCGCTGAACAGCGACGAGTCGACGATCACCTTGGTCGGGGCGGTGCCGCCGAGCGCGTCGCGTACCTGGGCGGCCAGGTCGTCCAGGCGGGCCGCGCCCGGGTAGAAGGCGTTCTTCCGGTCCACCGCGAGGGTGGGGTCGCCGCCGCCGACCAGGATCACCTCGCCCGGATTCGCGCCGGCCACCGCCCGGGTGGGGATCCGGTACGCCGGACCGCGCGCGGCGAGCACCGCGACGGCGGTGGCCAGCTTGGTCACCGAGGCGGGCACGGTAGGCGTGTCCGGCCCACTGCCGTAGAGCGCCTGACCGGTGCTCACGTCCGCCACCGACACGTTCACCCGGTCGCCGAGCGCGGCGGCGCGTACAAGTGGATTCAGCGCGGCCCGGAGGCCGGCCTCGGTGGGCAGCGGGGCGTTGCCGTCCGGGCCGGCCAGCACGGCCGGCGGGTCGGGCTCGGGCGGCGCGGCGGCCACTCCTGACGGCGTGGCCGCACCGCCCAGCCAGCCGGCTACCGGGCCGGGACGGAGCACCGCCACCCCGCCCACCGCGAGGGCTAGGACCAGCACGCCGACGAGCACGGCGACCAGTCGGGCCCGGCGGCGCGGCCGGACGGCGGGCGGTGGGGAGTATGGCGGCGGGGCGACACCGACCGGCGGGACCGGCGGGCTCACCGGAATCGGGGCGGGCCAGTTGCCGGACGCCGTCCGGTCGTCCGGGCGGCCGACCCGGGCCGAGCCGGTGGGCGGCGCCGCCCGGTGGGCCTGGTTGGCGCCCGGGACTGACACCCGCCCGGCGGCCCCGGGAGGACCGGAATCGGATCCGACGGACCGTCGCCCGTCAACCCCCTCGGGGCGGTAGTGTGAATCTTCCCTCCCCACGGCCCCCTCCTCCCCCACTCGAAATCACCTTGGGTGACACTACTTCGGTCCGAACACTATGCGGCGGCCGGAGCCGGCGGGGGCGTTCCTCCCGTGCGGGCGGCGAGCCGGTGGTTTCCGTCAGCCAGCGTGGGCAACGAGGGAGCGTGGAAGATGGATTTCGACGTCACGGTTGAGATCCCCAAGGGTCACCGCAACAAGTACGAGGTGGACCACGCGACCGGCCGGATCCGGCTGGACCGCACCCTCTTCACCTCCACCCAGTACCCCGCCGACTACGGCTTCATCGAGGGCACCCTGGGCGAGGACGGCGACCCGCTGGACGCGCTGGTGCTGGTGCCCGAGCCCACCTTCCCGGGCTGCCTGATCCGCTGCCGCACCATCGGCATGTTCCGGATGACCGACGAGAAGGGCGGCGACGACAAGGTCCTCTGCGTTCCCTACGAGGACCCGCGCCAGGAGCACCTGCGGGACATCCACCACCTGGGCGAGTTCGACCGGCTGGAGATCCAGCACTTCTTCGAGGTCTACAAGGACCTGGAGCCGGGCAAGTCGGTCGAGGGCGCGACCTGGGTGGGTCGGGTCGAGGCGGAGGCGGAGATCGTCAACTCCTACCGGCGTGCCAAGGAGGCCGCGGAGCGCGGCGAGACGCTGCACTGACGGCGAGACTTCCCCGGGGCCCGGGTCGCATCGGCGACCCGGGCCCCGCCGTGTTCAGGCGAGCAGGCCGCGGGCCCGGTCGTAGAGGTCGAGCACCGCGCAGGCCACCGGGACCACCGCGACCACGAGCGCGGTGTCGGTCAGGTCGGCCAACCGCCCGAGGTACGGCGAGACCGGCCGCCGGGCGTACGTCACGCCGGCCGTGACCGCCGCCAGCGCCAGGGCCAGCCCGCCGGCGGTCAACGCGAGCCGCCCGCCCGGCCCGGCCCGTTCCGCGAGCACCACGCCGAGCAGGGCGTAGCCGGCCAGCCCGGCGGTGACGGCCGGCACCCGGTGCCGCACCGCCACGAAGAGCCGGGAACGCAGCAGCAGCACCCCGCAGGCGACGGCGACAAGCAGCCGCCCGGCGGTCCCACCGGTGGCGACGAGCACGACGGCGGCGCCCACGGCGAGCACCGCGTGCCCGAGCAGCATCCCGGTCAGCGCCTCCTCGGCCCGGGCCACGGCCGCGTGCACCCGCCCCCGGTCGGGCAGGTCCCGGGTGCCGGCGGGGGTGGGCAGGGTGAGCGGCGGCAGCGGCAGCTTGCCCACCCGGATGGCCAGCAGCGGCAGCCCGCCCAGCGCGAAGACCAGGATGCCGAGCAGCACGGCCGCGGTGCCGGCCGGGTCGAGCGGCAACGCACCGAGGGCGCTCGCCGCGCCGCCCGCGCCGACTGTCACGCCGGCCACCGGGACCCGGGACCGGTGGGCCACACCGAGCAGGCCGAGCACCGACACCAGCAGCAGCGCGACGGAGCCGACGAGCAGTTCGGGGGCGCCGAGCCAGCGCAGGCCGGGGACCGGGCCGACCGGATCGCCCGAGCCGACCGCCAGGGCGCCGGCCGCCGCCGCCCAGGGCAGCGCGTATCCGCCGAGGGTGGCGCCGGCCGGGCCGTCACCGTACGCCCGGGAGGCGGCGGTGGCGGCGAGCACCAGGATCAGGGCGACCGTGGCGGCGACCGGCCAGCCGCCGCGTTCCCCGGGACCGGCCGACAGCACGGCGACCAGCCCGACGGCGAGCGGCACACCGGCGCCGGCAAGCGTGGCGGCCCGGGTCGCGCCGGCCGACCAGGCGGCCCCCCGGCGGCGGGACCCGTCGACGATCGCCTCGACCACGTCGTCGTACTCCAGCTCGGGCCATTCCGCCCGGGCGGGCACGAGGTGCAGCACCTCGCCGTCGCGGACACCCTGCGGCAGCAGCGCCTGGGCGGTGGCAAGCACCGCGCCGTCGGTGCGCCGGAGCACCCACCCACCGTGCCGTTCGCCGTCGTCGGCGAGGCCCTCCCCGGCGTGCCGGAGCACCTCGGGCAGCAGCTCGGCCAGGGGAACCTGCTCCGGCAGGGCCACGTCGACCCGCCGCCGGGGCGCGCTGATCGTGACCCGGGCGAGCCCGCTTGTCATCGACGCATCTCCATCATCGGGCCGTTTCGGTGGGCTGACGGACGAGAGGACTTTACCTACTATGAGCCAGGCTCGGGTTACCGAGAGCCATGGGAGGCTCCGTGTCCACTGTCGTCATCAAGCGGCCACCGCGCCGACCGGCCCCGGAGATCCCGGCCGGCGAGCTGCCCGTCGAGGCGCCGCCGGAGATTCCCACCGCCACCGGCGGGCGCTGGCAGCAGGCGCTGCTGGTGCTGCCGATGCTCGGCGGGACGGTGGCCATGGCGATGATGTTCGGCCGCGGCGGCGGCGCCTACTCGTACGTGGTGGGCGGGATGTTCGGGCTCTCCTCGCTGGCGATGCTCGTCACCACCTGGGGCAGCGCCGGCCCGAAGAAGTCCGAGCTGATGGGCGCCCGCCGGGAATACCTGCGCCACCTCGCCACGCTGCGTCGCCGGGTCCGGGAGACCGCCGGCGCCCAGCGGGCCGGGCTCTCCTACCGCCATCCGGAGCCGGGGCGACTCTGGTCCACCGTGGACAGCCACCGGGTGTGGGAGCGCCGGCCGGGCGACCCGGACTTCGCCGTGGTCCGGGTGGGTGTCGGGCCGCAGACGCTCGCCACCCCACTGGTCCCGCCGGTCACCCGCCCGCTTGAGGAGCTGGAGCCGATGACCGCCGGGGCGTTGCGGCGCTTCCTGGACGCGTACTCGGTGGTGCCGGACCTGCCGGTGGCGCTGTCGCTGCGCAGCTTCGCCCGGGTCTTCGTGCGCGGCCCGGCCGGCGACGTACGCGGCGCCGGCTCGCCGGCCGCGCAGGCGCTGGCCCGGGCGGTGCTCACCCAGCTCGCCGTCTTCCACGCCCCGGACGAGCTGCTGATCGCGGTCTGCGCCGGGCCGGAACGCCGCAGCCGCTGGGAGTGGGTGAAGTGGCTGCCGCACGCCCACCACCCGACGCGCACCGACGCGCTCGGCCCGGTGCGCCTGGTCACAAGCGCCGCCGCCGACCTGGAACGGCTCTTCGACGACGTGCTCGGCAGCCGGTCCCGGTTCAGCCCGCACGGTCCGGCCACCGACGGGCCGCACGTGGTGGTGGTGCTCGACGGCGGTGACCTGACCGGAGCCGCCGACCTGGCCGGCGACGGCGGCATCGACGCGGTCACGGTGCTCGACCTGGACACCCCGCCGCCCCGGCTGCTCGACCGGTACGCCCTGCTCCTCGACCTGGTCGACGGCCGGCTGCACTCGCACTCCGCGGAGGGGCACGCCGAGGTGGGCGCCGCGGACGCGCTGGCGCCGGCGGACGCCGAGGCGGTGGCCCGGCGGCTCGCCCCGCTGCGGCTGGCCGGCATGGCCCGCGGACCGGCCGCGTCCCCCGGCGCCGAGCCGGGCCTGCCGGAGCTGCTCGGCCTCGGCGACCCGGAGGGCTTCACCGCCGAGCAGGGCTGGGCGCCCCGTGCCGCCCGCGACCGGCTGCGGGTGCCGGTCGGGGTGGGCGCGGACGGCGGGGCGATCGACCTCGACCTGAAGGAGTCGGCGCTCGACGGCATGGGCCCGCACGGGCTGCTTATCGGCGCCACCGGATCGGGCAAGTCGGAGCTGCTCCGCACGCTCGTGCTCGGCCTGGCCGCCACGCACGGCTCGGAGCAGCTCAACTTCGTGCTCGTCGACTTCAAGGGCGGCGCCACCTTCGCGCCGTTCGAGCGGCTGCCGCACACCGCCGCCGTGATCACCAATCTGGCCGACGCGCTGCCCCTGGTCGACCGCATGGTCGACGCGATCAACGGGGAGCTGATGCGCCGCCAGGAGCTGCTGCGCCGGGCCGGCAACTTCGCGAGCGTGCGCGACTACGAGCGGGCGCGCGCGGCGGGCAGCCCGCTGGCCCCGCTGCCGTCGCTGCTGCTGATCTGCGACGAGTTCTCCGAGCTGCTCTCCGCCAAGCCCGACTTCATCGACCTGTTCGTGCAGATCGGCCGGCTGGGCCGGTCGCTCGGCGTACACCTGCTGCTGGCCAGCCAGCGGCTGGAGGAGGGGCGGCTGCGCGGGCTGGACACCCACCTGTCGTACCGGATCGGCTTGCGCACGTTCTCCGCGCTGGAGTCCCGGACGGTGCTCGGCGTGCCGGACGCGCACGAGCTGCCCCGCACGCCCGGGCACGGCTACCTGCGCTCCGGCACCGACCCGCTGGTCCGGTTCAAGGCCGCGTACGTCTCCGGGGCGGTCCGCCGGCGCACCGGCCCGGCGGGCGGCGCCGGGCTCGGCGAGGCACGGGTGCTCGCGTTCTCCACCCACCTGGCGCCGGTGCCCGAGCCGGTCGCGCCGGCCGCCCTGACGGCCGAGGAGGAGAGCGGGGAGACGCTGCTCGACCTGCTCGTGGACCGGCTGGCCGGGCAGGGTCCGCCGGCCCACCAGGTGTGGCTTCCCCCGCTCGACGACTCACCCACGCTCGACGAGTTGCTCGGCCCGGTCGGCGTCGATCCGGCCCGCGGGCTGACCGTGGCCAATCCCGAGCTGCACGGCGCGTTGCAGGTGCCGGTGGCCGTGGTGGACAAGCCGTTCGAGCAACGGCGGGACCTGTTCTGGTTGGCCCTGGACGGCGCGGCCGGGCACGTCGCGGTGGTCGGCACCACCCGCAGCGGCCGGTCGGCGCTGCTGCGCACGCTCATCTGCGCGCTGGCTCTCACCCACACCCCGACCGAGGCGCAGATCTACTGCCTCGACTTCGGCGGCGGGACGCTCGGCGCGCTGCGCGACCTGCCGCACGTCGGCGGCGTCAGCGGACGGACCGACGGCACCGCGGTCCGCCGCACCGTCGGGGAGGTCGCCGGGCTGCTCGCCGAGCGGGAGCGGCGGTTCACCGAGGCGGGGGTGGAGTCGATGGCGGCGTGGCGCCGGCGGCGGGCCGCGATGCCTGCGGGCGGGCCGGCCGGCGCCGACCCGTTCGGGGACGTGTTCCTGGTCGTGGACGGCTGGAACACGCTGCGCGGCGAGTACGAGGACCTGGAGCCGCTGGTCACCGAGCTGGCCACCCGGGGCCTGGCGTACGGGGTGCACGTGGTGGCAAGCGCGCTGCGCTGGTCGGACTTCCGGCCGGCGATCCGGGACCTGTTCGGGTCCCGGCTGGAGCTGCGCCTCGGCGACCCGGCCGACTCGGTGGTGGTGAAGCGCGCGCTGGCGGCGACCGTGCCGGAGGAGCGGCCGGGGCGCGGGATCACCGCCGGCGGGCTGCACTTCCTCACCGCGCAGCCCCGGGTGGCCGCCCTGGGCGCCGAGACCGGGGACCTGGTCACGTCCGTCGCGCAGGCGTGGACCGGCCCGGCCGCGCCCCGGGTGCGGCTGCTCCCGCCGGTGCTGCCGTACGCCGAGCTGGACCAGACCGCGACCACCGGCCTGGCCTTCCCGATCGGGGTGGCCGAGGCGGACCTGGCCCCGGTGGTGCTCGACTTCGCCACCGAGCCGAACTTCGTGGTCTTCGGCGACGCCGAGTGCGGCAAGTCCTCGTTCCTGCGCGCGCTTGCCACCTCGATCGTCTGCCGGTTCGGCCCGGAGCAGGCCCGGGTGATCCTGGTCGACTACCGGCGCAGCCTGATGGGGGCGATCGAGACGGCGCACCTGATCGGGTACGGCACCGCCGCCCCGCACACCACCGAGCTGATCGAGTCGGCGGCCGGCTATCTCCAGGGGCGGCAGCCGGGGCCCGAGGTGACCCCGGCCGAGCTGCGCGGCCGGTCGTGGTGGACCGGGCCGGAGTTGTTCGTGCTCGTCGACGACTACGACCTGGTGGCCGGCGGGCCGACGAACCCGTTGCGCGCGTTGGAGGAGCACCTGCCGCACGCCCGGGACGTCGGGCTGCACCTGGTGCTGGCGCGGCGTTCCGGCGGGGCCGGCCGGACCGCGTACGAGCCGATCGTCCAGCGGCTGCGGGAGTTGTCCACTGCGGGGCTGGTGATGTCCGGCGGCCCGGAGGAGGGCCCGCTCGTCGGGCAGGTGAAGGCCGGCCCGCTGCCGCCGGGCCGGGCCCGTCTGGTCACCCGCCGTGAGGGCGTACGTCTGGTGCAGTTGGCTCATCTCCCGCCCGGGTGACCGGACGCGCGGAAGTGCCCCGTGACGGACGGGACAACCGGTAATCTCCGAGCAGCATGTTTCGGAAGCGACGAAATGGCTGGGGGAATGTGACCAGGGACCGGCAGGGACCTTCCGGCGTGCCGCCCCGGCGTCTCGCCGGGCGGGCGCTGCTCGCCGGCGCGGCGGCGCTGGCCGTCACCGCCGGTCCGCTGGCTCCGCCGGGGTACGCCGCGCCGGCCGCGTCCGTCTCCACCCGGCCGCTCTCCTGGGTGGCTCCGCAGCTCGTGTTCCGCGCCGACCAGGTCCGCGACGAGCAGTGGCAGTTGGCGGAGTTGCGGGCGAAGACCGCGTGGAAGACGTCGACCGGGCGCGGCGTGGTGGTCGCGGTGATCGACTCGGGGGTGGACGCGTCCCACCCGGACCTGGCCGGCCAGGTGCTGCCCGGCCTCGACATGGTCACGCCGGGCGGCACGGACGAGCCGGACCCGGTCGGGCACGGCACCACGGTGGCCGGGTTGATCGCCGGGCGGGCCGACGACGACCGCGGCGTGGTGGGGCTGGCGCCGGACGCGAAGATCCTCCCGATCCGGGTCCTGGACGCCGAGAACCGGTACGACGACGCTCTGATCATCGCGAAGGCGGTGCGCTGGGCGGTCGACAACGGCGCCCGGGTGGTCAACCTGTCGTTGGGCGGTGGCGGGGACAGCCCGGCCCTGGCCGCCGCGCTCGACTACGCCTTCGCCCGGGACGTGGTGGTGGTGGCGTGCACCGGCAATCTGGCGACCTCGACCACCTCGAAGGTCTGGTATCCGGCCCGTGAGCCGGGCGTGCTGGCGGTCACCGGCCTGGATCGCAACAGCGAGAACCTCTGGTCCGGCGCGATCACCGGTCGCGAGACCATTCTCAGCGCCCCGGCCACCGCTCTCTACGGCGCCCGCTCGCGGGGCGGTTACTGGCGGGTGCAGGGGACGAGCTTCGCCGCGCCGCTCGTCGCCGCCACGGCCGCCCTGGTCCGCGCGCGCTATCCGCGGATGTCGGCGGGCGACGTGGTCAATCGGCTGATCAGGACCGCCCGGGATCTCGGCCCGACCGGCCGGGACGACAGGTTCGGCTACGGCATGGTCGACCCGGTGGCGGCGCTCACCGCCGACGTGGCGGCGGTGGGGCACAACCCGCTCGACGACAACGACTCCCCGGGCGTGGTGGGCTTCGGGCCCGCGCCGGGTGCGGACCCGGACACCCGGGCCGCGGCGGCGGGGCAGGGCGGCGACCCGTTCGGCCGCTCGCAACCGACCGGGTGGTCGGCCCGTCCGGCGGGGCAGGCCGACCATTCCACGCCGGAGCGGCTGTGGTCCGGGTTGGCGCTGTTCATCGCGCTTGTCACAGGCACCGCGTTGATGGTGCGCCGGTTCCGGCGGGCCCGCCGCTGACCGGCGACGATCACCGGTCTGACCGCGCCCCGCGCGGGGTAGTGAACATCGCATGAACAGCACCGGCTCGACGTTTACCCGCGATCGGTCCTGGCGGAGCCGCCGCCTCGACCCCGACCGGTCGCTTGGCCTCCGGCTCACCGTGGCCGCCGTCGCGGCGATCCTGGTGCTGGTGCCGTTCGCCCTGCTCGCGCTGCTGGTGTTTGGTGCCTGGCCGCCGCTGCTCCGGCTGGACGCGTCGGTCACCGACACGTTCCACGGCTATGCGGTGGGCCATCCCGCCTGGGTCCGGGCGATGACCGTGTGGACGCACGTCTTCGGGCCCGGCCCGCTGCGGGTGGCCGCCGCGGTGGTGGTGGTGTGGCTGCTGCGGCGCGGGGCGCGCCGGCTGGCGGTCTGGGTGGTGACCACGATGGTGGCCGGCGGCCTGCTCGGCGCGCTGCTCAAGCTGCTCGTCGGCCGGGACCGGCCGGATCTGCTGGAGCCGGTGGCCCGGGCCGCCGGCTACTCCTTCCCGTCCGGGCACGCGCTGACCGCGGCGTTGGCCGCCGGGGTGCTGCTGCTGGTCTTCCTGCCGTTCGCCGGCAGCCGGGCCGGCCGGGTCGCGGTGTGGACGGCGGCGGCGCTGCTCACGGTGGTCACCGGGTTGAGCCGGATCGCGCTTGGCGTGCACTGGACAAGCGACGTGGTGGGCGGCTGGGTGCTC
The DNA here is from genome assembly GCF_056150385.1 of Micromonospora marincola. Taxonomy (NCBI): domain Bacteria; kingdom Bacillati; phylum Actinomycetota; class Actinomycetes; order Micromonosporales; family Micromonosporaceae; genus Micromonospora; species Micromonospora marincola. The sequence goes on along the minus strand of NZ_JAXCFT010000005.1, from coordinate 49,184 downwards.
GGGGCGGCAGTGGTGGCCGCCACCGCGGCCGGTTTCACCACCTGGCGGTCCGGCGACGGTCACCGGCCGGTCCGGCCGCTCCGGGAGGGGGTGGAACCCGAGGTGGTCGAACCGGGCTCCGAGGATAGATGGGCGTAACCGGCGGTCCGCCGGGGTAAAGGGCGGCTCATGTCAGATGTCGCGGTCCAGATCGCCCGGCGCGTCCTGCTGCCGGTGGCCCTGCTCTTCGCCGTCATGGTGGGGCTGGGCCTGTTGATCACCCGGGTGCTCACGCACACCTGGCCGTTCACCGTGGAGGATGCGGTCAACCGGGAGTTCGCCGGCGACCGGACCCCGGGCTGGAACGACGTGTCGCTTGTCTTCAGCACGGTGGCCAGCACCCAGATGATCGTCGTGGTGACCGTGCTTGCCGCGCTTGTGCTGCGGTTGGTGCTGCACCGCTGGCGGGAGCCGATCTTCCTCTGCGCGGCGGTGACCGCGCAGGCGCTGATCTTCCTCTTCACCACCATGGTCATCGACCGGAACCGTCCGACGGTGGAGCACATGGACTCCTCCCCGCCGACGTCCAGCTTCCCCTCCGGGCACACCTCGGCGGCGACCGCGCTCTACGTCGGTCTCGCGCTGCTGCTGGCGCTGCGGGCGCGCAGCACACCGGCCAAGGTCACCTGGTGGACGCTGCTGGTGCTGGTGCCGGTCGGCGTGGCGCTCACCCGGATGTACCGGGGCATGCACCATCCCAGCGACGTGGTCGCCTCGTTCGTCAACGGCGGCGCCTGCGTGGCGATCATGGCGCGGACGGTGCTCGACCGCACCCTCACCTGGGGGCGCGCGAAGGTGTCGCCGCTCCGGCCGGGCGGCGACGTGACGCCGGCGGGCGCCCCGGCGGGCGGCTGACCGCCGCGCCGGCCGCCCTCAGGTGCAGTCGGCCTCAGGTGCAGTCGCCGGTGGCCACGCCCCGGGTACGCTCCGCGCCCGCAAGCGCCACCGGCCGCGCCTCGGTCGCGGTGACCGCGAAGCCGGTGTTCGGGTCGTCCGCAGCCGCCGCGAAGATCACCCCGAGCACCAGCCCGTTCGACGAGACAAGCGGGCCGCCGGAGTTGCCGCTGCGCACAAGCGCCCGGATCGTGTAGATCTCCCGGGTCACGTCGCCGGAGGAGTAGATGTCCGGCCCGGTGATCCGGTCGACGTCGCGGACCCGGGCCGGCCGGGCGTCGTACGGGCCGTCGAGGGGGAAGCCGAGCACGATCGCGTCCGCCCCGCTGCCGGCGGCCCCGGCGGCGAAACGCAGCGACGGCCCGGGCAGCCCGGGTACGTAGAGCACGGCCAGGTCCCGCGCCGGGTCGTAGACCACCACCTCGCCGTCGTAGCGCTCACCGCGCAGCTCCACCGCCACCGAGCGGGTGCCGGCCACCACGTGCGCGTTCGTCATCACCCGGTCGTCGGCGTAGACGAAGCCGGAGCCCTCGATCCGGCGGGAGCAGCTCGGCGCGGAGCCGAGCACCTTCACCACGGACCGCTTGCTGTTCGCCACCACCTGCGAGCCGGCAAGCGCCGGGTCGGGCGGGGACACCTGCCGGGCAGTGGTGCTGCCCAGGCCGTTGAACACGTCGGGGAAGCCGTTGGTGTCGACGGTGTCCCGCAGGGCGGTGGAAAGCTCCTGGGCGCGGTCGGGCAGCACCTGGTCCACCACGGTGAGCAGCGCGCTGTTCTTGACCGAGGCGGCCAGCCAGGGCACCGACGAGGAGCCCAGCGGCACCGCGACCAGCCAGGCCACGAGCATGACCGCGATGACCGAGATGAACGCGCCGCCGACGTCGTCGACCTTCTTCCCGGTCGGCCCGGTGATGGCGGCGCGCAGGTTGGAGCCGAGCCAACCGGCGAGCGCCTGCCCCAGCACGGCGAGCCCGAAGATCGCCACCAGGGAGATCAGCACCCGGGTGCCGCTTGCCGCGAACTGCCTGGCGATCAGCGGGCCGACCTGGAGACCTATCAACGCGCCCAGGAAGAACCCGGAGAACGACAGGGCGCCGATGACGAAGCCCTGACGGTATCCGCTGATCGCGAACACGAGTATGAGCAGCAGCAGTACGAGATCCACGGCGGACACGCCCCAAGGGTACGGGCACCGGGCTCGCACCCGGCTCAGCGCTCGCTGAACGTGACCTGAGGATGCGTGCGAGTGATCAGCGCACCCGGCTCTCGTCGGCCGCGTCGGTGCCGGCCGAGGGGGCGGGCGTGGCACCCACCGGCGGCAGCTCCACCACCCGGGAACGCGGCCAGGGCCGGGCCCAGCCGCCCATCTCCAGCAGCCGGTCGATCACCCCGGCGGTGAAGCCCCACACCAGCATGCCGCGCGCCGAGAAGGCCGGGCCGGTCCAGCCGCTGGGATGGCGGACCCGCATCCGGTTGTCCGGGTCGACAAGCTCGGCGACCGGCAGCCGGGCAACGTGCGCCACCTCGGCCGGCTCACGCGGGTGCACCGGGTGCGGGTCGTGCCACCAGGCGAGCACCGGAGTGACCACGAAGTCGCTTACCGGGATCCAGAGGCGGGGCAGCTCGGCGAGCACGGTGACGCTGCCCGGGTCGAGGCCGACCTCCTCGTTCGCCTCGCGCAGCGCGGTGGCCCGGGCGTCGGCGTCCTCCGGGTCGGCCGCCCCACCGGGGAAGGCCGGCTGGCCGGCGTGGTTGCGCAGGGTCGCGGCGCGCTGGAGGACGAGCACGTCCGGCCCGACGCCGGGCTCCTCGCCGAGCAGCACCAGCACGGCGCTCTCCCGACCGCCGGTCTCCGGGGTGGTGAGGCGGGTGAAGTCCTCCGCCCGCGCGGTGCCGAGCCGGCCCAGCAGCGGGTCGAACCATCCCGGCGGCCGTCGGGTCATACCCGCACCCCGAGGTGGGTCCGGACGAGCGTGGCGAGGCGGGCGTCGTCGAGCGCGCCCGTCCCCTCGATGTGCCGGATCCGCCCGTCGGCGCCGACAAGCACGGTAAGCGGGAACGCGCTGCGTTCCAACGCGCGCTCGAACGCGTCGCCCTGGTCGACGAGCATCGGGAAACCGACCCCGAAGTCCTCGCCGATGGACTGCGCGCCGCCGCGGCTGTCCCGGCTGTTCACGCCGACCACCTGGAACCGGCCGTCGGCCCGCTCGCTGAGCCGCTGGAACGCGGGCAGCTCCTTACGGCACGGCGGGCACCAGGACGCCCACACGTTGATCACCAACGGACCCTTGAGGTCGCGCAGCGTGACCGGCGCGCCGCCGGTGAAGCAGTTGAGCGTCAGGTCGGGCAGCGGACCACCGGCGTCGCCGTCGGGCGCGGGCGCGGCCGAGGCCGGCGCCACGGTCAGCGGGGCGCAGTCGGCGAACGGCGACGGGCGTTCCGCCCGGGTGGCGGGCGCCGGGCCGGCCGGCTCCTCGGCCGTGGCGGTGCAACCCACCGCCGCCAGCAGCAGCGGGACGAGCAGAAGGGCGAGCCGGCGGTGGTTCACGGCACGTCCGCCACGGCCGCCTGCTGCGGCACCAGGTCGGGGTCGAGGCCGACGGCCGCCGCGAGGTCACGCGCGCGGGGGCCCTTCAGCAGCTTGGCCGCGGCGGCCGGCTCGGTCGGCCCGGTGCCGTACGCGGGGCAGAGCTTCGCCAACGTGCACGCGCCGCACGCCGGCTTGCGGGCGTGGCAGACCCGGCGGCCGTGGAAGATGATCCGGTGCGACAGCATGGTCCAGTCGCGCTTGGGGAAGAGCGCGCCGATCGCGTGCTCGATCTTGACCGGGTCGGTCTCGGTGGTCAGCTCCCACCGCTGCACCAGCCGCTGGAAGTGGGTGTCGACGGTGATGCCGGGGACGTCGAAGGCGTTGCCGAGGATGACGTTCGCGGTCTTGCGCCCGATGCCCGGCAGGGTGACCAGGTCGGCCAGCTTGCCTGGCACCTCGCCGTCGTACCGCTCGCAGAGCGCGCGGCCCAGGTTGATCAGCGAGCTGGTCTTGTTGCGGTAGAACCCGGTGGGCCGGATCAGCTCCTCCAGCTCCGCGCGGTCCGCCCCGGCGTAGTCGGCGGCGGTGCGGTAGCGGGCGAACAGCTTCGGCGTGACCTCGTTGACCTTCTTGTCGGTGCACTGGGCGGACAGGATCGTGGCGACCGCCAGCTCCAACGCGTTGGAGTGGTCGAGTTCACAGTGCGCGTCGGGGTGGGTCTCGGTCAGCACCCGACCGATGCGGCGGGCGCGACGCGTACGGCCGAGGTCGGTCTCGGGGGAGCGCGTGGTCACGCCGGCCAGCCTACGTCGCGGGGCCGACGCTCCGGCGCGCCGACGCGGGTGACGTTCGCTCAGCCACCCGCCGGAGCGCTGATCTTGCCGGCCCCGTCGAGCTTCGCGCCGGTCGTGCCGAAGTCCGCCCGGGTCACCTCGCGCACCAGCCCGAGGCCACGGTCCTGCCGGTCGACGGACGGCCGGCCCACGCCGTTCATCGCGGTCGAGGTGAACGTGCCGCCGACGAAGCGCCCCTCGGCGGTGAGCGACACCTTGAGCACGCCGCCCCAGCCGAGCCGACCGTCGCTGTTCAGCGACTTCCCGCCGCCGGCGAAGTTGCCCAGGCTGTAGGCGATCAGCTTGCCCTGGTAGAACTCCATGCCGCGCAGCACGTGCGGGCCGTGCCCGATCACCAGGTCGGCGCCGGCGTCGATGACGGCGCGGGCGAACCGCACCGGGTCGCCCCGGTTCTCCCCGACGTACGTCTCCGTGCCCGGCTTCACCCGGGTCTTGTCGGCGCCCTCGGCGCCCATGTGCGCCTGGACCACCACGAGCTGGGCCATCCCCTTGGCCATCTCGATGACCTGCTTGGCGGCGCCCAGGTCGATCAGGCTGTTCGACCAGGCGTACGACGAGAAGCCGACCACTGCCACCTTGATGCCCTTGACGTCGACCACGGTGATCTCGCCGGGCGCACCGGTGTGCTTGAGCCCGTGCGCCTCAAGCGCCGACTGGGTGTTCTCGTAGCCCTGCTGACCGTAGTCGTTGCCGTGGTTGTTGGCCTGGTTGAGCAGTTGGAACCCGGCCGAGCGCAGGTGCGCCGCGTAGCCGGGCGGGGCCCGGAACTGGTAGCAGTTCTTCGGGTTGGGGCCGCACTTGCCGGCGCCGGTGTCCTCGGTGAGCGGCTCCTCCAGGTTGCCCATCACCAGGTCGCCCTTGAGCGCGGACTTCACGTCGTTGAAGAAGCCCTTGCCGCCGTTGGGGGGCAGCCGGCTCGGCGCGTTACCCATGATCACGTCGCCGGTCGCGGTGAGCGAGATGGACGGCTCCTTGGACTCGCCGGCCGCCGGTTGGTCGCCCGTCGCGGGCCTGGCCGAGCCGGTCGAGCCCCCGCCCTGCCCGCTCTGCCAGATCGGGTCGCCGTCGCCGGAGTCCGAGCAGCCGGCGGCGAGCAGGACCGTGAAGAGGGCGACGAGCGCGGCGAGACGCGAGCCGAGGGCGGACCGGCGCGCGACGGGTTCGACGCGGCGCGGAACCGGGCCAGCGGGGCGGTGGGAACGGGGCACAGAGCGGGCGGGAGCGTACATCGCCGGCGACGCTACCGTGCGGGGCACGCCACGACGAGGGCCGAATGGCCGGAGTAACCGCCCGCGCACGTCAGCCCGCCCGCCGGTCGGACCAGGGCACCACCGTGCCGGCACCGCCGTCGCGCACCGCGGCGTGCACGGCACGGGCCAGCGGGGCGCCCCACGCCGAGCGCGGCCCGCCGTACGGGGCCGGCTCGCCGTCGGCCGGGCAGAGCACGGTCACCGCGTCGGTGGCGGTCCCGGTGGCCGGCAGCCCCAGCTCCCCGATCGCCTGCGCCTTCGCCTCGGTGGCCGTGGCCACCGCGTTGACCAGGGCCGCGTCGCCGAGCCGGTCCGGCACGTACGCGACGATGTTGATCGTGCCGACGCGCTGGGCGGGCGCGGTGGAGGCGGGCGCGACAGCGTCGGGCGCGGCGGCCCACACCGGTGTGCCCAGGCCGACAGTCGCCCAGACCCGCACGCCGCCGTCCGTCCGGCGCACCACCTCGGTCACGTCCACGCCGGTCAGCAGCCCGACCCCGGGCCCGGCCAGGTCCAGGTCGTGGGCCAGCTCAGCCAGGTGGGCGGCGGGGTCGTCCCGGTCGTACGACATCGGCACGGTCGCGTTGACCACCCACCCGCGGACGCCGATCCCCCCGCCCAGCGGGGCGGAGCCGACCGCCAGCAGCGGCGTCTCGGCCCGCCAGAACAACAGCGGGATGTCCCACCCGGCCTCCGGCCGGCTGGTCAGGATCGGCTCACCCAGCACGCCGATCACCCTACGATCACTGGTGGGGAGGGGTGGCGCCGACCCGGACCGGGGAGCGAGATCCAGGGGTGCACCTCCGATTCCTGCTCACGTGCGCCTAGACTGGCGGCGCGCGAGGGATCAGCGGACGGCGGACCCGGGCCGACGGACGGCACGCGCAGGCGGAGGTGCGCGATGGACGAGGTACTGGCCCGAAGCGGGATCTTCCAGGGCGTTGACCCGGAGGCTGCCGAGGCGCTCGCCAAGGAGATGGAGACGATCGAGGTCCGCAAGGGCGAGGTCGTCTTCAACGAGGGTGAGCCCGGTGACAGTCTCTACATCCTCCTGTCCGGCAAGATCAAGGTGGGTCGCCGCGCGGCGGACGGCCGGCAGAACCTGATCGCCGTGATGGGCCCGTCGGACATGGTGGGCGAGCTGTCGCTGTTCGACCCCGGCCCGCGGACGGCGACCGCCACCGCGGTCACCGACACCCGGCTCGTCCGGCTGCGCAAGCAGGCGCTGCGGCCGTGGCTCAACAACCGGCCGGAGATCGCCGAGCAGTTGCTCCGGGTGCTGGCCCGCAGGCTGCGCCGGACGAACGACTCCCTCGCCGACCTGATCTTCACAGACGTGCCGGGTCGGGTCGCCAAGAACCTGCTCCAGATGGCCGGCCGGTTCGGCACCCGTGACGGCGGCGTGCTGCGGGTGACCCACGACCTCACCCAGGAGGAGATCGCCCAGCTCGTCGGCGCCTCCCGGGAGACCGTCAACAAGGCGCTCGCCGACTTCGCCTCACGCGGCTGGCTGCGGCTGGACGGCAAGAGCATCATCATCCTCGACCCGGAGCGCCTGGCCCGCCGCGCGCGGGTCTGACCTTCCGGCCGGTGCTCCCGGCCCCCGCTTCGTTCCGGCCCGGTCCGCCCCGCGCGGCCCGAGCCGGTCCCGTCCGGGGCCGGCGGGGCTCCCGTCCAAGACCGGCGGCGGTTCCGTCCGGGGCCGCGCGGGGCGCCCCGGACCGCGCGCCACCGGCGCCCGGCCGTCTGCCGGGCGCAGAATTCCTGGACGCGCCGGTGACCCGCGGCCAGGCTGGGGCGATGATCGATCGAGTCGCCGTACTCTCCGACATCCACGGTGTGCTGCCGGCGCTTGATGCCGTCCTGGCCGAACCGGACGTGGCCGCCGCCGACCTGATCGTGCTCACCGGCGACATCGCGGCCGGCCCGCAGCCGGTCGAGGTGCTGGACCGGCTCGCCGCGCTCGGTGACCGCGCCCGTTGGGTGGGCGGGAACGCCGATCGGGAGTTGGTCGAGGCGCGGGCCGGCAAGCCGTCGGAGATCGAGGTCTCCAACTGGGCCGCCGGGCAGCTCCGCGCCGACCAGGTCGCCCGGCTGGCCGCGCTGCCGCCGCACGTCACCCTGCCGGTCGCCGGCCTGGGTGAGGTGCTGTTCTGCCACGCGACCCCCCGCGACGACGAGGAGGTCGTGCTCGTCGACTCGCGGCCGGCGCGCTGGGCCGAGGTCTTCGGCGGCCTGCCGGCCGAGGTCGGCACCGTGGTCTGCGGGCACACCCACATGCCGTTCGCCCGGTTGGTCGACCGCCGTCTGGTGGTCAACCCGGGCAGCGTCGGCATGCCGTACGGCGGCGCCGGCGCCTGGTGGGCGCTGCTCGGCCCCGGCGTGCAACTGCGCCGCACCCGGTACGACGTGGACGCCGCCGCGGCCCGGGTGTCCGCCGAGTCCGGCTTCCCCGAGGCGGGGCAGTGGGTGGACGAGTACCTGCGCGGGCGTTATTCGGACCTCGACGCCCTGGCTGTCTTCGGCCCCCGGGACGGCCGCTGACGGCCGTCCATCCTGGACAGATCCGCCCTGATCCGCGACTCTGCGATAGCGTGGCGTGATGGGCCGGCGTTACCGGATACTCCTCGTCTCCAGCAGCGGCGGCGTCCTGCTGGACCTGCTCGCGCTGCGCCCCTGGTGGGAGCGGCACGACCCGGTGTGGGTGGCGGTCCGCGCCCCCGACACCGAGGTGGCACTGGCCGGGCAGCGGGTGCACTGGCAGCCCGAGTTGTCGACGCGCACCCGACTCCGGGTGTTGCCGGCGGCCTGGCGTGCCCTGCGGCTGCTGCGCCGGGAGCGACCCGACGTGGTGGTGTCGGCCGGCACCGGGGTCGCCGTCGGCGTCTTCCTCGCCGCCCGCCTGCTCCGGGTGCCGGCGCTGTGGCTGGAGACGTTCAACATGACCGGGCCCGCCGGGGCCGCCGCCCGGCTCTGCTCCCGGCTCGCCGCCGCGGTGCTCGTGCAACGGCCCGCCCTGCTGGCCTCCCGGCCCCGCGCGGTGCTCATCGGGGAGCTCTACTGACCATGGCCCGCGTCCTGGTCACCGTCGGTATGGGTCCGTGGCCGTTCGATCGCCTGGTCGCCGGGGTCGCGCCGCTCTGCGCCGCGCACGAGGTGTTCGTCCAGACCGGCACCTCGACCGTGACGCCGCCGTGCCCGCACGAGGCGTTCCTGCCCCTGGACGACATGCGGGAGCGGCTGGCCGCCGCCGATGTGGTGATCACCCACGCGGGCAACACCGTACGCCTGGTCCAGCGACTCGGCCGGGTGCCGGTCGCGGTGGCCCGGGAGGCGGCACGGGGCGAGATGGGCAACGACCACCAGGTCGCCTACCTGCGCGAGGAGGAACGCTCGGGCCGGGTGGTCGCGGTGTGGGACGTGGCCGACCTGCCGGCCGTGGTGGCCGGGCACCCCGAGCGGCAGCGACTGCTGCTCGCCGAACGGCCGCTGCCCGGCGCGGTCGACGGCGAACGGCTGGTCGCCACGCTCGACGCGCTCTGCGCCCGGCTCGTCCGATGAGCCGGGCCGACGAGGCGACCCGCCGCGCGGGCGGGCAGCCCTTCGCCACCCACCCGCTGCGCCGGTACGCGTTCACCTGGGCGGCGCTCGCCGGCCGCACCGGGCGGCACCTCGACCTGGGCTGCGGTCCCGGTGACTTCCTCGCCACGCTGCACGAACTAGGCACGGTGACCTGCGAGGGCGCCGACCCGCACCCGGGCTACCTCGCCGGGCTGGCCGCCCGCCACCCGGGCCTGCCGCTGCACCGGCTCCGGGTCGGCGGGCCGCTGCCGTTCCCCGACTGTCGCTTCGACTCGGTGAGCCTGCTCGACGTGTTGGAGCACGTGCCCGACGAGGCCACGCTGCTCGCCGAGACGCACCGGGTGCTCGCCCCTGGCGGGCTGCTGGTGCTGACCGTGCCGCGCCGGCACGTCTTCAGCTTCCTCGACCCGGACAATGCGAAGTTCGACTTCCCCCGGCTGCACCGCCGGATCTACTCGTGGCGGTTCGGGTCGCAGGTGTGGCACAGCCGGTTCGCCGACCTCTCCGACGACCTGCGCGGCGACATGTCGGTCGGCCGGGACCGGCACACCAACTACCGCACCGGGGAGCTGCTCGACCTGCTGCGCGCGGCGGGCTTCGAGCCGACCACGGTGACCGGCGCCAACCTGTTCTGGCGGTGGTTGCAGATCCCGGCGCTGCTCACCGGCGGCCCGGTACGCCGCCTGCTGGAGCGCGGCATCCACCTCGACGGCCGCCTGTTCCGCTCGGCCAACCTCTTCGTCATCGCCCGGAAGCGCCCGGAGACGCCCGTGAGCACGACCGACACCGACCGGAGGCAACCGTGAGCATGACCGACACCGCTCGGCTGGCCTGGTTCTTCGGCCGGCTCGCCGTCAAGGAGCGGGTCGCGCCCCGGCTGCACGTACGGCCGCTCGTCGCCGAGCTGTTCCTCACCGACAACTGCAACCTGCGCTGCACGAGCTGCGGCTGTTGGACCACGAACACCAGGGGTGAGTTGTCCACCGAGGAGTGGCGGGACGTGCTGCGCCAACTCGTCGCGCTGCGCATCCACAAGGTCAACTTCACCGGCGGCGAGCCGTTGATCCGGCCGGACGCGCTGGCCCTGATGGCGTACGCCCGCGAGGTCGGGGTGCGCCACCTGCATCTGAACACCAACGGCATCCGGCTCACCCCGCCGGTCCTCGCCGAGGTGCTCGCCGCGGGCGTACGCAGCTTCAACGTCTCCGTCGACGGCCCGACGGCGGTTGTGCACGACCGGATCCGGGGCCGGCTCGGCGCGTTCGAGACGACCACCCGGCACCTGCGGAACCTGATCGCGGGGCGCGACCGGCTCGGCCTGAAGGTGCGGATGAACTTCACCGTGATGCGGGACAACGTGGACAGCCTACCCGGCATCGCGGCGCTCGCCCAGGAGCTGGGCGTGACGCTCTATCTCAACCTGGTCACCGACCGAACGTTCCTGTTCCGGACCGACGCGGTCACCGGGCAGACCGACGTGGCAGGCGACCGGCTCGACGCGGCGTTGGCCGAGCTGGAGGCGATGGCCCGGGCCGACCGGCGGTGGCTGCCGCGCTATTCGGAGCTGCGCTACCTGCGCGGGCACTTCGACGATCTCGTGCAGCGTGACCTGCCCTGCGCCGAGTCGCAGCTCAAGCTGATGGTGCACTCGCGGGGCGAGATCGGCGGCTGCTGGGCGCACGACCCGACCGCCTCGGTGCGGCAGCGTCCGATCGCCGAGATCGTCGACGCTCCGGAATACCGCGCCGAGCACGCGCGGCTGTTCCGCAAGGAGTGTGTCGGCTGCGGCAGCAACTACAGCCTCAACCTGCGCTGGCGGCCGGGCACCTATCTGGCCGACCGGCAGTGGCGGCGCGGGCGGCGCAGCCTTGTCTGAGCCGATGCGCCCGAGTCAGCCGCTGTACGACGCGCTTGCTCCCGGCTACGAGGAGCACTTCGCGGTGCCGCACCGGCGCGCGTACGACGATCTGGCCTGGGAGCGGGTTCGGGCGCTGCTGCCGCCCGGCGGGCCGGTGGTGGACGCCGGCTGTGGGGTGGGCCGCTGGGCTCGGCGGCTGCTCGACCTGGGCCACCCGGTGACGGGTGTGGAGCAGGCGCCGGGGATGATCGCCGAGCTGCGCCGCCGCCCGCCCGGCCCCGGCTTCACCCTGGTCGAGGGCTCGATGACTGATGTGACGCTGCCCGCCACGGCCGGCGCGGTGCTGGCGATGGGTTCCTTGCAGTACACCGCCGATCCCGAGCGGGCGGTCCGGCACCTGGCCGGATGGTTGCGCCCGGGCGGGGTGCTGGCGGTGCTCGTCGACTCGCTCGTCGGCCTGGTGCTGGAGCTGGTCGGCGCCGGCCGGGACGACGAGGCGGTGGACCGGCTGGCCCGGCGGCGGGGCGTGTGGCGTGCCGACGGGCACGCCGCCGACCTGCATCTGCTGGACCGCGCCCGGCTGGAGGCCGCGTTCGCCGACGCCGGCCTGGTCGAGGTCCGCAGCGCCGGGTTGCTGGTCAGCGCGGGGCCGCTGGGCCGGGCGGGGCTGACCGGGCGGCTCGCCGCCGACCGGGACGCGCTGCTGGCGCTTGAGCGCCGGCTTGGTGACGACCCGGTCCTCGCCGACGCCGGCAAGCAGTTGCTTGTCACCGGCCGCCGCGCCCCGGCCTGACCGCCCGCATCGGCCTGACCGCCCGCCCCGGCCTGACTGCCCGCATCGGCCTGACCGCCCGCATCGGCCGCCGCGGCGCGAGCCGACCGGCGAGCGCCGCCGGGTTCAGCCCAGGCAGCGGCGCAGCGCGGCGACGACCCGTTCGGCCTGCTCCACGGTGAGTTCCGACGACATCGGCAGGGCGAGCGCCTCGGCGTCCAGCCGGTCGGTCACCGGCAGCCGTTCCCCGCCGCCGAGGGGGCCACGGTGGATGGCCGCGAAGTAGGGCTTGGTCTGCACGCCGAGGCCGGCCAGCTCCGCCGCCACCCGGTCCCGCTCGGCGAACCGGGCCACCCAGTGCACCCAGCAGTGCCGGTCCCCGGGGCGGGCCTGCTGGCACTCCACCGGCAGGGAGCGCGCGGCGTCCGCGTACACCTCGGCCACCTCGGCCCGGTGACGGACCATCGTGTCCAGCTCCGCGAGCTGGTCGACCGCGACGACGGCGTGCAGCTCGTTCATCAGTTCCGAGCGGGTCCAGCCGGCGGGCGAGGCGAGCACCGCGTCGGCGGCGTCGGCGGGCAGCACCAGGGCGCCGCCGGCCCCGCCGGCCGAGACGACCTTGGCGAAGCTCATCGAGTACGAGTGGGCGAGCGCCTGCTGTGCCACCGGGCGCCCCTGGTGCAGGCTGCCGAGCGCGGCGGCGGAGTCGGCCAGCAACGCCACCCCGGCGGGGTCGCAGACCGCGCGCAGGGCCGGATAGTCGCACGGGTTGCCGAAGGTGTCGACGCCGAGCACAAGTCGTACGCCGCCGCGCGCGATCGCGACGGCGACGGCCGCCGGGTCAAGCGTCCAGGTCGCCGCGTCCACGTCGACGAAGCGCAGCGCGTACCCGAGCTGGACCAGGACCTCCGCGGTCGCCGGGAAGGTGTACGACGGCAGCACCGCCACGTCGCCGGGGCGGGCCGGGCCGACGGTGGCGGCCACCATGATCCGCAGCGCGGCGGTGCCGGACGCGGTGACAAGCACCCGGTGGTCGTCGTCGAGTTCCAGCTCCTTGCCCAGTCGTTCGGTCAGCTCCCGCGTCCACCGGTTGCCGTGCTTGACCTCGCCGCTGGCGAGCGCCTCCTGCTGGCGGGCGGCCACCAGCTCGGGGTTTGCCGGCGGGGGCGGCACGACGACCGGCAACGGCGGCCGGAACAGGGGTGTCCGGTCGCCGTCCACCTCGGCGACGAGCGCCGCCAGGTGTGGGTGGAGCGGACCGATCCGGTGGCCGGCGGCGGTCAGCCTGTCGGTGACCACCAGGCCGGAGCTGTCCGGCGTGCGGCGGGGCACGGTCCGCAGCGGCGACGACGAGCCGCACAGGTCCCGGATCCAGGTGGCGAGGTCGGTGAGTGGCACCGGTTTTCCGCCGACGTTCCAGACGCCGGGGCCGATTCCGTCGAGCAGGATCGCCGCGAGCGCGCCGGCGGGCAGGAAGCTACGGACGGCGTCGGCGGTGACCGGCAGCGGCAGCCCCTGGCGGGCCCGGCGGACCAGTCGGGTGGCGACCCGGTGCTGTCCCGCGCCGACCACGTTCGCGAGCCGGAGCACGGTCAGCCGGTCGGGGTCGACCGCGCCGGCGACGAGCCGTTCCTGGGCGAGCTTCGCCATCGCGTACGTCCAGCGGCCGGTGGGGTCGGCGTCGGCCATGGCGCGGGCGAGCGGGGCGGACCGCCAGGGTGGGCAGGGCGTCCGGGCCAGCTCGCGGGCCCGCGCGCCCCAGTCGTCGATCTCCTCGACGGTCCACGGCAGCTCGGGCGCGGTGTCCTCGGTGAGTGGGCCGGCCGCGGCGCCGTACACCTCGACGGACGAGGTGAGCACCACCTGCCGGCCGGTGAGCCGGGGCAGCAGCCGGGCGGTGCTGACGGCGTTGTCGAGCGGTAGCGTCCAGGGCCGGCGGGGACGCGGCTCGCTGGCGCCGAGCAGCACCACGACGATGCCGGGCGGCAGTTCGGGCGGGTCGTCGGTGAGCAGGTCCACCCGGATCCAGTCGAGGCCAGCGGCGGTGTGCGCCTCGGCCGGCGGATGGCGGTCCACGGTGGTGACCCGCGCGCCGGCGGCCAGTAGCGCCTCGGCGGTCGCGGTGCCGAGGAATCCGGAGCCGCCGACCAGCACGAATTGATCCATGTCTCGTGCCCTCCCCGTGAACGGAGCACAGTATCGCCGAATCCGGCCGCCGAAGGTGTCGGATGTCGGCCCGAGAAAAAGTCAGTCTTGACTGTTTGTTTCCGGGGCGGAAGGCTGTCCCCGTGCCCGCCGCACCGACCCGCGTCCCGCAGCAGGAACGCAGCCGCGCCACCCAGGCCCGGCTGCTGGAGGCGACCGTCGAATGCCTGGTGGAGCACGGCTGGTCCGGCACCACGACCACCGTGGTGGCCGCCCGCGCCGGTGTCTCCCGGGGTGCGCAGCTCCACCACTACCCCACCAGGGCCGCGCTTGTCACCGCCGCCGTCGGCCACCTGGCCGAGCGCCGGGCGGCCGAACTGCGCACCGAGGCGGACGCGCTGCCGGCCGGCCCGCAACGACTGGACCGGGTGATCGACCTGCTCGGCGTGGCCTTCACCGGGCCGCTCTTCGTCGCCGCCCTCGAACTCTGGGTCGCCGCCCGCACCGACGCCGAACTGCGCGACGCGCTCGTCCCGCTGGAGGCCACCGTGGGCCGGGAGATGCACCGACTCACCGTCGAACTGCTCGGTGTCGACGAACGCCGCCCCGGCGTCCGCGAGGCGGTGCAGGCCACCCTCGACCTGCTCCGCGGGCTGGGCGTGGCAAACCTGCTCAACGACGACTCGACCCGCCGCACCGCGCTGCTGCACACCTGGAAACGCCAGCTCGCCACGCTCCTCACCCCCTGACCGGCACACCCGCCCGGAGGCGCCATGGTCGACCTGACCGCACTGCTCGCGGACCTGCACGCGGAGTCCGAGCAGCTCGACGCGCTCGTCGCGGAGCTACCGGCGGACGGATGGGAGCGCCCGACACCGGCACCGGGCTGGACCGTCGCGCACCAGATCGCGCACCTGGCCTGGACCGATCACGTGGCCCACCTGGCCGCCACCGACGAGCCGGCGTTCTTCGCCTCCGTCACCGCCGCGCCCGACCTGTCCCGCCTGGTCGAGGACGGCGCCGAGGCGTTCCTCGCCCCGCCGGCCGCGCTGCTGAACCGCTGGCGGGCCGGCCGGTCCGCGCTCGCCGGCGCGCTCGCCGCCGTCCCGCCCGGGCAGAAGATGCCCTGGTACGGCACGAGCATGTCGCCCGCCTCGATGGCCACCGCCCGGCTCATGGAGACCTGGGCGCACGGCGAGGACGTGGCCGACGCGCTCGACTTCCGGCGTACCCCGACCGGGCGCCTGCGGCACGTCGCGCACCTCGGCTTCCGTACCCTCGGGCACGGCTTCGCGGCGCACGGCCGCCCGGTGCCCGCGGCGCCGGTGCGGGTCGAGCTGGCCGCGCCCGCGGGTGGTGAGGTCTGGGGCTTCGGGCCGGCGGACGCCGCCGACCGGGTGACCGGGCCGGCGCTCGACTTCTGCCTGCTCGTGACGCAGCGGCGACATCGCGCCGACCTGGCCCTGGCCGCGACCGGGCCGGTCGCCGACGAGTGGCTGGACGTGGCCCAGGCGTTCGCCGGGCCGCCCGGCGACAAGCGGAAGCCGGCGAGCGGGGCGCACCAATGAGCGTGCTGCGGGTCGGCAACGCCTCCGGCTTCTACGGCGACCGGTTCGCCGCCTGGCGGGAAATGCTCGACGGCGGCGAGCTGGACGTGCTGACCGGCGACTACCTGGCCGAGTTGACCACGCTGATCCTCGGCCGGGACCGGATGCGCGACACGTCGCTCGGCTACGCGAAGACGTTCCTGCGGCAACTGGAGGGCGTGCTCGGCACCGCGCTGGAGCGCGGGGTCACCCTTGTCACGAACGCCGGCGGCCTCAACCCGGCCGGCCTGGCCGACGCGGTCCGGTCGCTCGCCGCGCGGCTCGGCCTCGACGTGCGGGTCGGGTACGTGGAAGGCGACGCGCTCTCCCGGCCGGACGCGCTCACCGCGAACGCCTACCTGGGCGCGTTCGGGATCGCGGCCTGCCTCGACGCGGGCGCGGACGTGGTGGTCACCGGGCGGGTCACCGACGCGTCCCTGACGGTGGGGCCGGCGATCGCCCGCTTCGGCTGGACCCGCGACGACCTCGACGCGCTTGCCGGCGCGACCGTCGCCGGGCACCTGATCGAGTGCGGGGCGCAGGTCACCGGCGGCAACTTCAGCTTCTTCACCGAGCTGCCGGACGGCGGGCACCGGCCCGGCTTCCCGATCGCCGAGCTGCGCCCGGACGGGTCGTCGGTGCTCACCAAGCACCCGGGCACCGGCGGCGCGGTCACCGTCGAGACGGTCACCGCCCAACTGCTGTACGAGGTGGGCGGGCCGGACTATCTCGGGCCGGACGTGGTGACCCGGCTGGACACGGTGCGCCTGGAGCAGGAGGGCCCGGACCGGGTCCGGGTCTCCGGGGTGCGCGGCACGCCGCCGCCGGACACGCTGAAGGTGGGCGTCAACAACCTGGGCGGCTTCCGTAACTCGATGACGTTCGTGCTGTGCGGGCTGGACATCCCGGCCAAGGCGGCCCTGGTCCGGGGCCAGGTGGAGGAGGCGGTCGGCAAGGACGGGCTGGAGTTCACGCTGGCCCGCACCGACCACCCGGACGCCGCCGACACCGAGGCGGCGAGCGCGCTGCTGCACGTACACCTGCGGGACGGCGACAAGGCGCGGGCCGGGCGGGCGTTCTCGGCCGCCGCGGTGGAGTTGGCGCTCGCCTCCTACCCGGGCTGCACGTTGACCACGTTGCCCGGCGACGCGACGCCGTACGGCGTGTTCACCGCCGACACCGTCCCGCAGGACGCGGTGGAGCACGTGGCGGTGCTCCCTTCCGGCGAGCGCGTGCCGATCCCGCCGCCGACCCCACCCACGACAAAGCGATTGGCGGGGCCCCCGCATATACCGAATGCGTTAAGCGGGGCCCCTTCCTTACCCCGCACCCGGCGGGGAGCGTTGGGGGAGGTGGTGGGCGCGCGCTCCGGCGACAAGGCCGGGGATGCCAACCTCGGCGTGTGGGCCCGCACGGACGCCACCTGGGCCTGGCTGCGCGGCTGGCTCACCGTGGAGCGGCTGGTGGACCTGCTGCCGGAGACCGCCCCGCTGGCCGTGGAGCGCTACGAGCTGCCGAACCTGCGCGCGGTCAACTTCGTGATCCGAGGGCTGCTGGGGCCGGGCGTGGCCGCGTCCACCCGGTTCGATCCGCAGGCCAAGGCGCTCGGCGAGCTGCTCCGCGCCCGGGTCGTCGACCTGCCGGCGGAGGTGCCGGCATGACCCTCGTGGACACCCCCGAACGTCGCCAGCTCCGCGAGCTGACCCGCGCCTTCGTCACCCGGGAGGTGCTGCCCCACCTGGACGGCTGGGAGCGGGCCGGCGAGGTGCCCCGCTCGCTGCACGAGACGGCCGCGAAGATCGGGCTGCTGGGCGTCGGCTTCCCCGAGTCGGTCGGCGGCAGCGGAGGAGACCTGCTCGACTCGATCGTGGTCACCGAGGAGATCATCCGCTCGGGTGGCTCGTCCGGGCTGATCGCGGCGCTGTTCACGCACGGCATCGCACTGCCGCACATCGTGGCCGCCAGGGACGAGCAGCTCATCGAGAGGTACGTCCGGCCGACGCTGGCCGGGACCATGATCGGTGCGCTGGCGATCACCGAACCGGACGGCGGCTCGGACGTGGCGGCGATCCGCACCTGCGCGGTACCCGACGGCGACCACTACGTGGTGAACGGGTCGAAGACCTACATCACAAGCGGTGTCCGGGCGGACTTCGTGACCACCGCGGTCTGCACCGACTTCCCCGGGTCGGGCTCGCTGAGCCTGCTGGTGATCGACAAGGGCACGCCCGGGTTCACCGTGGGCCGGCGGTTGGAGAAGCTGGGCTGGCACTGCTCGGACACCGCCGAGCTGTCCTTCGTCGACGTCCGGGTGCCGGTGACGAACCGGGTCGGGCCGGAGGACACCGCTTTCCTGGCCATCATGCAGCAGTTCGCCACCGAGCGGCTCTCGCTCGCCACGCAGGCGTACGCGACCGCGCAGCGCTGCGTCGACCTGGCGGTGCGGTGGTGCCGGGACCGCTCCACGTTCGGCCGCCTGCTCGCCGGCCGGCAGCTCGTCCGGCACCGGCTGGCCGAGATGCACACCCGCGCCGAGGCGGCGCGCGCGTACGTGCACGAGGTCGCGGAGCGCGTCGCCGCGGGGCAGCCGGTGGTGACCGAGGTGGCGATGGCGAAGAACATGGCGGTGGCCGCCTGCGACCACGTGGTCGACGCCGCGCTGCAACTGCACGGCGGTTTCGGCTACCTGCGCGACGCCGAGGTGGAGCGGCACTACCGGGACGCCCGCATCCTCGGCATCGGCGGCGGCACCACCGAGATCATGAACGAGATCATCGCGAAGGGCATGGGCCTGTGAGCACCGTTCTCCAGAGCACGATCGACCCGTCCGCGCCTGCGTTCACGGCCAACCGGGAGGCGCTGCGGGAACGCCTCGCCGAGCTGGAGGCAGCGCTCGACCAGGCGCGGGCCGGCGGCGGGGAGAAGTACGTGACCCGGCACCACGGGCGCGGCAAGCTGCTCCCCCGGGAGCGGATCGAGTTGCTGCTCGACCCGGACAGCCCGTTCCTGGAGCTGTCGCCGGTGGCCGCGTACGGCACGGACTTCCCGGTGGGCGCCAGCACCGTGACCGGCATCGGCGTGGTCGAGGGCGTGGAGTGCCTGATCGTGGCGAACGACCCGACGGTACGCGGCGGCGCGGTCAACCCGTGGTCGCTGGCGAAGACCCGGCGGGCGGGTGAGATCGCGCTCGCGAACCGGCTGCTGATGGTGAACCTGGTCGAGTCGGCCGGCGCGGACCTGCCCAGCCAGGCGGAGATCTTCATTCCCGGCGGGCGGGTGTTCCGCGACCTGACCCGGCTCTCCAAGGCGAAGATCCCCACGGTGAGCGTGGTCTTCGGCAACGCCACCGCCGGCGGCGCGTACGTACCCGGCATGTCGGACTTCACCATCATGATCCGGGACCGGTCGCAGGTCTACCTGGCCGGGCCGCCGCTTGTGAAGATGGCCACCGGCGAGGTCACCGACGACGAGTCGCTCGGCGGGGCGCGCATGCACGCCACCACGTCCGGCCTGGCCGACTTCCTGGCCGAGGACGAGCGGGACGGGATCCGGCTGGCCCGGCAGTGCGTACGCCGGCTCAACTGGCGCAAGGCCGGCCCGCCGCCGCGCAATCCGTCCCCCCGCCCACCCCGGTACGACCCGGAGGAGCTGCTCGGTCTCGCCAGCGCCGACCTGAAGGTGCCGTTCGACCCGCGCGAGGTGCTGGCCCGGGTGCTCGACGACAGCGCGTTCGACGAGTTCAAGCCCGGCTACGGCACCGCGCTTGTGACCGGCTGGGGCGAGCTGCACGGCTGGCCGGTCGGCGTGCTCGCGAACGCCCGGGGCGTGTTGTTCAGCGAGGAGGCCCAGAAGGCGACCCAGTTCATCCAGCTCGCCAACGCGGCCGACACCCCGCTCGTCTTCCTCCAGAACACCACCGGCTACATGGTCGGCACCGAGTACGAGCAGCGCGGCATCATCAAGCACGGCGCCCTGATGATCAACGCGGTGTCGAACTCGACGGTTCCGCACCTGACCGTCAACCTGGGCGCCTCCTACGGCGCCGGCAACTACGGCATGTGCGGCCGGGCGTACGAGCCGAGGTTCCTGTTCACCTGGCCGAACGCGAAGTCGGCGGTGATGGGGCCGGCGCAGTTGGCAGGCGTGCTGTCGATCGTGGCCCGGCAGGCCGCCGCCGCCCGGGGACGGGACTACGACGAGGACTCCGACGCGGCCATGCGGATGATGGTCGAGCAGCAGATCGAGTCGCAGTCCGGGGCGCTGTTCCTCTCCGGCCGGCTCTACGACGACGGGGTGATCGACCCCCGCGACACCCGTACCGTCCTCGGGCTCTGCCTGTCGGCGATCCACAACGGACCGGTGAGGGGCGCCGACGGTTTCGGCGTCTTCCGGATGTGAGGGGGAGAGCCTTGATCAACACCCTTCTCGTGGCGAACCGGGGGGAGATCGCCCGCCGGGTCTTCGCCACCTGCCGGGCGCTCGGCGTGGCGACCGTGGCCGTGCACTCCGACGCGGACGCCGACGCGCCGTTCGTCGCCGAGGCCGACCAGGCGGTCCGACTCCCGGGGAACACGCCGGCCGAGACGTACCTGCGGATCGAGGCGATCCTGGACGCGGCCCGGCGGGCCGGTGCGGACGCCGTCCACCCGGGTTACGGCTTCCTCGCCGAGAACGCCGAGTTCGCCGCCGCGGTGACCGACGCCGGCCTGACCTGGGTGGGTCCGTCGCCCAAGGCCATCGCCGCGATGGGCGACAAGATGGCCGCCAAGGCGCTGCTCGCCGACGCGGGCGTGCCGATGCTTCCCACCTGGACCGATCCCGACCAGGTCACCGACTTCCCGGTGCTGGTCAAGGCCGCCGCCGGCGGCGGCGGGCGGGGCATGCGGATCGTCCGCGACGCCGCCGGGCTGGCCGAGGCCGTCGCGGGGGCGCGCCGCGAGGCGGCGTCGGCGTTCGGCGACGGCACGGTCTTCATCGAGCGGTACGTCGAGCGCGGCCGACACGTCGAGGTGCAGATCTTCGGCGACACCCACGGCACGGTGGTGGCGCTCGGGGTACGCGACTGCTCGATCCAGCGCCGGCACCAGAAGATCGTCGAGGAGGCGCCGGGGGTGCTGCCCGACGGGGTGCGCGAACGGCTGCACGAGGCGGCGGTGGCGGCCGGCCGGGCGGTCGACTACGTGGGCGCGGGGACTGTGGAGTTCCTGCTGGCGCCGGACGGGCAGGTGCACTTCCTGGAGATGAACACCCGCCTCCAGGTGGAACACCCGGTCACCGAGCTGACCACCGGGCTGGACCTGGTCCGGCTGCAACTGCTCGTGGCCGAGGGCGAGCCGTTGCCGGTCACTGCCACGCCGCCCGCCGAGGGGCACGCGATCGAGGTGCGGCTCTGCGCCGAGGAACCGGCCGAGGGCTTCCGCCCGGCCACCGGCACCATGCACCGGTTCGCGATCCCCGGGGTAGTCGCCGAGTTCGGGCCGGCGCGCGGGCTGCGCCTGGACTCCGGCGTGGTGGACGGCTCGACGGTGAGCGTGCACTACGACTCGATGCTCGCGAAGCTTGTCGCCTGGGCGCCCACCCGCACCGAGGCGGCCCGCGCCCTGGCCGGCGCGCTGGCCCGGGCCGAGCTGCACGGCGTGGCCACCAACCGGGACCTGTTGGTACGCGTGCTGCGCAGCCCGGAGTTCACCGCCGCCGACGTGGACACCGGTTTCCTGGACCGGCATCCGGAGGTCTTCGCCCCGCTGCTGCCGCCGGACCAGCTCCCGGTGGCCGCGCTGGCGGCGGCGCTTGCCGGTGCGGTGGCGCGCCGGGCCGCCGCACCGGTGCTCGCCGGCCTGCCGTCGGGTTGGCGCAACGTCCCATCCGTCCCCCAGCTCACCCGCTTCACCGCCATCGAGATCCGCTACCGCCTCTCCCGCACCGGCGCGCTCGCCGAGTGGGAAAGGCGGGGGCCCCTTTTAACGGATTCGGTAGAGGAAGGGGCCCCTATTAACACCGGAGCCGGCGAGCGCAGTGAACCGCAGCCGCGGGTGGAGCTGGTGAGCGCCACCCCGGACCGGGTGGTGCTCGACGTCGACGGGGTGCGGCGCGCGTTCCGCGTACACCGGGTGGGGTCGTCGGTCTTCGTGGACGGCCCGGACGGGGCGGCGAGCCTCACCGAGCTTCCGCGGCTGCCCCTGCCCACCGTGGCCCTGGCGGCCGGTTCGCTGCTCGCGCCGCTACCAGGCGCGGTGACCCGGGTGCACGTCGAGGTCGGCCAGCGGGTCGCCGCCGGTGACCTGCTGCTGACGCTGGAAGCGATGAAGCTCGAACATCAGGTGCTCGCCCCGGCCGCCGGCGTGGTGGCGGAGCTGCCGGTGCCGCCCGGCGGCCAGGTGGAGACGGGCGCCGTGCTGGCCGTGGTCGACCCCGAGGAGGACCCGCAGTGAACTTCGACCTCACCGACGAGCAGGACCAGCTCCGCGACGCCGTCCGGGCGCTGGGACGCAGGTACGGCCACTCCTACTTCGTGTCGAAAGCCAAGGCCGGGGAGCACACCACCGAGCTGTGGCACGAGGCCGGCCGGCTCGGCTACCTCGGCGTCAACATCCCCACCGAGTACGGCGGTGGTGGCGGCGGCATCACCGAGCTGGCGCTTGTCTGCGAGG
Organism: Micromonospora marincola; assembly: GCF_056150385.1. NCBI lineage: Bacteria > Bacillati > Actinomycetota > Actinomycetes > Micromonosporales > Micromonosporaceae > Micromonospora > Micromonospora marincola. The sequence goes on along the minus strand of NZ_JAXCFT010000005.1, from coordinate 27,024 downwards.
AGCTGGCCGCGGCGGGCTGCCCGCTGCTGCTGCTCGTGGTCTCCCCCGCCATCGCCGCCACCGTGATCAACAAGCACGGTACGGAGGAGCAGCGCAAACGGCACCTGCCCGGCCTCGCCGACGGCTCCCAGAAGATCGTCTTCGCGATCACCGAACCGGACGCCGGCTCGAACTTCCACCGGCTCGGCACGGTGGCCCGCCGCGACGGCGACGACTGGCTGCTCACCGGCCGCAAGGTCTACATCTCCGGCGTCGACGAAGCCGGTCACGTGCTTGTGGTGGCCCGGACCGAGGACGCCTCCTCCGGGAAGCTGAAGCCGGCGTTGTTCATCGTGCCGACCGACGCGCCGGGGCTGGAAAAGTCGAAGCTGGACATGGAGATCCTGTCCCCGGAGAACCAGTTCCTGCTCTACCTGGACGACGTCCGGCTGCCCGCCGACGCGCTCGTCGGCGAGTCGCTTGAGTCCGGCCTGCCGGCGCTGTTCGCCGGCCTCAACCCGGAGCGCATCACGGTGGCCGCGATGGGCGCCGGCACCGGCCGCTACGCCATCGAGAAGGCATCCGACTACACCGCCACCCGCAAGGTCTGGGGCGGCCGGTCGATCGGCTCCCACCAGGGCGTCGCGCACCCGCTCGCGCACGCGGCCGTGCAGGTCGAGCTGGCCCGCCTGATGATCCACAAGGCGGCCACGCTCTACGACGCCGGCCGCGACCTGGAGGCCGGCGTCGCCGGCAACATGGCCAAGCACGCGGCCGGCGAGGCCGCCGCGCTCGCCGTGGACACCGCCGTCCAGGCGCTCGGCGGGGCCGGCATGACCACCGAGTACGGGGTGGCGACGCTGCTCGGCGCGGTGCGGGCCGGCCGGATCGCCCCGGTCAGCCGCGAGATGATCCTCAACTTCGTCGCCCAACACGTACTCAGCCAGGACAAGTCCTACTAACCGGCGATTATCCGGTCGACACCCGTCACGAGAGGTGGGGAGACTGTCGGGGTGTGGGCGGATGCGGTGGAGCGGGCGGGTGAGCGGCTGTACGCCGTGCTCGCCGGGCACCCGATGCCGTCCGACATGGCGGCGTGCGACCACTGCGTGGACCCGGCGGACGTCGACCGGTTCCGGCGTACGCCGCTGCGCGCGCTGACGCCGGACCAACTCGGCAGCTACCTGTCCAACCCGGGCACCTGGGGTGACGGGAGCGAGCTGCCGCACCTGGCGCCCCGGCTGCTGACCGCCTACGCAGGCGGCGAGATGGTCGACCACTCCTGGCCGGACACGCTGGCCCGCCGGATCGCCCGATACTGGGCGGGCTGGACGCCGGCCGAACGGGACGCGGTCGGGGACTTCTTCCGCGCCTGGTGGCGGTGGACACTGACGTCTTGGCCGTCCACGTACCCGATGGAGGACCTGCTGAACGCGGTGGCCGAGCTGAGGTTGGACCTCGGCCCGTACCTGGCGGACTTCGCGGAGCTGACGGGCGAGGCGCCCCTCCGCCACCTCGCGGGCATCGTGCAATGGTCGGCGCCGGATGAGCCGGCGAGAGGCGAGATGGAGCGTTGGTGGGCCTCCGACACCCCGACGGACCTGCTGTGGGCAGCCGCGGTGGCCCACGCGGGAACCCGCCTCGGCGACGAGTTGGTCGAGGCAGCCGACTTGGCCGACCTGCTCCGCAAGACGCGCTGACCCGACGCAGGCTCGGCGCAGGCTCGGCGCAGATCTTGGAAGCAAACGGCCCCTCGGGGGGCCCTCCGCTTCCAAGATCTATGCGGAGGACGCTTCAGACGTCGAAGGTGCCCGATTTGAGGCCCTGGACGAAGCCGGTCCACCTGGGGGACGTGAAGGACAGCGTCGGGCCCTGGCGGTCCTTGCTGTCGCGGACCATGACGAACTGGGGCGGGGTGGCAACCTCGACGCAGTTTCCTTCGTTGCTGCGCGTGCTCTTCTTCCAGATGAGGCTGGTCATGCCTGGTCCTCCGCGATCGATGCGATGAGTTTGCGGGACTGCGCTTCGGTGAGCGCCAGCTTCTCCATGGCGGCCCACGCCTCCCCGTAGGTGGCCACCTCGCCTGGCTTGTCGAGATAGAGCGCGCCGGTGAGGCTGTCGGAGTAGACAAGTGACGGCTCCGCTCCGCCCTCGAAGTCGAGGATGGTGAATGTACCGCTGGTCATGTTGCCTCGGTGCAGGCCGGCAGCCAAGGGGATCAGTCGGAGCGCGATATTGGGCTGCCTGCCGACAGTGACCAGACGTTGGAGCTGTTCCCGATCCACCTCTCGCCGCAGAACCGCCTCGTCGAGTAGGACGTCGAACTGGGGCGCACGCGGTGCGACTCGGGTGAGCAGCGCCTGACGACCGAGGCGCACGGCCACGCGGCGTTCGATCTCTCCCTGACCCATGTCCGGTCGGGCTGTTTCCAGGACGCGGGTGGCGTATGACTCGGTCTGCAACAGGCCGGGGACGAGTTGCGCCTCGTAGGTGCGGAGGCGAGCGGCGGCGGCTTCCAGTCCGACGTACAGCTCGAACCACTCGGGGATGGCGTCACCGTAGGAGTGCCACCAGCCGCGCCCCTTCGTCTCCTTGGCGAGACCCATCAGCGCCTCGGTCAGCTCCGGTGACGCTCGGTAAATCTTGCACATCGCCTCCACGTCGAGCGAGCGCATCGACGTCGCGCCGGTCTCGATGCGCCAGATCTTCGGAGTGGACCACTCAAGCGCGTCGGCTGCCGCCTTGACCGTCATGCGCGCTTCCTCGCGGAGCTTCCGCAGGTACCGCCCGAGTTGTCGCCTCGGGACTGTCGAACCGGCATCCGTCGTCACTGATCGTTCCTCCTCCGCGACTACACACCGGGCGAAAGCTCCGCTCGATATGTAACACCTGTCGGCCACGCCGAGCAATCGAATACATCGATGCGAAATGCGCTCAGGCGTTTCATCCGAGATGTAATATTGCACATCTTGCCCGGTGAGCGAACGATGACCCTGGGTGTGGTGGTCGGATGACCGTGCGTGGCCCGGCCACCGCGCCCCTCACCTGAGGAGGGCGGATGACCAGGCACATCAGCTACGCGGAATACGTGCTCGCGCTGGCCGAGGAGTTGGCGCGCAAGCACCGTCCGGTGTGGTCGCTGCGCCGGGCCAGGCGGATGTGCTCGTGCGGATCGCCGCTGCCGTGTCGGGTCAAGCAGCGCGTCCTGGTCAACCGGGGACACTGGTGACCGCGCCCGATCCGGTCCTGCCGCCGTGGGCGTGGCCTGCGTGAGGGCCGGTGATCTGCTCCACGTGACGCGCGCCGCCAGCCCGCAGTTCGTCCGGCCGATCTTCTTCCGGCTGATCCGTGAACTCGACTGGACCACCTACGACGGATGGGTCTGGTTGGACGGCTACCAGGTCGACGAACGCGGCGACGCGACCGCCCGCCGTTCCATCTTCGTCCGCAGAGCCGCACTCCGCCCCGCGACGAGTCGCACCCTCCAGATCTTGGTACCGATCCGCCCCTCCGGGGGCGCAGTCGTACCAAGATCGAGGGCGTAGCCGGAAAGCGCGCCGCTCCGCCACCCAGGACGCGGGCGGCGGAGCGGCGGTGTAGCGCGAACTCAGGCGATGGGGAGCTTGTCGAACCTCTCCCACGCGCCGATGGTGGTGCGGTTGGCGATAAGCGGCTTGTTGCCCGCGCTGTCCGCCGACACGTACCCGCCGTTGACAGTCGCCCGCAGGCTGACGGTGCCGTCCGTGTTGTCGACGATGGTGAACGTCTCCCACGCGCCGATGCTGGCGCGGTTGGCGATCAGCGGCTTGTTGCCGGCGCTGTCCGCCGACACGTACTTGCCGTTCACCCGGGCCCGCAGCGCGACCAGGCCGCCGCCCGCGTCGACCAGGTCGAACTGCTCCCACGCGCCCACGCTGTCGCGGTTGGCGATGAGCGGCTTGTTGCCGGCGCTGTCCGCCGACACGATCTTGTTGTTCGCCCGGGCGCGGAACGCCACCGGCGCGGCGGCCACCGGCGCGCCGGTGAGCTGGGTGAGCGTCGGGTAGTCCCCGTTGAACACGTTCTGGCTGTAGTTCGCCGGCTTGCTGGCGTCACCCGGGGCGTACTGCCAGATGGTCTCCGTCGACCAGCCGGCCGGCAGCGGCGGCCGGGTGGCGGTGTAGCCGGCGATGTCGAGCGGGTGGTTGCCGAAGGAGGCGTCGTTACCGGTGCACGGGTTCCAGTAGTTGGCGTTCGTGTAGATCATCACCGGCCGGCCGAAGCGAGTCTGGAGCTGGTCGGTGAAGGCGCGGAGCCAGGCCGACGTCTCGGCGGGGGTCAGGCCGTAGCAGGTGGGTGCGCCGTTCCAGTACGGCCACTCGACGTCGATCATCGGCACGAGCGTCTGGGCGTCCTTGGCGAACCGCGCGTTGTCGGCGAAGAAGTTGGCCTCGACGATCGGGTTGCGACCGTCCGGCCGGGTGAAGTGGTAGGCGCCGACGAGCAGCCCGGCGGCCTTCGCGGCGGCGTAGTCCTCGGCGAAGTAGGGGTTGAGGTAGGTCTCCCCCTCGGTCGCCTTGACGTAGGCGAACTTGTAGCCCTGGGCGGCCAGCGCCGGCCAGTCGATCGGGCCCAGGTTGTGGTCGTGGCTGGCGACGTCCACGCCCTGGATGGTGTAGCCGGCCGGGACGGCGGCTTTCGCCGCGACGGAACTGACACGTGCGCCCGGCTTGGCGCCGGCGTTCGCCCGGCCGTCGCCGTCGGAGGTGGTGCCGGCCGCACCGGCGGGCGCGGCGGCGCCAAGCGCCGCGCCGAGCACCAGCCCGGCGGCGGCCAACGTCGAGATCCATCGTCGTGACATGGGGCCTGACTCTAATCCGCGACAGTGGCCGCGCGTTGCCCCGTGAACGCCGTCGTGGGCCCGGGGTACGGCGGGTGCCCGATCACCCGTCGTACCCCGGGGGTCCTCAGCGGACGGTGAGCGTGCCCACCGCGGGCCGTGGGCCGGCCACCGGCGGGAGCCGCTTCGGCTCGCCCCGGCGGGGTACGCCGGCGCGGGCCAGCTCGCTCTTGGACGCGTCCACCCGCTTCGCCGTCGAGTCGTCCTGGAACGGCTGCGAGTCGCCGACACAGAGCGTGTCCCGGGCCGGCAGCTCACCGGTGCGCAGGTACGCGTCGATCCGGCTGGTCACGCACGTCGAGGTGCCGTACGCGGTGTGTCCCCAGCTGTCGCTGCTCAACAGCCGGCTGTTCGGCAGCAGCGCGGCCGAGCCGACCGCCCCCTGATAGTTGGTCGCCGGGTCCCAGTAGTTGCCGACCACAAGCACCGGGGCGGCGGTGGTGCGGTTGAACGGTCCGGTCCAGGCGTCCTCGTCGCGTACCGTCCAGGTGTTGCGGGCGCAGGCGGAGGTGCCCCAGGCCCAGGCCCGCCCGAAGTACGGCGCGCGCCGGTCCTCCCGGGCCGCCAGCGCCGGCCAGGCGTCCGCGCTCTTCGGGTGGTACGCGTCGGTGCACTCCACGGTCAGGTACGTCTCCTGCCCGTTCTGGTACGGGAAGTCGTACCCCCGCTGCCGCCGGGCCTGCGCGGCGCGGGCGGCGAGCGCCCGGCGGGCGGTCGCGGCGGCGGCCCGGCGCGCGGCCGGGTCGGTGGCGGTCAGCAGCTCGGCGGTCAGCTCCACGAGGTCTTCCCAGCCGTACGGGTCGTAGAGCGAGCTGAGCGTGGCGCCGACGAAGTCGGCGTAGCTGACGGTGAACGAGCCGTAGTCCGGGTCGTCGATCACTGCCGGTTTCACGCGCAGCCGCTTCGCCACGGTGTCGTACCCGGCGACCGGGTCGCCGCCCGACGCCAGCCTGCACCGCCCGGCGCCGGCTCTGCCGCACCTGACGAGGATTTCGCGCAGCGCCCGGTAGGCGCCGTCGGCGCTGCGCAGCCGGGTCTCCTGGACCTGCTTGCGGGCCTGGCCCTGGCCGACCCAGGCGTTCGGGTCGAGCACGCCGTCGACGACGAGCGCGCGGAACCGGTCCGGGTACATGTTGGCGTAGTACTGGCCCAGCGCGGTGCCGTAGCTGAAGCCCAGGTAGCTGAGCTTCCGGTCGCCGACGGCCCGACGCAGCACCTCCATGTCGCGGGCCACCTCGGCGGTGGAGGCCGCGCCGGTGAGCGGCCTGCCGGTGGTCGAGCACGCCCTGCCGACGGTCTTCGAGGCGGCGACGTACGCCTTCTCCTCGGCCTTCGTCCACGGGAAGAAGACGTTCAGCCCGGCGTACGCCCGGGTCTGGTCCTTCACCGAACGGAAGCACTTGATGTTGTCGCTGGCCGCCACGCCGCGTGGGTCGACGCCTACGACGTCGAAGCGGTCGAGCAGGTCGTCGCCGAGGAAGTAGGGCGCGGCGAGCGCGAGGTCGGTGCCGGAACCGCCCGGGCCGCCCGGGTTGACGAAGAGGCTGCCGATCCGGTGCTGCTGGTCGCGGGCCCGGACCCGGAGCAGCGCGATCTCGGTGGTGGCGCCCTTCGGGTGGTCGTAGTCCAACGGCAGCCGGACGGTGGCGCACTGGGCGTACTCGTAGCAGGTGTACCAGTCGAGCTTGGGCGTCGGCACGCGGTCCACCCGGCGCGCCTCGACCGCGCTTGTGCGGTCGTACGGCGGCGGCTGCGGGGTCGCCGCGGCGGGTGCGGCGGCCGGTCCGGCGAGGAGAATTCCGGCGATCCCGGTGGCGGCGAGGGACCGGACTGCACGTGGCATCTGGCTGCCTTCCGATGGGGAACAGTTCAGTCGAGGAGTTCTCGACCTCAGTCACTCTGTGGAGTGGCAGCTACACACTGTGTGCCCCGGGCGTGGGCCGACGCGGCAAAAGGCCAAGGGATGTAACGATATTTTCTCGATCGACACTTTTCGGGATCCGATATGGAACACCAGGTGACGGGAAACCGTCTCGGGCCAGCGGTTGACAGGTCGACCCGCTGGGCCATGCTTGTCGGGTGAGTTCGTACCCGAAGTCCGATGCGCGGGTGAAGGCCGTCGTGGCGTCCCTGGCAGCGGTGGCGGCGCTGGCGACACTTGTGGTGTGGCGACCACCGGGCATCCTGTCGGTCGTCCTGGCCCTGACCTGCGTCGTGCTCGGCATGATCGCCGGGGTGACGATCACCGCGGTCCGGCAGTCCGGCGGCGTCGGTGAGCCTCCGCCGGCCGAGACCTGGCCGCGCCCCGACCCCGGATACGGGTACGGAGTGGACGCCGACACGCTCGAGGCGATCGACCCGCGTGCGGTGCGGAACCTGCGGACCCCGGCCGCCCACCCGGTCGACGCGGACACGCTGGAGACGCTCGACCCGAGGTCGGTGCGGCAGCAGCAGCGGGCCGGGAACGGGCTCAGCGACCGGTGAGGGTGGGGCCGGCGAGCGCGTTCACGCCCTGGCCGGCCAGGCAGCGATAGGTGCGGTCGGGCTCGGCGGCGGGCGGCGGCAGCACCTCCAGGTTCCACCCACTCGCCGGTTCGACGCCGCTGACCGCCCGGAACGTGCCGACGTTGCACACCTTGCGGACGGCCGGGTCGGCGGCGACCGCGTGGTGCGCCGCCCCGGCGAGCCCGACCGGCAGGTCACCCGCGGCGTACGTCTCCCAGGTATGCTGGCCGTCGCACGGCACCCGGCTCGCCTCGGCCCGGTCGCGGCGCAACCGCACCGGGCCGTAGCACTCCAACTCGGGCGCGCAGCGCGCGCCGGCCGGGAGCCGGACGTCGGCGGACGCGCACCCGGGCGACGGAGCCGCCCCGGCCACGCCTGTGGTCACCGGCGTCGGTGACACCGCCGACTGTGGTCCGCCGCCCAGCCAGGCGCCCGCGCCGGCCGAGGCCGCGAGCGCGAGCACGCCGGCCCCGCCGAGGAACCAGCGCCTCGGCCAGCGCCAGCTCCGCGTCGGCACGGTCGGATGCTCGTCCTCGACCGGCGGTCGCGGGCTCGGCCCGCCGGGGCGGCCGTACGGGCCACCGCCGGGCACGCCGCCGCTCGGTGCGCCGGGGTCGAGCGGAAGCGCGGCGAGCATGCCGCGCAGTTCGACGGCGGAGGGGCGCTCGCCCGGATCGTTCGACATGCCCAGGCGGAGCACGTCGATCAACTCGTCGGGCACCCCGGGCAGGCCGGGGATCGGTTGCTGGAACATCTCCAGCACGGTGACCAGGCTCGGGTTGCGTTCGGACTGCCAGCGCGGCGGGCGGCCGTGCATCACCGCGTAGAGCGTGGCGCAGAGCGCGTAGACGTCGACGGCCGGGCTCGGTGGACTGTGGCTGAACATCTCCGGCGGCGCGTACGCCGGGGTGAGCACCTCGAGCGTGACCGAGGCGTCGCGCACCTCGGCCAGCACCGCCAGGCCGAAGTCGGCGAGCACCGCCGAGTTGAACTCGGAGTGCAGGATGTTGGCCGGCTTGACGTCGCGGTGCAGCACGCCTGCCGCGTGCGAGTGGACAAGCGCGTCGGCGATCTTCACGCCGAGGTCGCGGGTCTCCAGCGGGCCCAGCGGCGAGGTGCGCATCCGCTCCGCGTACGAGCCGTCGCAGAGTTCCATGATCAGGTAGGGGTGCTGGTCGACGGTGACCCCGACGTCGAAGAGGTCCACCACGTGCGGGTGCGACGACATCCGACCGGCCGCGCGGGCCTCACGCAGGAAGCGGGCCTGGTCGCGCTCGCTGTCGAGCGTCCGGTTCTCGACCTTGACGGCGACCTCACGCCCGACCGAGATCTGGGTGGCCCGGTAGACGGTGGCGTAACCGCCCCGGGCGAACACCTCCAGATCGGTCAGGCCGGGCACGATGGGCAGCCGCAGGGCGCCGGGCGGAGTCTCGGTCACGGCTCGAAAATACCCAACGGTCCCGGTCGGTCAGCGCGCCGCGTCGGACGCCGGCACCGGGACGGACCCGGCCGAGCCGGCCGGTCGCACCGATCGACGGGCGTCCCACCACAGGCCGGCGGCGGTCGCGAGCGCGCCCAGCCCCTCCCACGCGGCCACCCCGAAGAACCGGTCCGGCGCCACGTCGGAGAGCACCGCGATGGTGAACACGGTGAACGTGACAAGTCGGAACCAGACCGTGAAGCGGTAGAACGGCCGCCACTCGGTGGCGACCGCGAGCAGGTAGTAGACGCCCATGTTGAACGAGGCCATCGAGGACGCGGTGAGGAACGTCCCGGTGTAGTCGCCCGGGCCACGTTCGGCCGGCACCTCGAAGCCGAGCAGGCGTAGCTGCGTCTCCGGCCAGATCAGACCCAGCGCGCCGAGAAGCAACGCGAGGAGCCCGAACACCGCGATCGTCCAGCCGGCGCCGGAGCGCGGCAGCCTCATCGTTCCTCCCCCAGCGGCGATCGCGCACGCGCACCGCCGCCCCAAACTAACCGGCCGCACCGACGAGCACATCCCCGGAACCGGCAGAACCGCGATTGTCGTCAGCCGGCGGCGAGGCGGGCCCGCAGCGCGTCGGCCACGGCCCGCTCACTGCGCTGCTCGGTGGCGTACGCCAGGCGTACCGCCTCCTCGGCGCTCGCCGTCGCCTCCACCGCACGCCCGTCGGCCGCCAGCGCCTCGGCCAGGACCATCCGCGCCACCACCTGACTGCGGACGTCCTCGGCCGGGGCGGCAACCGCCCGCCGCGCCCAGTCCAGCGCCTGCTCCCGCTGGCCGTGGGCGAGCAGCGCGCTCGCGTACCTGGCCATCGTCTGCCGCCGGGAGAACAGCAACGACGGCGCGTTCGCCGCCCCGGTGGCCACCGGGGCGAGCAGCCCCACCGCGGTGCCCGGGTCACCTGCCGCGACCCGGGCCATGGCGAGCAGCACCCGCGGCGCGACCTGGGCCGGCGCCTGCGGGTTGTGCGGCTCCACGCTTGTCAGCACCGACCGGGCCTCCCGTTCGGCGGTCTCGCAGTCGCCCATGTCCAGCGCGACGAAGCCGCGCAGCGTGCCGGCCATCCCGGTGAGCAGCGGATGGGTCGTGCGGTCGGCGAACTCGAGCGCGTCGCCGAACAGGTCGGCGGCGTGCTCCGGCTCGCCCAGGCCGCGCGCCACCACGCCGCGCACCACGAGCGCGAAGCCCTGCCCCCAGTCGTCTCCCACCGCCGCGAACTCCCGGTACGCGCGCCGGGCCGCGCGGTCCGCCTCGGCCAGGTCGCCCAGCTCGGCCGTGGCGTACGCCTCGACCGCCCGCAGCGTGCCCACCGCCCACGCCTCGCCGACCCGCTCCCCGAACGGCAGGAACACGTTCGCCAGCCGGCACGCCTCCCGCAGCCGACCGGCGAGCAGCCGGGCGAACGCGGTGGTGCCGCGCAGCCAGGCCCGCCCGTACGGGTCCTTAAGCTCGGCGAAGAGCCGGGCGGCCCGGCCGAGCACCGCGTCGGTGCCGGCGAAGTCGCCCCGGGTGGTGGTCACCCAGGCCAGGTTCTGCAACGACCAGGCCTGCCCGCGCGGGTCCTTCGCGGCGAGGCTGACCTGGTAGGAGGCGGCCAGTCGGCTGCTCGCCTGCCCCAGCCGGCCGGCGACGAAGTCGGCCATGCCGAGCCGGCGCATCGCCGAGGCCCGCAGGGTCGGCAGGCCGGCGTCGGTGGCCACCTGCAACGCCTCGGTGTAGCTGGCGTCGGCCCGCTCGACATCGCCAAGGGTCTGCTGCGCCTGACCGGCAAGCAGCAGCGCGGCGGCCCGGGTGTCCGGTTCGCCGGCGTTCGCGGCGATCTTCTCGGCCGAGGCGAGCGCGTCTGCCGGGCGGCCGATCTGGAGCAACGCCCGGGCGTGCACCACCCGGTCGGCCGGGGGCAACCCGCCCCGGGCCAGGTCGGCCGCGCGCTCGGCGTACTCGACGGCAAGCGCCGGCTCCCCGACGCGCAGCGACCGGCGGGCGGCCCGGCCCAGCGCGGCCACGCCAAGCGGGGCGACCGCCCGGGCCGGCGCGTCCGGGCGGAGCTTGACCGCGTCGGCGAGCGCGTTCGCCCGCTCGACGTGCGCGGCGACGAAGTCGTCCCGGGCCGCCTCGGTGAACCCGCCCGCCGGGACGCCGGCCGGGGCCGCGCTCTCCGGCGCGGCCCAGCGGGCCAGTGCGGCGTGCCGCTCGGCCAACTCGGCCTTGCTCACCCCGGCGTACGCGGCCTCCCGCATCAGCGGGGTGGCGAAGGCGAACCCGGTGCGGGTGCGGTGCAGCATCCGGCGTTGCAGCAGTTCCTCGACGGCCCGGTCCCACTCGATCTCGGCCACCGCGGCGGGCCGCCCGTCCCGCCCGGCCCGCTGCTCCCGCAGCGCCTCAAGCGCGCCGGCGACCGCGGTGTCGCCGACGACCGCGGCGTCGCGCAGCACCGAGCGGGCGTCCGGCGGCAGCGCGTCGATGCGCGCCGCGAGGACGGCGGCCAGGTCCCGGGAGAGCAGCCGGCTGCCGAGCGAGCCGGGGGTCAGTCGCCAGGCCACGTCCGCGCCGCGCCCCGCGCCGGCGGTCAGCGCACCACGCTCCATCAGCAGCGTGACCAGTTCGGCCAGGTAGAACGGATTGCCCTGGGCGGTGGCGAGCAGCCGGTCCGTGTCGGGCTGGGGCAGCCGACCGCCGCCCAGGTAGCTGGTGAGCAGCCGCGCCGCGTCCGCGCCGCGCAACGGCGGCAGCGCGTGCACCTCGGCGTCCGCGAGCCGGGTCAGCACGCCCGCGGTCCGCACCAGTTCGGGGCGGCCGAGCAGCAGCACCAGCACCGGCCCGGCCAGCCGGTTGAGGGCCAGCGCGAGCGCCTTGACCGTCTCGGCGGTGGCGTCGTGCAGGTCGTCCACCACGATCACCATGGGCGCCTCGCCGGCGAGCGCGTTGAGCAGGTCGGCGACCGCGTTCGGCACCGCCTCGGCGTCCGTGGGCGGGGCGGCGGCGTTCCACTCGACGCTGTCCGCGGCGGGCGGGAGTTCGGCGTACCCGAGCAGGGCCAGAAGCTGGTCCACGGCGATCTGCGGCGGGTCGCCGGGGAGCCGGGCGAGACGCTGGCCGAGCCGGCGCAGCCGCTCCTCGACGGCCGGCCGGGTGACCGCTGTCGCCGCGTCGCTGGGCAGGCCGACCGCGGCGCGGACCAGGTCGGCCAGGGGCGCCAGCCGGCGTCGCTCGCCGAACGCGGCGCAGCGGACCGAGAGCACCCGGGCGCCGGTGTGCGCCGCGTACCGGCCGGTGCCGACGTCGTAGCCGGCGGCGAGGCGTTCCACCTCGGCGGCGAACCGGGACTTGCCGATGCCCGCCTCGGCGGTCATCAGCAGCACCCGCGGCTCGCCCCGGTCGATCACCTCGGCGAGCCGGCCGGCGACCCGACCGATCTCGGTCTCCCGGCCCACGTAGGGCGCCTCGTCACCGAGACCGGACCGGGTGCCCGGGGCGTCCAGCAGACCCAGCAGCTCGTACGCCTCGACCGGCTCGCGCTTGCCCTTGAGCCGCAGCGGGCGCAGCGCCCGCCAGGAGGCGACGTGCCGGGTCGCGGCGGAGGTGCGTGCCCCGGCGTAGATCGCGCCGACCGCGGCGGCGTCGGCGAGCCGCGCGGCGGTGTTCACCGTGTCGCCGATGACCGTGTATTCGATCGCGGCCTGGATGCCGGCGATCACGTCCCCGGTGTTGAGCCCGACCCGCAGGCCCAGCGGCGCGCCGCCGCCCCGCTCGTCGTCGAGCACCCGGCGGACGGCCCGCTGCATGGACAGCGCCGCCCGGACGGCCCGCTCGGCGTCGTCCTCGTGCGCGACAGGCGCGCCGAAGACCGCCATGATCCCGTCGCCGGTGAGCTTGTCGACGTGCCCGCCGAACGTCTTGACCGCGCCGGCCAGGGCGGCAAGCACCCGGTCGGTGACCGCGCCGACCCGTTCCGGGTCCAGGTCCTCCGACCAGGAGGTGAACTCGGAGAGGTCACCGAAGAGCACGGTGACCACCCGGCGCTCGGCGGCCGGCAGCGTGGCGGCGGCCGGCAGCGCCGCGCCGCAGTTGTGGCAGAACTTCGCGCCGGGCACGGCGACGGTCCCGCACACCGGGCAGGTCACGGCTGTTCCACCCCGAGGTGTTCGAGCTGGGCGCGGACCGACCACTCGGCGGCCCACCACAGCGACCGGTCCACGTCGGCGTAGACCACGGCGACCACCTCGGCCGCGGTGGTCGCGCCGGCGGCCACGGCGGCGCGCACCTGGTCGAGCCGGGCCCGCCGGTGGGCCAGGTAGGAGTCGGCCGCCGCGCCGCAGTCGGCGAGCGCCGGGCCGTGCCCCGGCAGCGCCGGAATCCCCCGGTACGCCGACAGCAGTTCCAGGCTCGACAGGTAGTCACCGAGGTGCCCGTCGGGGTGCGCGACCACTGTGGTGCCCCGGCCGAGGATGGTGTCGCCGGTCAGCACCGCCGGCTGGTCGTCGTGCTCGACCAGGAGGCAGACCGAGTCGGCGGTGTGCCCGGGGGTGGGCAGCAGCCGGATGCCGAGACCCGGGTCGGGCAGGGTGGCGGCGGTCAGCGGCTCCCCACCGATGGTGTGGGCCGGGTCGGCGGCGAGCACCGGCACGCCGCCGAGCAGCTCGCTCAGCCGGGGCGCGCCCTCGGTGTGGTCCGGGTGCCCGTGCGTGATCAGCACGAGCCCGATCGGCCCGTGCGCCGCGATGGCGGCCAGGTGGCCCTCGTCGGCCGGCCCGGGATCGACCACCACGGCCGGCGCGTCGGGGGCGGGCCGCAGCACCCAGGTGTTCGTCCCGTCGAGCGTCATCGGCCCCGGGTTGGGGGCGCGGAGCAGCGTCACCCACGGCGGCAACCCATCCGCCAGCGCCCCTGCGGCCCCCGTCACACGCCCACCCATGGCAGCGATCGTACGACCCCGCCGGCCATCCACCGCGATCTTGCCGGCCCGGCCCCGGGTTTGTCCTCGTCTGAGGCTTGTGCCCGGGGGCGGACCCGCAAGATGTCGCTACCCCACCTCGACGATGAGCTCCACCTCGACGGGGGCGTCGAGCGGCAGCTCGGCCACGCCGACGGCGCTGCGTGCGTGCCGGCCGGCCTCGCCGAAGACCGCGCCGAGCAGGTCCGACGCGCCGTTGATCACCCCGGGCTGGCCGGTGAAGCCGGACGCGCTGGCCACGAAGCCGGTCAGCTTCACGACCTTGACCACGTTCTCCAGCCCGACAAGCGCGTCCACCGCGGCGAGCGCGTTGAGCGCGCACCGCTGCGCCAAGTCCTTGGCCTGCTCGGCAGAGACGCCGTTGCCGACCTTGCCGGTGGCGAGCAACCTGCCCTCGGCCATCGGGAGCTGACCGGAGACGTAGACGTGCTGCCCGGACTGGACGGCCGGCACGTAGCTGGCCACCGGCGGCACCACCTCGGGCAGTTCGAGACCCAGCTCGGCGAGCTTGGCGTGGGGTCCGTTGCTCATCGGCTTCAGCCCTTCGGACGCTTCAGGTACGCGACGAGCTGCTCCGGGTTCGGGCCGGGCACCACGGAGACCAGCTCCCAGCCGTCCTCACCCCAGTTGTCGAGGATCTGCTTGGTCGCGTGGACCAGCAGCGGCACCGTGGCGTATTCCCACTTCTGCATCGGCGGAAGGCTCCCTTGCCTGACGTGGACTTCGGTCAGGCACAGCCTACGGTCCGGCGGCCTCAGTCAGTCGCGGGACGCTGCTCCGGGGCGGGCGGCTCGCCGCACGGCCCCTCGTGCTCGTAGCGCTGCGGGCAGCGGCTGCGGTCGGCGAGCAACAGGTCGCAGAAGACGCGGTGCCTGTTGTTCTGGTCGTCGGCGGTGGAGACGGTGGTCTCGCCGGCGTCCAACTCGGCGAGGAAGCCGAGCGAGGTGGCCACGACGCCGGCGAGCGCGGTGGCCGAGGCCAGGTCGGGCACCCGCACCGGCAGGTGGATGACGTAGCCGGGCTCCTCCTCGTCCCGACCCCGCACGGCCGGCCGGACCAGCGTCCGGACCACCTCCGCCGCGGGTCGGTACGAGCGCTCGTTGAACGGTGTCCCCGCGCCGGGACCGTCGGCGTCGCCGGGTCGCGCGGCCCGGTCGCCGGGGGGAAACTGGGCTCGGGGAACGTTCTCCGCGTCGCGCATGCGCTGCCTCCGGGCGTCATACCTGCTCATCAACACCACCCTGCGGCTCGGCCTCCCTCGGTCCGGTCACCGCTTCGCGACGAACGTAGGGCGTGCCCACCCGCTTCGACAACGGGACGCGCACGCCTGGTCACAGTAAGTCACATATGCGACACAAGCCTGGTCCGAAACGCGATGGCGGTTTCGCATCCGGCACGCCGTGCACGCGGGGCTGGCAAGTGGCCCGCCGACCGCTACCCTTCCGGACTGGGCGGTCGCGGTCGCTCGCCCGCCCACCACCTCGACCCGTGCCCGTCGCCTGGGGCGGCGACGGGCGCGCCGCAACCCGGGGGAGTCCGATGACCCAACCGCCCGCCGGTGGCACCACCGGCACGCCCGGCGACCCGATCCCGCAACCGGTGTCCGCTGGAGCCACCCCACCGACCGGTCCCGGCCAGCCGTCACACGCGGCCACACCGCCACCGGGCCACCCGCCGTACCCACCCGGGGCGCACCCGCGCAAACGCCGGTCCCTGCTGATCGTCTCGATCGTGCTTGTCGCGGCGGTCCTGCTCTGCGGCGGCGGCGGCACGGCCGCGTTCCTCGCCCTCCGCAACGGCGAGGACGGCCGGGGCGCGGAGGAGCCGCAGGTCGCGGTGGACGGCTTCCTCAAGGCCGTCTACCAGGAGCAGGACGTCGAGAAGGCGGCCACGTTCGTCTGCTCCGCGGCCCGCGACGACGAGCGGATCGCCGCCAAGGTCGCCGAGGTGCAGAAGTACGCCGGGCAATACCAGAACCCGCGTTTCCGCTGGACCAACCCGACCGTCGACAACCAGACCGGGGACCGCGCCACGGTCTCCACCCGGGTCACCATGACCACCGCCGACGAGAAGGTCGCCGACCAGGAGTTGCGCTTCACCGTGGTGCGGAAGACGGGTTGGTGGGTCTGCGAGGTCGCCTGATCCCGCCGGCTGGTTAGGCTCGACGGGTGGCAGCGAGTGAGCAGCCGGCCGAGTCCGCCGGCAGATGGCCGGGCCGCCTGCACGTGGTGACCGGCAAGGGCGGCACGGGGAAGACAAGCGTGGCCGCCGCGCTGGCCCTCGGGCTGGCCGGCGGGGGCCGGCGCACCCTGCTGGTCGAGGTGGAGGGGCGGCAGGGCATCGCCCAGCTCTTCGACACCGACCCGCTGCCGTACGAGGAGCGGCACCTCACCGACGCCCCCGGCGGCGGTGAGGTGCGGGCCCTCGCGGTCGACGCCGAGGAGGCCCTCCTCGAATACCTGGACATGTTCTACAAGCTCGGCGCGGCCGGCCGGGCGTTGCGCAAGCTCGGTGCGATCGACTTCGCCACCACGATCGCCCCGGGCCTGCGGGACGTGCTGCTCACCGGCAAGGTCAAGGAGGCCACCACGCGCACCAGCGGGTCGCGCCGGGCGTACGACGCGGTGGTGCTGGACGCCCCGCCGACCGGGCGGATCGGGCGGTTCCTCAACGTCACGGCGGAGACCGCCCGGCTCGCCAAGGTCGGCCCGATCAAGACCCAGAGCGAGGGCGTGTCCGCGCTGCTCCGCTCGCCGATGACCTCGGTGCACGTGGTGACGCTGCTGGAGGAGATGCCGGTCCAGGAGACGCTCGACGCGGTGGCCGACCTGACCCAGTTGGGCTTCCCGGTCGGCCGGGTGATCGTGAACGCCGTCCGTCCGCCGGTCCCGGCCGGCCGGCCGGTGACCGCCGCGGAGCTGAAGCGGGGGTTGGCCGCCGCCGGCCTGCCCACCGACGCGCGGACCGTGGCGGGCCTCGCCGAGGAGGCCCGCGACCAGCGGGTACGCCGCGACCTGGAGGACTCGCTGCGGGGCGACCTGGTGGAGTTGGAACTGCCCCTGACCGAGCTGCCGCTGCTGCCCGACGGGGTCGACCGGGCGGGGCTGGAGACGCTTGCCGAGGCGCTCGTCCGGGCGGATTGACTCACACCTGCGGCCGGCACGGAGCAGAGAGCCCCTCGGGACCGATACGCTCGATTGGTGCCTTCCGAAGACGCGGCGCCTCCGCTGGACGTCGACCAGATCCTCGCCGACCCGGGCGTGCGGATCGTGGTCTGCTGCGGGGCGGGCGGTGTGGGCAAGACGACCACCGCCGCGGCGCTGGCGCTCCGGGCGGCCGAGCGGCACGGCCGGCGGACGGTGGTGCTCACCATCGACCCGGCCCGCCGGCTCGCGCAGTCGCTCGGGCTGACCGAGCTGGACAACACGCCGCGCCAGGTCAAGGGCATCGACGTCGAGGCCAGCGGCGGTGAGCTGCACGCCATGATGCTCGACATGAAGCGCACGTTCGACGACGTGGTGCTCCAGCACACCGACCCGGCGAAGGCGGCGGAGATCTTCGCCAACCCCTTCTACCAGGCGATGAGTTCCACCTTCGCCGGCACGCAGGAATACATGGCGATGGAGAAGCTGGGCCAGTTGCACGCCCGCGGCGACTGGGACCTGATTGTGGTGGACACCCCGCCGTCCCGTTCCGCGCTCGACTTCCTCGACGCGCCGGCCCGGCTGTCCCGGTTCCTCGACGGCCGGATGCTGCGGCTGCTGCTGGCCCCGGCGCGCAGTGGCGGGCGGAGCATGTTCAGCCTGGTCACGGCGAGCTTCGGGATGTTCTCGAAGGTGGTGCAGAAGGTGCTCGGCGCGCAACTGCTCACCGACCTGTCCGGCTTCGTCGCCGCGCTCGACTCGATGTTCGGCGGGTTCCGGCAGCGGGCCGAGCAGACGTACCGGATCCTCCAGGCCGGGGAGACCGCGTTCCTGCTTGTCGCGGCGCCGGAGCCGGACGCGGTCCGGGAGGCCGCCTACTTCGCCGGCCGGCTGCGCGACGAGCGGATGCCGCTGGCCGGGCTCGTGCTCAACCGGGTGCACCGGCCGGCGGCGGCGGGGCTGTCCGCGGAGCGGAGCCTGGCCGCCGCGGAGCGGCTGTCGGCCTCCGGCGGGCACGAGGGCGCCGCCGAGGTGCTGCGCGCGCACGCCGCGTTGGCCCAGCAGGCGGTACGCGAGCAGCGGGTGGCGGCCCGGTTCACCGAGGCGTTCCCGGCGGTGCCGGCGGTGTCGGTGACGGCGCAGCCCGCCGACGTGCACGACGTCGACGGGCTGCGGACGATCGGCGAGGCGATCAGCCGGCGGTGAACCGGCCGGCCGGCCGACGGTCAGGTGGCGGTGGTGACCAAAACCTTGTCCTTGCCGGACTTGTCCTTGGCGTTCTTCTTCATGGCGGCCTCGAACATCTTGCGCCAGCTTGTCACCTGCGGATGACGGCGCAGCAGCGCACGTCGTTCGCGTTCGGTCATGCCGCCCCACACCCCGAACTCGATCCGGTTGTCGAGCGCGTCGGCCAGGCACTCGTACCGAACTGGGCAGCTCCGGCAGATCCTCTTCGCCACGTTCTGTTCGGCGCCCTGTACGAACAACGCGTCCGGGTCCCCGTTCTGACATGCCGCCAGTGACGGCCAGTCAGTGATCATGCCCATCTGTACTCGTCCCCCCTTGCAGTGCCTACCGACTTCGTGCGAGCGGCCCGAACTTCCCCCCGGTCGTCCGGCCGTCATCATCATGCTGTGTAGTCGTGTGATTACGCAACGTTGTCGGCTAAATCTATCATTCCGGACACTCCCGGCTTACCGGGCCAGCGCCGGCCGACTACCCGTCCCCGGTTCGGACAAACGCCGCGCCGCTCCCCGAGATCGGCGACGACTTCCTGCGGATCTCACGCAACCCCGGACCGGGGCTCGTGCGTTTAGCACAACGAGGCCGGCGCGTGATGGAAATGGGGAAAGTTCCCCGTG
This sequence comes from Micromonospora marincola, assembly GCF_056150385.1. NCBI lineage: Bacteria > Bacillati > Actinomycetota > Actinomycetes > Micromonosporales > Micromonosporaceae > Micromonospora > Micromonospora marincola. The sequence continues at coordinate 8,219 of NZ_JAXCFT010000005.1, read as the reverse complement.
CGCCGGCCGTTCCCTGCTCGCGTACCCTGTCGAGGTGACCTGGATGCGGAAACGTGACCACAATGTCTTTACCAACGCCGCATCGCTGCTGATCTGTGGCCTGCTGGCCGGCGTGGTCGTCGCCGCGGCGGCCTTCCCCGCGGTGGCGATGTCCGGCCTTGCCGCCAAGGCGGGCGCCGAGACATTCGGCGCGCTGCCCAAGGAGCTGACGGTGGCCCGGGCCCCGCAGATCACCTACCTGCTCGCCTCGGACGGCAAGACGCCGCTTGCGACCATGTACGACGAGAACCGCAAGGACGTCGGGCTCAAGGACGTCTCGCCGATCATGCGGAAGGCCCTCATCGCGGCGGAGGACCACGAGTTCTACAAGCACAACGGCGTCGACCTCAACGGCGTGGCCCGGGCGTTCGTCAACAACCAGTCGTCCGGCTCCTCCCAGCAAGGCGCGTCGACGCTCACCATGCAGTACGTCCGGCTGGCCATCTCCTACTCGGCCACCCACCCGGCCGACGTGGTCGCCGCCACCGAGGACACGAGCGCCCGCAAGCTGCGCGAGATGAGCCTCGCGCTCCAGGTCGACAAGGAGCTGTCCAAGGACGAGATCCTGGAGCGCTACCTGAACATCGCCGCGTTCGGCAACGGCGCGTACGGCATCTACGCCGCCAGCCAGGTCTACTTCGGCAAGCCGCCGAGCAAGCTCGACATCCAGGAGTCGGCCATGCTCGCCGGCATGGTGAAGGCGCCTACCGCGTTCGACCCGACCACCAAGGCCGGCTACCCGGAGGCGGTCGGCCGGCGCGACTACGTCATCCAGAACATGGTGCAGATCGGCGCGATCACCCAGGCGGAGGCGGACGCCGCCAAGAAGATCAAGCTGGTGGTGAAGGACAAGCGCACGCCGAACGGCTGCGTCCAGACCAGCACCAACTCCTGGGGCTTCTTCTGCGACTTCTTCTACCGCTGGTGGCTCGGGCAAGAGACGTTCGGCGGCACCACGTACGACCGCGAGCGGCGGCTGAAGAGTGGCGGCTACACCATCGTCACGAGCATGGACGTGCAGGCGCAGAAGGCCGCCGACAGGGCCGTCCGCAACCACCTGAGCGAGAGCAGCAAGGCGGCCCGGATGGTGGCCGTCATCGAGCCCGGCACCGGCCGGGTCCGCGCCGTGGCGACGAACCGCAAGTTCAAGATCGACGACCCGAAGCACCCGCAGAACAAGCTCGCCAGCGAGCCGAAGAAGGCGCGCAAGGGCATCCGGGGCAACTACCCGAACACGGTAAACCCGCTGATCACCGGCGGCCCCGGCATCGCCGGCTACCAGGCCGGCTCGACCTTCAAGATCTTCACGCTGGTGGCCGCGCTAGAGAAGGGCTATCCGCTCAGCTACCCGATCAACGCGCAGCCGGTGTTCAAGTCGGACTACCCGGTCAAGTTCAATTCCCCGGCGGCCTGCCCGGGCACCAGCAAATACTGCCCGACCAACGCCAACCCGGCGATGGCCGGCATGCACAACATGTGGAGCGGCTTCGGCTTCTCGGTGAACACGTTCTTCATCGACCTTCAACAGCGGGTCGGCGCGGAGAACGTGGTCAAGGCGGCGCAGAAGCTCGGCATCACGTTCCGCTCGTCGGACGACGCCGCGCTCGCGGCCGACTCGCACCAGTGGGGCGCGTTCAGCCTCGGCGTCTCGCAGACCACCCCGCTGGAACTCGCCAACGCGTACGCCACGCTTGCCGCCGACGGCAAATACTGCGAGCCGATCCCGGTGCAGGAGATCCGCGGGCCGGACGGCGACAAGCTCGACATCGCCAACCCGCGCTGCGAGCAGCGGATCAGCACCGAGGTGGCCCGCGCCGCCGTGGACGCCGCCCGCTGCCCGGTCGGCGACCACTCCAGCACCTCGAAGTGCGGCACCGCCACCGCCGGCAACGTGCACGACATCGTCAAGGCGCCGGTGGCCGGCAAGTCCGGCACCACCGACTCGGAGAAGACCTCCGCCCTGGTCGCCATGACCAAGCAGTACGCGGTCGCCGGCATCATGGCCGACCCGGACTGGGCACAGACCAACCAGAAGATGGGCCACGACGTGAAGGACGGCATCAACCCGGCCGTCTACGAGACGCTGCGCGACGCCATGAAGGGCAAGGAGCGGAAGAACTTCACCCCGCCGAGCGGCAAGATCGTCATGGGTGACCAGCGCTCTATCCCCGGCGTGAAGTGCGAGTCGGTCGACACCGCCAAGTCGCGGATCAAGGGCGCCGGCTTCGAGCCGGTCGTCTCCAGCAACCGGGTGCCGTCGGAGTGCCCGGCCGGCAGCGCGGCCGGCACCAGCCCGGACGGGCGCACCATCAAGGGCGGCGTGGTCCTGATCGAGGTCAGCTCCGGCCAGGGCGCGCCGAAACCGGACGGCTCCACCGGGCCGGGCACACCACCGAACCCGGGCAACGGGCGGCCTGGACGCCGCTGACCGGAGAACGACGACAAACGGGCGGGCACCCCAGCGGGTGCCCGCCCGTTTGTCGTTTCGTCAGAGCCTCAGAGGCCGAGCTGCCGGCGTACCTCGGCGGCCACCCGGCCCCCCTCGGCCCGGCCGGCCACCGCGGCCTGGGCCGCCTTCATGGCCGGGCCCATCTGCCCCTTGCCGGTGAAGCCGCCCGCGGCGAGCGCCCCCGAGACCAGCTCGGCCAGCTCGTCGTCGGGAAGCTGCCTCGGCAGGTAGCGCTCCAGCACCGCACCCTCGGCGGTCTCCTTGCCGGCCTGCTCGGCGCGCCCCGCGTCGGCGAACGCCGTGGCCGCCTCGCGCCGCTTCTTCGCCTCCTTGGTCAGCACCGCGAGCACCTCGTCGTCGCTGAGCTCGCGCTTTTCCCGGCCGGCGACCTCGGCGTTGCCGACGGCCGCGAGAGCCATCCGCAACGTGGAGGTGGTCAGCTCGTCGCGCGCCTTCAGGGCGGCGCGCATGTCGGTGGTGAGACGGTCCTTCAGCGTGCTCATGGACGGTCAAACTACCCTGAACACCATGCGAAAGCGCACACTATTCCGGCTCGCGGCCGGAACCGCCGCCGTCGGCACGGCCACCCTGGCATACGCGTCGCTCGTCGAGCGCAACCTGTTCACCCTCCGCCGGTACGACGTGCCGGTGCTCCCGACCGACGCCGAGCCGCTGCGGGTACTCCACCTGTCGGACCTGCACATGATGCCCAACCAGCGGCGTAAGCAGGACTGGGTGGCCTCACTCGCCGCGCTCGACCCCGACCTGGTGGTGGTCACCGGCGACAACATGGCCGACCCGGAGGCGGTGCCCGGCGTGCTGCGCGCCCTCCAGCCGCTGCTCGACCTGCCCGGGGCGTTCGTGTTCGGCTCCAACGACTACACCGGCCCGGTCGTGAAGAACCCGTTCACCTACTTCCTGCCCGACCGCGGGTACGCCGAGGGCGTGCCGCTGCCGTACGAGGAACTGCGCGGCATCCTCACCGGCGCGGGCTGGGCGGACCTGAACAACGCCCGCACCACGCTGAAGGCGGGCGGGCGGGAGATCGAGCTGGTCGGCGTGGACGACCCACACATCGAACGCGACGATTACGACGCGGTGGCCGGGCCGGTGAGCGACCCCGGCGCGCTGTCGATCGCGCTGACCCACTCGCCGGAGCCGGCCGTGCTGGACCGGATGACCGCCGACGGCTTCGGGCTGCTGCTCGCCGGGCACACCCACGGCGGGCAGGTCTGCGTACCCGGGTACGGCGCGCTTGTGACCAACTGCGGGCTGCCCCGGTCGATGGCGCGCGGCCTGCACCGCTGGCCCGGCTCGGACTCCTGGCTGCACGTCTCCGCCGGGCTGGGCACCCACCCGACGGCGCCGATCCGCTTCGCCTGCCGCCCCGAAGCGAGCATCCTGACCTTGATCCCCCGCTGAACCGCTCCCCTGCCGCGGCAGGGGATACCGAATTTGATCCGGGGGACGGGTGGGCTAGTATTTGTCGGCACGCCTCGGGGTGTGGCGCAGCTTGGTAGCGCGCTTCGTTCGGGACGAAGAGGTCGTCGGTTCGAATCCGGCCACCCCGACCAGAGGTAGATGACGGTCAAGGCCCCTCCACGGAGGGGCCTTGACCCGTTCCCGGTGCTCACTGTTCCTCGTGATGCGGCGGGAAAGGTGGCAGTCGGATGTCTCGGCGTGGATGAACACAGCGTAACGGGCCAGATACTACGATGAGGTCCCCCCTCGTCTCACCCTCGGAGTGGCATGGTGGCCCGCCGTTTCCTCTTCTCGGATGAGAGTGGTGACCTGTCCTTCACGAAGGGGCCGAACATCTCGAAGTACTTCGCGGTCGGAACCCTGGTCATCGACGAGGCGGAGCTGCGGAAGCTTCGGGCGACGCTGGCAGCCCTCCGCGACGAGCTGGCATTCCGGAACCATGGCCTCGACTCCTACTTCCATGCCACGAAGGACTCTCACGACGTCCGGGTAGCCGTGTTTGCCGCTCTGTCATCGATCGACTTCCAGTTCGACGTGACGCTGCTTGAGAAGTCGAAGGCGCAGCCACACATCCACCGGACCGACGCGATCTTCTACCAGTACGCGTGGTACTACCACCTCAAGTGGCTCGCACCGAGACTCTTCGCCCAGGACGACGAGGCGCTGATCGTGGCGGCCGAACTCGGCACCAAGAAGACTCGCAAAGCCTTCCGTGGGGCGATCGAGGATGTCCTCACCCAGTGCGTGAGCTACCGGGTCAAACGCAGCCTTGCCTTCTGGCCGTGCTCAAGCGACTTTGCCCTGCAAGCTGCGGACTACTGCACCTGGGCAGTGACCCGCAGGCGAGAGCGAGGCGACGAGACTTACCTTGAGATGATCCGCCCGAAGATCCGCTACGAATACGATCTCTGGGCGTCGGGCAAGACACACTACTACTAGCCCCTAGCCCCGACAGCACGAACCCCCGCCCAACTAGGCTCTCGCCAGAGCCCAGGGGCTCTTTCGTCGAACGGGGTCGCGCAGGTTCATCCTAACTCGCGGACTCACTTGGCAGAAGGGAATCGGCGAGCCCGGCGACGCGGCGGCCCGTGCGCCCGGCTGTGGGCCGTTGATCGGCCCACCTGGCAAAGTAGGACGCATGCCAGCCATGATCCGGTCCCGCCTGACCGATTGGACCACCGTCGCGCCCGTGGTCGCGGTGCTCCTGCTCGTGTTCACCTGGGGTCGGGAACTACCTGGCGTACTGATCTTCGTGGTGGCCGCCCTGCTCGCGGTCGCCGTCCTGGCGGCCGTCCACCACGCGGAGGTGGTGGCGCACAAGGTGGGTGAGCCGTACGGCTCACTGGTGCTGGCCGTCGCGGTCACCGTGATCGAGGTCGGTCTGATCGTCACCCTGATGATCAGCGGCGGGGACAAGACGCAGGCGCTGGCGCGGGACACCGTCTTCGCCGCCGTGATGATCACTTGCAACGGCATCCTCGGCCTGTCGCTGCTGCTCGGCGCGCTGCGCCGGCAGGTGGCGGTGTTCAACCCGGAGGGCACCGGCGGGGCGTTGGCCACCGTGGCCACCCTCGCCACGCTCAGCATGGTGGTGCCGACGTTCACCACCAGCCGACCGGGTCCGGAGTTCTCCCCCGCCCAGCTCGCCTTCGCGGCGGTCGCGTCGCTCGCCCTCTACCTGCTGTTCGTGATGGTGCAGACCGGCCGGCACCGGGACTACTTCCTCCCGGTCACCCAGGAGGGCAGCATCCTGGCCGAGGACCGGGACGGCGACGGGCACGCCGAGCCGCCGTCCACGCGTACCGCCCTGGCCAGCCTGGCGTTGCTTGTCGTGGCCCTGGTGGCGGTGGTCGGCGACGCGAAGACCGTCTCTCCGGCGATCGAGACCGCCGTCCAGGCGGCCAACCTGCCGCAGGCGTTCGTCGGGGTGATCATCGCCCTGCTGGTGCTGGCGCCGGAGACGCTCGCCGCCGCCCGGGCGGCCCGGCGGGACCGGGTGCAGATCAGCCTCAACCTCGCCCTCGGCTCGGCGATGGCAAGCATCGGCCTGACCATCCCGGCGATCGCCATCGCCTCGATCTGGCTGGACGGCCCGCTGCTGCTGGGCCTGGGTGGCACCCAGATGACGCTGCTGGCGCTGACCGCGGTGACCGCCGTGCTCACCGTGGTGCCGGGGCGGGCCACCGTGCTCCAGGGCGGCGTGCACCTGGTGCTGCTGGCCGCGTTCGTCTTCCTCGCCGCCAGCCCGTGACCGGACGCCGCGACGCCGCGACCGGTCGCCGCCGGCCCGAACGCACCCTCAGTCGTGCAGCTCGGTGCGGGCGACCTCGGTGAACGCCGCGGTCAGGTAGTCGGCGAGCGGGCGACCGGTGACCGCCAGCAGGTCGGCGACGAGCAGCGGGGCGTGCCGGGCCACCGACGCCGGGTCCGGCGGGTTGTCGTCGTCGCCCGGGTCGTAGACGCCGAGAGCGCCGGCCAGCAGCACCAGCAGGACGTGCGGGTCGACCTCGGGCCACCACGTCGCGCTCGACCGGACGCAGCGCTCCAGCACCTGGCGGACGTCGTCGCCGTCCAACCCGTCCGGATGCCCCTGCTCCAGCAGCAGCCGGACCACGCCGCCGAGCACCAGCCCGGCCCGGTCGGCGGCGGCGAGTCGTTCCACGGCCGGCCGGTACGCCTCGGCGTCGCGCGCCCGGGCCGCGTCGACCGCGTCGGTGGCGGTCACGGCGATCTCGCGGGCCGGGGCGGGCAGATGACGCCAGGTGCTGGACACCGCGCCAGCATCGCAGACGGGTGTGACGTGCTCCGTGTCCACCCGGGTCGGAGGTAAACGGGTCGCGATCGTCGTACCCGCCGCCCAGAATCCCAACCATGCTGCGCCGCGCCCTGCCCGCTCGTCCCGAAGCCCGCCGGATCCTCCTGGGCACCCTGCTCTCCGCCGTCGGGCGCGGTCTCACCCTGCCGTTCCTGTTCATCTACCTCACCGACGTGCGTGGCCTGACAGATGCCCGCGCCGGCCTGGTGATCGGCTGGTTCGGCGCGGTGACGCTTGCCCTGTCGCCGCTTGGCGGCACGCTCATCGACCGGTTCGGCGCACGCCGGGTGGTGCTGCCCTGCCTGGTCGTCGAGGCGGTCGGCACCGCCTCGCTGGGGCTTGTCGACTCGACCGCGTCGGCGTTCGGCGTGATGACCCTCGTCGCGGTCGGCAGTTCGGCGATCTGGGCCGGGCAGAACACCATCCTCGCCTCGCTGACCGGCGACGGTGAGCGGCAGCGGGTCTTCGGGCTCAACTTCGCGCTGCTCAACCTGGGCATCGGCACCGGCGGCCTGATCGCCGGCGCGGTGGTCGACGTGGCCCGCCCGGTCACCTTCCAGGCGATCTACCTGTTGGACGCGGTGAGCTACCTGACGCCGGCTCTGATCCTGCTCACGCTGCCGCACGTGGGGCGCCGGCCGGTCGCGGGCGGGGCCGGCGCGGCGTCGGCGACCGCCGGCGGCTACCTCACCGTGCTGCGGGACCGGCCGTTCCGCCGGCTCGTCCTCTTCGGCCTGGTGCTCACCACCTGCGGGTACGCGCAGATCGAGGTGGGCTTCGCCGCGTACTCGGTCCGGGTCGTGGAGGTGACGCCGCGCGTGGTGGCCTGGGCGCTCACGGCCAACACCGTGATGATCGTGCTCTCCCAACTGCTGGTGATCCGCCGGATGGAGGGGCGCAGCCGGACCGGCGCGCTTGCGGCGGTCGGCGCGGTGTTCGCGGGCGCCTGGCTTGTTCTCGGCGCGGCAGGTGTGGTGGGCGGCGGCAACGCGCTGCTGGCGGCGCTCGGCGTGGTGGCCTGCTCGGCGATCTTCGGGTTCGGCGAGACGATGTTGTCGCCGGTCATGCCCGCCCTGACAAACGCGCTTGCCACAGACGAGTTGCGCGGCCGGTACAACGCCATGAGCTCGATGATCTTCGGAATCAGCGGGGTCGTCGGTCCGGTCACCGCCGGGCCGCTGATCGGCGCGGCGAACGGCCGGGTCTGGGTGGCGGTCGTGGTGGGCGGCTGCCTGGCCGCCTCACTGCTGGCCCTGTCGCTGCGCCCCCTGCTCACCCCCGCTCAGGACGGCCGCCCCACCCCCACCCAAATCCCAACCCCCCAGCCCACGCCCGCCGCCTGACAGTGAGGATGGAGGGGTGGGGTCACCCGGCCTGGTCTGACTCACCGCCTGACCGACGTTGCTGTCCTGAAGGGGATTCGTCGGCCTGGTC
>NZ_JAXCFT010000004.1:323347-478863 GCF_056150385.1 Micromonospora marincola | reverse complement strand
ACCTCGCCGCCTAACGCACCACCCAACAAGACCCATCCCGCGCCGCTTCGCGACACGGGATGCTGCCGCACGTCAAGTTACGGTCGATTTTCGAGTTAGGCGGGGGTTAGGCGGAAGCCGACGCCTCGGACGGCGTGGATCGTCGCGGCGGCGTCCAGGCGGCCCAGCTTGTGCCGGATGCGGCGGACCACCGAATGCATGTCGGAGCCCCGGCCGAGATGATCGTTGCCCCAGACCGCGCGATGTAGTCGCGCGTACGTCCACACCTGGCCCGGAGTCCCGACGAGGCAGACCAGCAGGTCGTGCTCCAGCGGCGTCAATCCGACCTCCCGCTCCCGCCAGCGCAACACCCGCCGGTCGGAGTCGACGGCCAACTCCAGCCCTGGCAGCTCACCCGGCGCCCCGGCGTCGACAGCCCGACCACCCACACCTGAAGGTGCGGGTACGGAGCCGGCGACCGGCGAGCCAGCATCCACCAACGGAGCAGCATCCACCGGCGGATCGGCATCGACCGGCGGAACAGCGTCGGCGTCGATCGAGGGTACGGAGACCGGCGTCACCGCCGAACGGCGGACCAGGTCGAGGAACCGGCGGGCCTGGTGCGCGCTGGAGACGATCAGGAACGTCTCGGTGCCGCCGAGTAGCTGGGCGAGCTGCCGGCGCTCGGTCGCCGAGGACGCGATGCCGATGACCAAGGACGGGATCGCTGTCATCCGTTCCCACCTTTCCGGCAGGCTGGCGCAGCGCCCGGCAATTACCCGCGCCTTTTTCGGCGCGGCGGATCGGACCGCCACCAACGCGGAGCACGCGGTGCGGAGCGCGGCCTGAGGCGTGCTGGAGCTGCTGTTTCGTGAGGCTACGGGGCGAGCTACCGGGGATCATATAGCCGCCCACCGATGATTGGTATAGCAGTTAACGTCGATGTAACTGCATCCGGCAAGATGACCTGAGTAAATTGCCGGCCGGGGTCACGTCGTCACCGCGTCCCGCAGCGTCCACATCGACCGGATGGCCGACCGGGTCTCCTGGAGATACTCGGCCGTGGTCAGCGGCTGCCGGAGGCGCGCATCCGGCACCGCCGCCGGGTCGACACCTATCGTCTCCACCGTGCAGTCGTACGGGATGCCGAGCGTCCGGATGGCGTCCGCCTGCTGGAACGGTACGAAGTGCTCGGTGGTGATCAGGAGGATGCTCTCCCCCGGCTTCGGCCGGGCCTGGGAAGCCCAGTACGCGCACGTGTCGGCGGTGTTGGCCCGCCGGTTCGGGTCGGACGACGACGCGGCGAGCACGGTGAACCGCCGGCCGTCTGGAGTGTCGTAGTCGCGCGTCAGGGTAGGCCCGCCGAGGTCGCCGCGCTTGCGGGAACCCGGGAACGCGGCCCGGAGCGCGACGTCCATGGCGGCGAACTCGGTGGGGCAGGCGACGACGCCCAGGTCCGCCGCCAGGGTCCGCTCCTGCGTCGAGGTGGGACGGTGGCTGCCCAGGCCGCACACCGTGCCGCTGGTGATCCGGTCGTCGAGCAGCGCCGCCGCGTGCCGGGCCCGGATCAGGCAACTGCGGAGCAGGCCGCCGTGGATCAGGACGTGTTCGTACCGGTCCCGGCTCGGCGTGTCGCGGTGCCGCAGGCCGAGCGCGGTGACCGCCGCGCGCACCCGCTCGGTCACGTCCGGGGTGAAGTCCCGGCGCAGGGCGGTGGCGCGTTCGCCGCCCCGGCGGAAGTCCCAGTGCCGGGCCGAGATCTCCGCCAGCCCGAGGAGCACGTCACCGGTCGGCCATCTCTCCTCGAAGCACTCGACCAGGTCGCGCATGGCCGGCGAGGTCGCCCACGCGGTGATCTCCACGCGCAGGGCCACCGGATCGCGCCGCCGGCTCCATCGTGGCAACCCGATCCGGACGTACGTGGTCATGGTCCTCGCCTTCCATGAGCGATGAGATTCGGGCCGTACGGCGGTCCAATCCGGGTGACCACACTCGTGCTGCGGCTGGCCGATCAGACGCCGACCCGCGCGGACATCGCGGTCCGCTGCGCCGAGCTGGCCGAGGCGGTACGCGGTCGCGACCGGGGTGTGGTGGTCTGCGACGTGTCCGCGGTGACCCGGCCCGACCTGGTCACGGTCGAGGTCCTGGCCCGGCTCCGGCTGACCGCCCGGCGGTTCGGGTGGCGGCTGGAGGTCCGCGGCGCGGGTGTCGGCCTACGCGACCTGGCCGGCCTGCTCGGGCTGGCCGACGCCCTCTTCGAGCCGGTCCGGCAGGCCGAAGAGCGGGAACAGGCGGTCGGTGTCGAGGAAGTGGTTGAGCGAGGTGATCCGGCCGCCGGAGAGCCCGAGCACGATCAGCGACCAGGGCACGTGCCCTGAGTCGGGATCGCGCCGGTACTGCCCGAACGCCGGCATCCCGTTGGCGGCCACCGGGATCAGGCGCGAGCCGCGGCAACCGCTGCCCGTGCCGGTCATCCAGGCCGTGATGTGGTCGGGCCCGCGCATCCACAGCGGCACCGGCGGCATCGACAGCGTCGCGTCCTCGTGCAGCAGTTCGGTGAGCGCCGTGAGGTCGTACGCCTCGAACGCCCGCACGTAGCGGGTCAGCAGCGCCTGCTGCTCCTCGTCGAGCGGCCGGCGCACGTCGGCGGCGGTGTCGGCGGACGCGATCGTGGCCCGCGCGCGTTGCAGCGCGCTGTTGACGCTCGGCACGGAGGTGTCGAGCAGCTCCGCGACCTCCTGCGCCGACCAGGCAAGCACCTCGCGCAGGATGAGCACGGCCCGCTGCTTCGGCGGGAGGTGCTGCAACGCCGCGACGAACGCCAGCCGGACGGATTCCCGCCCGGCGATCACCTCGGCCGGGTCGCCGGCCGAGGGCAGCACCCGGTCGTCCGGCATCGGGCCGAGCCAGATCTGCTCCGGCCGAGGCTCGCCGGGGTGGGTCGCGGTGCCGCTGCCGGCCGGGCCGAGGTCCATCGGCCGGACCCGGCGCTGTGCGCTGGCGGTCATGTTCAGGCAGACGTTCGTCGCGATCCGGTAGAGCCAGGTCCGCAGCGCGGACCGCCCCTCGAACCGGTCGAAGTTGCGCCAGGCCCGGACGAAGGTGTCCTGCACCGCGTCCTCGGCCTCGAAGGCCGAGCCCAGCATCCGGTAGCAGTAGCCGGTCAGTTCCGACCGGTACGCCTCAAGTTGCGTCTCCACGGGGACGCTCGCCACCTCGCTCACCTGTTCGAAACTAGCCCATATGCTGCGCGAACGCGAGCACCCGGAATTCGGGTGGCGCGCACCGATGAGTTCGCCGGGCGGGTCCGGTCCATCAGTCGTCAGCAGGGAACGTGCGAAGGAGCATCCGATGGCCACCATCGAGACGAGCGCCCCCGGGCGGTACGCCGACGTCAACGGCATCCGCCTCTACGTCGAGTCGCACGGGGCGGGCCGGCCGATGATCCTGCTGCACGGCGGGCTCGGCTCGGGTGAGATGTTCGCGCCGATCCTGCCCACGCTTGCCGCCGGGCACCGGGTGATCCTGGTCGACCTCCAGGGGCACGGCCGCACCGCCGACATCGACCGGCCGCTCGACGTCGCGCTGATGGCCGACGACGTCGCCGCGCTCATCGACCACCTCGGCCTGGACCGGCCGGACCTGGTGGGCTACTCCCTCGGCGGTGGCGTGGCGATGCACGTGGCGTTCCGGCACCCGGAGAAGGTGGGCCGGCTGGTCTCCGCGTCGGCGCACATCCGCCGCGACGCGGTCTACCCGGAGCTGCTGGCGCAGCAGGGCCAGATGAACGCCTCGGTGGCCGAGTTCCTGAGGGACACCCCGATGTACGAGCTGTACCAGCGGGTGGCGCCCCGTCCGGAGGACTTCCCGCGGCTGCTCGACAAGATCGGCGCGGCGATGCGGGTGGACTTCGACTTCGCCGAGCAGGTCCGCGGCCTGCGGGTGCCGACGCTCGTGGTCGCCGCCGACGCCGACATGGCTCCGCCGAGCCACTACGTGGAGGTGTTCAAGCTGCTCGACGGCGGGCTCCGCGACGGCGGCTGGACCGGCGAGGGCCGGCCGGCGGGCGGGCACGCGCTGGCGATCCTGCCCGGCCTGAGCCACTACGACATCCACGACTCGCCGCTGTTCGCCGCCGTCACGCTCGCCTTCCTCGACGGGGGCCGCTGACCGCCGCCGCCGGGGCGTCGCCACGTCGTGCACGGGGGACGATGGGGCGACGACCCCGGCGGCGGGCAGGTGGGCGCGGGTCGGCCCGTGGCGGCGTCCCGCAGCGCGCCGTGACCCGAACTCGATTGACGGGACATCGAGCGGGTTCTACGGTCCCGCGATGCGCCCTGGAGAAATTGTCGTCACGGTCCAGCAGGTGCGCGCCCTGATCGACGAGCAGTTCCCCGAGTGGTCGGGCCTGCCGGTCGTGGCGCAGCCGCTCAACGGCACCGACAACGCGCTGTTCCGGCTCGGTGACTTCTTGACGGCGCGGCTGCCGCGGGCGCGGTGGGCGGTCGACCAGGTGACGACCGACGCGACCTGGTTGCCGCGGCTGGCGCCACACCTGCCGGTGCCGGTGCCGGTGCCGATCGCGGTCGGGCGGCCGGGCGGGGACTACCCGTGGCCGTGGACGGTCGTCCCGTGGCTGGACGGGCACAATCCGGAGGTCGGGCGGGATCTCTCCGACCTCGCCGTCGACCTCGCCGGCTTCGTGCACGCGATGATCGCGATCGACCCGATGGGCGGGCCGGTCAAGGAGGGGATCCAACGCGGCGTGCCGCTGGTGCGACGGGACGAGCTGACCCGCCGCTCGATCGCGGCGCTGGGCGACCGGATCGACGGGCGGGCCGTGACCGCGGCGTGGGACGAGGCGATGGCGGCGGACGAGTGGTCCGAACCGCCGGTGTGGCTGCACGGCGATCTCCTGGCAGGCAATCTGCTGGTCGATCGGGGCAGGCTCACCGGAGTGATCGACTTCGGCGGTCTCGGCCGGGGCGATCCGGCGGTCGAGGTGCGGCCGGGCTGGAGTCTGTTCGACGCCCGCGCGCGGACCGCCTACCGGGAGGCGCTCGGGTTCGACGAGGCGACCTGGGTACGCGGGTGGGCCTGGATGCTGTCGGGCTCGCTCTACTGGTTGGCGGATCTCTGGGACTCGATCAGGGCGGACGACCGCGAGGACACGCTCCGCCACATCGACCACATTGTGCGTCACCGCCACGACTGACCGGGCCGCCCCTGCGGCGCTCGACTCTGATGAGTCCCACACGAATGAGGAACGATCGTTCTTGACTGCTCGTTCCTAAACGGTTAGTGTTCTCGGCATGGGTCGCCCGAGGGGTTTCGACGAGGAAGTCGTGACGGCCGCGGCGGCCGAGTTGTTCGCCGGCCGGGCCTACGACGGGGTGTCCGTCGACGATCTCGTCCAGCAGTTGGGGGTGCACCGCAACAGTCTCTACAAGACCTTCGGCAGCAAGCGGGGGCTCTATCTCGCCGCCCTGCGGTGGCACATCGAGCACCGGCTGCCAGCGCTTACCGAGCAACTCGCCGCCGGCGCGGACGTCGCCGACGACTCCACACTCGATCTGCTGTTGCTGGCCGCGATCGAGCGTGCCCCCAGCGACGTCGAGGTGGCGGCCCTGGTGGCCAAGGCGTGGCAGGCACTGGAACAGGCCCTGCCACGGGCGCCGTCGGCTGACCGCCCACGCGCGAACGGGCTGGACGCGCTGCTGGGTGAGCGACTGCGGGCCCGCGCCGCGGCAGCACCGGCCGACCCCTCGTAACCGAACCCTCTCCCCGCCCGACGCTGCCGCGCCGGTGCTCCACCACGCCCCGCTTCCGGTGTCGCCGGGACTTGCGCGAAAGGACCGTTGTCATGGCCAATGTCCGCATCGACGGCGACGATGTCGTCGTGGAGATCGAAGGGATGGACCGGTTGTGGTCGCTCAAGAGCCGCCTGGTGATCCCGTTGGCAAATGTCCGTGGCGCCACCGCCGACCCGGGTATCGCCACCGATCCCAAGGGCGTTCGCGCGCCGGGTACGCACCTGCCCGGAGTGATCACCGCCGGAACCTTCCACCAGGACGGTGAGCGCGTCTTCTGGAACATCCGTGACGGCGCCCGCGCCGTCGTCATCGAACTCGCGGACGAGCACTACGCCCGCCTGGTGGTGGAGGTCGCCGACCCGGCCGCCACGGTCGCCCTCATCGAGCAGGCGGTGGCGCGATGATCCCGCTCGCCCGACGGGCCGCCATCAGCGCCGTCCTGGTCGGCAGCATCGTCGCGGGGGTGCTTCCCAGCGGCGCCGCGCAAGCCAGGCCGGTCACCCCGGCCGCGGACCGTGAGATCACCTTCACCGTGGACGGGACCATCACGTACGGCACCCTGCACCTCCCCGCCCATCGCCGGGGGCAGCGGATGCCGGCCGTGCTGTTGCTGCCCGGCAGCGGTCCCACCGACCGCAACGGCGACCAGCCGCCCGCGCTCACCCCGCACACCCTGGCCAAACTCGCCGATGCGCTGGCGGGCGAGGGAGTCGTCAGCCTGCGCTTCGACAAGTACGGCACGGGCCGGACCGGGCTGGGCGCTTACGCCGACAAGCCGGAGACGATCGACTATCCCGCATTCGTCCGCCAGGCCGACGCCGCGTACCGGCTGCTCGCCCGCCAGCCCGAGGTCGACAGGCGAGCGGTACGCCCGATCGGGCACAGCGAGGGCGCGCTGACGGCACTTATGGTCGCGGTCGCCGCCGAACCTCGTACGGCCGGGGTCGGGCTGCTGCAACCCCTGGCGGAACGGTTCCTCGACGTGCTCGCCCGACAACTGCACGACCAGCTCGCCGCCGCCGTCGCCGCCGGTCAGATGAGCCCGGAGGAGCAACGCGCCGTCGGGCGCGCCGTCGACCAGGCGGTCGCCGACCTGCGGGCGCACCGCCCGATCGACACAAGCGCCATGCCGCAGGCGCTCGCCGCGCTCTTCCAGGGCCTCGGCGGCCCCAGCCGGCGCTACGTGGAGTCCATCGACGCCGTCGACCCCGCCTCGGTCGCGCGCCGGCTACCGCCTCGGACCCCGGCCCTGCTCACCTGCGGAACCATCGACCCGCAGGTCCCTTGCGACACCACCACGCCGCTGGCGGTGGCGCTGGAGCGGGCGCACACGAGCGGGCCGGGCCGGGTCGTGCTGCCGGGCGTGGGCCACGACCTGACCGACCCCACGGATCCGGACGTGCTCGCCCCGGTGGCACTCGACGCGCTGCGTCGGCTCATGAGGTGCGGCGCCCCGGCCGCGCGCTGACGTCGTCGCTCGCTTCCGACCGGCCGTCATCGCTCGCCGATCGTCGGCAGGTGCCGTTCGCCGATGGGTACGGCGGCAGTGGCGAGCCAGCGGCGGGCGGTCACCAGCATGGCGGGTGGGCCGCACACGTAAACCTCCTGGCCGGGCCGGTGATGACGGCTGGCCAGGGCGATGGCGCTGCCACGCTCGGACGGCCCGGCGTCGGGGTCGTCGGAGAAGGCGGGCACGATCGTCAACCAGTCGTGCGCCTGTTGGAGCTTGTCGAGGGCGATCGCGTCATAGAGGTCGGTGAACGTACGTGCCCCCAGGACCAGCGTGACCCGCCGGCCGCCCGGCGCGTCGACGACCTGTTCGACAAGGGCGCGCAGGGGCGCGAGGCCGGTGCCACCGGCCACAAGCAACAAGTCTCCGTCGCCCTCGGTCAACTCCAGGCCGGTGTCGGCGGGCGCGCCGAGGTGGAGCAGCTCGCCGGGGCGTACCTCCTCGACCAGGCTGCGGGAGACGGAGCCGGCGGGCAGGGCGCGGACGTGGAACTCAAGCGTGCCGTCCGGGCGGGGCGCGTTGGCCGGGGACAGCCACCGCCACCGTCCCGGCCGGCGCGGCGTGTGTACCGGGACGGCCTGGCCGGGTCGGTGGGGCAGCCGCCGCCACGGCCGTACCGTCAGCATGGCGATGGTGTCGACGGGCCGGTCGTAGTCGATCACCTCGACCGGCCACCACGGCGGCCCGTCGCCGAGACGGGCGGCGGTGCGCTCGATCAGCCGCCAGGCCCGCCACCAGCGCACGCCGGGCGCGGGCAGCAGGGCGTCGCCGATCGCCGCCGCGTGCCAGGGCCACAGACCGAAGCTTCGGTACGCGGACCCGAGCACCCGCAGCGACGCCACCCGCCCGGCGCGGTCGTCGCCGCCTTCGAGCAGCCGCCGCAGAGAGGCGTGCAACAGCGGCGCGTCTCGCTCCGGCAGCAGCCCCGGACAACGATTCTCCACCGCCGCCCAGAATCGATCCGTCTCGTCGGTCACGGAAGCCGCCAGGCGTCGGTGCGTTCGGCAAACATCGGCGGGCGCCTCCACGCGGATTGGACGAGGTGGGAATTGCGAATGTGGAATTGGCACGATCACGTGCCGTCCGGGAGGTCCGGGTCGCGGCGGCGGCAGGCGCGATGCTGGGACTGCCACTGGCGTAGCGCCTGGCGCACACGGTCGTTCTGGGTCCGCGCGGTGATCAGCTCTCGATTCAGGCATTCGAGTTCGTCCGCCACCCGGCCGAGATGGTCGCGGACCTGCACCGGATCCAGCCCACGCCAGCGCGTGTCGAAGACGACAGCGCGAACGTGGTGTGGGAGCAGGCGGTCCGGACGGGCGTCGGTCATGCCCACAATGGTCGATTCATTACTGGCGTCAGGCAATGTTTTGCAGCAGAATGCGGACCAAGGGATGAGGTGCCTTACGCGACAGCAGCAAAGGAGATGACGTGGACGACTCGGGAAGCACCGTCCCGCGTAGGCAACTCGGCAGATATCTGAGGGAGATTCGCGAAAGCGCGCACATCACGGTGAGCGCGGCGGCCAAGGAGTTGGAATGGTCGACGCCCCGGATCTGGCGTTACGAAACGGGCCAGGTCCCCATGCATCCGAACGACGTGGAGGCGATGTGCCGGGTCTACGGCACGTCCAGCGAAACGATCGAGACGATGCGGGCGCTGGCCCGGGAGACCAAGGCCCACGGCTGGTGGCACAGCTACGGCGAGGCGGTCGAAGACTGGTTCAAGCTGTTTGTGGGGCTGGAAGCCGCCGCCACGAAGATCCGCCACCACGAAGCCAACTTGGTACCGGGCCTGTTGCAGACCGTCGACTACATGACCGAGGTGATCAGCACCGACAACCCTCAATTGAACGAGGCTGAACGACAAGCGAAGGTGGATGTCCGCCTGCGTCGCCAGCGGCTGCTGGCTCGTGCAGTTCCGCGCGCGCCCTACCTCGACGTGGTGCTCAGCGAGGCAGTGCTGCGTCGACCGCTACGTGCTCCGGGCGCGATGGCCAAGCAACTCAATGCCCTGGTGGTCAACAGTCAGCGGCACAACATCGGCATTCGAGTGCTTCCGCTCGGCGTCGGGCTCTACCGCTGGGCGTCTACAGGAACCTTCACCATGCTCGACTTCCCAACCGACGTGCGGGAACCGGAGCCGACCACGATCTACATGGACGGGCCCTGCGGCGCTGTCTACCTTGACAAGCCACACGAGATCCGCACCTATGAGGATGCGTGGCGCTCGCTCGGTGAGCGGGCGCTCGATGAGGATGAGTCCCGTGAGCTGATCACGGAGATCGCGAAGGAGATGACCCATGGAACGTGACGGGGTGTGGCGCAAGTCGTCGCGATCAGGCGGCAACGGCAACTGCGTCGAGGTGGCTGGCTTCGCCGACGCGGTAGCGGTGCGGGACACCAAGGACCGGCGGGGGCCGACGTTGAGCTTCGGCCCGGCGAGCTGGACCCGGTTCGTCGCCGCCACCCGCGCCGGCCGCTTCGACGACCGGACGTGATGCGGTGATGCTGAGTCGGGGCCGGGCCGCCGGCACCCGACTCGTCCGGCTGCTCCCAGGCGACTCAGGCCCTGCGCGAACTCCCCCGACATCCAGATCAGAAGCGAGAAGGACGAGATGAGCAGCAGGTTCGTGGTGATCACCGGTGGTCCCGGGGCGGGCAAGACCACGCTGCTCAACAGCCTGCGGCAAGCCGGCCACGCCTGCGTCGACGAAGCCGGCCGACAGATCATCCAGGACCAGATGTCGATCGGTGGTCGGGCGCTGCACAACCAGGACTCAGGGCTCTTCGCCGAAATCATGCTCAGTTGGGAGATCCGCTCCTACCGCCAGGCCGGCCGGCACGCCGGGGTCGTCTTCTTCGACCGGGGCATTCCGGATCTGGTCGGCTACCACCTCCTGCTCGGCCGGCCTGTTCCCGAGCACGTGACAGCAGCGGCCCGGAAGTTCCGCTACCACCGGCGGGTGTTCATCGCACCGCCCTGGCCGCAGATCTACGCCACCGACAGCGAGCGACAGCAGGACTTCGCCGAGGCTGTCCGCACCTACGAGGCGATGGTCGCCGCCTACACCATGCACGGCTACGACCTCACCGTCCTGCCGCGCAGCGACATCGCGTCCCGCCGCGACTTCGTCGCGCGCCACCACACATCCGTCGATGTCGGAGCCGTGGCATCTCCCGAAGTCCGCACAGCGGACATCTGAGGCACCACAGCTCCACGATCGAGAGTGGCGCGGGTCGCACCGCCGTGGGTTCCATCGACGTGCCGGAGCGGTCACACCGCTCCGTCTCCCCTTACGAGATTGATGTTCCGCATCGTGGCACCGGATGAATCTTGGTACGAGAACGCCCTCAGAAGGGCAGATCCGTACCAAGATCCTGTTCCTGGTTGCGCGCACCCCCGACCCGCCGCGCCCAGGTGAGCGGGGCCCAGGGCTGATCATGAGGTTGGCGGCATCGACGGAGATCAACATCGCTGCTAACCTCATGATCACGGCATCGGAGGCGTGGGGTCGGGCATGGCCGCCACTAGGATGCGGGGGTGGCTCAGGTTCGACGGCCGTACCTGCTGGTGGTCGCGGTGGTGGTGGTGCTGCTGGTTGGCGGGGGTGTGGCCTGGGGCGTCGACGGGGCGCTGGGGCTGAGCCACACGCCGGCCGACGTTCCGTCCGAGGCAGCCGTCGCCGCGCCACCCCGCGCACCCGCACCGGTGCCGCCGCTGACGTCGATCGTCGTGCCGGACCAGCTCCGCACCGTCAAGGCCGCCGTAGCGGTGGCCGACGCGCTCGCCTCGCGAGGCCGCCCCCGCCCCACCGTCGTCCGAACCGGGCTGTCCGGCTCGGCCCCGACGAGGAGCACCCGCACGGCCGGCCCGAACGAGACCGACCCGAACAGGACCCACCCGAACACGAACACGACCGACCCGAGCGGGACCGGCCCGAACGCGAACACGGCCGGCCCGAACGGAGCCGGCCCGAACGGGAACACGGCTCCGACCGAGACCGGCCGGGGGGCGAGCACCGCGAGCATGCCGGCAGTGACGACGCTGCGCGCGGAGCTGCGCGACGGCGGCGCCCCGGAGTCGTACCGGATCGACGCCCGCCGGACGGAGCTGACCGTCACCGGCGACCTCGCCGGTGTGGTGGCCGGGCTCTACCGGCTGGCCGACCGCATCCGCTCGGGCGCCGAGGTGCTGCCGGCGGCGGAGGCCGGCCGGCCGGTCGCGCCCCGGTTGGGGCTGCGGCTGACCGACGCCGGCTCGGTGGGGCGCGAGGCGGACCCGACGGCGTTCGGCGACGACTACCGCCTCAACACCGACATCGTCACGCCCGCGCTGCTGCCCCGTGCCCCGTGGGTGGACGCCGTCGCGGTGGCCCGCGTCGACGCGCAGTTCCGGCAGTTCGTCGACCACGCGGCGGCGCAGGGCTACAACGGCGTGGTGGTCCCAGGCTTCCTGGAGTACGTCACGTTCGCCGGCGTCGGTGACGGGCACGCGGTCCATCCGGCCGGCGACCCGCACGTGGACCGGGCCCGCGCGATGGTCGCGGCGTTCGGGCCGGTCTTCCGGTACGCCGACCAGATGGGCCTGAAGGTCTTCCTGCTCACCGACATGCTTGCGGTGTCGCCGCCGCTTGAGGCATACCTGAAGCGGACCGTCGGCGGGCTCGACACCACCGACCCCCGGCTCTGGGCGGTCTACCGCGCCGGGCTGGCCGAGCTGTTCGCCGGCATGCCGTTCGTCGCCGGCCTGATGGTCCGCGTCGGCGAGGGCGGCGAGGTGTACGCGGGCGACGGCTGGGACTACACCTCGAAGCTCGCGGTCACCACCGCCGAGGGCGTACGCGCGATGCTGCGGGCGCTGCTCGACACGGCGGGACCGGCCGGCAAGGAGATCATCTTCCGCACCTGGACGGTGGGCGTCGGCGCGGTCGGCGACCTGCACACCAACCCGGAGTCGTACGCCGAGGTGCTGGGCGGGCTCGACGATCCGCATTTGATCGTGTCCACCAAGTACACGCTCGGTGACTTCTACAGTCACCTGCCGCTCAACACCACGCTGCTCGGCGGCGCGCACCGGCGGATCGTGGAGTTCCAGGCCCGGCGCGAGTTCGAGGGGTTCGGCGCGCTGCCGAACGACCTCGGTCCGCTGCACCGGGCCGCGCTGCGCGCGTTCCTCGCCGCGAATCCGCACGTCGAGGGCGTGTGGAACTGGACCCAGGACGGCGGTCCGCTGCGCGCCGGGCCGATGTCGCTCTACCTGCGCGCCGGTTTCTGGCAGCTCTACGACCTGAACACGTACGCGGTCGCCCGGCTGGCCTGGGATCCGGACGCCGACCCGGCGCGGATCACGGCGGACTGGGCGTACCGGACGTTCTCCGCCGATCCGGCCACCGTGGCGGCGATCGGGCAGGCCATGGCGCTGTCCCGCGCGGCGGTCACCACCGGCCTCTACATCGGCCCGTACGCGGACATGTCGGTGCGGGCGCTCGGGCTGGAACCACCGCCGATGATGTGGATCTTCGAGTGGGACATCCCGACCGGGGACTCGGCGGCGCTTGACAGCATCTACGCGGTCACCGGCGACCGGGTCGACGCGGCTGTCGCCGAGGGCGCCGACGCGGTCGCGACCGCCAGGCGGATGCGTGCGCTTGTGGCCGGCACCGACCCGGCGACGTGGCGGGACGCCTGGTTGCGGCAACGGTTCGTCGACACGCTCGACTACCAGGTGGACCTGTTCGGAACACTTGCCGCCTACCGGAGCATGGTGCTGCGGCACGCGCAGTGGCTGGACACCGGCGCCGACACCGCGTACGCGCAGTGGCGGTCGGCGGCCGGCGCGTACCGGGAGGCGCGGGACCGGCACCGGCAGCGCTACGGCGGGGACGTCGATCTCCCGGCGTACCGCTTCACGGCGGCCGACCTCGGCGCGCGGCGCGCGGACCGCGACCCGGCGATGGCCTGGGCGGCGCGGGCGCTGCTGGTCCTGGTCGGCGCGGTGGTGGCGCTCGGCCTGCGCGGGCGCGAACGGGAAGGCGACAGCGGGCGCGGGCCGGGCGGCGCGGCGGCGCGGGCGTTGCTGCTCGGCGCGCTGCGCCCGTGGCGGGTGGCCGCGCTGCCGACGCCGGAGTCCCGGCCGGACCGGGTGCTGGTATGGCTCGTGCCGGCCGTGGTGCTGGTGGCGAGCCGCCTGGTGTTCACCTGGTTCGCCGCGCCCGCGCACCTGCTTGTCACGCTCGGCGCCTGGGCGCTGTTCGCGCTCGTCGCGCGCCTGGCCGTGGGCCGGCGGGACCCGTTCGGGCTGTGGGCGGTCCTCGGCGGGGTGGCGCTGCTGCGTAGCGTGCTGCTGCTTGCGGTGCTTGCCGCGCGCGGGCCGGGCGGCTACTGGTTCGTGTTCTGGACCGCGCCGACCCGCCGGGCGGTTTACCTGACCGTCGCGGTGGCGGCGTTCTGCTGGCTGTTCGTGGCCACCGCAGTGGTGCTGCGCGACCGTTACCGGCTGGCCCGCCGCCGCGCGGTCGGGGTGACGCTCGCCGCCGCCGGGGTGCCGCTGGCGGTGCTGGCCGGGCTGGTCGCGTGGGTCGGCCCGGAACGCGCGCTGACCGTGTGGAACGACCAGATGGCGTTGCTGCCGTGGGGGTTGTCCCGCATCCTCGGCATCACCGTCTACCTGGGCATTCCGACGAGCCTGCCCGGGTACGCCGCCACCGCCGGGACGGTGCTGGCCGCCGCCGGGCTGCTGCTGTCGGCCGGTCGCCGCGTGACGAGCCACTGATGCCCCACAACGTCGCCTGATCACGGGGCAGCCCCGGCGCGGGATGGCCGCTATTCTCCGGCGGTGATCCGTCGCCTCGCTACCTTCTCCCTCCTACTCGTCGCCGGTTGCGGGTCGACCGACGCGGCCGGCTCCACCCAGGCCAGCCCCACCGCGCCGTCCGACCGGTACGCAGCCAGCGCATGCGTCCTGGTGGCCGATGCGATCGAGAAGCAGGATGTCGGTATCGGCGCCGGCACCCGGTCCGGCGCGCGGGCCGTCAAGTCGACCGATCCGGGCATCCGCGAGGCCGGCCGGCAGTTGGTGATCGTCGGTATCGAGGCCGAGAAGCTCTGGGTGGAGAACGACCCGAAGGTGGACCGGGGCCCCGCCGACGCCAGGGTGGCCGAGGCGCGGCAGAAGTTGCTGTCGGCCTGCACCGATCTCTTCGGCGCCCAGCCCTGGCCGTTCGACAAGCACCCATGATCGAGGCGGTCTTCTTCGACGTCGGGGGGACGATCCTCGACGAGTCGCGCGAGTTCGCGGACTGGGCGGACTGGCTCGGCGTACCCCGGCACACGTTCTCCGCCGTTTTCGGCGCGGTGATCGCCCGGGGGCAGGACTGGCAGGAGGCGTTCCGGACCTTCCGGCAGGACTTCGATCTCGCAACCGAGTTGGCGCGCCGGGTCGCGGCCGGCCGGCCGGAGTCGTTCGGCGAGGACGATCTCCACCCCGACGCGCGGCCGTGCCTGGCCGCCCTGAAGGAGCAGGGCCTGCTGGTGGGCCTGGCCGGCAACCAGCCGGCGCACGCCGAGGCGACTCTGCGCGCGCTCGACCTCCCGGTGGACGTGATCGGCACGTCGCACGGGTGGGGCGTGGCGAAGCCGGCGCCGGAGTTCTTCGCGCGGGTCGTCCGCGCGGCCGGCCGTGACCCGGCGTCGATCCTCTACGTCGGTGACCGGCCCGACAACGACGCGCACGCGGCCATGGCGGCGGGCATGCGGGCCTGCCTGATCCGGCGCGGCCCGTGGGGGCACATCCTCGACATGCCGGCCGTGGCACAGCGGTGCCTGTTCCGGATCGGGTCGCTCGACGAACTGCCGGGTCTGGTGGCGGAGCACAACGCCGGCTGTCGGTCCTCCGCCCTACCCTCGGGGTCATGACGATTCAACGCATGGACAACGTCGGCATCGTGGTCGACGACCTGGACGCCGCGGTCGCCTTCTTCACCGCGCTCGGCATGGAGCTGGAGGGCCGGATGCCGATCGAGGGTGCCTGGGCGGGGAAGGTCGTCGGGCTCGACGACATGCGGAGCGAGATCGCGATGATGCGGATCCCGGACGCGCCGGGCCGGCTCGAACTGGCGACCTACCACTCCCCGAAGGCGATCACCCCCGAGCCGGCGGTCACCCCGTCGAACACGGTGGGCCTGCACCGCGTCATGTTCGCCGTCGACGACATCGAGGACACGCTCGCCCGCCTCCGCCCGCACGGCGCCGAACTCGTCGGCGAGGTGACGCGCTTCGAGGACAGCTTCCTGCTCTGCTATCTCCGCGGGCCGAGCGGCATCATCCTCGCGCTGGCCGAGCAGTTGAACTGACGGCGAGGCACAGACGCTTTCAGTCGCCGGCCAGCTCCGGCCGGTGCTGCGAACGCCGGAAACCTAGACCGCCAGGGCCAGGTCCGCCACCTCGGCGGCGCAGCCCCAGGACAGCGTCACCCCCGCCCCACCGTGCCCGTACGCGTGCACCAGCCGCCCGCCCGTGGGATCCACCTCGACCCGGGGGCCACCGTGCCGGACCGGCCGCAACCCGATCCGCTCCCCCAGCACCGGCGCGCCCGCCAACTGCGGCACCAGGGCGACGCACCGGCGGTGGATCGCCGCCGCGGTCTCCGGGTCGGGCCGGGTGTGGTCCACGCCGGGCTGGTAGGTGCCGCCGAGGACCACGTCGTGCCGGCGCGGGTGCACGTACGTGACGCCGGCCGGGTGGTCCTCGTCGCGCACCGAGACGGTCAGGCCGGGATTCGCCACCAGCACGATGTGCCCGCGCGCCGGGTGGACGGCCGGGTCGGCGGCGAGCCGGCCGGCGGCCAGTCCGGTCGCGTTGACCACGGTCGGCGCGATCTCGTACGCCTCGGCGAGCGCGCCCAGGGCGCGGCGGACGATCCGGCCGCCGGCGGCCTCGACCTGCCGGTGCAGCCAGGTCAGGTATCGGGTCATCTCCACCGTCGGGGCGGTGAACCGCAGCAGCGCCGTGTAGGGCGCGTCGGCCGGCTCCGCCACCAGGTCGCCGCAGGCGTCCGCCCACCACGGCGGCCCGGGGTACGGGCGGCGCAGCCACATCCGGGTGGGCCGGTCGACCACCCCGGGCACGCCGTCGGCCGCCTGGCGGCGCAGTTCCGCGTGGGTGTCGCGGGCCCAGCGCAGCACCCGCGGGTCCTCCTCGGTGTGACTCGGGTACCACACCGCGGCGGCCACCGTGGACACGATCTCCGCCGGGTCGTCGGCGGTCAGCACGGTGACCCGCGCGCCGCGCCGCTGGAGGGCGACCGCCGCCGTCAGCCCGATCACTCCCCCGCCGACCACCACCACGTCCGCTGCCGCCATCGTCCGCTCCCGTCGCCCGTACCGTCGATGTTCTTCCGATGGTGGGCCCCCGGCGGCGCTGCCGTCCAAGACGGATCGGACCGGCGGCGATAAGCGGCGCTTATGATGGTGGCATGGTCGAGGCCCCGGGCACCTGGTCGGACCTGCGCCGGCTGCGCTCCTTCGTGGTGCTCGCCGAGGAGCTGCACTTCACCCGCGCGGCGGCCCGGCTGCGCATCGCCCAGCCCGCGCTCAGCCAGCAGATCCGGGCGTTGGAACGCCAGCTCGGCGCGCCGCTTGTGCACCGCACCAGCCGGGGCTGCACGTTGACCGAGGTCGGCGCCCGGGTCGCCGCCGAGGCTGGGCGGCTGATCGCCGAGGTGGACGCCACCACCGCCCGCATCCGCGATCTGGCACGCGGCCGGGGCGGCCGGTTGCGGCTGGCGTACACCAGATCGGCGCGCGGCGGCCGGGTCGACGCGCTCATCGACCGGTTCCGGGCCACCCACCCGGGCGTCGAGCTGGTCTCCGAGACGGCCTGGACGGCCCCGAACGTGGCCGGCCTGCTCGCCGGCCGGCTGGACGCGGCGTTCGTCCGCCCGCCGGTGCACGAGCGGGCGCTTGCCTGCCGCACGGTCGACACCGAGGAACTGCTGCTGGCGCTGCCGGCCGGCCACCCGCTCGCCGCCGGCCGCCACCGGATCAGCCGGGCCGAGGTGGTCGACCTGCCGGCGGTGATGTGGCCACGGGAGAACGGGCCGGGCATGTTCGACCGGACCATCGCCCAGGTGTGGCCGGGCGGCGGCTTCCGGCTGGTCCGGCACGAGCCGGACGACGAGCAGTTGCTGCGCGCGGTGGCGCGCGGCGACGTGGTCGCGGCCGTGCCGGCCGGCCGGGCCCGGGCGTTGCGGCTGCCCGGCGTACGGCTGCGCCGGTTCACCGCCCCGACGCCCACCGTGGATGTCGGGCTGGCCTGGCCGGTCGACAGCACCAACCCGGCGTTACAGGCGCTGCTCGCCCTGCTCGACCGGACGGACCCGCCCCCGGGCGCGGTCAGTTCCCCGCCGGCACCTGCTCCTTGACGTCGTCGTAGCCGACCGTGCCGGGCGCCTCAGCCGGCGCGTAGATCACCCGGATCACGCCGGTCGGGTACGCCTCCGTCGCGATCACCTTCAGGTGGTACGGGGCGTCGCCCTCGTCGAACAGCTTGCGGCCCTTGCGCGCCGCCACCGGGTGCACCAGCAGCCGCAGCTCGTCGACAAGCCCGGCCGCGAGCAGTTGCTGCACCACCGAGATGGACCCGGGGATGAGGATGCCCTTGACGCCGGGGTCGGCCTTGAGCGCGGCGACCGCCTCCGCCAGATCGCCCTGGATCAGCTCGGAGTTGCGCCACGAGAACTCCAGCGGCTGCCGCGAGACGACCACCTTGCGCATGTCACCGAGCTGCTTGGCGAACGGCGCGTCCTCCCCACCGGCGGCCTCCCGGTCGGGCCACGCGCCGGCGAAGCTGTCGTAGGTCGGACGGGCGATGAGGAGGACGTCGGCGGTCTCGTAGTCCTCCGTGACGGCGCGGCCCATGTTGTCGTCGAAATAGGGGAAGTGCCAGTCCGGGTCGATCTCGGCGACGCCGTCGGCCGAGATGAACAGCGTGGAGATGACCTTCGCCATCGCGGTGCTCCTTCACGTCAGGTGATGTCGACGGGTAGACCGCCGCAGCATGCCAAACTCATCGGCCCGGGAGGGGGTTACCGGCCCAGACCGTGTGAGAAGGGGCCCCTTCTATACCGGAGGCGTTAAGCGGGGCCCCCGCCTTACTCCTGAGCTGATCAGGAATCGAGAAGCCGCCAAACCTTCCCAGGTCATAGCGTTGCTGTCGAGCGGACGACACCACGCCGACCGTCGACGACGAGGGGGAACCGAGATGTCCGAGGGCTTCAGCGCCGAGGAGCGCGCCGCCATGAAGGAGCGCGCCGCCGAACTTCGCGCCGAGGGGAAGAAGGGCGCGAAGAAGGCCGACGAGTTGCAGACGCTGCTGGACCGGATCGCGCAGATGGCACCGGCCGACCGGGAGCTGGCCGAGCGCGTGCACGTGACGATCACCTCCACCGCACCCGAGCTGTCGCCGAAGACCTGGTACGGCATGCCCGCGTACGCGAACGCGGCCGGCAAGATCGTGGTCTTCTTCCAGGACTCGGGGAAGTTCAACTACCGCTACTCGACTGTGGGCTTCCAGGACTCGGCGAACCTCGACGACGGCGACATGTGGCCGGCGTCGTACGCGCTGCTGAGGTGGAGCCCCGAGGTGGAGAAGAAGCTCGTGGAGCTGGTGCGGGCGGCGGTCTCCTGACGGGCGGGTCGCCCCTACGTCTGCCAGGACCTGAGGCCGCGGACCGCGGCGCCGGCGACGTCGTCGGCGAAGGCGGGGTTGTTGCTGCTGCCCTCCCAGCCCTGGTCATGCACCACAGTCACGCCATCCGCCACCCGCACCACCGTGATCTGGCTGGTCGCGGTGCCTCCACTTCGGCTGCCGTCGAGGTTCGTCGCGGGCCGGGTCAACGTGACGAGCAGGCCCTCGTCCCCCGTGTCGGCAAGTGGCTGCGCCCGGACGGTGACGGTGTTGCCCGCGTCCGGGAAGGACCGGCAGGTTTCCAGCGCCTCGCGGACCCGGCGCAGGTAGTCACCGGCGTCGGTGCCCGCGAAGGCGAACACGGTCTGGTTGAGCGTGCCGAAGGGGACGTTCTCCGGTGGGTCCTCGGGTGTCTTGTAGATGCTCATCATGGCGGCGGCTGCGGTCGACCGGCCGCCGGTGGCGAACTCCTCGGCACACAGCTTCGGCAGGGCGTCGGCGACCTCCATCGACCGCGGGGCGCTCTTGCGCATCTCCGGCGGCAGGTCGACGAAGGCGGACTTCGGGATCGTCACGGCCGCGCCTGGCGCGCCGGTCGCGGGTGACGCCGACGGCGTGGTGTCGGGTGTCGGCGCCGACGCCGGGGCGGTGGTGGCCCCCTGCCCCTGGTCACCCCCGCCGGCGGTGCACCCGGCCGCAAGCAGCACGGTGGCGAGCAGTGGCGGGCCCAGCAGCCGCCGGTGTCGTCGATCCGGTCCGTGCACGTCGACCTCCGTCCGATGGTCCCGCTCAGGCACCTGCCCGCTGCCGTCCGGACCGAAACACCATGGATACGCAAACAACTGCTTGTGCAAGCGTATGCTTGTATTAATATAGCGGCGTGCCCGACCTCGACCTTGCCTTCGCCGCTCTCGGCGACCCGGTCCGCCGCGCCCTGGTGACCCGCCTCGCCCGCGGCGACGCCACGGTGGGCGAGCTGGCCGCGCCGTTCGACCTGACCCCACAGGCGATCTCCCACCACGTGGGGGTGCTGCGCCGCTGCGGGCTGGTCGAGCAACGACGCGAGGGCACCCGGCGGCCCTGCCGGCTCCGTGCCGACCAGCTCGCGCTGCTCGGCACGTGGATCGACGAGCAACGCCGGGCCTGGCACGACCGGCTCGACGCGCTCGACCGACACCTTACCGACGAGGAGGGCACGCGGTGACCGCCCGCGCCGAGCTGCACGGCGACGAACTGATCGCCCGACGCCACCTGTCCGCCGCCCCGGAACGGGTCTGGGCCGCCTTCACCACGCCCGCGAGCATCGCGGCGTTCTGGGGCGGCTCGCACGCCCGGGTGCCAGCCGGGTCGGTGACCGTCGACGCCCGGCCCGGCGGGGAGTTCGCGCTCGACACCCGGGCGCCGGACGGCGCCACCCGCCGGCTGCGGTTCGTCTACGTGCGCCTCGACCCGCCCCGCGAACTCGTGTTCGACGAACCGGTCACCGGCCTGCGCACCACCGTGACGCTCCGGCCCGCCGACGACGGCACGGATCTCACCGTCCACCAGCGACGGCTCCCGCCGGAGCTCCGCAGCACCCGGGCGGTCGACGGCCTCGCCTCGATCCTCGACGCCCTCGCCGCCCACCTGTCCGAGAACCTCGCCCAGAACGGAAACAACCATGACCCAGCGTGACCTGGTCGACGAATACTTCGCCGGCTTCCGGACCAGCGACCACCCGCGCGTCCTGGCGACCCTCACCGACGACGTCGAGTGGGTCATCCACGGCCACCGCACCACCCGGGGGCGGACGGAGTTCGACGGCGAGATCGAGAACCCGGCGTTCACCGGCAGCCCGCAGCTCGACGTCGAGCGGGTGCACGAGGACGGCCCGGTGGTCGTGGTCACCGGCGAGGGCCGAGGAACAAGCGTCGAGCACGGCCCGTTCCGGTTCGCCTTCAACGACCTGTTCACGTTCCGCGACGGGCTCATCGCCCGCGTCGACTCCTACGTGGTCCCGCTGCCCTGACACGATCCGCCTCAGTGACAGACCGTGAGCAGACCGAGCGCGAGACAGCAGGAACCGGTCAACGCCAGCAGCACGGCAGCCACCGCACGCAGTGCGATCTCCGCCGGACGCCGGTCCCGCCACGCCACCGGCAGCGCCTGCTCCACCAGCACCGCCACCAGCCAGCCGAGGAGCAGCAGCAGGAAGAAGCCGTCGCGGCGTTCGTCGCCGAAGGCGCTCGCGTTCCCGCTCCCGCCGTAGTTGGGGCAGTCCCGCTGGTCCACGATCGGGCGGAGGACGAGCAGCGCCACCGCGATGACGACCGCGCCGCCGCCAAGCGCCCAGAACCCGCCGAACCGGACCGGCCGTCGTGGGGGAACGTCAGGGGTCTCTCCGTGCTCGTGTGACACCCGTGGTGTTCCACTCACCGGTCGAAGTCGGCGCGGGTGAGGAGAGGGCGAAGCGTGATGCCCTCGGCGGCAAGCGCCTCGGCTCCGCCCTCCTGGCGGTCGATCACGCAGACCGCGGTGTCGACCCGGGCGCCGAGGGCCCGCAACTCCCGCATGGAGAGCACCACCTGCCCGCCGGAGGTCACCACGTCCTCCACCACGAGCACCCGCCGCCCGGCCACCTCCGCCCCCTCGGCGAGGCGCGCCGTGCCGTACGGCTTCGCCGTCTTTCGGACGAACGCGCAGGGCAGGCCGGTGTGGCGACCGAGCGCGGTCACCACCGCGATGCCGCCCATCTCCAAGCCGGCCAGCACGTCCGTCCCCCGGGGAACCAGGGCGACCATCTGCTCCGCGACGGCGTCCAGCAGGACCGGATCGGCCTCGAACTGATACTTGTCGAAGTATTCGTCGGCGACCCGGCCGGACCGCAGGAGGAACTGTCCGGTGAGTCGAGACCGGACCTCGATCTGGCGTACGAGATCAGCACGTTTCACGCGGGGATCCTGGCACACCTTCCCTATCGGGTGGCGGGCTCCGGTCCGTCGTGCGGACCGGCGGACGCGTCGCGGGTGGGATAGCCCAGCACCTCGGCGAGGTCGCCCGCCGCCGCCATGTAGGCCGCGTAGATCTCGTCGTCGAAGTGGTTGCGCCAGTCGCCTGCCGCGCCCTTGCGGTAGTGCGAGATCCGGCCGGGCGTCTCCTTGTCCTTCTTCATCTTCGTGAAGCTGTAGCGGGCGAGGAGCGCTTCCAGTTCGGCCGGGGGCAGCGTGATGCCGCAGTGGCGCAGCAACTGGTCCACCTCGTCGGCCTGCCGTTCGCCGGTCAGGTCCTCGTAGCGGAACAGCCGGAACGTCTCCGCGGGCCGGGCCTGCGCCCACGACCGCATCTGCCCGAACTGCTTCTTGTCGCGGAGCCGGTCGATGACGTAGAGCATCCCGTCCTTCTTCGGCTTCTCCTGCAACGCCTTGCGCGCCTGCGGGATGTCACCCATCGGGGCGTGCGAGTTCCGCAGCGAGAAGTAGCTCGACACCACCACGTCACGCGGGTCGCGGATCACGAAGAACGCGCGGTACGTACCCGCCTTCGGGACGGCCTCGAAGCGCTTGTGGGAGAGGAAGATCGCCAGGCCGGTACGGCCGGCCGGCACCGGCGCGGTCGCGCCGCCGGGATAGAAGCGGGGGTCGTAGGGCAGCAGCCCGCAGTGGCGGTAGACGGCCGGGTCGCTGAACAACGCCTTGATCCACTGACTACCCGTCTTGCGGACGGTGCAGTGGAAGATGTTGTCGAATTCGCTGCGGGCGACCACCGGAACGGTCAGCCGCATTCGAGCGTTGCGCGCTTCCATCTGCGCTCGCCGGGCCGCGACGCGCAGCGAGTTCGGCGAATTGTGCTTGGCGAATTCGACGGCGCGATTGATCATTTCTCCAGACCCTGTCCGCGCCCTGGCGGAGCAGGGCGCACCGGCACTTCCGCGCACCTCGGACAGCCACTTCGGCAGGCTCCGGGCCGCTCGCCCCCGCGCCCCGACGCGCCGCCAAAATATCCCCGACGACCCCATTGATGTCAATCCGGGAAAACCTGAGAGCTTGCTGAAAAACCGCTATTTCTATAGGAATTGCGGGTGCGCGGAATGGGCTGCCGGGAGCCGCTCGGTAACGCCTGCGCCTCGCCGGACGAAGAACGGGTGTGACGGCTACGAGAGAGGACAGCCCGTGCATGATCCCGGCTCGACGCAGGACGACATCTCCGGCATCGGGGGCGATCCGGCGGCCTTCGAGGCGTTCTACCGGCGGCACGTGGAGACGGTGGGCCGGTTCGTGGCGCGGCGGGTCGACGACCCGCACGTCGCCGCCGACCTGACCGCTGACGTGTTCCTGGCGGTGATCGAGTCGGCGGCCGGTTACCGACCGGACCGGGGCAGCCAGATCGGCTGGCTGTTCGGGGTGGCCCGGCACGTCATCGCCGACGAGCGGCGTCGGGCCGCCCAACGGCTGCGGGTGACCGGCCGACTGGCCGGTCGACGGGATCTGGACGCCGACGACATCGCCCGCATCGAGGAACGGATCGACGCCGAGTCCGCCGCCCGCCGCACCTTCCGGGCGCTGCGCGGGCTGCCCGAGGACACCCGGGCGCTGCTGGAGTTCGTCGCCGTGGACGGTCTTCCCGTCGCGGAGGCGGCGACCGCGCTCGGGATGTCCCCGGTCGCCGCCCGGGTCCGCCTGCACCGGGCCCGCCGCACCGTCCGCGCCGTGCTCGCCCGCCCGGCCACCACCCTCGCCTGAGAAACGGAGATGACCACATGACCAGGACCGAGCAGTCCCCGCGCGGTTTCGAGGAGCGCCTCCTCACCGATCTGAAAGCACACGTCGCCCATCGCTCGGAGACGGTTCCGGTGACCGGCCCGATCGGGCGCCGTATCCGGTTCCCGCACGGCTGGCGCCTCGCCGGGGCCGTCGGGCTGGCGGTCGCGCTGACCGCTGGTGGCCTGGCGGTCCAGACGCTCGGGGTGGGTGACCCGCCGCCCACGGCGAGCGCGTCGGAGATCCTCCGGTTGGCGGCCGACGCCGCCCGCCGGCAGCCCGAACTCACCGCCCGACCCGACCAGTACGTCTTCACCGAGACGCTGACGACGTCCCGGCGGGAGCCCGTCAGCGGCCCGTACACCACCGGCAGGGTGCAGATGTGGCAGTCGGCCGGCGGGCTCGCGCAGATGCAGGTACGTCGCCGGCCGGAGTCCGACCCGAACGGGTGGAGCCGGCTGGTGACGGTCCCACCGTCCGATCCGGCGGATCCGCGCCGCGAACTCGACGACGAGCTTCCACCGCCCGCCTACCACGGGGATCTGCCCACCGACCCGGACGAGCTGCTCCGCTACCTGCGGGCCCATCCGGTCGACCTGCACCTGCCCGCCGGCGCCGACGAGGAGGCCGTGTACGGGGACGGGAGCATGGCGTACACCACCGCGCGGTGGATGCTCGACGAGTACGTGCCGCCCCGGGCGTTGGCGGCGCTGTACGAGTTGCTGGCGCGGGAGCCCGGCGCGGTCGTCATCTCCGGCGACGTGGTGGACGCCGCCGGCCGGCACGGGGTGGCGATCCGGATGCCGGGCGTGATCGGTGCCAAGGTGGACTTCATCTTCGACCGGGACACCCACGTCTACCTCGGCAACCGCGACACGCTTGTGCGGGACGGCAAGGAGTCGCTGTATTCGACCACCGCGCTGCTCCGGATCGCCATCGTGGACCGGCCGGGCCAACTGCCCTGACGGCCTCCGCCGCCGTCAGGGCGAGGAGGTCCAGCCCTGGCGGTGCAGCCGGTCGACGCCGTCCAGCAGCAGGTCCAGCGCGAACTCGAACTCGAACTGGTCGTCGCAGCCCGGCCCGACCACCGACGTGCCGTCGTGGGACGCCGCGCCGGCGATTTCGGCGAGGTGCGGGAACCGGGCGGCGGCCTCCGGCGGGAAGCCGGCCGCCGCCGGCTCGGTTTCGGCCGTGCCGGACCGGCCGGCGCGGCGGGAGGCGTCGAACAGTTCCTGACTGAAGCCGAGGATCCGGCTGCCCATCGCGTGCATCACGTGGTGGGCCAGGTCGGTGGAGAACCCGCCGGCCCGGAACGCGCCGACCATCGAGTCGAGATAGCCGAGGACACCTGGCGTCGGCGTGTTCCGCGACTCGATCGCGAGCGCCGCCCAGGGGTGGCGGAGCAGCATCTGCCGCGCCGAGAGGATGCGTCCGCGGATCGTCTGCTTCCAGTCGGCGTCGGGCTCCGGCGGGTCGATCTCGCCGACCACCGCGTCGATCATGCCGTCGAGCAGTTCGTCCTTGTTCGCCACGTGCTTGTAGAGCGCCATCGGCACGACGCCCAGGTGCTGCGCGAGGTTGCGCATGCTGAGGGATTCGATTCCGCCCGCGTCGGCGAGCGCGACGGCGGCGCCCAGCACCCGTTCCCTGCTCAGGGGCGTGCGGCGCAGCGCCTCGGCCTGCTCGACCATGTCGTCCTCGTCTTCCGGGGGCAGTACTTGCACCCTAACCTCCTTGACAGGTGTACGGCGTACACCCATGATGGGCGTACGCCGTACACCCGGGAGGAACGATGAAGGCGATCGTGCAGGATCGATATGGCCCGCCGGAGACGCTCACGCTCACCGACGTCCCCACGCCGAGGCCCGGCCCCGACGAGGTGCTCATCCGGGTCGAGGCCGCCTCGCTCAACGCGTACGACTGGCACGCCATGCGGGGCGACCCGCGGATGGCGCGGTTGGCGTTGGGGCGGGCCCGGCCACGGGCGCGCATCCGCGGCCGGGACGTCGCCGGCCAGGTCGAGGACGTCGGCGCCGACGTTCAGGGCATCCGGCCGGGCGACGCCGTCTTCGCCGACCTCGGCGACGCCAACGGCGCGTTCGCCGAGTACGTGTGCGTACCCGGGTCCCTGGTCGCGGCGCGGCCGGCGAACCTGACGCCGCAGCAGGCGGCGGCCCTGCCGCTGGCCGGCGTCACCGCGCTCGTCGGGCTGCGCGACGCCGGGCGGGTCGAGCCCGGCCACCGCGTCCTGGTCAACGGCGCCTCCGGCGGCGTCGGCACCCTGGCCGTCCAACTCGCCAAGGCGCTCGGCGCGACAGTGACCGGCGTGTGCAGCACCCGCAACGTCGACCTGGTCCGCTCGCTCGGCGCCGACGACGTCGTCGACTACACCCGCGCCGACTTCACCCGCGCCGCGGGCCGGCACGACGTCGTGTTCGACCTGGTGGGCAACCGCTCACTCCGCGCGCTGCGGCGGGCGTCGACCCCGACCGGAACGCTCGTGCTCTCCGGCGGCGGCGTCTACCGCGGTGGCAGCCTCGTCGGGCCGGTCTGGTTGATGGCGCGTGGGCGGCTGCTCGCGCCGCTGGTCCGGCAGCGCGTCGTCGTCCTGTCCACGACGCCCGGACGGCACCACCTCGACGCGCTGCGCACCCACGCCGAGGCCGGCCACCTCACCCCGGTCATCGACCGCGCCTATCCCCTGCGCGAGGTGCCCGAGGCCATCCGATACCTCGAAGGCGAACACGCGCGGGCGAAGGTCGTCATCACCCTCTGACGGATCTCCGGGGCCGGCGGCGCGACGGGAGACCACTGCGGGGCGGCACACCACACCGCCCCGCAGCACGCGGCCGACGACCGCGCGGACCACCCGTCAGGCACCGCGCCTGTCGTGCGGAACGGTGACGGTGACGGTGCAGCCGGCCGGCCGCCCGATCTCGTCGTGACCGGCGTACGTCAGGCGGTACACCCGGTCACCGCCGTTGCCGGCTCGTTCCGCCCGCAGCTTGCCCCCGGTGTCGGCAGTGCCGGTGGTGAAGCCGCTGACGTCGGTGGCGCCGCCGCCGGTCACGCCGGTGAGGGTGAACGCGTGCGGGCCGAGCACCCCGTCCCGCAGGCCCACGCTCACGCTGACGTCGACAAGCTTGTGGTTCGGCGGCCACAGGACCGGCCGGTCCACGACGCAGTCCAACGGCCGTACCGGCAGGGGTGCGGCAAGGGTGGCGGTGGCGTGCCCGATCGTCGCGGTGAGCCGGGCGCCGGCCTCGTAGTACATGTGCGCGGTGCGGCCGTCGAAGTAGAACGTGGGAGCCGCCGACCGGCCGAGGTCGGGCGCGGCGTCCATCGAGTCGTGCACGACGCCGAGGTGGACCTCCTGGTCGAAGTTCGCGCCCACGTCCACCGCGTGCATGTTGCCGTCGGCCGCGTGGTAGATCACCAGGTTGCGGTCCTTCCAGCGGAGGAAGAACGGCCCCGAGGCGTTCGGCCCCTCGTCGCCCTGCGGGGTGACGATCGGGTCGGGCTGGACGGCCCAGGTCCGCGCGTCGTTCGAGACGGCCCAGCGGATCCGGCGGGACACCGGCCCGGTGGGGCCGGGCGCGCCGCCGGTGGGGTTGTCCATGAAGACCATCAGGTACCGCGTGCCGAGCCGGGCCACGGACTGTTCGAACACCCGGGCGTACGAGGTCTCGCCGCCGGTGCTCGCGTCGCGGCTGACGGCGGTGCCGCCGTAGCTGAAGTGGATGCCGTCGTCGGAGGTCGCGTACCTGGTGATCGAGTTCTCGCCGTGGAAGTAGAGGAAGAGCTTGCGCTCACCCTCGATCCACACGGCGTGCGGGGAGGAGACGTGGCTGACCGTGGTGTAGTGCGGCAGCCAGGTGTTGCCGATGAGCGGGTTGGCGTCGTACTCGGTCCACGGGCCGTCGATCGAGTCGGAGTACGCGAGCGCGATGCCGCCCGGTCGTTCGTGCGGCGCGTAGTAGAGGTAGTAGGCGCCGAGCGGGTGGGGGAAGTAGTCGGCCGCGCGGATGACGCTGGGGAAGATGAACTCGCCGGTCGGGTTGTAGGCGAGGTCGTCCTTGTCGAAGGCGGTGCCCGCGTAGGTGAACGCCGGGAAGTCGAGTCCGGGATCGGCGGCGGCCGGCACGGCGCCGGCCGCGGTGACCGCGAGCAGGGCGACGCCGGCGGTGGCGACGGCGCGTCGGGGTGACGGTACGGATGGTCTCGGCATGCGTCTTCTTCCTGTGCTGTCGGGTGGCACCGAGGGACAGGCATAACTCTCGGTAGAGGTGCAGGCGTCATCGACCGTCGAGGCCGATGCGCCGCCGGTGTGCTAATACGTATTAGCATCTATGTTTCTCAAATGTTGCGGGCCATGCGCCGCTCCTGTCAAGGGGGGCACCCCGGCTGCCGCTAATGCGCATTACTTCAGGGAGTTCATCCGCCGGAAATCTCGTTCACCCCCTTGACACGGGGTCCGGGCAGAGGTCAGGCTCCATCCCAACGCCGAGGCTAATACGCATTAGCCGCCCCGGAAGGACCGACGTGACCGCTCCCCCCAAGCGCGTAACCCAGCGTGACATCGCGCGGATGGCCGGTGTCAGTCAGGCGACCGTGTCGCTTGTGCTCAACAACCGGACCGACGCCGACGTACGCATCGCCCCGGAGACCCGGGACCGGGTGCTGCGGGTCATCGCCGAGACCGGCTACGCCGCCGACCCGGCCGCCCGCCGCCTCGCCTCGCGGTTCAACCGGATCATCGGCGTGTTCACGTACGAGCCCGCCTTCCCCAGCGGCAGCCGGGACTTCTTCCAC
Source organism: Micromonospora marincola (assembly GCF_056150385.1). NCBI lineage: Bacteria > Bacillati > Actinomycetota > Actinomycetes > Micromonosporales > Micromonosporaceae > Micromonospora > Micromonospora marincola. Next base: position 450,329 of record NZ_JAXCFT010000004.1, on the reverse strand, counting down.
CCGTTCCTGCTCGGCATCGAGGAGTACGCCGAGCGCGTCGGCTGCGACCTGCTGCTGTTCACGAGCGCGCCGGTGGTGGACGGCCGGCGGCGCATCTTCCACCAGGACAACCGGCTCCGGCTCGCCGACGGCTGCCTCCTGCTCGGCCGCGAGATCGACAGCGCCGAGCTGGACCGGCTCAACCGCGACGGATTCCCCTACGTCGCCGTCGGGCGCCGCGACGACGCCAGCGGTCCGGTGCCCTACGTCGGCGCCGACTACGCCACGGCGGTGGCCCGCCTCGTCGAGCGGGCGCTGCGCGACGGTCACCGGCGCCTGACGTACGTGGGCATGGGCATGACCGCCGAGTCCTCGCAGGACCGGCGGCGCGGCTTCGACGCCGCGGCGACCGGCGCGGAGAACGCCCGGCAGGTCGTCGCGGCGGCCGGGACGGCCGACGCCGCCGTCGACGAACTGCGGGCCGACGGCAGCACGGTCGCCTTCGTGGAGGACTTCGCCACCGCCGTCGCACTGGAGTCGGCCGCCCGCCGGCGCGGGCTGTCCGTGCCCGGCGACCTGTCGATCGTGACGCTCGGCGACCCGACGTCCCCGGTGCCCACAGACATCGCGTTCACCGGGTTCCACATCCCGCGCGAGGAGATGGGCCGGCAGGCCGTCGAGGTGCTCACCGGCGTCATCGACGGCAGCGCGGCCGGGCCGCAGCAGCGCCTCCTGCCCTGCGAACTCGTCGAGGGCGACACCCTCGGCGCACCTGAACCGGCGGTCGACAGGCGCTGAGCCGTCGATCGCGCAACTGGAAGGAAGCAATGGTATTCATGCGTGCGGACGTCCTCGTCGTCGGCGGCGGACTGGGCGGCGTCGCCGCGGCGCTCGCCGCGGCCCGGGCCGGCCGCTCGGTCGTCCTGACCGAGGAGTTCGACTGGCTCGGCGGGCAGCTCACCAGCCAGGCCGTCCCACCCGACGAGCACTCCTGGATCGAGCAGTTCGGCGCCACCGCGAGCTACCGGGAGCTGCGGGACGGCATCCGGGACTACTACCGCCGCCACTACCCGCTCACCGAACGGTCCCGGGCCTGGACCGACCTCAACCCGGGCGCCGGCTGGGTGAGCCGGCTCTGCCACGAGCCCCGGGTGGCGGTCGCCGTCCTGGAGCAGATGCTCGCGCCGCACCGGGGGTCCGGGCGGTTGACGGTGTTGCAGCCCTACCGGCCGGTGGCCGCCGAGACCGACGGAGACCGGGTCACCGGCGTCACGCTCGCGCACCGGGACCGGGACGACCGGATCGAGGTGGTGGCGCCGTACGTCCTGGACGCCACCGAGACCGGCGAGCTGCTGCCGCTTACCGGCACCGAGTACGTCACCGGATTCGAGTCGCGGGCGGAGACCGGCGAACCGAGCGCGCCGGCGCAGGCACAGCCGATGAACATGCAGGCGGTGTCCGTCTGCCTCGCCCTGGACCACGTCGACGGCGACCACACCATCGACCGGCCCGCCGGCTACGACTTCTGGCGCGACTACAAGCCCGACTTCTGGGGCGACCGGATGCTGTCCTGGCGGTCGCCGCACCCGCGGACGCTGGAGATCGTCGAACGCAGCTTCACCCCGAACCCCGACGACGATCCGCTGAGCGTCCACGCCGACCAGCGGCTCAACCCCGGTGACGGCAACCTGTGGACGTTCCGGCGCATCGCCGCGCGGCGCAACTTCGTCGACGGGGCGTACGGCAGCGACATCACGCTCGTCAACTGGCCGATGATCGACTACTTCGAGAGTCCGGTCATCGACGTGCCGAACGCGGCCTGGCACCTGGCCAAGGCCCGCGAGCTGTCGTACTCCGTCCTGTACTGGCTGCAGACGGAGGCCCCCCGTCCCGACGGCGGCACCGGCTTCCCCGGGCTGCGGCTGCGCGGCGACGTGACAGGCAGCCCCGACGGCCTGGCGCAGGCGCCCTACATCCGGGAGTCCCGCCGGATCCGCGCCGAGTACACGGTGGTGGAGCAGGATCTCTCCCTCGCGGTGCGGGGTGAGCACGGCGCGGTCAGCTACCCCGACTCGATCGGCGTGGGGATGTACCGCATCGACCTGCACCCGTCGACCGGCGGCGACAACTACATCGACGTCGGCTCCTGCCCGTTCGAGATCCCGCTCGGGGCGCTGATCCCGCAGCGGATGGAGAACCTGCTGCCGGCCGGCAAGAACATCGGCACCACGCACGTCACGAACGGCAGCTACCGGCTGCACCCGGTCGAGTGGAACGTCGGCGAGGTCGCCGGCCTGCTTGCCGACTTCTGCCTGACGCGGGGCGAGTCCCCGCGTGCGGTCCGCGGCACCCCCCGCCTGCTGGCCGAATTCACTGATCGCGTCTCGGCCGCCGGCGTCCAGCGCCGCTGGCCGCAGATCGCGGGCTACTGAAACCCCCGGTGAGGAGAAGATAGTGAAAACACGAAAGGGCCTGGCCGCCGTCGCCGCGACGTTGTCAGGTGTCCTCGCGCTGTCCGCCTGCGGCGGTGGCGGCGAGGCGAAGGACGACGGCCCGGCCAGCCTGCGGATGACCGTCTGGTCGGCCAACGAGGCGCACCTGAAGCTGTTCAACGAGATCGCCGACGAATACCGCAAGAGCCACCCGGACGTCGCGGAGATCAAGTTCGACCCGCTGCCGTTCGACAACTACACCACCACCCTGACCACCCAGATCGCCGGCGGCAACGCGCCCGACCTGGCGTGGATCTTCGAGAACTCGGCCCCGGACTTCGTCGCCTCGGGCGCGCTGCGTCCGCTCGACGACACGCTCAAGAAGGCCGACGGCTACCAGTACGACGATCTCTCCGCCGCCACGCTCAAGCTCTGGCAGGAGGACGGCAAGCTGTACGCGTACCCGTTCTCCACCTCGCCGTTCGGGGTGTTCGTCAACACCGACATGGTGAAGAAGGCCGGGCAGAAGACGCCTGCCGAGCTGATCGCGGCCGGGCAGTGGACCTGGGACAACGCCCTGTCCACCGCCGGCGCGACCGCGGCGGAGTCGGGCAAGGCCGGCCTGGTGATCCGCGACTTCGACTACAAGGGCTGGGACAACCTGTCCACCTTCTGGACCGGCTGGGGCGCCCAGGCGTGGAGCGAGGACGGCCGGAGCTGCGGCTTCGCCAGCCCGGAGATGGTCGACGCGATGACCACCCTGCACAAGGGGATCTTCACCGGCAAGGCGCTGCCCGGGCCGGGCACCACCGCCGACTTCTTCGCCGGTGACGCGGCCATGACGGTCACCCAGATCTCGCGTGCCTCGCTGCTGAAGGACGACGGTTTCGGCTGGGACCTGGTCCCCCTGCCGGCCGGTCCGAAGGGCCCGTACGCGGTGGTCGGCCAGGCCGGCCTCGGGGTGATGAAGAAGAGCCCGCACGCCGAGCAGGCGGCCGACTTCCTGGCGTTCTTCACCAACCCCGCCAACTCGGCGAAGCTCGCCCAGTTCTTCCCGCCGCCGCGCACGTCGCAGCTCACCGCCGAGACGCTCGGCAAGACCAACCCGAAGCTCAAGCCGGAGCAGCTCCAGAAGGTCGTCGTCGACGGCATCACAAGCGGCGTGGTCAAGCCCAGCCACGCCGGGCAGGCCGAGCTGAGCCAGCAGGTCCGCGCCGGTCTGGACCCGCTGTGGCAGCCGAACGCCGACGTCAAGGCCGTGCTCGACGGCGTCTGCGCCAAGATCCAGCCGTTGTTGGCGAAGTAGGGCCGAGAATCATGACCCAGACGGACACCAGGGTGGGCCCGGCCGTTCTGGACCAGCCGTCGCCGGGACCAGCTCACCGGTTACCTGTTCATCGCCCCGCAACTGCTCGGCAGCGTGCTCTTCGTGATCGTGCCGCTGGTCCTCGTGGTCTGGTACAGCCTGCACGAGTGGAACGTGCTCGCCGGCAGCTTCGAGTTCGTCGGCGCCGACAACTACACCGCGCTCGCCGACGACCCCAACCTCGGCTCGGTCCTGCGGGCCACCGGGCTGTTCTCCGTCGGCCTGGTCGTGCTCAACCTCGGCCTGGCGTTGCTGCTCGCCGTGCTGCTCAACCAGAAGCTGCGGGGCACCATCCTGTTCCGCACCCTGTTCTTCTCCCCCGTCGTCGTCTCCCTGGTGGCCTGGACCATCGTCTGGGGCTTCCTGCTGCAGAAGAACGGCGGGATCAACGGCCTGCTCGACAGCGTCGGCGTCACCGGGCCGAACTGGCTGCGCGGAGAGGGCACCGCGATGCTGTCGGTCGTCGTCGTGCAGGTGTTCAAGAACGTCGGCCTGAACATGGTGCTGTTCCTGGCCGCCCTCCAGGGCGTGCCGGCGGACCTGTACGAGGCCGCGGAGGTGGACGGGGCAGGCCGGATGCGCCAGTTCTGGCGGATCACCGTGCCCCTGATCAGCCCGACGATCCTGCTGACGTCGATCATCACGGTGGTCGGGTCGCTCCAGGTCTTCGCGCAGATCGCGGTGCTGACCCAGGGCGGGCCCGGCACCTCGACCACGGTGCTCGTCTACTACCTCTACCAGCAGGCCTTCCAGTTCCATCACTTCGGCTACGGCGCGACGCTGTCGATCCTGTTGTTCGTCATCGTGCTCGCGCTCACCGTGCTGCAGTGGCAGATGCGCAAGAGGTGGGTCTTCCATGAATCGTGAGCTGTCCCGCCGGGCCAAGCTGGTGCTCTACGGGGCGCTGCTGGTCCTGGCCGTCCCGTTCGTCTTCCCCACCTGGTGGATGGTCACCTCGTCGCTGACGCCGGTGGCGGACATCTTCGCCTTCCCGCCGAAGCTGCTGCCGACCGACCCGAGGCTCGACGCCTACCGGCGGGTGTTCGAGTTGCAGCCGTTCGGGCAGCAGTATCTCAACAGCCTCTACATCGCGCTGCTGGTCACGGTCGGCACGCTGGCCGTGGCGGCGCTTGCCGGGTACGCGTTCGCGCGGATCCGGTTCCGGGGCCAGAATCTGCTGTTCCTGGTCGTCCTCGCGGGCCTGCTCATCCCCAGCGAGGTGACGATCGTGCCGCTGTTCCAGATGTTCTTCAAGGCCGGGCTGATCAACACCCACTGGCCGCTGATCCTGGTGCCGATCTTCGGCGCGCCGAGCGTGCTCGCGACGTTCATCATGCGGCAGTTCTTCATCAGCCTCCCCGACGAGCTGGAGGAGGCGGCCCGGGTCGACGGGTTGGGACGCTTCGCCACGTTCTGGCGGATCGCGCTGCCGCTGTCCCGGCCCGCGCTCGGCGCGGTGTCCATCTTCACCTTCCTGCACAGCTGGAACCTCTACCTGGAACCCATCGTGTTCCTCTCCTCGCCGGAGAAGTTCACCCTGCCGCAGGCGCTCACCCAGTTCGTCGACGCCTACGGCGGCCCGATGTGGGACGTCCAGCTCGCGGCGGCGTCGATGACCGCGCTGCCGGTCCTGGTGGTCTTCGTCATCGCCCAGAAGCAGTTCGTCGAGGGCCTCGCGCACACCGGCCTGAAGGGGTGACCGCGCCGCCGATCGGCGTCGACATCGGCGGCACGAAGACCGCCGCCGCCCTGGTCGACCCCGACGGGCGGGTACGGGCCCGCCGGGAGGTGCCGACCCCGGCCCGCGCCGGGCCCGATGCGGTGCTCGACACCGCCGCCGGCCTGGCCGCGGACCTGTTCGGCGCGGCCGGCGCCGGCCCGGTGGGGGTGGGCACCGCAGGCACCGTCGACCCGGCCACCGGCACCATCCGGTACGCCACCGACAGCCTCCCCGGGTGGGCCGGCACCCCGGTCGCCGACGCCCTCGCCGCACGCCTGGGCCGACCGGTGCGCGTCACCAACGACGTGAGCGCAGCCGCGCTCGGCGAGAGCTGGGCCGGCGCCGGCCGGGGTCGCCGGCACGTGCTGCTGGTGGCCGTCGGCACCGGGCTGGGCGGGGCGGTGGTCCGTGACGGCCGCGTCGAGACCGGCGCCCGCGGGGCGGCGGGCCAGCTCGGGCACCTGCCCGCGCCCAGCGCGCACCGGCTGCGGTGCGGCTGCGGCAGGTACGGGCACCTGGAGGCGATCGCCTCCGGCACCGGGCTGTCCGCCGCGTACGCCGTGGCGACCGGCACCCGGCTCGCCGGCCGGACCGTGGCGGAACGCGCGAACACCGGTGACCGGGTCGCCGGGCAGGTCGTCGACCGGGCCGGCGCCGCCCTCGGCGCGGCCCTGGCCGGGCTGGTCGCCCTGCTCGACCCGGAGGCCGTCCTGGTCTCCGGCGGGGCCGCCGCGGTCCTGCTGCCCGCCGCGTCCGCCGCCTACCGGGCGGAGCTGCCCGAGGGTTGGGCCGGCGTGCCGCTGCTGCCGGCTGCGCTGGGCGCCGACGCCGTCCTGGTCGGCGCGGCCCGACTCGCCACCCGGACGACAGACGACGGAGGGACCGGACCGTGAACGTCCTCGACGACCTGGCCGGCGGGCTCGTGGTGTCCTGCCAGCCGCTGCCCGACGAGCCGGACGACCCGATGCGCGACCCGTACGTCCAGGCCCACGTCGCCGCGGCGGTCGTGCGCGGCGGCGCGGTGGCGGTCCGGGTCAACGGCCCGGACGACGTCCGGGCGGTACGCGCCGCCGTCGACGTGCCGGTGATCGGGCTGTACAAGCACGGCGCCGAGGACGTGTTCATCACCCCGACCGCGGCGCACGCGCTTGAGGTGGCACGGGCCGGCTCGCACGTCGTCGCGGTCGACGCGACCGACCGCCCCCGGCCGGACGGGCGCGGCTTCGCCGACACCGTACGCGCGCTGCGGGAGCGGACCGACGCGCTGGTCTGGGCCGACGTCTCCACCGTGGCCGAGGGGGTCGCGGCGGTGGCGGCCGGCGCGGACGCGGTCGCCACCACCCTTTCCGGCTACACCTCGGCCAGCCCGTCCACCGACGGGCCCGACCTCGGACTCGTGGCGCGACTCGCCGCGCTGCTGCCGGTGCCGGTGATCGCCGAGGGGCGGTACCGCACCCCGGAGCAGATCGGCCGGGCCTTCACGGCCGGGGCGCACGCGGTGGTGATGGGCAACGCCGTCACCTCACCACTGTGGATCACCCGCCGGCTCGTGCCGGCCACCCCCCGCGCGGCGCACGGACCGCATCCGAGGGAGATTCATCACCCGTGATGGTTGCCGTTTTGCCGTCGTATCGATGGCGTTGGTGCGACTATGGATGGCGTGGGAACTGCGAAAACTGCCATGCCGTCCATCTCGCCGCTGACCGGTGAGCCGATCAAGCGTGCCGACGCCGAGCGCCTCGCGGGGGTGCTGAAGGCGTTCGCCGATCCGGCTCGGTTGCGGCTGATCAGTCTGATCCAGTCCGCGCCGCAGGGCGAGGCGTCGGTGAGCGACCTGACCGCCCCGCTCGGGCTGTCCCAGCCGACGGTGAGTCATCACCTGCGGATCCTCACCGAGGCCGGGCTGCTCGAACGGGAGAAGCGCGGCGTCTGGGCCTACTACCGGGTGGTGCCGGCCTCGATCGCCGCCATCGCCGACCTGCTGACCCCGCCGCGCAAGCGGGCGACGAAGCGCGCCCGCTGAGCGCGCTCACCCCGCCGCGCCAGTCCAGCGCGTAGCGCCTCGCCCCCTTCGAACCCGTCGGCCCACGGGAGTCTGCCGATGCGCCCCGGCGCGTCCGGCCCGCCGATGTGTTCTAATTATTCGCGTCGATGTTCGCGCTAACATCGATGTCCGGCTTGCCACCACCGGCACCTCCGGCATCGTCATGCGTGCGGGCCTCGCGCCGGAACCGGGCGCCGGCGGTGGGTTCATCCTGCGCGCGTCAGCCTTTCATCGACGGCCATCACCACCCGTGAGGCTCCACGCCGGTACGGACGGCCCTGGAGCCTGCGTATCCGAGGAGCCGTCATGCCCATCTCCCGTCCCCGAACCGTCCGGCACAGACGCCTACGCCTGCTGGTCTCGGCCCTGGCCCTCGTGCTGGCAGCCGGCGGCACCGCCATGGCGACACAGGCGCGCATGGCCGTCGCCGCCCCCGGACCGGGCGCCGTCGTGGGCGCGCAGTCCGGCCGCTGCGTCGACGTGCCGAACGGCAGCACCACGAACGGCACCCAGGTCCAGCTCTACGACTGCACCGGCGTCAGCGCGCAGAACTGGACGTACACGTCGGCCCGCCAGTTCCAGGTGTACGGCACCAAGTGCCTCGACGCCAACGGCCAGGGCACCAGCAACGGCACCGCGGTCATCATCTGGGACTGCAACGGCCAGGCCAACCAACAGTGGAACGTCAACTCCAACGGCACCATCACCGGCCAACAATCCGGCCTCTGCCTCGACGCCAACGCCGCCGGCACCGCAAACGGCACCAAACTGATCCTCTGGACCTGCAACGGCGGCGCCAACCAGCGGTGGACCACGTCGACGACGCCGACGTCCCCGCCGCCCACCTCGCCGCCACCGGCCGGCGGCCGGCCGTGCGACATCTACGCCGCCGGCGGGACGCCGTGCGTGGCCGCGCACAGCACCACCCGGGCGCTGCTCGCGGCGTACGGCGGCAACCTCTACCAGGTCCGCCGCTCCTCGGACAACGCCACCCGCAACATCGGGGTGCTGAGCGCCGGTGGCTACGCCGACGCCGCCGGCCAGGACTCGTTCTGCGGCGGCACGACCTGCGTGATCACGGTGGTCTACGACCAGTCGGGACGCGGCAACGACCTGTGGTACCAGGGTTCGGCGCAGGTCCCCGGCTCGTCGTCGAGCCGGCCGGCCACCGCCACGAGCGAGTCGTTGACCGTCGGCGGCGCCAAGGCGTACTCGCTCTACATCAATCCGAACAACAGCTACTGGCGCGACGGCCACCTGACCGGCATCCCGACCGGCAGCGCGCCCGAGGGCATGTACATGGTCACCAGCGGCACCCACGTCAACAGCGGCTGCTGCTTCGACTACGGCAACAGCGAGACCACCCGCAAGGCCGACGCCGCGGGAGCGATGGACGCGATCAACTTCAGCACCAGTTGCTGGTTCGGCGGCTGCTCCGGCAGCGGCCCCTGGGTGCAGGCCGACCTGGAATGGGGTCTCTTCCCCGGCGGCAGCTCGTCCTGGAACCCGAACCAGCGCGCCTTCACCAGCAAGTTCGTCACCGCCACGCTGAAGAACAACGGCACCAGCCGGTTCGCCATCAAGGGCAGCAACGCCCAGTCCGGCAGCCTCTACACCCTCTATGACGGGTCGCTGCCCAACGGTTACAGCCCGATGAAGAAGCAGGGCGCGATCATCCTGGGCAGCGGCGGCGACTGCTGCAAGCCCGGCGGTGGCGCCAACCTCAGCGCCGGCACCTTCTACGAGGGGGCCATGGTGGCCGGTTATCCCTCCGACGCGACCGAGAACGCCGTCCAGGCCAACGTCGTGGCCGCCGGCTACCGCTGAGACCACCCGCACACCACCCCCGAAAGGACCGTGATGTTAGCGCTCTCAAGAAGGCCGGCCCGGCGCGGACTCGCCGTGATCGCCAGCCTGCTCGTCGTGATCGGGCTCTTCCCGGCGATCGCCCGGGCGGACAACCCGATCGTGCAGCACATCTACACGGCCGACCCGGCGCCGCTCGTCTACAACGGCCGGGTCTACCTCTACACCGGCCATGACGAGGACAACTCGACCTGGTTCACCATGAAGGAATGGCGGGTCTGGTCGTCCGACGACATGGTCAACTGGACCGACCACGGCTCGCCGCTCAACCTCGCCACCTTCAGCTGGGCCAAGCAGGACGCCTGGGCCGGCCAGGCGATCTACCGCAACGGCAAGTTCTACTGGTACGTACCCATGGTCGTGCGGGCGACCGGCCAGATGGGCATCGGCGTGGCGGTAGCGGACAGCCCGACCGGGCCGTTCCGGGACGCGATCGGGCGTCCACTCGTGAGCAACGGCGAGATCGACCCCACCGTGTTCATCGACGACGACGGCCAGGCGTACCTCTACTGGGGCAACCCGAAGCTGTGGTACGTGAAGCTGAACTCGGACATGATCTCGTACTCGGGCAGCGCGACGCAGATCCCGCTGACCACCGCGGGCTTCGGGACCCGCACCGGGGACGCGAACCGACCCACCCTGTACGAGGAGGGGCCCTGGGTCTACAAGCGCAACAACATCTACTACAACGTGTTCGCCGCCAAGTGCTGCTCGGAGTTCATCGGCTACTCGACGGCGCCCGGCCCGACCGGGCCGTGGACCTACCGCGGGACGGTGATGCCCACCCAGGGCAGCAGCTTCACCAACCACCCCGGGATCGTCGACTTCAAGGGCGGTTCCTACTTCTTCTACCACAACGGCGCGTTGCCCGGCGGCGGTGGTTTCACCAGGTCGGTGGCGGTGGAGAAGTTCTCCTACGGATCGGACGGCTCGATCCCGACGATGTCCATGACCAACGCGGGCGCCCCGCAGGTCGGGACGTTGAACCCGTACGTCCGGCAGGAGGCCGAGACGATCGCCTGGGGGCAGGGGATCGAGACCGAGGCGGCAAGCGGCGGCGGCATGAACGTCGGCTTCATCGACAACGGGGACTACATCAAGGTCAAGGGCGTGGCCTTCGGCACCGGAGCGACCTCGTACACCGCCCGGGTGGCCTCGGCCGGTAGCGGCGGCACCATCGAGTTGCGCCTGGACAGCACCAGCGGCCCGCTCGTCGGAAGCTGCCGCGTGTCCGGCACCGGCGGGTGGCAGACCTGGGCCGACACGACCTGCGGGGTCAGCGGCGCCACCGGCACCCACGACCTCTACCTGCGGTTCACCGGCGGCAGCGGCTCGCTGTTCAACATCGACCACTGGCGGTTCAGCTCCGGCACCAGCACCCCGCCGACCACCGCACCGCCGACCACCGCACCGCCGACGACCCCGCCCCCCACGACCCCGCCGCCCACCACCGCGCCGCCGACCACCCCGCCCCCGACCAGCGGCGCCTGCGCCGCGACCTACCGCACCACGAGCACGTGGTCCGGTGGCTTCCAGGGCGAGGTGACAGTCACGGCCGGCGCCTCGGCGATCAACGGCTGGACGGTGGGCTGGAACCTGGCGGGAGGCCAGAGCATCAGCCAGATCTGGGGCGGCACGCTGAGCACAAGCGGCTCCACGGCGACCGTGCGCAACGTGTCCTACAACGGCTCGGTGCCGGCCGGCGGCACCACCACATTCGGCTTCCTGGCCAACGGCTCGGCGTCGAACCCGTCCCTGACCTGCACCAGCCCCTGAGAGGAACACTCATGCGCACAAGGACAGGGTGGCTCGCCGCAGTCGCCGCGTTGGCCATGGCCGTCGCCGGGGTGCTCACCCCGGCCGGCCCGGCCGGCGCCGAGTCCAACGGCGGGGTGCGGGTGATGCCGCTCGGTGACTCGATCACCGAGGGCACCCAGGTCCCCGGCGGCTCCCGGATCGGGCTGTGGCAGCGGCTCGCCTCCGGCGGCTACCGGATCGACTTCGTCGGCTCCCAGTTCAACGGGCCGGGCAACCTCGGCGACCACGACCACGAGGGCCACCCGGGCTGGCGGATCGACCAGATCGACGCCAACATCACCGGCTGGCTGAACACCTACCAGCCGCGCACCGTGCTGCTGCACATCGGCACCAACGACATCCTCCAGAACTACAACGTGTCAGGCGCGCCGAACCGGCTCTCCACCCTGATCGACCACATCACCGCGACGGCGCCGAACGCCGACGTGTTCGTGGCGCAGATCATCCCGCTCGCCAACTCCGGCCAGGAGTCGGCGGTACGCACCTTCAACGCCGCCATCCCCGGCATCGTGCAGTCCAAGGTGAACGCCGGCAAGCGGGTCCACCTGGTCGACCAGCACTCGGCGCTGAGCACCGCCGACCTGATCGACGGCATCCACCCGACCGCCGGGGGCTACGACAAGATGGCCGCCGTCTGGTATGCCGCACTGCGGTCGGTGGAGGGCAGCATCGGCACCCCGGGTAGCAGCGGGGGCACATACCAGAACGTGCAGTTGGTGGGCGGCGGCTCGGGCCGCTGCCTGGACGTGCCGAACGGCAGCACCACGAACGGGACCCAGGTGCAGTTGTACGACTGTTGGGGCGGCACCCCGCAGCGCTGGACGTACACCTCCGCCAAGCAGTTGCAGGTGTTGGGCAACAAGTGCCTCGACGCGAACGGTCGAGGGACCGCGAACGGCACCAGCGTGATCATCTGGGACTGCAACGGCCAGGCCAACCAGCAGTGGAACGTCAACGCCAACGGCACCATCACCGGCGTGCAGTCCGGGCGCTGCCTGGACGCGGCCGGCTACGGCACCGCCAACGGCACGAAGATCAACCTTTGGGACTGCCACGGCGGCACCAACCAGCAGTGGACCCCCCGAAGCTGAGATGCAAGGCGGGGCCCCTTCTTAACGCCTCCGGTATAGGAAGGGGCCCCGCTTAACCCTCTCGAAGGAAGGAGGACGCCATGCCGAGACCTCGGCTCATCATCGGCGTCGTCGCGGGAGTGGCGGGGCTCGTCCTCGCCATGGGCGGCGCCGCGCTCGCCGCCGGCCAGGCTTCCGCCGGCGTCGGCCCGCTGGCGGCGACCGCCGGCTGCGGCAAGGCGCCGGCGTTGACGAGCGGCTCGCACACCATCTCCAGTGGCGGCCAGAACCGTTCGTACATCCTGCGGATCCCCGACAACTACGACAACAACCGCCCGTACCGGCTGATCTTCGGCTTCCACTGGAACGGCGGCACCGCGAACGACGTCGACTCGGGCGGGACCAGCGGATATCCGTGGTCCTACTACGGGGTCCGGGCGCTGTCGAACAACAGCGCGATCTTCGTCGCGCCGCAGGGCAACGGCAACGGCTGGGCCAACCCGAACGGCCAGGACCTGACGTTCGTCGACGACATGGTCCGCACGTTCGAGGCGGGACTGTGCGTGGACACCACCCAGTTGTACGCGATGGGCTTCAGCTACGGCGGCGGCATGAGCTACGCCATCGCCTGCGCCCGGGCGAACGTCTTCCGCGCGGTAGCGGTCTACTCGGGCGCGAACCTCAGCGGGTGCAACGGCGGCACCCAGCCCATCGCGTACCTCGGAATTCACGGTCTGCGTGACGGCACGCTGCCGATTTCGGCGGGCCGCTCGCTGCGCGACCAGTTCGTCCGCAACAACGGCTGCACCCCGCAGAACCCGCCGGAGCCGGCACAGGGCAGCCTTACCCACGTCGTCACCTACTACTCCGGCTGCCGGGCGGGTTACCCGGTCGCGTGGGGCGCCTTCGACGGGCCGCACGCCCCGAACGCCGTGGACGGCACCGCCGACCCGTTCGCGCCCGGCGAGCGGTCCTGGACGCAGGCGGTGGTGTGGCGGTTCTTCACGCAGTTCGACGGCACCACCCCGACGAACCCGCCGACCACCCCGCCGACCAGCCCGCCGCCCACGACCGGGCGGCAGCTCGGCGGCGAGCAGTCCGGCCGCTGCGTGACCGCGCCGACCCAGACCTCCGGTACGCAGGTGCAGTTGCAGGACTGCGCCGGGCAGTCCGGGCAGCTCTGGACCGCCAGCTCCAGCCGGCAGTTGCAACTGGCCGGCAACCTGTGCCTGGACGCGAACGGGGCGGGCACCAGCAACGGCACGGCCGTGATCGTGTGGACCTGCAACGGCCAGGCCAACCAGCAGTGGAACGTCAACGCGAACGGCACCATCACAGGTGTGCAGTCCGGGCTCTGCCTGGACGCCAACGCCGCCGGCACCGCGAACGGCACGAGGCTCATCCTGTGGTCCTGCAACGGCGGCGCCAACCAGCGGTGGAGCTGGCGCTGAGGTGTTAAGCGGGGCCCCTTCCTATACCGCAGGCGTTAAGAAGGGGCCCCGCCTTGCATCTCAGCTTCGGAGGGTCCACTTCTGGTTGGCGCCGTTCAGGCACTGCCAGAGCTGGATTTTGGTGCCGTTTGTGGTGCCGAACGCGCTGGCATCAAGGCACAGGTTGGACTGCACGCCGGTGATGGTGCCGTCGGCGTTCAGGTTCCACTGCTGGTTGGCCTGGCCGTTGCAGTCCCAGATGACCACCGGGGTGCCGTTCGCGGTGCCCTGGCCGGAGGCGTCCAGGCACTTGTTGCCGTACACCGTGAGCTGCTTGCCCGAGGTGTAGCTGAAGCGCTGGTTGGCGTTGCCGTGGCAGTCCCAGAGCTGGATCTGGCTGCCGTTCGTGGTGGTGGAGCCCGGCACGTCCACGCACCGGCCGGACTGGCCGCCGACGATCTGGACGTTCTGGTTCGTCGGCCCGCCGCCACCGGGCGGCAGCAGGGTGACGGTGGACGTGTCGCTGATGGCCGAGTGCGACACGTTGACGGTGGTGCCGTTGTTCGACAGCGTCACCACGCTGTCCCGCACCGTGACCGGCCCGGACACCGCGCCGCCGTTGTTGTACGGGATGTTCTGCACCACCACCCGGACCTGGTTGTTGACCACGATGCCGCTTGTCGCGTCCAGGCGCTGGATGTTCACCGCGACGTTGCCGGTGGTGGTGTTGCCGCCGATGAGGATCTTCGCCGAGCCGGTGTCCCGGGTGGCGAACGCGTCGTAGGAGGCGCTCGGGGTGACCGAGGCGATCTGGCCGGTCATCGAGCCGTAGTACTGGTAGGCCCACCATTCGCCCTTGGGCTGGTACTGCCCGCTGGAGTTGTGGGTGAGCAGGCTGGCCAGGTCGTTGTGCAGGTTCTGGCCACCGGCCCAGTTGGCCCGCAGCCCGTCCGCGCCGGCGCGTTCCAGCCGGGCCAGGTACCACGCCCCGCCGGCCGGGTTCTGCTGGTTCGACGCGCCGTACTCGTTGATCTGGTGCGGTCGCGGGTGGGCGATGCCCCGGGAGTCGAGCGTCTGGTTGGCGGTGGCCACGTTCGACACCGGGTCGCCCGGCAGCGAGTGCCAGCTGAAGATGTCCGGCACCACGTTGTTGGCCTTGACGTAGTCCAGGTACTGGGTCCACCAGCCGCTCGTGGACGGCACGCAGGCGCAGCTCGGCCCGACGATGAGCATGCCCGGGAAGGCCGACCGGATCCGCTGGTAGGTGCGCCGCCACAGTTCGAAGTACTGCGACTGGGGCCGGTTCCAGAACAGGCTGATGTTCGGCTCGTTCCAGATGTCCCACTGCACGGTGATCCCGGCCGAGCGCACGTCGGAGAAGAGCCGGTCCAGGAAGCGGTCGTAGTCGCTCCAGTCACCGTTGTCGCCGGGGAAGCGGCTGATCGAGGCGCCGTCGGCGCCCCACAGGTCGTGGTCGAGCAGCACGAACGTGCCGCCGAGGGCGGCGGTGCGTCGCGCCTGGGCGACCGTGGCGTTCCACCGTCGGTCGTAGCCGCCGCCGACCCAGCCCTGGCCGGGTAGCTGCGCGCCGCCGGCGCGCATGGCCCGGAACTTCACGTCCCGGAAGTAGCTGTCCGGCGGGTTCTGGCCGTTCTCGGTCATCCCGTAGATCCACCCCGATCCTCGGTACGTCGGCGTACCCAGGGAGGCGGAGAAGTTGACGGTGAGCGACTCGTCGGCGGCCTGCGCCGGGGACGCGCCGACCGTTAGTGAGCAGGCGACGATGAGGGTGCCGGCGGCGATCCGGGCGGCGAGGCCGCGGATCCGGTGCGCCCGGACGTGGGGGATGTTCACTGCGACTCCTTCGGCAGTGTGGTGGGGCTGCGGAGGACGTCCTAGCGAATCGATTCGCCGGGCAGCCTAGGCGTCGATACACATGGATGTCAACGCCATGACCAGCCCGTAACGAATCAGTTTCGCCAATAGAAGATCGAGAGCCTTGACCGGGTACATCGATCGGCTTATCTTCGGTCGAACCGATTCGCTGCTTCGCTGCCCGAGAGGGGCCACACCATGACGACATCCGCCTGGCGGCGGGGCGTGGCCGGCGCCGCCCTGACCGCCCTCACGGTCGCCGGCGCCGTCACCGGCTGCTCCGCGAACGACACCCCGGAAGGCGGGGCCGGCGGCGCCGCGTACACCGTCTGGGACCCGTACCCGCAGTTCGCCGGCGGGTCCGACTGGGAGAAGCTGCTCAGCGGCTGTGGCAGCTCCGCGGGCGTGACGGTGCGACGCACCGGCTACGACACCACGGACCTGACAAACAAGGCGCTGCTCGCGGCCCAGCAGGGCAACTCCCCCGACGTGCTGATCATCGACAACCCGGTCATCTCGACGCTCGCCCAGGCCGGCGCGCTGACCTCGGCGGACGAGACGAAGCTCGACACCTCGGCCTCGGCGCCCAACCTGCTCGGCGCCGGCCAGCTCGACGGCAAGACGTACGGCGTCCCGATCGGGGCGAACACGCTCGCCCTCTGGTACAACAAGGACCTGCTGGGCAAGGCCGGGGTGGACGTCGCGTCGGTCCGGGACTGGCCGTCGCTCACCGCCGCGCTGGCCAAGGTGAAGGGCGCCGGCAAGAAGGGCATCACGTTCTCGGCGATCGGCACCGAGGAGGGCAGCTTCCAGTTCCTGCCCTGGTTCTGGGGCTCGGGCGCCCGGCTGACCGCGCTCGACTCGCCGCCGGCCGTCTCCGCGCTGGCGCTGTGGAAGGACTGGCTGACCCGGGGGTACGCGCCGAACTCCGTCATCAACAACACCCAGACCACCAGTTGGCAGGAGTTCGCCGGCGGTGACTACGCGTTCGCCGAGAACGGCACCTGGCAGCGGGCCAACGCCGAGAAGCTCGGCTTCGAGTACGGGATCATCCCGGTGCCGGCGAGTGCCGGCGGCACCGCCCCGGCCCCGACCGGCGGTGAGTTCGTCTCCATCCCGGTGCAGCGCGACACCGACCGGTACGAGGTCTCGCAGAAGCTGGTGACCTGCCTGACCAACCCGGAGAACCTGCTGACCACCGACACCACGCTGTCGTACGTCGCGCCCGTGGCGGCGGTGCAGGAGAAGCAGGTCGCCGCCGACCCGGAGCTGAAGGTGTGGGTCGACGCGGTGAACGCCGCCAAGGGACGCACCGGCGACAACCTCGGCACGCGGTACCCGAAGATCTCCGAACAGATGTGGACCGCCGTGCAGGGCGCGCTCAGCGGCTCGAAGACGCCGCAGGCGGCCCTGTCCGCCGCCCAGAGCGTGGCCGCCGCGAAGTAGATCCATGAGCCGAAACCGCACCGACCGGTGGACGGCGTGGGCGTTCCTCGCCCCGGTCACCCTCTACCTGCTGGCCTTCTACGCCTATCCGCTCTACCGGAACGTCGAGTTGAGCCTGCGGCGGTACACGGTCCGCTCGTTCGTCTCCGGCGACGCCCCGTTCGCCGGGCTGGACAACTACCGGGACGTGGTGAACCATCCGACCTTCGGGCCGGCGCTCGTCCACACCGCGGTCTTCACGGCGGTGTCGCTGCTGTTCCAGTTCGCCCTCGGGCTGGCGCTCGCGGTCTTCTTCCACAGGCACTTCCCGCTCTCGGCGACGCTGCGGGCGCTGTTCCTCGTACCCTGGCTGCTGCCGCTGATCGTCTCGGCCTCGACCTGGTCGTGGATGCTCAACAGCGACGCCGGCGTGGTGAACGCGGCGCTCGGCGCGGTGGGCCTCGACCCGGTCAACTGGCTGACGTCGCCGCGTTGGTCGCTGGTCTCGGTGATCATCGCGAACATCTGGATCGGCATCCCGTTCAACCTGGTCGTCCTCTACAGCGGCCTCCAGGCCGTCCCGGAGGAGGTGTACGAGGCCGCGGCGCTGGACGGGGCGAGTGGGTGGCAACGGTTCTGGCGGATCACGTTCCCGTTGCTGCGGCAGGTGTCGGCGATCACGCTGCTGCTCGGGCTGATCTACACGCTGAAGGTCTTCGACCTCATCTGGATCATGACCAGGGGTGGGCCGGTCGACTCGTCCACCACGTTCGCCACCTGGTCCTACCGGCTCGGGTTCGGCAGCCTGCTGCCGGAGTTCGGGCCGGGCGCGGCCGTCGGCAACCTGCTGATCGTCGTCGCCCTCATCTTCGCGCTGAGTTACGCCCGAGCGCAGCGGAGGCAGCGGTGGTGACCAGAAGACCCGCGCGTACCGCCTGGTGGCGGACCGGCCTCGGGGTGGTGTTCACCGCGCTGATGTTGTTCCCGGTCTACTGGATGGTCAACGTCTCGTTCACCCGCGACGGCGACCTGCGGGCCGACCCGCCGCACCTGTTCCCCGTCGACGGCACCGTCGAGGGTTACCGGGTGGTGCTGCGGGAGCAGTTGCCGTACCTCGGCACCAGCCTGCTCGTCGGGCTCGGCACCGTGGCGCTGACCGTGGCCCTCACCGCGCCGGCCGGATACGCCCTGGCCAAGCTGCGCCCGGCCGGCGGCGGCGTGCTCAGCTTCGTGCTGCTGATCGCGCAGATGATCCCCGGGATCATCATGGCGATGGGGTTCTACGCCATCTATCTCCGCCTCGGGGTGCTCAACTCGGCCGCCGGTCTGGTGCTCGCCGACTCCACAATCGCCGTACCCTTCGGGGTCTTGATCTTCACGGCGTTCATGTCCGGCATCCCGGACGAGGTGCTGCACGCCGCGGTGGTGGACGGCGCCGGCCGGTGGCGGACGTTCTGGTCGGTGGTGCTGCCGCTGAGCCGGGGCTCGGTCATCACCGTGTCGCTGTTCGCCTTCCTCTGGGCCTGGTCGGACTTCCTCTTCGCGTCCACGCTCGACGCCGGGGGCGCCGCCCGGCCGATCACGCTCGGCATCTACCGCTACATCGGCAACAACAACCAGCAGTGGAACGCCATCATGGCCACCGCCGTGATCGCCTCCGTCCCCGCCACCGTCCTGCTGATCGTGGCCCAGCGATACGTCGCCGCGGGCGTGACCGCGGGCGCCGTCAAGGACTGAGCCATCCGCACCCCAGAAAGGCAGCCAGCGCAGATGACCGTTGCCCCCTCCGGTCCGGCGTTCTCCGTCCGGGAGATTCCGTTCAGCCACCGCGGGTCCTGGCTGAGCGTCTCCCCCGTGGTCGCCGAGAACACCTACGCCGACGACCTGCACCTCGTCTCGCACCGCAACGGCATGCACCCGGTGCTGCGGTTCAGCGCACCTGCCGACGCCACGGTGACGGCCCGGCCGGCGCTGCTGAGCTGGCACGACCGGGCCGGCCGGGTCGAGCTGACCTACGCGGGCCCGGACACGCTCCGGCTGCGCGGGCGGGGGGCCGGGCTGCGGATCACCGCCGCCGCGGCCACCCTCACCCCGTTCAGCGGGACCTACCTCTACGACGACCCGACGGACTCCTCGGCCGTGTTCACCTCGTACGAGACCGGCCGCCGCTACCGGGTCACGGTGCTCGCCGGCGCCGCCGAGACGGTCGGCGCGCAGGCCCTCGGCACCGCCGCCCGGGGCCTGGTCCTGCCCGCGGACCGGCCGTGGGAGGTCGCGATCGAGGAGTACGCGACCGCCCGCCGGCCGTACGCGGCCACCGTGGACTTCGACGACCTGGTCGCCGCCGGCCACGCCGACTTCGCGGCGTTCGTGGAGGTGGTCGCGCCGTGGCGCGACGCGGAGACCCCGGCCGCCGAGCTTGCCGGGTACGTGCTGTGGTCGGCCACCGTGGGGGCGGCCGGCTTCGTCACCAGGCCCGCCGTCCTGATGTCGAAGCACTGGATGAACAAGGTGTGGAGCTGGGACCACTGCTTCAACGCGCTGGCCCTCGCGGGCGGGGACGCCGACCTCGCCTGGCACCAGTTCCACCTGCCGTTCGACCACATGGACGACGCCGGCGCGCTGCCCGACTCGGTGACGCACTCGGAGATCCTGCACAACTTCGTCAAGCCGCCGATCCACGGCTGGGCGTTGCGGCGGCTGCGTCAGCGGTCGGGCCGGCCGGCGTCGCGCGACGACCTGGTCGAGGTCTACGAGCGGCTGGCCCGGTGGACCACGTTCTGGTTGGACCACAGGCGGGCGCCCGGCCGGCTCCTGCCGCACTACCAGCACGGCAACGACAGCGGCTGGGACAACGCCACCACGTTCGACGACGACCGGGTGATCGAGGCCCCGGACCTCGCCGCCTTCCTGGTGATCCAGTTGGGGTGCCTCGCGGGCCTGGCCGACGAGTTGGCGCGCCCTGATGAGGCGGCGCGGTGGGCGGGCGTCGCCGACGAGGTGCGCGAGGCGCTGCTGGGTGAGCTGTGGACCGGCGAGCGGTTCACGTCGCGGGGCGCGCGGGCCGGGAGCGGCAGGTCCGGCACCAGCCTGCTCGACCTGATGCCGATCGTGCTCGGCGAGGCCCTTCCGGCAGGCGTCGCCGCCACCCTCGCCCGCCGCGTCGAGACCCACCTCACCGAGCACGGGCTGGCCACCGAGCCGCTCGACTCGCCGCATCACGCCGCCGACGGCTACTGGCGCGGCCCGATCTGGGCCCCGGCCACGGTGCTGATCGAGGACGGGTTGCGCCGGGCCGGGCACACCGCGCTCGCGGACGAGATCAGCCGGCGGTTCCGGGTGCTGTGCGAACGGTCCGGCTTCGCCGAGAACTTCGACGCCAAGACCGGCGCGGGGCTACGGGACCGCGCGTACACCTGGACCGCGAGCGGCTATCTCCTGCTGGCCGGCGACGACCGACGGCGGCGGGCCGGCGGTTAGCCGATGGTCCGGGGCACCGGGCCGGTGCTGGCGCGCAGCGAGATCGGCGGGCGGTAGAGCCGGTGCCGGGGCGCGGTTTCGGGCGCGGCGATCCGCTCCAGCAGGAGCGACACGGCCGCCGCGCCCATGTCGACGATCGGCACGTCCGCCGCGGTGAGCGGCGGGCGGAAGTTCTCCGCCCAGTGCCGCGCGGCGACCCCGGTGAGGGAGAAGTCGCGCGGCACCACGAGCCCGGCGGTCTCCAGCGCCCGCTGCATGCCGGGCAGGGCCGCCTCGTTGACGGTGGCCACGGCGGTGATGTCGGGGTGGCTCGCCAGCAGTTCCTCGACGCACGCCTCGCCGGCGGTGACGTCGTCGCCGCAGCAGACGTCGATGCCGACCAGGCCGCGTTCCCTCGTCGCCGTGGTGAAGCCGGTGAGCGCCCGGCTGCCCGGGCCGTAGCCCGCGGCGACGAGTTCGGCCGACCGGTTGACCAGGGCGACGGTGCGGTGCCCCAGGTCCGCCAGGTGGTGCACGCAACTGGCGATGAGTCCGTCGTAGTCCACGTCCACCCAGCTCATCCCGTGCGGCTGGGCGGTGCGGCCGATGGTCACGAACGGCAGGCCGGTCTGTTCCAGCCGGGTCACCCGCTCGTCGGTCAACCGGATCTCCATCAGGACCACCCCGTCGACCCGGCGGCCGGTGACGATCCGCTCGAACGACCGGTCGTGGTCGCCGCCGGAGGGCGACAGCAGCACGTCGAGGTCGGCCCGGGCGGCGGCCTCGACCACGCTTGCGACGAAACCGAGCTGCATGTCGGTGAGGCGCTGGCTCGCGGGCGGGATGACCAGGCCGAGGGTGCGGGTCCGGCCCTCCTTGAGGGCGCGCGCGCTGGCGTTGGGGCGGTAGTCAAGCTCGTCGATGACGGCCTGGATGCGCTGCCGGGTGGCCGCCGAGACCGGTCGCTTGCCGCTCAGCACGTACGACACCGTGCTGCGGGACACCCCGGCCCGCCGGGCGATCTCACCGATGTTCATCCCGCTCCCGGCAACGGTCGTCGAATCGGTTCACCTGGTGGGCCGACCCTAGGTGTGGCGGTGACGCCTGTCAACGCGCGGGCCCACACATTATAGACGTGTCTCTATATTGACCGGTTCGACATCGGCGCTTAACATCAGACGTCATACCTATGTCCCCTCGATCGGGGAGGTCCCCGTGAACCCATCCGCCCTGCGACGGTCCGCCGTGGCCGGTCTCGCGTTGGCGACGGTGGCCGCCGGCATCGCGGTGGCGGCCTTCGCCTCGTCCGCGTCGGCCGCCGTCACCACGCTGTACGCGGCCCCCGGCGGCACCGGCAGCGCCTGCTCCGCGGCACAACCCTGCTCGTTGTCCGCGGCCCAGGCCACGGTGCGCACGATGACCGGCGGCATGTCCGACGACATCGTGGTGCAGCTCGCCGACGGCGTCTACCGGGTGACCTCGCCGCTGACGTTCGGCGCGGCCGACTCCGGGACGAACGGCCACACCGTGCGCTGGCAGGCCGCCTCCGGCGCGCACCCGGCGATCAGCGGGGCGAAGCAGGTGACCGGCTGGTCCGTCGCCGACTCCGGCCGCAACATCTGGAAGGCCACCGTCGGCGCCGGGCAGGACACCCGGCAGCTCTACGTCGACGGCCAGGTCGCCACCCGGGCCCGTACGCAGGTGAACCGGTCGGACTTCAGCGCCTCGGCCAGCGGGTTGCGGATCACCAACGGCAACCTCAACTATCTGAACAACGTCGCCAACGCCAACCGGGTCGAGGTCGAGGGCGTCAACTCGTTCACCGACCGCTACTCACCGGTGCAGAGCATCAGCGGCGGCATGCTCACCATGGCGCAGCCGGCGTGGAACAACAACAACTTCGGCTACGACACCCTGATGAACCCGTTCCGGGCCGGCCCGTTCTACCTGGCGAACGCGTACGAGTTCCTCGACTCCCCGGGCGAGTGGTACGTCAACACCGGCACCGGCACGCTCTACTACATCCCGCGCTCGGGCCAGAACATGGCGAACGTGGACGTCGAGTTCCCGGTGGTGCAGTCCCTGGTCCAGGTCGGCGGCAGCTACGCCAGCCCGGCCCACCACATCGCGTTCAGCGGCATCACCTTCACCGGCACGAGCTGGCTGGGCCCCAGCAGCAACCAGGGCTGGGTCGACCAGCAGACCGGCTCGTACATCGCCGGCAACTGGTCGTGGCCCGGGTTCGGCTCCTGCACCTCCGGCTGCCAGCAGTTCGAGGCGGCCCGGCCGAACTGGTCCCAGATGCCCGCCGCGGTGCAGGTCTCGGCCGCCAACACCATCACGTTCAGCGACTCCCAGTTCGTCAACCTGGGGCAGACGGCCGTCGGCATCGGCAACGACGCCAACGCGCACGGCACCGGCGTCGGGCTGGGCGCCAGCACCATCACCGTCACCCGCTCCGAGATCGCCCGGAACGCCGCCGGCGGCTTCGTCATCGGCGGCGTGCGCGCCGACGCGCACCACCCGAGCGACACCCGGATGACCAACCGGGACATCACCGTCAGCAACAACCGGATCCACGACCTCGGCCTCGACTACCGCGGCATCAGCTCCGTGCTGCCCACCTACGTCACAAACGCCACGATCAGCCACAACGAGATCTACAACCTGCCCTACTCGGGCATCACGATCGGATACGGCTGGGGATCGAACGACGCCGGCGGCAACAACGAGTACGCCAACCGTGGCCTCTACAACTACCAGCCGCGCTACAGCACGCCGACGACCGCGTCCAACAACCGGGTGGTCGGCAACTACGTCCACGACGTGATGCAGCAGATGAACGACGGCGGGTGCATCTACACCCTCGGGTGGGACCCGAACGCGCTGATACGTGAGAACTACTGCCTGCGCACCAACGGCTACTTCGGCGTCTACTTCGACGAGGGCTCGAAGTACTACACCGTCACCAACAACGTGTTCTCCAACACCGGCACCTGGGCCACCGCCAACTACTGGGGCGGCGAGAACATGGGCAACTGGACGGTCACCAACAACTGGTCGACGAACGGCAGCACCAACGTCACGAACGGCGACCGGGGCAACGTCGTCTACGGCAACACGACGGTCTCCAACGGCAGTTGGCCGTCCGGCGCGCAGACCGTGATGAACTCCGCCGGCCCGCAGGGCACCGGTGGCCCCACCACCCCGCCGCCCACCGGCAGCGCCCGGCAGATCGTCGGCGGGCAGTCCGGCCGGTGCGTGGACGTGCCCAACGGCAGCACCACGAACGGCACCCAGGTCCAGCTCTGGGACTGCGGCAGCGCCACCGGCCAACGCTTCACCGTCACCTCCGGCCGGCAACTCCAGGTGTACGGCACCAAGTGCCTCGACGCCAACGGCCAGGGCACCAGCAACGGCACCGCGGTCATCATCTGGGACTGCAACGGCCAGGCCAACCAACAGTGGAACGTCAACTCCAACGGCACCATCACCGGCCAACAATCCGGCCTCTGCCTCGACGCCAACGCCGCCGGCACCGCAAACGGCACCAAACTGATCCTCTGGACCTGCAACGGCGGCGCCAACCAGCAGTGGACCCTGCGCGGCTGACCCGGCCGGCATCGATCGGGGAAGGACCACCGACATGACAGACGTTCCGCGCGTCATCGCCGCCCGTCGACCGCTGCTCGCCGCAGGCGTCGCGGGGATGCTCGCCGGCGTGCTGGCGCTCACCGGTTGTGGCAACGAAGAGTCCTCCCCCGGCGCCTACGGCTTCCCCCAGGTCAAACAGGACGACAAGGCCACCATCACGGTCTGGGTGGACGCCGACCGGTCCAAGGCGGTCGACGCGTTCAAGAAGGCCCATCCCGACGTCGCGCTCAAGGTGGAGACGTACGACGGGTCGGCCAACGGCTCCAACTCGTTCCGCACCAAGGCGCAGCTCTTCGACCGGGCGGACAGCGGCTGGCCCGACGTCGTGTTCTCGACCCAGAACAACGACGCGGCGTGGGCCAGCCAGCAGAGCAACGGCAGGCAGGCGTTCGCGGCCGTGCTCGACCGCGGGCTGGTCTCCACCGGCGTGCTCGACGGGTTCACCAAGGGCGCGCTGGACCCGTGCACGGTGGACGGAAAGGTGTACTGCCTGCGCAACGACCTCGCCCAGGTGGTGCTCTGGTACAACCGGAAGCTGCTCGACGACTTCGGCTACACCCTGCCCGCCACGTGGGAGGACTACCAGGCGCTGGGCGAGCGGGTGGCACGCGAGCACCCCGGCTATCTGGTGGGCACGGTCGGTGACCCGTGGACCCCCGAGATCTACTTCTGGGGAAGCAGGTGCCAGGCCAACGGCATCACCGGCCCCCGCACGGTGACGGTGCGCACGGACAGCACGGAGTGCCGGCGCGCCGCGACGCTCGTCGACACCCTGGTCCGCAACCGCACCGCGCCCAACATCAGCGTCTTCACGCCCGAGTTCGTCAAGACGTACACGAACAAGGTGCTGATGATGCCCGGCCCGGCCTGGTATGCCGGGGCCATCTTCCACAACCCGCAGTCCCTCGACGTGCCCGCCGGCCAGCTCGGCGTCGCGGCCCCGCTGCCCTGGCGGGGAGAGGCGCCGGTCACCGGCAACGTCGGCGGCGGCACCTGGTTCGTCAGCAGCCACTCCCGCAACCTGAAGGCGGCGGCGGGGTTCGTCGAGTTCGTCACGACCGCCGACGACTACCAGGTGGCGCTCGCCCCCGGTTATCCGGCGTACGCGCCGGCCGCCGAGAAGTGGATCAAGAAGCAGGAGGCGAGCGGCTACTACGCCACCGACCTCCGGCCGGTCACCGAGGCCGGGGCGAGCATCTGGAACGGCTGGGGCTCCGGCGTCTTCAGCCAGGAGGCGGTCTGGGCCAAGGCGGTCACCCCGGCGATCGCGAGCGGCCGGCGCGTGGCCGACCTGCTCCCCGAGTGGGAGCAGGCGATCAGGAACCAGGCCCAGGTCAACGGCTACACGGTCAAGTGACGCCGATGGCGGCCGGCGGAACGAGAGGGCGCGGCGCGCTGAGCTACGGCTTCGTCGCGGCGTACGCGGCGCTGGCCCTGGCGTTCGGCGTGCTGCCCGCCCTCTACGCCCTCTGGCTGGCGTTCACCACCGGAGCCGGCGGCTTCGCCGGGGTGGACAACTTCACCCGGGTGCTCGGTGACTTCCGGTTCGGGCCGGCCGTCGCCCACGTCGCGCTCTACCTGGCGATCTGGCTCGCCGCGCTGGTCGTGCTCGTATCGTTCCTGGCCGTCGTCGTCCACGCCGTCCGGGTGCGGTGGCTCAGCCGTTACCTCCGGCTCGTCTTCTATCTGCCGGGAGCGGTGGCCGGCGCATCGAGCGTGCTGCTCTGGCTGTTCGTGCTCGATCCCACCGCGAGCCCCGTCAGCGGCCTGCTGCGCCTGTTCGGCTTCCACAGTTTCGTGCAGGTCATCGTGCCGGGGAACCTGCCCGCGATCTTCGCCATCATCGCGTTCTGGACCGGCGCGGGCGGGTGGGTCGTCATCATGTACGGCGCCTTGAACACCATCGGCGCGGAGGTGATCGAGGCCGCCCGCATCGACGGGGCGAACGCCGTCCAGATCGCCTGGCACGTCCAGCTCCCGCTGCTGCGTAAATGGATCTCGTACATGGGCATCATGTCGCTCGCCGCCGGCACCCAGCTCTTCGTCGAGCCGCAACTGCTCTCGCAGGCGAGCAACGCGGTCGTGCCGAACGACTACTCGCTCAACCAACTGGCCTACCAGTACGCCTTCCAGCACAACGACTTCAACGGCGCGGCGGCCATCTCGCTGCTGCTCCTCGTCGTCGCCCTCGCCCTGTCCGCCGTCTTCGTGGTGCGCGGCGGCCTGTTCGGAACGGACTGACGCCATGACGGCACGCGCCGGCCGGGCGATGCTCGGGGCCGTGGTCACGGTCTTCGTGCTCTTCTTCGTCATCCCGATCGCCTGGCTGCTGGTGGCGACCACCAAGTCGGCGCACGATCTCGTCGCGACCCACCCGTTCCGCCCCGGGAGCGTCGGCGACCTGAGCGACAACTGGCACCAGCTCTTCGGGTTCCAGGACGGCGCGGTCACCACCTGGGTCGCCAACTCGGCCCTGTACGCGCTGAGCGCGCTCGTCATCACCGTGGTCGCCAGCATCCCGGCCGGGTACGCCTTGGCGCTCACCGAGTTCCGCCTGCGCCGGCCGCTGCTGGTGCTGACGCTCGTCGTCATGCTGATCCCGAACACCGCGCTGGTGCTGCCGATCTTCCTCGAACTGAACGTGGTGGGGCTGATCGGCAGCCCGCTGTCGGTGATCCTGCCGATGTCGTTCTTCCCGTTCGGCGTGTACCTCGCGTACGTCTACTTCTCCACCGCGCTGCCACGCGACCTGCTGGCGGCGGCGCGCATCGACGGGTGCGGCGAGTTCCAGGTCTTCTCCCGGATCGCGCTGCCGCTCGCCACCCCGATCGTGGCGCTCGTCGGGTTCTTCAGCTTCGTGCAGAGCTGGAACAACTTCTTCCTGCCCTTCGTCATGCTGCCCGCAAGCGACGGCTACCCGATCCAGGTCGGCCTGACCTCGCTGCTCGCCTCCACGCCGGCGTTCAACCCCAGTTCCGCCGGGGCCCAGTCGGTGCAGTTGCCGACGCTCGCCCTGGCCACCGTCGTCTCGGTGCTGCCGGTGCTCGTCGTCTTCGGATTCGCCCAACGGTTCCTGGTCGCCGGCATGACGGCGGGCGGCACCAAGGATTGACCACGACACCGACGAGGGGAAGCCACTGTGAAGGTCACCGGCTACCGCAGCCTCACCACCGCGCACGACTGGGGACGGCTGATCGGCGACGCCAACGGGGTCATGCCGGAAACCCGTACCGACGTGCCGGTGCTGATCCTGGAGACCGACTCGGGCCTGGACGGCGTCGGTGTCGGCCCGCACGCGGAGGTCGAGCGGCTCTTCCGCGCGATCGAGGGCGAGGATCCCCGGTCCGCCCCGGCGCTGTACGACCGGATGTTGAACCAGGTCTTCAAGACCGGCCACGCCGGCGCGACGTTCGGGACGATCGGCGCGATCGACATGGCGCTGTGGGATCTCAAGGCGAAGGCCGCCGACGAACCGCTCTGGCGCACCATCGGCGCCGCGGACCGGTTCGTCCCCGGCTACGCCTCCGGGCTTGACATCGCACTCGACGACGACGCGCTCGGGCGGCTGTACGAGCGCTTCGCCGAGCGCGGCTTCGACGCCGCCAAGCTCAAGGGCGGCCACGACGTCGAGCGGGACCGGCGCCGGCTGGAGGCGGTCCGGGCGATCCTCGGCCGCAACTCGCCCCGCCCGGCGTTGATGTTCGACGCCAACGAGGCGTGGAACCGCGCACAGGCCGTCCGGTTCGTCACCGCGCTGGAGCGTACCGTCGACCTGACCTGGATCGAGGAGCCGGTGCGCCGGTGGGACGCGGCAGGTCTCGCGTCGGTCCGCCGCGGCGTCCGGGCGGGGGTCGCCACCGGCGAGAACCTCACCGGCCTCGAACAGTACCGGCCGCTGCTGGACGCGGACGCCGTCGACGTCGTCCAGGTCGGCAGCGTCTGGGGCATCACCCACTTCCTGCGTACGGCCGCCGTGGCGCACGGGCGGGACCTGCCGGTCAGCCCGGTGGCATACCACGGCAACCCGCTCGCGCACGCCGCCGCCGCCGTGCCCAACCACCTGGCCTGCGAGATCCAGGACTTCTCCTGGCCGATCGGGCTGGAGGTGGACCAGGAGATCGCGGACGGCGGCATCGTCCTCGGCGACCTGCCGGGCCTCGGCATCCGGGTCGACGAGCAACGCCTCGAAGCCGCTCGGGCGCTCACCGGCCCGCCCGCGGCGGCGGGTCCGCACGTCCGCCCCGACCGCGCCGGCCTGCGCCTCGTCCCCGAGCGCTGAGTCACCCCTGGGCGGCGTCGCCGGGCCCCGGCTCCTCGGACGGCCCCTGGAACCGGCGGCGCTGCCAGGAACCGACGATGTGGTCCCGCATCGCGCGTTCGGCGCCCGGCACGTCCTGGCGGGAGATGGCATCGACCACCCGCGCGTGCTCGTCGAGCGTCGACTCGAACGCGCTCTCGTACTTCAGGCCGTGGTAGCGGCTGCTCTCCAGCGCCCGCCGGTAGAGCCGCTTGCAGATGTTCTCCGCCAGGCGGTTGCGGGACAGCTCCATGACCGTGAAGTGGAAGACCACGTCCGCCTGCCGGAACGAGTCGGTCTCGTGCCGGATCTCACGCATCGCCGCGAGCGCGTGCTCGACCCGGGTCAGCTCCTCCGTCGTCCGCCGGCTCGCCAGGGTGCCCGCCATGGCCGCCTCCAGGCTGCCCCGGACGACTGTCAGCTCGTCCAGGACACCAAGCGACTCGTCGTTGTCGATGAGCGCGGACAGCACGATCGGGTCAAGCATGTTCCACGAGCCGACCCGGGCGACCTGGGTCCCGCGGCCCTGCGAGACCACCACCAGGCCCTTCTCCTCGAGCCGCTTCACCGACTCGCGGATGACCGTGCGGCTCACGCCGAAGTGCTCACTGAGCGGCCCCTCCGGGGGAAGCATCTCGCCCTCGCCGAGCTGGCCGGTGACGACGAGCTCGACCAGCTCGCTCACCACCGCCACCCCCAGACGCTCCGCCGGGCGGCGAGGTGGGAAGGCGAACCCATCGACGCGAGCCGTCATGGCCACACCCTAGTGCAGCGCCGCGCGGCCCGGTCGGGCCGCGGTCGGCTGGCCCTAGGCGGTCAGCAGGCGCCGGATCCGCTCGTACTCGGCGGCCATCTCCGGCGTGGCGAGGAAGTCGTCGAGCGCGGCCGAGACCTGGTGGTCGACCTGCTCGACGGAGCGGATGGCCAGCTCGTAGATCTCGTCGCGCCGGCCCGTCTCCCGGTAGGTCGTCAGGTGTTCGAGCGCCGAGATGACGGTCAGGAGCGCGGGATCCATGTCCCCGTCGCTGAGGATACCGTCGTCGATGCGGGTGAGCAGCGCGCGCAGCTCGGCCGCGCCGGCCGTCGGGGCATGGGCACAGGCCACGGCGATCGCCGCCGCCGCGTCCTCGTCGAGCTCGTCCTCCGTCAGCAGGTCCTCGGCCCGGACCATGCGGGCCACCGTCTCGGCGCCGAAGACGCGGAGACTCTCGTCGCCGGCATCGCTCACCAGTTGGAGAATCGCCGCTTCGAGCTCGTCGTATCGCATCACCGGAGTCTATCGATCATCACGTGCGCGGCAGCAGCCCGCGTCCGGCCATGAAGGCGCGCAACGTGTCGTCGTCCCCGGGGTTCATCAGCCGGCGTGGGATCACGGTCGCCGGCATCCGGCCGACGTACACGATCCAGAACTCCGGGGTGTCCTCGACCCGGGCGACCCCGTCCCAGGCGATGCCGCCGGACTCCGAGCCGCTGCGCATCATGATGTTGTCGTCGGTGATGTCGTAGCCGCCGTCGACGGCGTAGCGGCCGGAGCGGCGTCGGGCGCGCCACCGCACCCAGGGCGAGTAGAGCATCGACAGCAGACCGCCGACGACGAGCGCCGTCCACAGCGACGCGAACCGGCCGCCGGACGGGACCACCAGGGAGACGACGAGACCGACCACCCCGACCGCCGCGAGCGCCGCGCCGACGTATCCGAACCTGCGCAGCCGCACTCTGCCGAGCGCGGCGGCCACGCGGCCCGGGTAGGCGGGATCGGCCGGGACGTCGAAACGGATGTGCACGCCCGAACGATAGTGCCAGGCGCGGCGGCGGGCTCGCGCCCCGCCGAACCTCAGGCCGCTGCGCGTCGGGCCGCCATCATTTCGGCGTGGTGGTCGACCGCCCAGCCGGCCAGTGCGGACAGCGGCTCCAGCAGGCTGACACCGAGGGGCGTCAGCCGGTACTCGACGCTCGGCGGCGACGTCGGAAGCACGTCCCGTTCGACCAGGCCGTCGCTCTCCAACGTGCGCAGCGTGCGGGTGAGCATCCGCTGGCTGATGCCCTCGACGGCTCGGTTCAACTCGTTGTACCGGTACGGCCGCCGCCCCAGCAGCGTGAGAAGGACAAGCGTCCACTTGTCGCTCACCCGTCGCAACACGTCGGTGACCGGGCAGTCCTCGTACTCGCCGGCCGGGACAGGCTCCGGCAACAGGTGCCCGGGCAGCACGGTACGCACACCTGTGTTCCCTGTGGCCATGAAAGTGCCTTCTTTCGCGTCGCCGGTCACCCGTCCAGGATGAGCACGGTCAGTGGGAAACGGTAGTCGGGGGGCGGCATGGCAGTCGTGGTGGTCAGCGGTGGCACGAATGGGATGGGACGCGCATTCGCCCTGGAACGCGCCGAACGCGGAGACCAGGTCGTGGTCCTCGGCCGCAACCGCGAGCGCGGCGAGGCGTTGGCGGAAGCCTCGGTCACCTTCCTTCCCGTGGACCTGTCAAGCGTCGCCGAAACCCGGCAGGTCGTCGAGCACCTCGTCACGGCCTACCCCGTCGTCGACGCGCTGGCGCTGTTCGCCAATGCCGTAACGCCTCGTCGCATCGTCACCGCCGACGGCCTGGAGCGCACGTTCGCGCTCTACTACCTCAGTCGTTACCTGCTCAGTTTCGGGCTGCGCCCGGCACTGGACCGGGCCGCCACGCCGGTGATCGTCAACGTTGCCGGCGTCGGTGTCACCCGGGGCGGGGTCCGCTGGTCGGATCCGCAGTTGGAGTCGGGTTACTCGGCCGTCACCGCGCAACTCCAGGCCGGTCGCGCCAACGACCTGCTCGGCGTCGGCTTCGCCCGACGGTCCGAAAGTCGCGCCCGGTACGTGCTCTACCACCCCGGCTTCACCAGGAGCGGCGACCGGAGCGCCATGCCGCTCGTCGTCCGCGGGCTGCTGGCCGCGGCCTCGCTGATGGCTCAGCCGGTCGCGAAGGCGGTGGCGCCGATCCACCGCTTCCTGGACGAGCCACCGACCGCGCCACTGACCGCGGTCGACCGGAAACGGCAGCTTCCGCTCAGCTTCCCCACACTCGACCCGGGCAACGCCGACCGCCTGATGGACCTCACGGAGGAGCTGACCGCGCACTCACTGTGAGCGTTAACAGTCAGCGATCTCGCCCGTGCCGACCGGAAGTTTCCGGTTGGCACGGGCGAGAGTTTCGGCGGCCCCAGCGCGCCTCGAAGGCGGGGATTGCCTCATCTGACCGGGGATAACGCGGCCGGCGCGACCGGCCACCGGGGCGCGTGCCGGAACCTGAGCGGTTGAAAATGTTATCGATAAACTGCTATCTTTCGGAACAGGGAGCGAAGGGCACGCTCCCGGTCACCCCGGCAGTCGGAAGGCGCCGACGAGGCACACCTCCCGCCGCTCGGTGACCAGTCCGGGCCGTTGCGCCGATGGCAGCCGACCGCAGGTCGTTGCCGGACGAGTCGGCCCGCCACATGCCCCGTCCCCCACGCCCTCCCGCAGGCGAACCCTCGCGCGCCCGGGCACCGGACCACCACCACTGGCAAGGAGGCAAGCCATAGTGAAACGTACACAGCTCCTCTCATCCCTCGCTGCCGCCACCGTGCTCCTCGCGGCGACCGCCGCCGGCGTGCTCAACGCCGGCTTCGGCGGCGCGGCGGAGGCCGCGACGAACGGCACGCTCGCCGCGACCGCCGGCTGCGGCAAGGCGCCCACGCTCGCCAACGGAACCCGCACCATCACCAGCAGCGGACAGAACCGCAGCTACATCCTGCGGATCCCGGACGGATACGACCGGAACCGCCCCTACCGCCTGGTCTTCGGCTTCCACTGGTTGAACGGCTCGGCGAACAACGTCGCGTCGGCCGGCTACTACGGGCTGCTGCCGCTGTCGAACAACAGCACGATCTTCGTCGCGCCGCAGGGCATCGACGCCGGCTGGGCCAACACCAACGGCCGGGACCTGACCCTGTTCGACGACATCTCCCGGCAGGTCGAGAACGACCTCTGCGTCGACACCACCCAGCGCTTCGCGCTCGGCTGGAGCTACGGCGGGGCGATGAGCTACGCGGTGGCCTGCGCCCGGGCCAGCGTCATCCGCGCGGTCGCCGTCCTGTCCGGCGCCAACCTCAGCGGATGCAACGGCGGCACCGCGCCCGTGCCCTACTTCGGCATCCACGGCACCCACGACAGCGTGCTGAACATCTCCATGGGCCGGTCGCTGCGGGACACGTTCGTCCGGAACAACGGCTGCACCGCGCAGAGCCCACGCGAGCCGGCTTTGAACAGCTTCAGCCACATCACCACCACCTACTCCGGCTGCCGGTCCGGCTACCCCGTGCAGTGGGCCGCGTTCGACGGCGACCACACCCCCAGCCCGGTCGACGGCTCGGGCAGCCCGAACGACTCCCGGACCTGGACGTCGGGCGAGATCTGGCGGTTCTTCAGCCAGTTCGAGTCGACCACGCCGCCGACCACCGCCCCGCCGACGAGCACGCCGCCGACGAGCACCCCGCCCACCTCGACGCCGCCCACCTCGACCCCGCCCACGACCACGCCGCCGACGACTCCCCCGCCGACCGGCTGCGCCGCCGCCTACCGCACCATCAACACCTGGCCGGGCGGCTTCCAGGGTGAGGTCACCGTGGCCAACAACACCGCTGCCACCGTCAACGGCTGGACCGTTCGCCTGACCATGGCCAGCGGCCAGGCCATCAGCAGCCTCTGGAACGGTGTCAACACGGGCACCACGGGCAACGTCAGCGTCCAGAACGCCGCCTACAACGGCACGTTGGCCCCGAACGCCTCGACCACCTTCGGGTTCACCGCCACCGGCAACGGCGCCACCGCGCCCGGCAACGTCACCTGCACCAGCTCCTGACCGGAGTGCGGACGCGGGCCCGGAGCCACCCGGCTCCGGGCCCGCGTCCGCGGTAGGGCCAGCGACGGGCGCGTCCGGTACGTACAGTGCGGAGGCAGAACCGTCGCGAAGAGGAGATCCATGTCGAAGCCGCCGCTGCCCGAGCCCGCCGTCGCCATGCTGCGCAAGCCGAACCCCGCAGTCATCGCCACGCTGCGCCCCGACGGGCAGCCGGTCTCCGCGGCCACCTGGTATCTCTGGGACGACGGCCGGATCCTGGTGAACATGGATGAGGGCCGTCGCCGGCTGGCGCACCTCCGCAAGGACCCCCGGGTCACCCTCACCGTGCTCGACGAGCAGGGTTGGTACACGCACCTGAGCATCATGGGTCGCGTCACCGAGCTGCGCGACGACGAGGGCCTGGCCGACATCGACCGGATCGCGCGGCACTACACCGGAGGGCCGTATCCGCGTCGGGAGCGGGCCCGGGTCAGCGCGTTGATCGACATCGACCGCTGGCACGGGTGGGGCGCGCTGAAGGACAACAGCCAGGCCGGCTGACCCCGCACGCGGTCCGGCGGCGAACCCTCCGGCCCGGCGTCCCGGGCGATCAGGTCAGGGGCGTGGGGAGACACTTCCGTCCGACGAGGATTGCCGGGCCGATCCTAGTCGGGGGAAGCGGGTTCGGAGACGTGCGCCGTGACGATCCGCCAGCCGGCCGGCAGGCGTACCCAGGTCTGGGTCTGCCGGCCGGTGGCGGCGGTCCCGGCGTACCCGAACCGGGTCGTCACGACCGCGAGGTCGGGTCCGAACGTGGTGACCATCGGATCGACAAGCCGGCGGCCGGCCGGCAGCGGCGGCTGCGCGGCCCGCCACTTGCGCTGCTCGTCCAGGCCGTACTGGTGGTCGGCGAGGCCGAACCGCACGGTCCGCCCGGAATCCCAGAACCAGCCGCAGATCCGGTCCGCGTCACCGTCGACCAACGCCTGCTCGTAGCCGGCGAAGGCCGCCGCGACCTCGGCCACCACGTCCGCCCGGTCGATCTCCATCCGGTTCGTTCCCTTCCGCCGTCGGGTCCGCCGGCCTCAGCCGCTCACCGCCGGCGCCGGCTGCTCGACGGCGGCCGGGCCGGTGGGTACGGACGGGCCGTCGTGCCGGCGGTCCAGCTCCTGTTCCTCCGGGTCGGGCACCCGGGGCGTCGGGCGGGTAAGCGCGAAGACCGCGCAGATCACCGCCACGAAGAGGTAGCCGAGCGCCACCGGGCCGTTGGCGTTCCACTCGATCTTCTCGCCGTGGATCAGCCCGACGAACGACAGCACCGCGCCGGTGCCGGCGAAGATCGCGGCCCGGAGGAACCGCTTGTCGATGATGAAGACCACGATCGCGCCGAGCACCAGGCCGGCGAGGATCGCGCCCCGGCCGAGCACCAGCAACCCGTCGTAGACCACGCCCGCGCCGTTGAGCGCGTCGTCGCCCACCGCGGCGGCGGTGGTGCCGGCCGCGGCCAGGGCGTTGTCGATCTGACTGGTGGCCCAGGCCGCGATGTTCGGGACGAGCGCGGCGACCACGGCGGCGGCGTGCGCCCGCGGCGTCGCCTGGAACGCCTGGGCGCCGATCAGCAGCCCGATGTAGAGCAGGATCGGCACGATGGCAGGCGTCGGGAAGATCGTCGCCAGCAGGCCGAACATGCCCAGGAAGCAGAGAACCGCGATCACGATGCCGGTCGCCATCGAGTAGCCGCTCCGGCCGCCGGCCGCCTTCCAGCCCGGATGCCCGACGTAGACGGCGGGCGGGAACGGTGAACCGAGAGCCGCGCCGATCACCGCGCCCGCGCCGTCGGCGAGCAGCACACTGCGCAGGTTGTAGTTGTCCCCGGCCGTCGCCGCGCTCTCCACGTTGGACATGCCCTCGGTGAAGTTGTAGACCCCGAGCGGGATCGCCGTCGCCAGCAGCGGCGCCATGTCGCCGAGCCCGGTGAGCAGCAGGTCGACCCGGAACGAGGGTACGGCGACCGCGACGTCCCGGGCGGCGGCCGTGACGTCCGGCACCGACATCGCCCCGCCGATCCAGCCGATCGCGGTGCCCAGCAGCAGCGCGGCGAGCCCGATCGGAAAGTTGAACGGCAGCTTCACGTCGGTGAGCAGGCCGATCAGGAGCAGCGCGAAGACCGGCAGGGCGACCCAGGCCATCCGCCACATCTGCCCGGCCGGATTCATCGAGATGAACGTGACGGAGATGCCGGCGAGCGTGCCGAGCAGGGCCGCCCGCGGCGCGTACCGGCGGATGTAGGGACCCACGAACGCGCCGATCAGCACGATCACGCCGATGATGAACGCCCAGGCCAGCCCGGCCTCCCACGCCCGCACCGGATCCTGGGTGCGCAGGTAGATCGGGAGCATGATGACGAAGATGACGATGAACATGTGCGGCACGCTCGGCCCGTACGGCAGGGCCGTCACGTCGGTGCGGTTCTCCCGCCGGGCCAGCCGCCGCGCCAGGTGCGTGTAGTAGATGTTGCCGGCGACCAGGGCGATGCCGAGCGCCGGCAGGATGGTGCCGAACACCTCCCCCTCGGGAAGGTTCACCACCACCAGGCACAGCCCGGTCAGGGTGAGCACGTTGACCAGGACGTTGACGCCGAAACCGAAGAACGCGTTGGTGTCGCCGCGCACCCAGAACGGGAGCGGAACGGCGGTGGGCTTGGTGGGGACCATGGCTGCTCCCGGTCAGGAGGAGGGCTGCGGAACGGAGACGGTGGGCAGCGCGGCGCGTACCGACGTGGAATCGGCGACCCACCCGAAGATCCCGCCCTGGGCGGCGATCATGTCGAGCCCGACCCGGTGGAACTCCGGGAAGTAGGACCCGACGCAGTCGGCGAGCACGAGGCATTCGTACCCGCGGTCGTTTGCCTCGCGGACGGTGGTGTGCACGCACACCTCGGTGGTGACGCCGGTGACCAGGAGGCTGCGGACGCCCCGTTCGACGAGCAGGGTGTCCAGGTCGGTGGCGTGGAACGCGCCCTTGCCGGGCTTGTCGACGACCGGCTCGCCTGGTCGCGGCGCCAACTCGTCGACGATGTCGTGGCCGTACTCGCCCCGGACCAGGATCCGGCCCTTGGGCCCGGGGTCGCCGATCCGCCGGCTCGGCGCGCCCCGGCGCAGCTTCGCCGGCGGGCAGTCGGAGAGGTCGGGCAGGTGCCCCTCGCGGGTGTGCACGACGGTCAGGCCGGCGGCGCGGGCGTCGGCGAGCAGCGCGGCAAGCGGCGCGATGGTGCGGCGGAGCTGGCCGACGTCGTTGCCGAGGCTCTCACCGAACCCGCCGGGCTCCAGGAAGTCGCGTTGCATGTCGATGACGAGCAGCGCGGTGCTCGGGATGTCGAAGGTGTAGGGGGTGGGCCGGGCCTCGGCGACGGTCACCATGCTGCTTCTCCTCATTCCGTGGTGGCGGCGATGACGTCGTCGGAGGTGGCGACGCAGCCGAAGACGCCGCCCTGCATGGTCACCATGTGCAACGCCGCGTCGTGATTCGCCTTGTCGGTCGCGCCTGTGCAGTCGGAGAGGATCAGGCACTCGAACCCCCGGTCGTTCGCCTCGCGCATGGTGGTGTGCACGCAGACGTCTGTGGTGATGCCGGTGAGGATCAGGTGCGTGATTCCCCTGGTACGCAGCACCAGGTCGAGGTTCGTGGCATAGAAGGCGCCCTTGCCCGGCTTGTCGACGATCACCTCGCCGGGCGCCGGGGCGACCTCGGGCACGATCTCCCAGCCCGGTTCGCCACGGACCAGGATCCGGCCGGCCGGCCCGGCGGCGCCGATCTCGGCGCCGATCCGCGCCGACCGCCAACGCTTGTTCGCCGGCAGGTCGGACAGGTCGGGTTGGTGGCCCTCCCGGGTGTGCACGACGAGCATCCCGAGGGACCGGACGTGCGCCAGCAGCCGGGCGGTGGCCGGCAGCCCGGCCCGGGTCAGGCCGATGTCGTAGCCCATCGCGTCGACGTAGCCGCCCGGACCGCAGAAGTCGGTCTGCCAGTCGATGCAGAGCAGAGCGGTACGCGTGGTGTCCGCCGCGCCGTCGTACGGCCACGGGTAGGGATTGGCCGGTACCGGCCCGATGCTGCCCATCCTCGCTCCCTGCTGTCGTCGTTACGGTGTCCGGTTCACCGCCGCACGGCGCGGCGCCAGGCCCGCCAGCCGCCGGTGGCGCTGATGTCCTCGACCTGCGGTCCCACGGCGTACGCCTCGCAGAGGAAGCCGAGCACGTCCCGCCCGTCGTGCAGCCGCACCCAGCCGAGCGAGAGCGGCGCCGGCACCCCGGCCAGCAGCGCGCCGACTGCGGACGCCGGCAGTCGCCACAGCTCGACGTCGATCGGCTGCCCGTCCGGACCGGCCGGGGCGACCCGGACCAGGCCGGGCAGTCCCTCGCCGTCCGGGGTGTCCATCCGGTAGAGCCGGTAGAGCGGCGCGGTCCGGGCCGCGCCGACGAGGGTGGCCCCGAGGCCGGTCAGCTCGCCGTTGCGGGACTCGCCGGCCAGGTGCCGCCCGACGACGGCGATCAGCAGCTCCCCGGGTGGGCGGGCCGGCGTCGCGCTCCCGTCGCCCGGGTCGTCCCCGGCGGTGAGCGCGGCGGCGAGCCGGGCCAGGGTGAGGTCGCTGAACGCGGGCCCGACCAGGGTCAGGCTCGCCGGCCGGCCGGCGTCGGTGAACCCGTTGGGTACGGTCACCGCGGCCAGGTCGAGCAGGTTCGCGAACTGGGTGTAGCGGCCCAGAATCAGGTTCCGCCCGATCGGGTCCTCGGCGATCTCGTCGAGTGTGAACGTCGTGCCGACGGTGGGCACCACGAGCACGTCGACCTCCCGCCAGAGCTTGTCGACCCGGGCGGCCAGCTCGCGGAGCCGGTGCAGGCCCCGGAAGGCGTCGATCGCGTCGTAACCGCGCCCGGTCTCCAGCACGGTCCGGGTGACCGGAAGGACCGACCCGGGGTGCGCCCGCAGGAAGTCGTCGAGCGCGACGAGCCGCTCGGCGACCCAGGGGCCCCGGTAGAGCAGGTCCCCCGCCTCGAAGAAGGCGTCGAGCGGCACCTGCCGCACATCGGCGACCAGGGCGCCCAGTCGCCGTACGCCGTCGTCGAACCGGTCGGCCTGCCCGTGGTCGCCGAAGAAGTCGAGGTCCGCCGTGCCGGGCACGCCGAGGCGCAGCGTTCCCGGCACGCCGGCGACCGCCCGGTCCGCCGGCAGCGCGCGACCCCACGGGTCGGCCGCCGAGACGCCCCGGGCGGCGTGCAGCACGTCGACGGCGTCCGCGACGTCGGCGGCGAAGACCGACACGCAGTCGAGCGAGCGGCAGGCCGGCACCACCCCGGCGGTGCTGAGCAGCCCCCGGGTGGGTTTGAGGCCGACGATCCCGTTCAACGCCGCAGGCACCCGGCCGGAGCCGGCGGTGTCCGTGCCCAGGGCGAAGCTGACCTGGCCGGCGGCCACCGCGACGGCCGAGCCGGAGCTGGAGCCCCCGGAGATGAGGCCGCCGCCGAAGACGCTCTCGCCACAGCCGTACGGCGAGCGGGAGCCGGTCAGGCCGGTGGCGAACTGGTCGAGGTTGGTCTTGCCGACGAGCATGGCGCCGGCGTCGAGCAGCCGGCGCACCACTGGCGCGTCCTCGGTGGCCCGGTAGCCGAAGTCGGGGCAGCCGGCCGTGGTGGTCATGCCGGCGACGTCGATGTTGTCCTTGACCGCGAACGGGATCCCGTAGAGCGGCAGCGCGTCGGGGTCGGGGTGGCGGGTCAGCGCGTCGGCGCGGGCCCGCAGCTCGCCGGCCGGGACGGTGCTGATCCAGACCGGTCCGCCGGCCTGCCCGGCGAGCCCGGCCAGGACGTGTTCGGCCTGTTCGGCGGCGTTCGTCGCGCCGCTGCGATACGCCGCCCGCAGCGCCGCGATCGAGCCGATTCGCTCTGACATACTGTCGATTGTCGACAGTTCGGTTACGAACGATGAAGCGGTTCGTAACGACGCCGTGACGCGTGCCTAGCCCAGATACGAGCGCGCACCGTGCGCGGAGAGCACGGCGAGCACCTCCTCCGGGTCTCCCCCGGCGACCGCCTCGAACAGCCGCTCATGCCGGTGCACCCCGTCGGACGGCTGGGCCAGCTCCGCCTCACGACGCAGGTTGACCGCCATGTAGAGCTGCACCTTCACCAGGATCGAGTCGTACACCGCCGACAGTTGCCGGTTGCCGGCGAGCGCCACCAGCGCGACGTGGAACGCCCGGTGCGAACCGGCGACCGCCATCCGGTCGCCCAGCCGCACCGCCTCCCGCATCCGGTCCAGCGCCGCCCGCAGGCCGACCAGGTCGCCCTCCCGCCCCACCGGGATACCCGCCCGCACCGCGAAGCGCTCCAGCACGTCCCGCAGCTCGTACAGCTCCCGTACGTCGCGGTCGGAGAGGGTGGCGACCCGGGCCCCCCGGCGGGGCACGTGCTCGACCAGCCCCTGCTGGGCCAGCAGGCGCAGCGCCTCCCGCAGCGGCGCCCGGCTGATCCCCAGGCGCCGGGTCAACTGCTCCTCCACCAGGCGTTCGCCCGGGTCGCTCCGGCCACTGAGGATCTCCCGGGTGAGCCGGGTGACGGCGAGGTCCACCAGGCTGACACTCTCCAGCTCGCCATCCATCGGCGATGCGGCCACGTCGTTCACTCCGACGAGTCTGCCACCTGAACCCCGCCGTCCGGATCGGGCCGCCCTAGCCCTTTCTGCCGTCGAAGGACTTCGCCTGGCACTCCAGCTCCATCGCCTCGTTCGGCGCCCAGTCGTTGAAGCCGGGGCCCGGCACCCACCTGCCGTCCTTCTTGACGAGCGGCTTGCCGTTCGCCACGACGCACCTGTGGTAGTTCTCGTTGTCGTCGGCCCAGTACGGGTTCTTCTCCTCGTCCAGCTCCGGGGCCAGGACCGGCCGGAGCTTCCCGCACGCCTGCGCGTATTTCGGTTCGTTCGACAGGATGCGCCCGTTCGTCTCGTCGGTGTCGCCGCCGGCGAGATCCAGCAACCCGTCCGCCGTGGTGCGCGTCGGCACGCCCGCCTTCTTCAGGCACTGCAACCAGGGCTGATTCATCCGGTTCTGCTCCTCGGTCGTGGTGTCCGGTCGGATCACCGGCGCGACAGGCGCGGGCGCCGTCGCGGAGGGAGCGGCGGCGCTCGACGACTCAAGCGTCGCCACCTCCGGGCGACCGCCGGGTTCCGCCTTCCGCGGGAGAGCGGCGCAACCGGCCAGGACGGCCAGGGAGACGGCGAGGACTGCGACGGGAAGCTTCGTACGCATGATGGGACCTTTCGTCAGGTGGACGCGAGGGCTTCGGTGGGGGTGAGGCGGGCGGCGCGCATCGACGGGTAGACCCCGGCGACCACGCCCACGAGCAGGGCGCCGCCGATGCCGGCGCCGAGCGCGGCCGGCGGGATGACCGGTGGCCAGTGCTGGTGCGCCGCGTACCCGACGGTCGCGGCGACGCCGAGCAGGGTGCCGACGACGCCGCCGAGCAACGACAGGGCGACCGACTCGGCGAGGAACTGCGCGCGTATCTGGCCCCGGTGGGCGCCGAGGGCCCGCCGCAGGCCGATCTCGCGGCGCCGCTCCAGCACCGAGATGACCATCGTGTTGGCCACCCCGATGCCACCGACAAGCAACGCCACCCCGGCGAGGCCGAGGAAGAGCGCGCTGAACGTGGTTTCGGTGGTGCGTTTCGCGGCGAGCGCGTCCGAGGGACGGGTGACCCGGACCAGCCCCGCCCGGCCCGGCATCACGGTCGCCGGCAGCACCTCGCGGACCGCCTCCACGGCGGGTTCGTCACAACGGACGTAGACCACCGTGGGTCGGCCGTCGAAGCCCAGCTCGCGCTGCGCGGCGGGCCAGCCGACGAGGGCGGCGCGGTCGATCTCGGGGGCCAGCGGGACCGGGTCGAGGATGCCCGTCACGGTGAACCAGCGGCGGCCGATGAAGAGCTGCGGACCGCCGGCCGGGCTCTCGATGCCGAGCCGTCCCGCGGCCTCCGCACCGAGCACGACGGCCGGGAACCGCGCGGTCGGGGCGTCGAGCCAGCGACCCGACCGGACGTGGCCGTCGAGGAGATCGAGCAGTCGCGGCTGGGCGGCCAGCACGGTGGTGGCCGCCGAGTTGTCCGCGCGGTCGTTGCGCGCGACGGTGCTGCGCGTGTTCGCCACCGCCGCCGCGTCGGTGACCGGCCCGATCCGCCGGGCCATCTCGCCGGCGTGCTCGTCGAACGCCACCGGCGGCTGTTGGTCGGGCAGCGCGCTTGCCTGGAGCAGGTTGGTGCCGAGCTTCGCCAGGTCGCGCATCAGGGCCTGCTCGCTGGCGGCCGGGATGCCCATCACCACGACCATCGTGGCGATGCCGATGGAGATGCCGAGTGCCGAGAGGGCGGCCCGCGCCCGGCGTACCCGAAGGCCCACAAGTCCCAGGGCGAGAAGGTCTCTGGGGGACAGCCGCGTGGTCCTCATGCCGGCCTCGTGTCCGCGACGACGACGCCGTCGCGCATCTCGACGCGGCGCGGCAGCGAACCGGCGATGCCCCGGTCGTGGGTGATCACCACGATCGTGGCGCCCTCCGCGTTGAGCCGGCGGAGCAGGTCGAGCACGGCCCGCCCGTTCGCGGTGTCGAGCGCGCCGGTGGGCTCGTCGGCCAGCACCAGGGCGGGCCGGGTGGCCAACGCGCGGGCGATCGCCACCCGCTGCTTCTCGCCGCCGGAGAGCTGGTGCGGCAGGTGCTCCGTCCGGTGCCCGAGGCCGACCCGGTCGAGCGCCGCCCGGGCCACGTCGCGGCGCTCCCGCCGGGGTACGCCTGCGTAGAGCAGCCCGGTGCCGACGTTCTCCGTGGCGGTGAGGCCGTCGGTGAGGTGGAACTGCTGGAACACGAAGCCGATGCTGCGCCCGCGTAACGCGGACACCTGCCGGTCGGAGAGCGCG
Organism: Micromonospora marincola; assembly: GCF_056150385.1. Classification (NCBI taxonomy): domain Bacteria; kingdom Bacillati; phylum Actinomycetota; class Actinomycetes; order Micromonosporales; family Micromonosporaceae; genus Micromonospora; species Micromonospora marincola. The sequence goes on along the minus strand of NZ_JAXCFT010000004.1, from coordinate 408,080 downwards.
CCGACGTCGTGCCCCCGCACGAGGACCGTTCCGCTTGTCGGGCGGTCCAACGTGCCCATGATGTTGAGCAGGGTCGACTTGCCGGAGCCGGAGGCGCCGACGATCGCCAGCAGCTCGCCGTCGGCGACGGTGAGCGAGACCCGGTCGAGGGCGGTCACGGCGCCGCCGTAGACCATGCTGACGTCGCGTACCGCCAGGACGATGTCGGTCATGAGGCGGTGACCACCCGGGTGCCCTCGTCCACGCCCGCGCCGCTGATCTCGACCATGCCCATGGCGAACATGCCCGTCTCCACGGCGACCATCGGTCCACCCGCGACCTGGACGGCGTAGCCGCCCTCGCGCAGCGCGAGCAGCGCGGCGACCGGCACCGCGAGCACGTCCCGGCGGCTCTCCCCCGCGAACGTCACCTGCACCGGCGCCGAGTCCAGGTTCCGGACCGCCACCGAGCCCGTCAGCTCCACGGTCACTGTCACCTCGGCGGCGGTGGCGTCCCCGTCCCCGCCCGCCTCGGGGCTGCGGGCGTCGCGGTCGATCCGGGTGACCCGGCCCCGGGTGGTGTCGCCGGCCGGCAGTTCCACGTCGACCGTGGCGCCGTGCCGGATCGAGCCCAGCTCGGCGGCCCGCACCGCGACGGCGACGACCTTCCGCGTGCCGGTGACGATGAGCACGTCGCCGGTCGCCGGGTCGCCGAGCTGGGCGGTGACCCGGCTGACCCGGGCCGCGCCGGGCAACACGACCACGTCCACCGGGTCGAGCACGCCGGTCGCCGGCAGGCCGACGTCCTTCTGCCACGCCTTGACCGCGCGGACCACCTGCGCGGTGAGCACCGCGTCGCCGGGCCGGACGGTGAGCGTGGCGGACTTCCGAGTCGGCTCGTCGCCGACCCGGTAGCCGAGGGCACGCAGGTTGTCCACGAGCACCCGGACGTCCCGGCCGACCAGATCCGGGCCGTCCAGCTTGCGGAACAGCGGCGTGGTCCCGAAGAGGACCGTCACCGGGCGGTCGTCGTTGCGGTACAGCGGCCGGCCCCGCTTCACCGCCGCACCGACGGTGGGCAGCCAGGTCACCGTCCCGCCGGTCGCCCGGATCGTGCGCGGCACCCCGTACCCGAGGGTGCCCGGCATCGTCCGCGCGGTCGACAGGTCGGTCCGCTCCACCGCCACGGTCGCCGCCGCGTTGTCGTTCTTCCCGGCCCGGACCGGCTCGTCGGCGGCGGCGAGCCACCTGGTCACCACGACCTGGCCGGCGACGCCGGCGGCCAGCACCACGGCGGCGAGCGCCAGCGCCCTTGCCCGTCTCGTCATGCCCACCACGGTGGCCGGGAGTCGTCCGGACCCGGTCAGCGGTTTGTCGAGCGGTTGTCAGGTTTCGCCGGCGGCGTCGTCGGGCGTCCTACAGTCGGACCGTGCTCGCCAGAATCCTGATCGCCGAGGACGACCCCCGGCAGGCCGAGATCGTGCGCCGCTACCTCCAAGCCGCCGGCTGGGACCCGGTGGTGGTCGCCGACGGCCGCGCGGCCGTCGCGGCCGTCCGGCGGCGCGTTCCCGACCTGGTCGTGCTCGACGTGATGATGCCGGAGATCGACGGCCGGGACGTGTGCCGCGTGCTGCGGGTCGAGTACGACGTGCCGATCCTCATGCTCACCGCCCGCTCCGGCGCTGACGACCGGGTGCTCGGGCTGGAGGTCGGCGCCGACGACTACCTGACCAAGCCGTACGACCCGCGTGAGCTGGTCGCCCGGGTGCGGGCGCTGCTGCGGCGCGCGGCCCGGCGCCCGCCGCGGGAGGCCGGGCTGCGGGTGGGCGCGCTGACCGTCGACACGGCGGGACACACGGTACGCATGGACGACGTCGACGTGGCCTGCACCCGCCGCGAGCTCGCCGTGCTCGCGGTGCTGGCCGCGGAGCCGGGGCGGGTCTTCACCCGCCCGCAGCTCGTCGAGCGGATCAACGGCCTGGACCGGAACGCCACCGACCGGGGTGTCGACATGCACGTAATGAACCTGCGCCGCAAGCTGGAACGCGACCCGCGCCGACCGGCCTACCTGCTCACCGTGCACGGCGTCGGCTACAAGCTCGTCGACGGGTCGGCCGGGTGAGCCGTCCCGTTCCGCCGCACCGCAGCCTGGTGGTGCGGCTGCTGGGCACCTCGGTGCTGATCGTCGTGCTGTCGGTGGCGACCGCCGCCTGGCTGGCCGCGAAGACCGCCACCAGGGCGGCGCAGGAGGAGCGCGGCGAGTCGCTGGCCGGCGACTCGCGGATCTACAACACGCTGCTCGGGTACGCGGCGACCCACCCGGCGTGGGACGGCGTCGAGTTGATCGTCCAGGCGCTCGGGGAGGAGACCGGGCGGCAGGTCACGCTCACCACGACCGACGGTACGCCGATCGCCGCGACCCATCCGGGCGCCGCGTTGCCGGACCGGCCGACGGCGGTCGTCGACCCGCTCGGCGCCGCTTCCGGCGTCATCGATCCCCGTGTGGTCGGTCCGTACGAGCTGACCCCTTCGGAGCGGGCCGAGCAGCACCGGCTGGCCGAGCAGCGGGTGAGCTGCCTGCGCCGGCAGGGCGTCGGGGCGACCGTGCACGAGGCGCCCAACGGTCGCGCGGTGGTGCGGCTGGGCTCGCGGAACCCGACACCGCGGGCGGACTGCCGGTTCCGCGAGACCACGGCCACCAGCACCGAGAAACTGGCGGTGCGCGATCTGCTGGACCGGGTCACCCCGTGCCTGCGGGAGCGTCGCATCGGCGCCATCGACCTCGACTACGACCTCACCTGGCAGTTCCACGACCCGGAGGCGCCGGCCAGCCGGGTGGACGCCCAGGACTGCCTGGACGAGGCCCGGCGCGCGCAGCTCCGCCCCTACGTGGCCGCGCCGGCGCGCCTCTACCTCAGCCGGCCCGCCCGACCGCCGACACCTGTGTTCGACCTGTCCGCCGGCAGCACGCTGCGGATCGCCGGGGCCACCGGGTTCGTGCTGCTGGTCGCGATCACCGCGACCCTCGTCGTCGGCATGCGCCTGGTGCGGCCGTTGCGGGCGCTCACCGCCGCGGCGGATCGGGCCACCCATCGGCCCGAGCCGGTGGCGATCGCCCGCAACGACGAGATCGGCCGCCTGGCCGGCGCGTTCAACGACCTCGCCGAACGCAGCGAGCGCAGCGAGGAGCAGCGCCGCACCATGGTCAACGACATCGCGCACGAGCTACGCAGCCCGCTGACGAACATCCGCAGTTGGCTGACCGCCGGCCAGGACGGGCTGGCCGACCTCGACCAGGACATGCTGCGGCTGCTGCTGGAGGAGTCGGGCCTGCTCCAACACATCGTCGACGACCTCGCCGACCTCGCCGACGCCGACGCCGGCACGCTCGCCCTGCACCCGGGCGAGCACGACGTCGCCGACCTGCTCGCCCAGGTCACCGAGGCGCACCGGGGCGCCGCCGAACGGGTGGGCGTCGCGGTACACCGCACCGTCACGGGCGATCCGGTGGCCGTGGTCGACCAGGCCCGCTTCCGGCAGATCGTGGGCAACCTGCTCAGCAACGCGATCCGGTACACCCCGGCGGGCGGCCGGGTGGAGGTGCGCGCCCGGGACGACGGTGGCGACCTCGTCGTCGAGGTCGCCGACACCGGAGTGGGCCTCTCGTCCGCGGACCTGCCGCACGTCTTCGACCGGTTCTGGCGTGCCGACAGGGCCCGCACCCGTGCCACCGGCGGCAGCGGGCTGGGCCTGTCGATCGCCCGCCGGCTGGCCCAGGCGCACGGCGGCGACCTGACCGCCGTCAGCACGCCGGGCGCGGGCAGCACCTTCACGCTGCGGCTGCCCGGGAACGGGCGGGTCACGCCGTTCGGGAACGAATTCCTCCGGCCTGGCGTCGAACACGGGGTGACCCGTTCGTAACACGGGTGAGGGGCGACCGGCACGGTCGCCGGGAGACGGGAGCCACGCATGACGCGATATCTGATCTCGTTCAACGACGGCGGGATGGACCACATCCCCACCGAGGAGTTGCCCGAGGTGAGCAAGGCCACGCACGCGGTGACCCAGGACGCCGTGGACGCCGGCGTGTTCGTGTTCGGCGCGGGACTGGAACGCCAGCAGGCGAGCGTCGTGGCCACGGACGGGATGGTCACCGACGGCCCCTACCCGGAGACCAAGGAGGTCATCGGCGGGTTCGTGGTCGTCGACGTGGCGTCCCGCGAGGAGGCGCTGGCCTGGGCCGCCCGGTTCGCCGAGAGCTGCCGCTGCGCGCAGGAGGTCCGGGAGCTCCTCCCCGATCCCGAGCTGGACGTGATGCTGTACCGGGCCGACCGGCGATGGTGACGGTCGAGGGTGCGCCCCGTCCACCGGGACACACCCTCGACCCATCCACGTTCCCGCCGGGTCAGCAGCCGATCCGGCTGGACCCGACCGCGACGTCGTCGTACCACAGGGTGTCCGACCCGCCGCCGTAGCTCTCCCAGCCCAGCTTCAGGTCGGTGAGCTGCGGGCGCCAGGTGCGGTTGTACCACTGGCCGTCGATGTCGTGCGTCGGTGCGCCGTCCGCGGTCAGCCCGGCGACCGCGTTCCCGTCCAGCCAGGTACGGAGCTGACCGGCCGAGCCGTCGACCATGAACTCCAGGCAGGCCCACCGGTTGGTGGGCAGCGGCAGGCTCTGCGCCACGCCGGCCGGGCTCTGCTCGGGCAGGGTCGCGTCGTCGGAGGCGCGGTTCCACTGCATGGCGCCGTTCTGGCCGCCCATCCGCAGGTCCTTGTTGCCGTCGGCGGCGTCGGTCATCGCCAGCATCGTGGTGTGGTCGGTGGGCTGGGCGGTGGTGTGCCGCACCCAGATCCGGGCGTACCGAACACTGCCCACGCTGCCGAGGTTCTTGGTGGACCGGATGAAGACGTGGTTGCAGTATCCGGCGGCGCCGTTGATCCGGACCGCCCGGCTGCCGCTGTGGGTGGTGGTCGTGTCGATGGTGGCCGTGCCGGCGCCGGAGCAGTCCGGGTTCACCACGCTCCAGTCGCCGGACGGCGTCGAGCCGGTCTGGTTCTCGAAGCCGTCGCAGAGCACCGCCCCGGCGCACCCGACCGGCGGCGTGCTGGTCGGCGGCGCGCTTGTCGGCGGCGTCGACGTGGGCGGCGTGCTGGTGGGGGGTGTGGAGGTCGGCGGCGTGCTCGTCGGCGGCGTCGACGTCGGCGGCGGCGTGGTCGGGTTCAGCGTGGTGGGCCCGCCGGTCGGCGTCGGTCCGGCCCCGTTGCACGGCACGCCGTTCAGGGTGAACCCGGTGGGTGCCCCGCCGCCGGAGGCGAACGTGCCCTGCACGCCGAACTCGGTGGAGCCACCCGCCGGGATGCTGCCGTTGTACGACACGTTGCGGGCGGTCACCGTCGTCCCGGACTGGCTGACCGTGGCGTTCCAGCCGTTCGTGACGCGCTGGTCCCCGCCGTACGTCCAGGTGACCGTCCAACTGGAGACGGCGGTGTCGCCTGGGGAAACCTTGATGTTGGCGGTGAAGCCGCCGGGCCACTGGTTGTTCGTGTAGTCGACCTGGCAGCCCTGCGCGGCGGCGGCCGGGCCGGTGAGCAGGGCCGTTCCGGTCGCGGCCACGGCGGCGGCCAGCGCGGCGGCGGCGGCCAGGGTCGGGGCGGGGCGGGCACGGAGAATCGTCATGGAGGGTCCTTCTGCCATCGAGCGGGGCGGTAGCGGCACGGCGGCGCGCGTCCTGGACGGACGCGGTGCGACGACGCGCTCCGGTTGCGGCGCGGCGGTGCGCCACAGGGATTGGTCGGTGCTATGACCGATGTGCCCGGCTCGGGCGGTGCCCGCCCTCAATCTATTGACATATTGCTATTCAATCAAGCAGCCTGGTCCACACTTCGGACACTGATCGACATCGTCAATAGCATCGCGGAGCATCGATTCCATGAATGCCCGGTCCGCCGACGCTCGACCCACCACCGAGAGCGCGAGCCCCGAACAGACCCCCGCCGGAGCGTCACCAAGTGGGCCCGACCGGCGACGCCGACCGCGTCCCGAATGGGTCGTGGCGGCCCTGGCCAGCCTGCTGCTGTCGGTGGTGCTGACCTGGCCGACGTTGCGACACCCGGCGACCACGATCCCGGGCGATCTCGGCGACCCGACGTTGCAGGCGTGGCAGGTCGCCTGGGCGGGACACGCCGTGCTCCACGAGCCCTTCAATCTCTGGCATTCGAACACGTTTTATCCCGAGAGATACACGTACGCCTACAGTGACACGCTTCTCGGATATGCCCCGATCGGGATGCTCGGCTCCGGATTCGAGGCGGCCCTGGTCCGGTACAACGTGCTGTACGTGCTGCTGCACGCGCTTGCCTGTTTCGGGGCGTACGCGCTGGCGCGGCAGCTCGGGTCGAACCGGTGGGGCGGCGCGGTCGCCGGGGTCGCGTGGGCCTTCGCGCCGTGGCGGCTGGCGCACTCCGGCCACCTGAACATCCTGTCCAGCGGAGGCATCGCCCTGTCGCTGGCGATGCTTGCCCGTGGTCACGGCTGGTCGCTGCGCCACGGATACCGGCCGGAGCGGCGGCGACCCGGCTGGGCGCTGGCCGGCTGGCTCGTCGCCGCCTGGCAGGTGAGCCTCGGCTTCGGCATCGGGTTGCCGCTTGTCTACTTCCTGCTGGCCGCGGTGCTGGTGGCGGCCGGCGGCTACGGCTGGTCCTGGTGGCGACGGCGGGAACGCCCGCCGTTCGGCCGCCGGCTGCTGCTCGCGGATCTGGCCGGTGGCGCCGTGTTCGGCGCGGTGACGCTGCTACTGGGCCTGGTCTTCCTGCGCGTGGTCGACCTCAACCCGCAGGCCCAACGGGGGTTGGACTGGACGAAGATGTTCTCCCCACCACTGATGGGATTCCTCACCGCGCCCGCGGACTCGTGGATGTGGGGCGAGCGGCACGCCGCCGCGCGCGAGCAGTTGAGCTGGCCGCCGGAGATGGCGCTGCTGCCGGGGATGACAGTGCTCGGGCTCGCCGCGGCCGGGCTGATCGTCTCGGCGTACCCGCTGCGGCGCCGGATCGCGCTCGGGCTCGGCGTGCTCGGCACGGTGCTGCTGGGCCTGGGCGCGACGCTCGGCGGGGACGGGGACCCCGGCTACCTGACGTTGTCCACGCACCTGCCGGGCTGGGACGCGCTGCGCACCCCGGGCCGGATGATGCACTGGACAAGCCTGCTGCTGGCGCTGTTGGCCGCCGGGCTGGTGACCGCGCTCGCCGAATCTCCGGGCCGGCGCGCCAACCCGACCGAGCCGGCCGAGTCACCCGGCCGGCCCGCCCACCGCCGTCGCACGCGGATCCTCATGGCGCTGCTCCTGCTGGTGCCGCTGGCCCTGGTCACCGCGGAGGGGGTCAACACCACGCCCCACCCGGACGTGCCGACGCCGCCGGCGGCGATGCGGGCCGCGCAGGAACCGATGCTGGTGCTGCCCGCCGGCGGCGTGGGCGACCTGACGTACATGCTGTGGTCGACCGACGGATTCCCCCGGGTGACGAACGGGTTGGCGGGCTTCGAGCCGGTCAGCCAGGCACAGACGAAGGCCGCCATCGCGTCCTTCCCCGACCCGGGCAGTGTGGCCTACCTGCGCGGGATCGGCGTGCGATCCGTCGTGGCCGTGCCGAGCCGGGCCGCGGGGACGCCGTGGGAGGGCATCGAGGCGCGACCCGTCGACGGGCTGGGCATCACCCGGGAGGATGTCGATGGCGCACTCGTCTACCACCTCTGACCGGGACGGCGCCGGGGTGGCGACCGTGCGGCTGTCACTCGTGGTGCCCTGCTTCAACGAGGAAGCGTCGGTGGAGCGGTTGCACGAGACGGTGCGCGCCGCGCTCGCCGGCGTGCCCGACGTGGACGTCGAGGTGGTGTACGTCGACGACGGCAGCACCGACGGCACCCTGGCCGCGCTGCGCCGGCTCGCCGCCGCCGACGGATGCGTCCGCTACACGTCGCTGAGCCGCAACTTCGGCAAGGAGGCGGCGATGCTCGCCGGCCTGCGGCGGGCGACCGGCGACGCGGTCGTCATCATGGACGCCGACCTCCAGCACCCGCCGCGGCTGCTGCCCGAGATGGTGGCGCTCTACCGGCACGGCTTCGACCAGGTGATCGCCCGCCGGGACCGGCGCGGCGACCGGTTCTTCCGCACGATGGCCTCGCGGTCGTTCTACCGGGCCATCAACTGGTGGATCGACGTGCGCCTGCTGGACGGGGCGGGTGACTTCCGTCTGCTGTCCCGGCTCGCGGTGGACGCGGTCCTGACCATGCCGGAGTACAACCGGTTCTCCAAGGGGCTGTTCTCCTGGATCGGCTTCCGGACCGCTGTGGTGTCGCACCGCAACGAGATCCGGCAGGCGGGGCGGAGCCGGTGGACGTTCGGCAAGCTCTTCAACTACGCGTTCGACGGCCTGCTGTCGTTCAACAACCGGCCGCTGCGCCTGGCGATCTACGGCGGCCTGTTCCTCACCCTCATCGCGGTGGTCTACATGGCCTGGGTGGTCGCGGACGCCGTGGAGAAGGGCATCGACGTCCCCGGCTACACCACGATCATCGTGAGCGTGATCGGGCTCGGCGGCATCCAGATGATGCTCCTGGGTGTGATCGGGGAGTACATCGGCCGGATCTACTACGAGACCAAACGCCGACCGCACTATCTGGTGCAGGAGACCGAGCGCGCGGCCGGTCCGGACGAGCGGTGACCGCCCGCGCCTCCGCACGGGGGGCCCGCTTCTGAGTACGCCGGCTCGCCGTCCCCGGGCTACCGGTCGCCGTGCGGGCCGGCCGGGACCTCAACCCGCCGCCGGCACCTGCCACGCCCCGGCCGCCCGGGCACCGCATGGAACGCAGCGGCGGCGACACCCGCTGCCCGGGTTGCTGACCGGGACCCGGCCGGTACGCGCAGCGCGTACCGGCCGGGTCGCGGGATCGGGCGTCGCGCCCGAGGATCGTCAGCCCAGCACCACCCCCGAGGCGCCGACCCCGGCCAGGCCGGAGAAGATGTCCTCGTAGTACATCCGCCAGGCGCAGACCCGGCCGGTGGGGACGTACCCGGTGCAGGCCGTCGAGGTGTTGGTGTCGTCGATGGCCGAGTTCGTGCCGGTGGCGTAGACCTGGGTGGTGTTCGCCCCGTTCACGATCTCCACCGGGCCGCCGCTGTCACCCTGGCCGACCGCGTTGGTGCGGGTGGTGCTCTCCGCCTGCACCTGGCCGCAGACCGTGCCGAAGTTGCGGATGTTGATGCACAGGTCCCGGGCCTTGACCTGGATCGAGCACCGGGTGCCGGAGTAGGCGCCCGAGGTGCACACGAAGTTGCCGACCTGGCTGGCGAGCGCGCCGATCACCTGGTTGTTGAACTCGCTCGTCACCGCGCCGGCCGCGTCGGTGGTGTTGTTGAAGACCCGGCCGCCCCCGCTGCCGGCGAGGAGCAGCGTGTCGGTGCCGACGTTGCGGGTGCCGACGATGCCGATCGTCTGCCCGGTCGGGTCGGTGGCGAGATTGTTGAGGTTGCCGCAGTGCGCGGCGGAGAGCACCCGCGACACCCCGCCCTGGTAGACGCCGAAGCCGGTCGAGCAGCCGCCGCCGGTGGTCGCGTTACGCCACGCCGCGCCGCCCCACCACGGCGGCGAGTCGTCCCACCGGGTGGCGGGCGCGGCGGCGACGCCGGTCTGCACGGTCACCGGGACGCCGGCGAGGCTCGCCGCGCCGAGCAGCCCGTCCTGCGTACCGACGAGCAGGCCGGCGCCGTCGGCGCGCGGCCCGACCGTGGTGACCTCGCTGCCGGCCGCGGCGCGCAGCCGGGCGGCTGCCACCGCCAGCTCCCGCTGCGAGTACGCGGCGGGCAGCACCCGGGTCGGGACGACGCTGCGGGCGGCGGCCAGCAGACCGGCGGGCGCCGTGCCCTTCCAGTAGACCCGCAGCTGCCGGGTGGTGGGGTCGGCGACGACGCCGGCGAACCCGAAGTCCGGTCCCCGTCGCGCCGCCTGCTCGATCCGCGCGGCGGCGGTGTTCATCCGCTGCTGCACCCGGAACAGCTCCGCCCACGAGGCGAAGCCGGCCGGTGCCGGCGTGCTGTCCACGAACGACCGGGTGGTGGCCGTCTTGTCGGACGGCGCGGCGGCGGTGGCCGGCGCGGCGGACACGCCCGTGGCGAGCAGCGCCAGGCCGAACGCCGCGACGGCGGCGCGACGCAGCAGTCCGCCCCGTGTGCTCAGTGGTCGGTGACTCATCAGGTGCTCCCTTTCCCCAGGTGGCAAGGCGCGGGCCGAACCCGCACCGGGACGGTGGCACGGGGCGTCGGTGCCCTGCCGCGCATCCTGGACTCGGCTGGACACCGCCGGACAGCCACGGGCCGGATCCCGTCCTTCGGGAGGGAACTGTCGTACATCAGCATGGGTCTATGGGGTTGCTCACGCTCGGCCCTACCCTCCCCCTGGGCGGCCGGGGTGGGGCCGGTGGGGAGGCCGGATGTCCGATCAGGTGGGGCGTCGTGGTGCCCGGAGAACGTCACCGGGCGCGACCGCGACGGACCGCTCCGTGAGTCCGCTGATCCACGCCGCCGACGCGGCCCGGACCGTGCCGGAACTGGCCGGCCTGCTGCGCGAGCTGCGTCGCCGGGAGGCGCGGCAACAGGGCGAGACCCAGTTGACGTACCGGCAACTGGCGGCGAAGACCGGCTGGTCGCGAGGGGTGATCGGGGAGTACTTCGCCGGGAACATCCTGCCGCCGACGGAACGGTTCGACATCCTGATCCGGCTGCTCGGAGCCACCGCCGCCGAGCAGGGGGCGCTGGCCACCGCGCGGGACCGGGTGGAGGAGGCCCGACGGCAGCCGGACCGGGACGAGACACCCGCCGTACGGGCCGGCGGCGGACGGGCCCGCTCCCGGCCGGCACGACTGCCCGTACCGCGCCAGTTGCCGCCGGCCCTGCCCGGCTTCGTCGGCCGCGCGACGCAGTTGGCGCGGCTGGACGCCGGCGACGACCGGGACGGGCCGGCGGACGGCGAACCCGCCTCGACCATCGTGGTCCTGTCGGGCACCGCCGGGGTGGGCAAGACGACGCTCGCGGTGCACTGGGCGCACCGCGCCGCGGACCGGTTCCCGGACGGCCAGCTCTACGTGGACCTGCGGGGGTTCGACGCCACCGGGGCGGTGGTGACACCGGCGGAGGCCGTCCACGGCTTCCTGGAAGCGCTGGGCGTGTCTCCGGAGCGGATGCCCGTCCACCTGTCCGCGCAGGTCGGCCTCTACCGCAGCCTGCTCGCCGACCGCCGGATCCTGGTGCTGCTCGACAACGCCCGCGACGTCGAGCAGATCCGGCCCCTGCTGCCCGGCAGCCCGGGTTGCCTGGTCCTGGTCACCAGCCGCAACCGGCTCGCCGGCCTGATCGCGGCCGAGGGCGCCCGGTCGATCCCGGTGGGGCTGCTCAGCAGCGCCGAGTCGTGGCAGTTGCTGGCCCGGCGTCTGGGCGCGGACCGGTTGACGGTCGAGCCGCAGATCGTGGACGAGATGGTCGAGCGCTGCGCGCGGCTGCCGTTGGCGCTGGCGGTGCTCGCCGCCCGGGGCGCGGCGCACCCCGCCTTTCCGCTCGCGACCCTCGCCGCCGAACTACGCGAGGCGGCACGGCTGTTGGACGCGTTCGACACCGGGGACACCGGCACCGACGTGCAGGCGGTCTTCTCCTGGTCGTACCGGAACCTGACCCCGCCGGCGGCGCGGCTGTTCCGGCTGATCGGCTGCCACCCGGGCCCGGAGATCGGAGTTCCGGCGGCGGCCAGCCTGGCCGGCCTGCCCCGCAGCCGGATGCCCCGGCTGCTGGCCGAGCTGGCCCACGCGCACCTGCTCAGCGAGCACGCGCCCGGCCGGTTCGGCGCGCACGACCTGCTGCGGGCGTACGCGGCCGAGCTGACCGAGCGGCTCGACCCGGACGACAAGCGGCAGGCGGCTATCCGGCGTGGACTGGACCACTATCTGCACTCCGCGCACGCCGCCGCGGTGCTGCTGCAACCGGGATGGGATCCGGTCCCCCTGCCCGATGCCCCACCCGGCGTGGTGCCCGAGGAGATCACCGACCCGGCGCACGCGCTCGCCTGGTTCAACGCCGAGTACCGCGTGCTCCTGGCGGCGGTGGTGCATGCCGGGCGCACCGGGTGCGACGGTCACGCCTGGCGGCTCGCCCGGACCCTGGTGGACTTCCTGCAACGCCAGGGACGCTGGTCGGACCTGGCCGACGCCCAGCGCACCGCCCTGACCGCGGCGCGGCAGGCGGGCGAGCGCGCCGGTCAGGCCAACGCCCACCGCGACCTCGCCCGCGCCCTGGTCCGTCTGGGCCGGGAGGAGGAGGCCGCCGGCCACTACCGCGACGCGCTGGCGCTCTTCGCCGACCTGGGCGACGACAGTGGGCAGGCCCGCACCCACCGGGCGTTCGGCGCCATGCTCGACGCGCTGGGCCGGTACGAGGAGTCGCTGCACCACGCCGCGCGGGCGCTGGCGCTCTATCAGCACACCGGCAACCCGGCCGGGCAGGGCAGCGCCCGCAACGCGATGGGTTGGGCACATGCCCGGCTCGGCCGGTACGGCGCGGCGCGCGAGCACTGCGAGCAGGCGTTGGCGCTGCTGCGCCGCACCGACGACCGGCACGGTGAGGCGAACACCTGGGACAGCCTGGGCCTCATCCACGACCGGCTCGGACACCACCGCCGGGCGATCCGGTGCTTCGGCCGGGCGCTGACGCTCTACCAGCGCATCGGAGACCGGTACGACGAGGCGGACACGTTGACCCGGCTCGGTGACTGCCGGCACTCCTCGGGCGACCGGGCCGGCGCGCTCCGCACCTGGCGGCGGGCCCTGATCATCCTCGACGGCCTGGGCCATCCGGACGTCGAAGGGGTACGCGAGCGGATGGCCCGGGCGTCGGCCCCCGGAACACCCTCGTGACGCCGGACCGACCCGGCCGGCCGCACCGTCAGCGCAGCCGGGTCTTCCAGTCCTGCGGCACCCGGCCCCGGGGACCCGGGGCCGGCTGGTCGAGCGGGCGCGCGTGCGGCTCGGGCAGCTCCGGCCCGTCGGCGAGGAGCCGGTCGTCGGCGTAGTCCCAGAACCACGACTCGCCGGGCTCGAAGCTCTGGACGACCGGGTGACCCGTGGTGGCCGCGTGTGCGGTCGCGTGCTGGCCCGGTGAGGAGTCGCAGCAGCCGACGTGGCCGCAGGCCGCGCAGCGGCGCAGGTGGAACCACCATCCGCCGGCGGACTCGCACTCGACGCAGCCCGTTCCGCTCGGTGGGACGGCAGGGATGATCACCGCGGTCTCGGCCGACGGTTCCGGCTGGGATTGGTTGTCCATCTCCGGAGCCTATCCACGGGTGCGGTCATCGGCAGTTCTTGCCCTTGTTCAGGCAGGTGGCGATGCGTTGCATGGTCTGGGCGGAGTTGACGTTGACGAAGTCGTTGTGGTCGGAGAAGGGGTTGTGGTTCTCCTCCGGGAAGGAGTCGAGGGCGTACTGGCCCTTGACCTGCACCTCCCGCGGGATGTCGTAGGAGATCGTGATCCGGAGCTGCGGGATCGCGACGAAACCCTGCGGGCAGGCGCCGGTGGCCCGGTCGGCGAACGCGAGGTGGTCGCGGTGGTTGGCGCTGTCGGTGTTCGTGCCGTCCCAGCAGCCGGGGAAGTCCTGGACCCGTTGCACCTGGCGGCCGGCCGGGCAGATCGGATACCTGTCGGAGAGCCGATCGGTGAACCCGGAGCAGGTCCAGGTGGCGCGGGCGTTGGCCGGGCCACGGCTAGTGGGTTTGGCGTCGCCGGTCAGTGCGCGCAGGAACGCGGGCATCGGCACGACCTTGCCGACCGGGTTGCCGCGGTACTCGATGAGGACCGACGCCGGTCGCAGGATCTCGCCTGTGTTGTTGGGGAGTTCCAGGTTCGCGCCCTGCGGGTCGGGCAGCGGGCTCGCGCTGCCGGTCGGCGCCGTGGCCGGTTGGCCGCCGCGCTGGTCGAGCGTGCACGTGGCGAGGGCGTCGAGGCCCTGGGGACGGGCGCCACCGCGGCCGATGGCGATGGCGATCCGGTCGAGCACGGCGATCCGCTTGGCCCTCAGCGGGCCGAGGACGACGTTCTCGACGAAGCCGGCACCACCCTCACCGCGGCTGGTGACCAGGCGTTGGTTCGCCTCGGAGATCTGCCGGTCGAGTTCACCGAGGCCGCGGTCGACCTCGGCGAGGGCCGGTTGAGGCACGCCGGGGAGCCGATCCCGTACGGACGGGCAGGTCACCTGCGGGGTGGCCGACCTGGCGGCGGCGGTGTGCCCGGCGCGCAGACGGGCGTGGATGGCGTCGTAGCTGACATCGCAGTCGGTGAGCGAGCGCAGGCGGGCCGGGTTCTGCCCGCCGGCCCGGCGGATCGTGTCGCCGATCGCGGCCAGCGAGGCCGCCCGGCGGGTCCGCAGCCACTGCAGCACGTCGTTGGTGAGCTGGACGTGCACGCCGCGGGTGGCCCAGACGCGCCGGTCGGCGGCGACCCGGTACCGCTCCAGGTCGGCCAAGTGACTGTCGACTGCCGCCTTCGCCCGGACGGGTACGGCGGGAAGGCGGTCACGCACGGACGGGCAGACCACGGTTCCCGGGGTGGCGGCCAGCGCCCGCCGGATGTCCTCGTCGTCGGGGCGCACCGTGCGGTCGATCCGCACCACCGGCCAGAAGTACGAGGACCTGTCACCGTTGACGCAGGTGGTTCCCGAGGCGGCCAGGTCGGCGTCCGACGAGTTGGCGGTGATGGCGAGGTTCCCGATGAAGTCGTGCACGTGCTCGGCGCCGTTCCGCACCCCGGGTTGGGCGACCGGGTTGTCCGGGCTGAACTTGCGGTTGCCGTTCGTCCCGCAGTCGACGGTGAACCGGCCGGTCGAGGCGCCCGGCCCGGTCCGGGGGCGGACCACGTTCGGCCTGACCTGGTCGATCGGGACGAAGGACGACAGGTTCGTCGCCGCGTCCGCGGTGCCCTTACCGCCGCTGGAGACGAACGTGGCCGTCAGCGCGCCGGTCGCGGCGAGCACCACCGCGCCCAGGACGATCCGCGTGGGTGTCGCGCCACCCGACGGTCCCCTTCCGTAACGCCTTCTCATGTCGCTTCTCCTCGATCGCGGGGGCCGGCCCGTCGTCTCGCCGGCTGTCGCGTTCGGGTACGGCCGCACCTGGTACGGCCGATCAGCTTTTCCCGGCGCGTCACGGATCGGTAAGAACTCGACCGGCCCTCATGTGCCGGGCGGCCGGCGTCCGCAGTCGACCTGCGCGCGGGCGTGCTCCTGGTGCGCGCCGATGTCGACCGCGATCGTGTGGGCCGCGGTGTGGTGGCTGAGCGCGTCCGCGATGTCGCCGGTCGGGCGCGCTGCTTCGGCGATCCCGTTGAGCGCGCTCGCTTCCCCGTACCGTTCCCCGGTCGTGCCCCGCAGGCCGGCCGGTGGCCCGTGGTGCGGCCGGCGATCGGCGGTGGTGGTGGTGCCGTCGGCCGAGGTGGCGGCGACGACCTGGATCTGCAACGCCAACCGGGCCGGCCCGTTCGGCGCCGCGCCGCAGCCACCGGCCCGGGTGGACTGTGCGGCGACCGCGCTGACCCGACTCCCCGACCGGCGGAGCGCGTCGTCGACAGGCAGTTGGTGGCGGCGGGTGGTGGAGGGGTCGACCTGGCCGTACGCGCCGTTGACCCTGGCGCCGGGGCAGCGCGGCCGGGTCATGGTGACGTTCACCCCGGGCGGACCGGTCGGGGAACGGGTGTCCGGATCGTTGACGGTGACCGCTGTCGACACCCGGACCGGGTTCGCCACGGAGGTGGCCGCGGTGCCCTACGCGTACACCACGGGGCCTCGTGCGGAGGTCAACTCGTCGATGTCCGCTTTCCGATTCGACGACTGTCGATAGGTGACTGCGGCCTGACAGCCCGTCTCTAGGCTGCCAACCATGGCGCCGGGTCCGCCGACCATCCTGGAGGCCGCCGACGAGGCGGCCCGGCCGCTGCGCGCCGTGCTGGAGGACGTCTGGTCGACCCTCGACACCGCGGTCGAGGGCGAGGGCCGCTGGCTGGAGCTCTACGGCGGCGTACCCGCCGATCCGGTGTTCGTGTGCGTCGACGCGATGAGCAACGTGCTGCACGTCCGCTTCGAGGGGGCCGACTCGCTCACCGTCAGCTATCTGCCGGGCTGGTGCTACGAGGCCGCCACCGCGGCGCACGCGGACCGGCGACCGGAGGCGTCCGCGATCCTGGTTACCGACGTCGACACCGCCCAGCCGCTTGCCTTCGAGCTGAGGGTCGAGCACCGGATCACCGGCGCAGAGCGGAACGTCGTGGTCGGCGGAGAGACGATCTCGTACGCGCCGCTGCCGATGGGATACACGTTCACGCCCGCACGCGCCTTCGAGATCCAGGAGGCGAACCCGGACGTCACCCCACTCGTGCACTGGAGCGCGATGCGGCTGCTGCTGGCGATGGCGCCGGGTGTGTCGTACTCGGCGCGGCCCCTGCTCGGCGCCGACGGGCTGCGGGCGCTGCGCGCCGTTCACCTGCCCGGGGACGGACCCACCCGCTGCGACCAGAGCCTGGCGTTCGAGATCCAGCGCCACCGGCACCCGGACACGCTGCCGCCGCTCGGCGGTCCGCTGCGGGCGGTCCCGCTCACCGAACCCGACCTGGTGGCCGGGACCGTCGCGTTGGAGGCGGCGGTCGGGGGGAGCGGCGGCGCGCTGCTGCCGGCGGCCGTCCAGCAGGCCCGGGTGGACGGACTCGACCTGGTGCTGGTCCGCCCCGACCCGGACCGCCCGCCCGCCGGCCAGCCCTGGTCCTGGCAGCCCGAGTGGTTCGTCGCCGCCGCCTCGGTCCTCGACGCCGTCGCGTTCGCGCTGGCCAAGGACCTGTACGACACCTACGTCGACTGGCTGGGCGGGATACCCGACAGCGCGCCGCTGCCGATCCGCATCCGGGTCGACCCGGCCAGCGCCGAGGACCGTTTCGCCTACCGGCTTGACGTGCTGGACTCCGACGGCGAGCCGGTCGGCGGCCCGGTGACCGGGGTGCCCGACGGGCCGGCGTTCCAGTTGACCGTGATCCGCACCGCGGGGGTGCGGGTGTTCCTCGACGACGCGGTCGGCGCCGCCGGGGTGAGCACTCTCAAGGGCATTGTCAGGTATCGGGAGCAGGTGGCCACGCACTTCGACGACGTGCCCCTGGAGATCACCGACGAGGTGGTGCCGGTGGTGGATCTGCGGGATGAGCCGGCGACGGTGGAGGAGATCGCCCACGTGGTGGTCACGGTGGGCCAGTTCGTCCCCGTACCCACCATCCAGGCCATGTACGACCTGCGTGACCTCGGTTCCGTCGCCGCGTACGTGCTTACCGGCAAGGATCTCTCCGGGGAGCCGGTGAGTGGCCTGTCGGCCGCGCTGACTTTGGGCGGCGTGCTGGTGCCCCCGGTGGTGGAGCGGGTCGGCGGTTCGCTGCTGGCGGCCGGTCGGCGGGTGCTGACCCGCGGCGACGTGCCGCTGCCCCGACTGGCACGGGCGGCGGCGGTGGCAACCACCCCGTTGGACAAGGATCTGGCCGAAACCCTGCTCACGGGCCTGTCGCAGGTGTCGCCATGACCTGGCAGATGGAACTGCTGCGGCAGCAGGCGCTGCTGGTGACGCAGCAGCGGTTGGCCACCAGGGCCGGCAGGGAGATCGCGAAAGCGGCGACCGAGGCGCCGATCCCGACCGCGTTCCTGCGTGATCCGGCGCAACTCGTCGACCGCTCCGGCGTCGCTCTGGAACCCGCGCTCCTGCAGGATCTCTTCCAGGCCGCCCGGCGGGACAAGCCACGGCTGACGGCCGACGAGTTCCTCGCCGGCGGTGTCTCCGGCTCGGTGTTGCACGGCTTCGTCGACGCGTACCTCGGTCCGGCCGCCGCGACCATGCTGCGCACCACCGACCCCGACCTCTACCGCCAGGCGCTCGTCCAGGCGTTCCACGACTTCCGGTTCAGCCCGACGCCGTACGACGGCGGCATCGCCTACAGCAGGTACCGCTACCAGACCGGGCGCCACGTGGCGTTGCCGGAGGACCTCAACGTCCTCCCGATGAACGCGCCGACCGGGCCGGACTCGCACTATCCGCCCTACGGGTCGCTCGTCACCCGCCGCGGCCATCGCATCATCGCGATGGTGATGGCATCCCGGGCGTGGGGACGCGACATCCCGCTCGACACGCGCGGTGTCAGCCTGTTCCGGGCGCTGGATCTCACGAGCGACGACATGCTGCACGCCTGGGACTTCGACCCCGATCTGCTGCTGTCCAAGCCGCAGATCGCCCACATGATCACGACTGGCGAAGCGCCGGTGTACCAGTTCAAACTCGTGCGCGAGGAGCCCAGCGCCCGCACCGCCGAGCAGGCACGGTGGGAGTTGGCGACCCGGCTGGGGGACGACGCCTTCATCGAGGCCGACGAGGCCGAGCTGCAACGGCTGTGGAGCCACCACGGCAGCGACACCGCCCGCGAGACCGGGGATCCCACGAACCTGGAGACACGGTACGCCCGGGATCCGTACTACCGGATGTCCCGGGACGAGCTGTTCGGGATGGCCTTACGCCTCCCGGGCGCCTGGAACGTGCGGATCCGCCCCTACGAATGGGAACACAGCCTGACCCAGCGATTCGCCCGACTCATGAACGGCTGGGCGCGACGGCTGCGCAAGCACCTGGACGAGACCCTCTGGACCAGCCGACTGTCGATGCTCACCGGCGCCGCCGAGCCGGCCAACCTCCAGCTCCTCTCGCCCTGGGAGCACGCCCGCGTCGACCTGCACGCCGGGCGGATGTTCAACGGTGTGACACGCGTCGACAGGTACGGCAACCGGGCCGTACCCACCCTCCGTGAGGTGGCGGCGTACGACGACGCCGCCCGGGCGGCCGACTCCCCGCTGTCGAAGGGCGGGACGCTGCGGGCGTTCCCGCTCACCGACACGGCGCGCGCCGACGAACCGATCGTGGCGTTCGACCAGTTCACCCTCGCGGAACTGGTCGGCGCGCTGCACGAGGACGAGTGGCAGCGGGCTCTGAAGGCGGCGGCCGGCCAGAGCGGCCAGGTGCGCGCCGACTGGAACCGGCTCGTGGACCGGCTCGACACACACCTCGCCGCGTACGGCATGCCCGCGGCCCTGCACCTGCCGAAGATCTGACCACAACCGAGTCGGGAGACCGGAGGGGAACAATGACCACCCCTGTCACCACCCACGTGGGCCTACGGTTCGTCCAGTTGCGCCGGGAGG
This sequence comes from Micromonospora marincola, assembly GCF_056150385.1. Classification (NCBI taxonomy): domain Bacteria; kingdom Bacillati; phylum Actinomycetota; class Actinomycetes; order Micromonosporales; family Micromonosporaceae; genus Micromonospora; species Micromonospora marincola. The sequence continues at coordinate 388,803 of NZ_JAXCFT010000004.1, read as the reverse complement.
GCGACGCCGCCCCGGACACCTGCACCACCGGCCCGAAACTGATCGACGCGGTCGTCGACTTCCGGGACGCCTGGTCGGATCCCGTCCGGGAGGTCGTCACCGAGGGGGACGACGACCGGGCGCGGCGACTGCTCGCCAAACGGCTGGCGGGGAGGGACGACCGCCTCGACGAACTCGGCCGGCAGACGCTGTGGCTGTTGCTCCGGGTCGCCGTCGATGCCCGGCTGACCGTCGGCGGGCTGCGCGACGGCGTCGCCGGGTGGGCCACCGAGCACGACCTGGACGCCGGGCAGCTCGCCTCGGCGGCGGCGGAGCTGACCACCTGGGTGGTGGACGTGCTGGTGCTGGGCCGGTTCCTGCGGATCCCCCGGTCACCGGCAGCGGTCGTGCTGGTCCGTGTCCTGCGCGGGATGACGCTGCTGCGCCTCGCCCGGTCCGACGCCGACGCGGCGTGTCTGGTCCGGGCCCTGCTCGGCGGACGGGACGTGCTGCTGCCGGACCCGCCGGCGCCGCCGCGGACCGACGCGGACGCCGATCGGGCCGACCGGTTCGCCGACCTCGGTCAGACCCTGCGGCGGCTGCGCGCCCGGGCCGGCGCCGTCGGGCTGACCGACGCGACGGTGCGGGACCTGCGGGACAGCGGCTTTCCCGATCTCGGTCCGGCGATCGCGGCCACCACGCAGGCGGCGGCCGATCTCGGTGTTCCGGACACCACCACGCTGAGCAGCCTCGCCCGGGTGTTCTCCGCCGAGCAGGACGACGCCCGGCGCCGGGCGACGGCGAAGCTTGACCCGGGCGAGTTCGAACCGGTCCCGTCGCACCCCGGCCCGGCCGATCCGCTGCCCTATCCGGGGCAGCCGACGGTGCCGGTGCTCGACGCGTACGCCCGCATCGCCGGCCGGGGCGACCTCATGGTCATCCGTACCGCGCTGCTGCGCTACCAGCCCGGCGAGATCTCGTACGTCGAGAACGTGCTCGCCAGCGAGACGCGCGGGCGGTCCCACGTGGCCGACACCCGCACCAGCGACACCGTGACCACGATCAGCAAGTCGATCGACGCGTCCACCGAGGAACTCGAGTCCACCGAGCAGAACAGCCTGGACCGGGCGTTGGTGACGGCGGCGTCGCAGCAGAACTCCACCTCGCTGGGCGTGAGCGTGTCAGGTGGGCTCGGGCCGGTCCAGGCCGGCATCGAGATCAACGTCGACCAGTCCACCTCGACCGAGACGAGCAGCAGCTCGGCGGTGTCCTACGCCAAGACGCTCACCGAGAGCGCCAGCCAGCTCCTGCGTACCGAGACCGGGCAACGCCGCACCACCACGAGCAGCGTCCGGGTCACCGAGACCAACACCCACTCGTTCGACAACGCCGCCGGCGCCGCGAACATCAGCGGTGTCTACCGCTGGCTGGACAAGGTCGACCAGGCGCAGGTCTACAACTACGGCGAGCGGCTGATGCTGGAGTTCATCGTCCCGGAGCCCGCCGCCACGCTCGTCTGGTTGAACACCCGGACGTCCGAGGACACGAGCGCGGGAGCCGTCCCCAAGCCGCCCGCCTGGTTCCTCGACGTCGACGACCTGGACGACGACAACTGGGCCGCCAAGGCCGCCCGCTGGGACATCTTCGGCGTCGAGCCGCCCCCGGATCCGGAGGTCTTCGCCACCGCCACGTTCGTCGACCCGCCCGCCCGGCCGTTCGACTATCCCAAGAACTCCACCGACAAGTCCCAGCCCGAATGGGGGTACGCCTCCTACACCGGCGAGGTCGCGGTGCCGGCCGGTTACGAGGCGAGCCGGGCGTACGTCCGGACCACCTGGGGCCTGTCCGAGGGTGAGTACCCCACCGACGTCGGCAGCCCGCCACAGGCCGTGCAGATCGCGGTCGGTGAGCACCGGTTGACCCTCAACGACAGCACCCAAGGTGTGTCGGTCATCGACTTCGACTCACCGGTCCCCGGGCCGGTCCCGATCGGCATCAGCACCGACCAACGGGGCGGGCTCACCGTCGTGGTGCGGGTCCGGTGTGCCCGGACCGACGGCGCGTTCGAGGCGTGGCGGTTGCGGGCCTGGGAGACGATCCGGGCCGGATACCTGGCCCAGCGCTCCGCCTACGACAACGACCAGGCCCGCCGGCAGGCACGCACCGCCTACCAGGCGGACGGGTCGGCGGCCACCCTGCGGCAGGTGGAGCTGCTGGAACTCAAGCGGGCCTGTCAGACCGTGCTCACCGGGCAGGAGTTCGACCTGTACGGCGCGCTCGACACACCGGACGACGAGGCTCCCCGCATCGACCGGATGCAGATCGTCGCCGAGGCCGACCAGATCCAGTTCGCCGAGGAGAACTTCGAGTGGGAGAACCTGATCTACCTGTGCTACCCCTACCAGTGGGCCGGCCGGGACCGCTGGGTCACCGTCCGCAGCCGCACCAGCAGCGACCCGCTGCACCAGGCGTTCCTCCAGGCCGGCGCGGCCCGGGTCGTGGTGCCGGTCCGGCCCGGCTACGAGTACGCCGTCGGTGAGTTCCTCGCCACCTCCCGGGTGCCCACCCTGTCGCCACGGCCGTGGCGCGACGGCGGCAACCCGTACCCGCCGATCGAGGACCTGATCGCCGACGCCCTCGACCGGCCGGGTGACGAGGTGGCCGTCGGCGACCCGTGGGAGGTGGTCACCCCGACCTCGCTCGTCCAGTTGCAGGCCGGTCCCGACCTCAACCCGCCGAGCCCGACCGGCCGGTAGCAGGTGCGGTCAGGGTGACCGGTGTGCCGGGGCGTAGTCGGGGCCGACCACGGCGAGCAGGGCCAGGGTGTCGGCGTCCGGGGATCCGGCCGGCGCGGTGTAGAGCACGAGGTGCTGGTCGCGGTCGGTGAGGTCCAGCGAGTCGCAGTCGACGGTGACCTCACCGACCACCGGATGGTGGAAGGTCTTGGTGAGCATCGACGCGGCCCGCACGTCGTGGCGTTCCCAGAGACGGGCGAAGTCGGCGCTGCCCTGGCGCAGCTCGGCGACCAGGTCGGTCACCGCGGGGTCGCGTGGATACCGGGCGTGGGTGGCCCGCAGTCGCCGGACGGCGTGCCGGCGGAACTCGGCGGCGTCGGAGACGCCGTACATCGGCGCGGCGGCGGGCGCCGGCCCGAGGAACGCCCGGCGCGCGAGGTTGCGCTCCCGAGGGGTGAGCCGCCCGAAGTCCTCCATGAGCGCGGCGGCGAGTTCGTTCCAGGCGAGCACCTCGAACGTCGCGGACGTCACGAACGCGGCCGTGCCCGGCAGCCGGCCGAGAAGCGCGAGGATGCTCGGGCGTACGTCCCGGCGGTGCAGCCCGGCGCGGCTCGGCGTGGCGCCGGCGAGGACGTGCAGGTGGTCGGACTCGACGTCGGTCAGCCGCAGCGCGCCCCCGATGGCGGCGAGGACCTCGCCCGAGGGCCGTGGCGCGCGGCCCTGTTCCAGTCGCACGTAGTACTCGGTGGAGATGTGCGCGAGCACCGCGACCTCCTCGCGGCGCAGGCCCGGCGTACGGCGTCGCCGGCCCGGGGCGAGGCCGACGTCCTCCGGTCGCAGCCGCTCGCGGCGGCTGCGCAGGAACGCCCCGAGTTCGTGTCTGTCCATCCCCCGAGTCTGCCTCCCGCGCGGCGGCGGAGCCTGGTACCGCCTGTGCCTGTCTGCGCGGTCGCGCCGCTACCACGCTTGGCCCATGACCAACGACGGGAACACCACACCGATCGGCCTGCTCACCGGCAAGGTCGTGTTCATCACCGGCGCGAGCCGCGGAATCGGGGAAGCCGCGGCCCACCTGTTCGCCCGCGAGGGCGCCAGGGTCGTGCTCGCCGCCCGGGGCGCTGACGCCCTGCACCGGATCGTCGCCCGGATCCGCGCCGACGGCGGCGCCGCCGACGCGGTCACCATGGACCTCGCCGACCGGGCGAGCGTACGCGCCGCCGTCGACCGTGTCGACGAGCTGCACGGTCGCCTCGACGGCGCCTTCAACAACGGCGCGGCGCTCCAGCAGCCGGGGCCGCTCGACACGACGAGCGACGAGGACGTGGAACGGCAGTTCACCGTGAACTTCCGCGGGCACTGGACGGCGATGACCGCCGAGGCGGCGCTGATGCGGCGCACCGGCGGCGGCGCGATCGTCAACACCTCAAGCATCGGCAGTCGCCACGCGAACCGGGACCTCCCCGCCTACGGTGCGATGAAGCGGGCGCTCAACAGCATCACCGAGAGCGCCGCCGTCACCTGGGCCGGCCAGGGAATCCGGGTCAACGGCATCACGCCGGGCGGCACCGCGACCGAGATGATCGACGCCTGGGAGGCGGCGTCCCCGGGCGTGATCGAGCGGATCAACGCCCGCATTCCGCTGGGTCGGATGGCCGAGCCCCGGGAGGTCGCCGAGGCCGCCGCCTGGCTGCTCAGCGACCGCGCCGCCATGGTCACCGGCGCGATCGTCCCGGTGGACGGTGGGGCCGGCGCCTGACACCTCCGGCCGTGGCGCGCACGGCGGTCAGGGCGCGGGCGGGGGATCCGCCGGACGGCTGCTGGCGTGGTAGGAGTCCTTGGCGGCGACCACGGCGGCCTGGAGGTGCTCGGGATCGACGCCGTGCACGTTGAGCGGCGGGTGCACCCGCCGGACAAGCTCGGCCTCGATGGTCGCCGGCTCCGCGTCCTCCGCCCAGGTCAGGCGCAGGTGCGTGCGCATCCACGCGGTCAGCCGCGCCTCGTCCTCGGGGACCAGGACGACACGATCGGTCCAGGTCGTCCGGTAGCCCTCGGCCACCAGGAGCCCGGCCAGGGTGCGCCGCAGCGTCGAACTGCCCGAACGCCTCAGATGGTTGCGCAGGATCCGGCCCCGCAGGCTTGTCGCCCGCCCGAGATACAGCAGCCGTACGGACGGGTCGTGCTCGTTCGTCGGCCCGGGAAGGTCGGGGAGGACGGAGTGCGCAGCCCACCAGGCGTAGACACCGCTGCCACGGCTGAGCCGCTTGACTGCGACATCGAGGCCGGCCGGCGCGCCGGAGAGCAGTCGCAGGGCCTCGTCGACCCGGGCTTCGTCGGTGGGAACGTCGTCGCGTCGCCGTTCGGGAAATGTCATCGGGACCATGGTAGGTGCCGGGCGGATCGCGGCCGGCGCAGGAGGCGTACCCGCTGTTCCTTGACCCTCGACCTGGTGGAGCCCGCACCCTTCGTGCGTGACATTCGAAGAACGTGACACGCGACAGGATCGTCAGGTGATCGACCTGGAGCGGCTGCGGCCGATCCTGCGGGCGAGTTGGGGAGCGGACACCTGCGATCCGCACGACGTGGCGGCCTGGCACCCCGGCAACCCGGCCCGCGGGCAGTGCGGGGTCACCGCACTTGTCGTGCAGGAACTCCTCGGCGGAGCGCTCATCCTCGGCGAGGTCTTCGTCGGTGACGTCAAAGTCGGTCACCACTACTGGAACCGGCTGCCCGGCAGCGACGACGTCGACCTCACCGCCGACCAGTTCCACCCGGGAGAGGCAGTCGTCGGCGGCCGGGTGCAGCACCGTCCGCCGGGCCCGCCCGGGCGGTGCCGGCAGCAGTACGACCTTCTCCGGCAGCGCGTCCGGTCCGCCATGCGGGAGATCTCGCCGGGCGGGAGACCCGCCTTGCCGAGGAGCTGACGAACGCTGTCGCGGCCCGTGTACGGCGAGTGGGTCCGCGGTGCCGGTTAGCCGGCCGGCCGGCTCCGCGCCGCGCGGGATCGGCCATACCCGGCGAGGGCGTGGAAGGCGGCCTTCGGTGTCCATGAGCCGTCCGGCAGCACCCGGACGATCCCCCGCGCGGCCAGGTCGTAGTCGTGCGCGGGGTCGCCGGTGGTCGGTAGGTGCCGGTTCGCGAACGTGTAGACGAACGCCGCCTCCACCCCGCCGGCCTCGTAGTCGCGCAGCAGGTCGACGAGGTAGCGGGCCTGGCCCTCCTCGTCGCGCTCCAACTCGGCGGTGAGCGTGGCGGCGCGGCCGTGCTCGTCGTACGTCACCGGCTCGGCCGCGCCCGCGACGTCGGCCGCGCCGCGGTACGTGCAGCAGCCGAACTCGGTCGCGGCGTACGGCTTGCCCTGTCCCACCGCCGCCGCCAGGGTCTGGGGGAACGCCGCGGCGTTCGTCGCGTCGCGGTAGCCGGCGTCGCTGGCGATGATGTCGAACGGCGCCCAGTCGACGTCCTCAAGCGGGATCGAGGCGTATCCGACGGGGCCACCGAAGCGTTCCCGCACCGCGGGCACCGCCTCGGCGAGGAAGTCGCGCACGGCGGCCCGGGCGGCCGGCAGCGCCTCCCGTATCCGCATCGGATCGGTGCACAGCGCCATCCGCTCGGCCAGGTCGCGGCCGGGCAGGAAGCCGTCGGTGAAGATGGAGATCTCGGAGCCGGTGAGGTACACGACCGGGGCGCCTCCACGCCGCAGCCGCTCGGCCCGCTCGGCGCCGTCGAGCACGAACGCCATGAGTTCGTCGCGGTCCAGGCCGTTGGTGAACGGGCAGTACCACACCTCGAGCCCGGCTTCGGCCGCCAGCCGCGCGGTCAGCTCCAGCCGGTCCTGGACGCCGCCGGTGATCCGCACCGCGTCGCAGTGCAGCTCGTCGCGGATGACACGCATGTCGTCGCGTACGGCGTCGGGCTCGAACGGCTCGTGGGTGGTGGACCCGGCGCTCACGAAGCCGGTGTCGTAGTTCATGCCGAAGACGCGCATCAGGAACCCTCTCCTTAAGGTACGCCTCGTACCCTATAAGGTACGGCGAGTACCCTGCAAGACATGGGTACGCGGCGGCGGGGCGAGGAACTGGAACGGGCGATCCTGCTTGCGGCGGCGGCGGAACTGCGCGAGTCGGGATACCCGGCGATGACGATGGACCGGGTGGCCGCCCGCGCCGGCACCAACAAGAACGCCATCTACCGCCGGTGGCCGCACCGCGCGGCGCTTGGCATCGCGGCCTACCGCCACCTGTCCGACGCCGCCCTGCCGCGCCCGGACACGGGCAGCCTGCGCGGCGACGCGCTCGAGATGCTCCGGCGCGCAAACGAGACGTGGTCGTCGCCGCACGGAGCGATCCTGCGCGGCCTGCTCGCCGCCGCGGCCGACGACCCGGAACTGCTCACCCTCATGCGCGAACGGTCCGGCGCGGACACCATGGACCGCGCGTGGATCGGGATGCTCGAACGGGCCGCGGCCCGTGGCGAGGCGCCGGCGGCGGCCACCCACCATCGGGTGGCGACCACGCCGATGATGCTGCTACGCGCCGAGTACGCGATGCGCGGCATTCCCTCGGTCCCCGACGAGGTGCTCGTCGAGATCGTGGACGAGGTGTTCCTGCCCCTGGTGCGCGGTCGCGGCTGACGCGACTGCTCCGGCGCCCGCCTCAGGCCCCGCCACCCGCCAGGAGCGGGAGGTAACGGCCCAGCTCCTCGGCGAACCGGCTCACCGCGACGAGCCCGACGTGCCCGTCCGGACGGACGACGAAGAGCGCCTCCTCGTCGTGCGCGACGCCGTAGATCGCCTGGATCGCGTCGGCGCTTTCCGACGACCCGCGCCGGACGTCGAGCACACGGAAGGCCTCCGCCGGGTCGCGTCGGCCCATGACCGCCTCGCCGCCACCGACCGCCTCGTCGCCGAACGCGAGCGCGGTGAACTCCACGCCACGCATGAACTCGAACAACCGGAGTCGCGAGCCGTCCGCGAGGGTGAGGGGCGCGTCCGGGGCCCGGTCACCGGCGCGGACGATGCCCGGCTCCGGTCGGGTGTCCCGGCTGAGCCGGCGTCCGCGATAGTTGTTCCGGAGCTGGAAGATGTCTGCCGTCTCGCCGCGGTCATCGGCGGCGTCCAGCCCGTTCATCAGGCGCGCGGCGATGGGACGGCGTTCCTCCTCGTAGGTGTCCAGAAGGTCCGGCGGAGCGCCCCGCAGGACCATGCTGAGCTTCCATCCGAGGTTGTGTGCGTCCTGGATGGCGGTGTTCATCCCCTGACCGCCCGCCGCCGGAACGGCATGCGCGGCATCTCCGACGAGGAACACCCGACCGACGCGGAACCGGCTCGCGATCCGCTCGTTCGTCCGGCTGACGGTCATCCAGGGAGCATCGTCGAAGGTCACCGCGACGCCCTCGGACCGCTCGTCGAACAGCCGTTGGACGGTGGCCAGTTCGAGAACGGGGGCGTCCGCACCCGGCAGGAGCGGAGCGACGAACTGGTAGGTGTCCGTGCCCGGCAGCGGGCAGACGGACACCCGGGCCGCCGGATTGTCGGGCTGCGACCAGTTGTGCCAGTAGGAACGGTCAAGCCCCGTCGTGCGGACGTCCGCCGTGAGGAACCGCTCGTCGTCCCTGGTCACACCGTCGAACGTGACGTCGAGGGCTTTCCGTACGGTGCTGGCCGCGCCGTCGGCGGCGACGACGAAGGATGACCGGAGACGTTCGGTCCCGCCGGGTCGGCGGATCGTGGCGGTGACCCCGGCACCGTCCTCGGCGACCGCGACGAGCGTCGACTGATATTCGACCTCCACGCCGAGTCGACGCAGCGCGTCACGGAGGATCTCCTCGGTCCGCCATTGCGGCACCATCCAGGTCTCCGGATAGGGAACACCCGGGTACGCCGTCGGCTGGCCGATCCCGAGCATGTCGTAGAGCGACTTCTCCCAGGCCAGATGGCCTCCGCGATAGCTCCGCCAACGCGGAAACGGCCCACCGGAGGCCAGCACCTCCTCGACGACGCCGAGCGCGTCGAACACGTCAAGCGTGCGGGGCTGGATGCCCTTCGCCCGCGAGCCTGGCGCGGGCGACGCGGCCCGCTCGACAAGCCGGACGTCGACGCGACGACGCGCGAGTTCGAGTGCGGCCACCAGACCTGCGGGCCCGGCGCCCACGATGAGAACAGGAGGATTCACCGACGCAGTGTGTCGGGACTCCACGGACGCGCCAACCGATTATCCGGTTATCCGCCGCTCATGTCCCGCAGATGCCGCAGGTCTTCCGGCACCGGGCTGTCCGGCCGGTAGACCAGGGGAGCATCCCCGTCCGCCGTGGCGGCGGGCGCGTCGGCGAGCGAGAAGCGGTCCCGCAGGCGTCCGAAGAAGTCGGTCGAGCCGAACCGGAGGATGCGCAACCGCCACGGCGCGGCGTACGCGGCCACCCAGTCGCCCGGGTCCAGCACCCCCCGCAACTGCCCGTCGATGCTCACCGCGACCTGCCCCGACCGTGGCAACACCCGCACCCCCACGGACTCCTGCGGGGAGAACAGCAGGCTGCGGTTGAACGCCATGTGCGGGGCGACCGGAGTGAACACGAGCGCGTCGAGCAGTGGCGACAGCACCGGCCCGCCGGCCGCGAAGCTGTAGGCAGTCGAACCGGTGGCGGTGGCGACCATCACCGCGTCGGCGGAGTACGAGGCGAACAGCCGCCCACCGATGTATATGCCCAGGCTCGCCTGCCGGTCCCGGGCGAGCTTCTCGAAGACCACGTCGTTGACGGCGACAACGTCCAACGGCACCCCCCAGCCGACGGCCTCCGGCGTGCTGTCGCGCACCCCGGGCGGAGGCATCGCCGGACCCCGGCCGAAGCGCAGCAGCGTGCCGAGTTCCGGAGGGATCTCCAGGGGGCGGGAGGCGCGCATGGTCAGGGTCATCCGCTCCTCCACGTCCACCGGGCCGACCCGGACCGACTCAAGCGCATCGAGCACGCGCTCCGGCGGCACCTCGGTGAGGAACCCGACCCGCCCGACGTTGACCCCGAGGACCGGACAGTCGACCGCCGCGGCGATGTGCACGCCGCGCAGGAAGGTTCCGTCCCCGCCGATCGTGACGATCAGGTCGAGCGAGCCGATCGCTCGTGCCTCGTCCCGGCCGGTGCGCCGCCCGGTCGTGTGCCACACGTCCAGCTCGACCGTCTCGATCCCCTGGTCGACGCCCCAGGCCCGGATCTCGTCAGCGGCCCGGGTCGCCTCCGCCTTGCCGGAGTGCACCACCATGCCGATCCGTTCCAACCGCATCCGTGTCCCCCGGTCCACGCCCGCCACCCCGACCTCCACCGTGACACAAACGCGCCCGCGACGGCGTGGAGATCAGCGCTACTCCCACCCTCACCGGTGCGGCGCGCTGCTCTCCAGTTGACCACTCACGTAGACCTCCACCAGCTCCCCCACGGTCCGGGGAAAGACCTCGTCCTCCAACGCGAGGAAGGGATCAAACCCCACCGACTGTTCGAGCCGCGTGACGAGGACGGCGAAGGCGAGACTGTCCAGGCCGCTGCCGACCAGCCCGCTCTGGAGGCCGACATCGGCGTCCTCGACCCCTTCCTCCCTGAGCAGCTTGACAACTTCGCGAAGGACAATTTCCGCTACGCGCTCCCGCTCGATCACTGCGCCACCTTCCCCTCTGTTGGTCGTGCGACATACCCGGTCCCGCGTCATGCGGTGGAACCGCCGTCCACGGTGATCAGCGTGCCCGTGACACCTGCGGCGTCCGGGGAAAGCAGGTAGGTCACCGCGGCGGCCACTTCGTCGAGGCCGGCGAACCGACCGATCGGACTGCGGCCCTTGATGCGCGCCAGGCTCTCCGCCCCCAGGCCGCCGGTCATTTCGGTGTCCAGGAAGCCTGGTGCCACCGCGTTCACCGTCACGCCGCGCCGCCCCACGTCGCGGGCCAGCGAACGGGTGAATCCCTCAAGCCCCGCCTTCGCCGCGCCGTAGACGGACAGTCCACGGAAGCCGGTCGAGGCAACGATGGAGGAGACGTTCACGACACGCCCCCGGCCCGCGGAGATCATCGGACGGACAAGATGTTTCGTCAGCACCATCGGCGAAACCAGGTCGAGTCGCACCGTTTCCCAGATCGCCCTGTCCGGCACGAGCGGCAGGAGCCCGTCCGTGCCGCGGGCGGCATTGTTCACCAGCGCGTAGGGGGCTCCATGTGCCGCCACGATCTCACGCGCCAGCCCCGGCAGGGCGTCAAGATCACTCAGATCGGCGCGGACATGGACGTAGCCCGGACCCACCTCCTCCGGCTCGACCTCGCGGCGGGCGACGCCCACCACCCGGTATCCGTCGCGGTCGAGCCGGTGGGCCACCGCGCGCCCCAGGCCACTGCTGGTTCCGGTCACCACCACGCATGGGCGGTCGCTGGGGGGCAACGCCTCGCTCACGCTCTGCTGACCTTCCCGGTAGGCGACAACGAGAGTTCGGGAACCGCGGTGATCCACGCCGGAGTGTGCGACCGGGGCAGACGGTCGGCGACGAAGGACCGCACTGCCGACTCCAGTTCGTCGGGATCAAGACCGCCGCCGAGCGGCGAGGGCAGCACCTGGGCGGTCAGGATCCAACCGGTGATCGGGCTGCGCCGGGGGGTCACCACGACGTCCGCCACCGCCGGATGCCCACGGATCACCTCCTCGACCCGCTCCGGCGAGATCTTGTCCCCGCCCACGTTCACCATTCCCGACCTCCGGCCGACGAAATGGACCCGATCACCGCGAAGCTCGACGAGGTCGCCCGTGCAGACGAATCCGTCCGGCAGAGCCGAGCTGCTTCCCGGCGCGTGCACGAAGAGGACACCGTCCCGGATCTCCAGTGCCACACCGCCGGGAGCCGTGCCGAGAAAGTCTCGGGGGAAACCCTCCCTGGCGTCGCTCACCGAGAAGGCGGCGCCGGCCTCGGTGGATGCGTAGACGTGCGTGACGCGCGCGGCGAACCGACGTCTCAGCGCGTTGATCAACGACTGTGTCGCGATCTCACCGCCAAGGGTGACCTGTCGCAGCGGGAGGTCGTCGGAGGCCTTGCTGCGCAGAATCATCCGCCACATCGTCGGAGTCGCGGACAGCGCGTCGACACCGGCCCCGGCGAACCGCTGAAGCCGCTCGTCGAGGCCAGCGGCGTCGCGGGCGTCCACCAGGGTGTCGCCGCCGTGAATCGCCTGGAGGAGGACCTGGATGCCCGCCATCCGCGTCGGTGCGAACAGGAGTCCCCAGCGCCGCCGCTCGGGGTCGCCGCGATCCGGCCCGGGGTTGGCCGGGCGGGTCCGCCGCGTCAGGGAGCCGATGCTGTGATCACTTGGCGTGGGCGTCCCCGTGGTCCCCGAGGAGAAGATCCGCCAGGTCGTCCGCACCTCGGCGGTCCCGTCCCCCGCCGACGGTCCGCCGTGCGATCCGTCGGCGCCCATCGAGACCTGAACCCCGGTTTCCCGGAGCACCACCGCCTCCGCCGAGCTGACGGTCGGGCCCAGCTCGCCCACGAACTCGACCCGGGCGGCCCAGCCCTCCATCGCGACCATGGCCGCGGCAACCAGGCGGGCGCTCTGCCCCACCAGGGCCACTGTCGCACCTCGGGGTACGCGACGTCGCAGGCCGAGAGCATCACGGTGCAGCTCGCACGCGGTGAGCGGCGGTGACCCGTCGCTGATGATGACCGGACGGCCGGGCATTCCGTCGTGGCGTGCCACACCCACCTCGAAACCATTCATCCTGTTCCCCTACTGCACCGCAGGCCCCGACGCCTGGCCGGAGCGAATCGACCGGAGCGAGAACTCGTAGAAGATCCTGTTGTTGTCGACCACGCACGGGTGAGCCGCGTACATGTCCTCGCGTCTCGCCCGACGTAGCACCCGGTTGCTTGTGGATCCGCAGCAGAACGCCTTGTACTCGGGCGTGAAGAAGATGTCGGACAGGAGGGCCATGGCCGGGTCGAGAACTTTGGACTGCCCATCGGAGTCCACGATCCGCACCCAGGAATGGAGAACCAGTCGTGCGCCGCCGAAGATGTAACCCCACTCCAGCTCCGCCGGGATGCCCAGTTCCCGCAGCTCACCCAGCAGTAGCTGACACAGCGAGCCGCAGTCGCCAACTCCCCGACGCCTGGTGCTGGCGATGTCGGACGAAAGTGTCGTTGGCGTGTAGTGGAAGCGGTACCGCCGGATGAGGTCGTTCCAGACCTCCCGCGCCCGCGGATCCCGCACCGTGGCGTTGGTTCCGCTCAGTTCCACCCGGCCATGCCATTCCGCCCGGCCGACCTGGATGTCTTCCCGCTGCCACCGCACATCCGGGAGGACGGGCGCGATCCACTCGGACGACTGGCACTGGTCCGCACGGGGACACCGGGCCCAGCCGACGATCTCGTAACGCCGCGCGGAAACCCAGTCCGCGCCGAACGACTTCAGCATCCGGGCGAAGAAGATCATGATTCGCTCCGGGTTGCTGCGGCCGGTGCCACTGAGAAGTCCCAGGTTCCAGACGTCGCAGTAGTCGTGCCGGCCACCCTCCTCGGGGAGACCGGCGGCAACCAACCGCGCCAACTCCTCGGGCGTACACCGCAGGGTGTCCAACGCCTCGGTCCTACTGATCCAGATCCGGTGTTCGGGCGGGGTCGGAACAACGACACGCAGGGTCCCGGCCAAAGTCATGAGGAAACCGCCGAACTGCTCGGACATCAGTGACCGGCACTTTCGTATCGCGCGAGCCCGTGCCGGAACACGGTCATCCCGAGCCACAGACAGTAGATGGCTACGAGCGGCGTCAGCAGACCCAGCCAACGGGCCGTTCCGTGGGCGAGAACGGCCGCGGCGGGAAAGAAACTCATGAACGCGTAGGGCAGCACAACCGTGAGGGCGATCCGGACACCGAATCCATAGACCGTGATGGGGAACCGAGCCAGCTCGCCGAAGCTGTGCATCGAGAACGCGAACATGGAGTACGGGGACCGCAACCAGAAGGCCGCGCAGTTCGTGACGAGGTTGAGCCCGATCTTCACGCCGGCCGCGGCGATCACGAGCAGCAGTCCGAGCGCGACGCGACCGGGGTCCCATCTGACGTCGACCTGCCGCACCGCGGTGATCAGCAGACCGGTTCCGAGGACGAGATTGCCCAGGCCGTTCATCCCCACCGCGGAACTGAGCACCTGGAGCACAGGTGGATACGGCCGCAGCAGCATCGCGTCCAGTTGCCCGTAGTTGACAGTCACCGCAAGCGTCCAGGCGCCCTGCGCGAACAGCACGCTCAGCCCCTCCGCGACGACCACGAGCGCATAGATGAGCACGACCTCCCAGAACTGCCAACCGTTGATCTCCGGGATGCTCCGGAAGATCGCCCACAGGAAGATCACCCCGACCGCCTGTACGAGGACCGCGGACAGGCTCATGATCCAGAAGTCGGCTTCGTACTGGAGTGTGGCGCGCACCTGGGCACCAAGCAGCCGGCGGTAGAGCCACAGGGTTCGTCGTGCCTCAGCCACCATGGACGGTCAGCTTTCGACAGGCGGCCGACCACATCACTCGCGCCAGCCACCACAACCCGACCGCCCAGCCCGCCTGGACCAGCACCGCAGTCGTCGCGCCGCTGCCGTCCAGCGAGCCGGTGTAGAGCAGGGCCGGGGTCGACGCCATCCCCACGAACGGCAGGTACGTGGCGACGACTCGCATCCCCTCGGGCAGGAAGACCAACGGTACGAGCGCTCCGGAGAACAACGTGATCAGGGCGATCCGGGCGGCCTGCACACCCACGTAGTTCTGGGTCCAGAAGACGAGCAGACCACTCAGATACACGACTCCGAACCGCAGCGGCAGCACCAGCAGTGCGGACAGGAGAAACAGCGGCAGGGTGTCCCGGTCCGGCAGCGGCATGCCGCCGAAGAGCGCGACGGCCGCCAGGACGACCACGATCGCCGTACCGGCCTCGTAGACGGCGAACCCGATGCTCTCGGCCAGGCGCGACCACTGGTAGTCGACCGGCCGAACCAGGTCCATGGCCACCTCACCCTGCTGGATGCGGTTCGCCATGCGGTAGTCGGTGTAGCTGGAGACCAGCGATCCGGCGACGAACGCCACCAACAGGTACGCCTTCATGTGCGGCCAGTCGAAGCCCTGCCGTGGGCCGGCGGAGAGCACCGAGCGCCACAGGTACAGCATGGACAGAACCCCGAACGCCGAGGCCAGCATGCCGAAGAGGAAGCTCGTCTGATAGGCGAGAAGGCTCTTCAGCGCCGCCCGGGCCATGCTCCGGTAGGCGCGTATCCGGCGTGCGCGGGTGTCGGCCGGCAACGGCGTCGCGCCGGCGGTCACGGGAGTCATGTCCCGGGCTCCAGCCGTAGCTGTCCCGCGTACACCTTCCGGACGACCGTCTCGATTGCCGGTTCGTCGATGTGCATGTCGACGATCTCCGCCTCGGCGAGCACGGCGGCCAGCACCTCCCGCGCGCCGACCGTCAGGCGGTCGAAGGTGACCGTGAGCTCCCGGTCGTCCGACCCCCCGCGAACCTGGACTCCCGGCAGTCGTGCGGTGAGCCGCTCGACACTCGGCAGGACGGTTGCCAGCTCGAAGGACATCGACCGCTCCCGGACGTGGACGTCCTTCACCGACTGAAGGTCACCGTCGTAGACCACCCGTCCCGCATCGATGATCACGATGCGCCGGCAGATGTCCTCGATGTCGGCGAGATCGTGGGTGGTGAGCATGACTGTCGTTCCGTCCGCCACCAGTCGGCGCACGAAGGAACGCACCCGGTCCTTCACCGAGATGTCCAGGCCGATCGTCGGCTCGTCCAGGTAGACGATCCGCGGTTCGTGGATCAGAGCCGCCGCGAGGTCGGCCCTCATGCGTTGCCCCAGCGACAGCTTGCGGGCGACGACGGGGAGAAGTTCGGCCAGGCCGAGGACGCTGTCGAGGCGGGCCAGTGTCTCCCGGTATCGCGCGGCGCCCAGACCGTGCATGTCCCGCAGAAGTTCGAGCGAGTCACGTACCGGCAGGTCCCACCAGAGCTGCGTACGCTGCCCGAAGACGACGCCGACGCGCCGCGCGTTCTCCACCCTCGCCCGGTGCGGCACCAGGCCGTCGACGTGGACCTGTCCGGCCGTCGGAACCAGGATCCCGGAAAGCATCTTCACCGTGGTGGACTTGCCGGCGCCGTTGGGCCCGACGTATGCCACCGCCTCGCCAGGCGCCACGGACAGGTCGATGCCGTCCACGGCGACGTGCTCGGAGAATCGACGCTGGATCAGGTGCCGGAGGGAGCCGCGGAACCCCGGCGCCTTGTCCGGCTTGCGGAAAACCTTACGCAGACCCACCACTTGGATCAATGTCACCGGGCGAGCATGCGCCATTTCCATCGCCACGACAACCGTCTTGCCCCGCCCGCGTGCCAGAGATACGCTCCGACGCGAGCCACTTTTTCTGAAACGAATGACTTCTTGGCGGATTATTCGCCGATGAAGGTGCGCACGGGGACGGAGAAATGTGGAAATTCGCTTTCACGCGTCGTCCGGACGAACCGCCGAACTGACCTGGGGCCAGCAGCGGATGGCGCAGTTGATGGCGGATCTCCGACCGGATAACGCCTCTCTGAACATCAGATTCGCGCACCGGATAAAACCTGGCACGACGGTCGAGGCCGTCGCGTCCGCGATCAAAGAAATGATCGAGGCGTGCGAGTCCGTACGGACCCTTTACACGCCGACCGCACCTGCGGCACAGCAGCGGGTCATGACCGAGGGAATCATCCAGGTCGCGGTGATCGCCACCGATGCGGCCACCTTCACGTCGGCCCTCGAATCGGCCGGGGAGTTGGCGGGAACCCAGTTCGAGGCCGAGGACCTTCCCATTCGCGTGCGCATCCTGACCGATCGGGGTGGTCCGGCCTTCGTCCTGTTGGCCATCAACCATCTCGCGTCGGACTTCGTCGGCGCCCACTGGCTGGCCTGGCACCTCCGCCATGTCCTCGAGACGGATTTCTCCGGCGACGAGCCGTCGCCGATCCATCCCGTCGATGTCAGCCGGTGGGAGAACAGCGAGGCCGGCCGGCGGGAAGGAGCCCGTGCCCTGCTTCGGCACGAACGCAACCTCGCGAGAATGCCCCAGAGCATGCTGCCGCGGCTCCCGGTCGAGCCCTGCCGTCCCCGCTACCAGTACGTGGCGATGCAGACGTCGGCCGGCGCGTGGTGCCTGAGCCACCTGGCCGGACGGCACGGCGTCAGCGAGACAGCGGTCGGCCACGCTGTTCTCTCCCTGGTGCTTGCCCACGCCAGCGGGCTGGGCCGGGCCCACCTCCAGGTGTGCGTCAGCAACCGGGCCGACCGGGAGATGGCGACGGTGGTGGGTTCCCTCACCCAGGACGTTCCGACCTGCGTGGAGATTGACGACGCCGACCTCGACGCGCTGCTGCGCCGGTCCGAAGGCGCCGTCCGCCATGCGACCCTGACCGGGCGCTTCCCGCACCAGGGCCTCTTGGAGGCGCGCAAGCGCGTCGAGGCGCACCGGGGCTTCCCGCTCGACCTCTCCTATTGGCTCAACAGCCGACTCTTCGTGCCGCTGTCCGTGGGAGAGCCGACCGCCGCACGGCTCCGGGAGGAACGCGCCAGAACCTCGGTGGGACGACGGGGCGGCGACCAGTGCAGCACGAGCACCCTGTTCTGCTACCTGGACCGCCGGAACGACATGCTCGAGGTACTGACGCTCGTCGACACCGCCTACGTAGCTCCCGCCGAGGCGGAGCAGTGGTTGCGTGCGTTCGAGTCGATCCTCGTCAGCGCGGTTCTGCGACCCGAGCTCAGCACCGGGGAACTCGTCGCGGAGACAGGTGTCGTGTCGTTCCGCGCGACGGATGACTGGGTCAAGATCGACCACAGTTGGATTCATCTACCCACCACGACGGTGCGCCTACGTGAAGCGCTCCCGGGCACGACCCTACGGCTTGCGGTGGAGACGTTCGATGGTCAGACCTCCCTGGTGGCGATGGTGGCCGACCCCAGGGCCGGCCATGACACGAGCGCTTCCTCCGGCGCCGCCGTCGTCGAGGCGCTTCGCGGCTGCCGGGTCGCCATGCGGCCGCACCGGTTCACGCGGGAGGCGGCGGATGCGGTCACACGTTGATCTTTCCGCCGGCCCCGCGGTCCGCGGGCGCTCCACACGGCGACACTTCCGGGAAGTCGCCGATATTCTCGGTGCAGCGAAGACATTGACCCCAGGAAATTTCCAGGTGTGATCGGGCTCCCGTGCAAGTGCCCAGAAGCTACAGTTGCACATACCGCAGGCCATCACGGCGCTCAGGTTCGGCCCCCCACGAGCGGCGTCACCGGAGCCCGAAACTTTCGACTGGTTGTTCGGTATTGCCGACCGGTTCACCCCACGAACGGAGAACACCAAGCCCACGGAGAGCCGGTCAGCGAGGCATCAGCAGCTGTTCACGGGGAGGACAGGTTGATCGACAGCGACGATCCGCTTGAGGTCGTGGAAGTGTGGACCGAAGGAAGCCAGCAGGAGGTTGTATCGGTGCCGATCCGGTCGCTCCTGCCGGGTCAGGGCCCCCGCGCGGACGGGATCGACGAGACGCACGTGCGGCTGCTGGCCCAGTCCGAGCTGCCGCACCCGCCGATCCTGGTGCAGCGGAGCACCATGCGTGTCATCGACGGGATGCATCGCCTGGAGGCGGCGCTGCTCCGCGGTGCGGACACCATCCGGGCACTGATGCTCGATGACGACGATCAGATGGCGTTTCTGCGCAGCGTCACAAGCAACGTCAAGCACGGTCTCCCGCTGACCCTGGCCGACCGCCGCGCCGCGGCCGAGCGTCTACTGGAGATGTTTCCGCACTGGTCGGACCGGTCGCTCGGCCGCGCCACCGGCCTGTCGGGCAACACGATAGGCACGCTGAGACAGCGCAGCGGTCAGGTCATGCCGGCCGAACGGACCGGCCGGGACGGACGGGTGCGGCCGACCGACGCCGACACCGGCCGAAAGGCGGTCGTCGCGCTCCTGGCCGAACGCCCGGATGCCTCGCTGCGCGAAATCGCCCGGCTCGCGGGCGTGTCACCGAACACGGTCCGCACCGTACGTCAGCGACAGCACGAAAGCTCGACCGGTTCTCCGTCTCCGACTCGCGGGTTGTCCGCGGCCAAGGAGCCGGCCGTTGCGCCCGAGCCGATCCGGGACGTTGCCGCTTCGGCGCTGGAGAACCTCGCCAAGGATCCCTCCGTGCGCTACACCGAGGCCGGCCGCACCCTGTTGCGCATGC
Organism: Micromonospora marincola; assembly: GCF_056150385.1. NCBI lineage: Bacteria > Bacillati > Actinomycetota > Actinomycetes > Micromonosporales > Micromonosporaceae > Micromonospora > Micromonospora marincola. The sequence continues at coordinate 369,823 of NZ_JAXCFT010000004.1, read as the reverse complement.
TGCATCAGCAATTCAGCCTCATCTCCGACCCTGACATCATCAACGCACTTCCACCGCACTGCCTTCCGCTGGTGGCCCGCCTCACCCGCGGGCTGTCACAGCAGTGGGAGCAGCTTTCCGCACAAGCGGCGACCCGGGTCCAGACCGAGGTCAGCTGAGCGCAAGCACGAAATGCGCAGCGCTCCGCGCCGATGTCGTGCGTCCACACTGAAGCGCCGTCCTCAACAGCTCTTCGACAGGGCCAGCTCAGCGAGCGCACCGATCGACACGCCGGGTCCCGGAATCACTAAACATTGACATGCATGGATTGCGCTGTGATGCTTTCCCCATGATGAAAACCACCGCGCAGGAAATGTCCGCGCAAAACGCCGAGGTCTCCCTCAACGAGACCGTCCAGGAAACGTCCACCGAGAACGTCGAGAACCTCTTCGAGGAGGTAGACCTCTTCTCGACGGCCCTTATCCAGGGCGGCTGCACCGGCGCATTCACGGCCCTGTAGTCCAACTGTTGCGTGCTAACCGGTCGCCTTCCGGCCGGTTAGCACGCGCCTTCCTGACATCGCGCCGCCCTGCTCCCACATCGGTGCGGCGCGAATGAGTCAGTGCCATTCGAAAAGATAGGAACCTGTTTTGGATACGCTAGCTGAGGCTGTCGCAGTAAATGGCGCTGACACCCGTTCGGCGAGGTATCGTGCGCATCCTCTCGTGCGCATCGAGCCGGCCGGCGGTGACCTGTGGCTGATCAGTCGAGACGACAGGTTGAACGGACACAAGGTGCCCGCGTCAGTCGCGGGCCTGCTCGTCGCCGCCTTCGCTCCGGGCACTGTCCACTCCCTGTCGGAGCCGATCGTCACGGCGATCGGTTCGGTGCGCCGCGCGGAGCTGATCGCCGAGTGGCTCGTCGGCCACGGATACCTCGTGCGTGACGACGACACCGACGCCATCAAGACACGGCGGTGGCTGGAGTCGTGGGCCGAGCACGGATGGCGGGCCGCCGCCCGCTATCACGCGCGCACCTACGGATATCCCTTCGAGTTCTACGAGGCGGACGGCAACTCTGCCGAGGACGTGCGCCGGATGGTCGCATACAACGCGCAGCAGCCCGACGTCGATCGGGCACGGCCGCGACTGCACGACCCCAAGCGGGCGTACGTCCTGCCGGACCCCGCCCCGGAGCTGTTCTCCGCGTCCGCGTCGGCGGCGACCAGGCATGCGGTGGCGCCCCAGCCACTCGACCACGACCGCCTCGCGTCGCTGCTCGCCCTGCTGACCCGACCGGTTCGCCAAGCGCGGATGCCGTTCGAGGAGTCCGCGGACCTGCTGCGCAAGACGAGCCCCTCCGGCGGTAGCCGGCATCCCACGGAGTTCTCCGTCGTCACGCATGCCGTCGACGGAATTGACGACGGCGTCTATCAGGTCGCGACCATCGACGGGTCGCTGGACCGGATGGATCACCTCAGCGGCTCGTCGCGTCACCTGGGGGACCTGTCGGCCATCACCGAGGGCATCGGATCCTACGCGCTGATCTTTTTCAACTCCTATTTCGCGCGGAACCGCTACCGCTACCGGGAGCCGAGAACCTTCCGGACGGTGCACATGGACGTCGGGCACCTCATGGGCACCGCCGAATACCTGGGCCGCGCATACGGCTGGGCGGTTCGACACGCCCAGCACCTTGACGGCAAGAGGATCGCCGATGCCCTCGGCACCGACCACCGCGTGGAGGCAACCATCGCCGCGACCCTCGTACACGAAGCCGATCGTCCTGCAGAAAGCCGGGATTGATGTCCACCACATGGTCGCCACTCCTCGTCATCCGACCCGATGGCGATGCCGCCCTTCTCGAAGACTCCCAGTCGGTTCAGTCCGTGCGGAGCGACGCCGCCGAACTCGCCCGCCAACTCGTGTCGAACTCGCCCGAGGTCGAGGACCACGAGCTGCCCCTGTCGGTCGACCTCGATCCGATCTCGACCGACTGGGTCACGAACGGATGGCGTCCGAGTCTTGACTACTTCAACTGGTCCGAGCAGACCTCCGAAAGCGGGCGAGAGGTTCGGCACCCGGCCCGCGACGGTCAGCCACGTCCGGCGCGCCGGACGACGTCGGCTCCGCAGTGGAACTGGGCAGCGGAAGGCACTCCCCTCGACACCGACGAGATCAGCGTCGGCGACCTGCTGGTGCGACGGCGCACGACCCGCCGTTTCGCGCCGGAACCCCTTCCCCGGGAGGTCGTCGCCGGCATCTTCCGCGACTTCTCCGCGCTCCTGGAGCCCTTCGAGCCGGCCGGCTCGCTTGCGGGCGTGCGCATGGCCGGCATCGTCTACGCGATCGACGGACTCGACTCCGGCATCTGGTCTCTCGACCTCGCCGGTGAGAGAGCGGACCAGCTCGTCTCCGGCAACTTCCGCCGCGAGTTGGCCGACCTGATGTGCGGCATGCAGGCGCCCATGACGGCAAGCGCCACGGTCGTGCTGATCGTCGACTTCCCCCGGCGCCAGGAGAGGTTCCCCTACGAGCGGGCCCTGCGCGAGCTGTACATCGAGGTCGGCCGAGTCGCGCAAAAACTGATCATCGCCGCCGAGTCGCACGGCTGCGGTGCGCTGATCACTCCCGCGACAAATGACAACGTCCTCGCGGGACTGCTCAACCTCTCGGACGACGAGGCGCCGGTCTACACCATCACCTTCGGTCGGAAAACCAGCAGGAAAGGCTGACCCCAGAGAATGGCACTCACCGCCGCGGTCGTTCGGGATAGTTGGAAATGCGTCCGGTTCACGAGCCCGTTCGACGGGCTCTTCGGATCTGTTGTCGAAGCGGACGACGACGTGCTCGGCGTCGCGTGGGATCTGGACCCCGCACGGGCCGACGAGAGAGCACTGGGTGAAGCCGTCGAGCGCGCCGCGCTGCAGGAGCCGCCCCTCGCGCCGGTGCGGGCGTCCGCGACCGAGCTCGGTTCGACGGCCATCCGTCTCGACGACCGGGTGACCTTCAGCCCGGACCAGTGCTCCGCGGAGCCACTGCTCCGCCCGTTCGCGTGGGACGCGCACATGCAGAACACCTGGGTGACCATGCAGTCCCCGGACGGCGAGATGTTCGTACCCGCCGACGTCGAGCGGATGCGCGTCCACGACTCGGATCCGGCCCGCATCAAACCGATGACGTCGATCGGCGCCGCGTGCGGGGTGGACTGGGACTCCGCCCTCACCCGCGCGCTCTCGGAGGTCGTCGAACGGCACGCCGTCGCGGCGGCCGTCTACTCCGGTCGGCGCGCGGCCCGGGTCCACGCCGGTGACGACCGCTACTCCGTCCAGGACATCGCGGAGATTCTCCACGGGGCGGCCGACGTGGTCGTCGGGGTCCTGCCGGGCAGCCACTTCGGACTGCAGGTCGCCCTGTGCGCCATCGTCGGCACCCGCGACGGGTTGCCGGAGGTGGCCTTCGGATCGGCCGCCCACGCGAATGCGGCGGATGCGGTCCGCTCGGCGGCGATCGAAGCCGTCCACATCTTCCACCTCGGCTGGCGCCTCCTCCGCCGGGGCGACCCCGAAGAGCCGCCGGTGGGTATCAACACCCGCGCGCTGTGGTGGGCGCGGCACGGGCGCGCCCACCTGGGCGACTATTTCGCCGACCAGGATTCCGACGTCCAGGAGCCGTCGAGCTCGGGTGGACGCACCTGGACCGAGATCGGCGATGCCGTCTCCGCGGAGGGATTCCGCTGGGCGTACAGCGATATCACCCCGACGTGGGCCTCCGGCGCCGTGGTCGCCCGCGCGGTGGTCCCCGCCCTGCTCCACCTTCAGATCAATCCATTCCCCCTGCTCCGCGCCCCGCGGTTCCCGGCTGAGGTCGGGGCCTTTCTGCGACGCTCGGGCGGCGGGGTGAGCAATGACCACCCGTTTGTCTGAGGCCAGGGCTCAGAAGAGGTACGGGCATGTCGCGGCGTGACGGAGGCCGGCCGGTCCTTCCGACCGATCAGGGCATCGTCGTCTTCGAGGCCGGTGGATGGCGTACGTATCCCACCTTCGCCGGTGATCGGGCACGGTGGCAGCAGCACGGGTGGGGTGCGGCCTTCGACCTGGTCGACGAAGCGATGCGGACGAAGTCCTCGCCACGGACGGTCTCGATGCCCGAGGCGCTGCCCGACCCGTCGAACGCGGGAGCGGTCGTCGAGCACTACCCGCCTGTCGTCAGCGACGCACGACTGTCTCCCGCCACGCTCTTCGAAGCGGCGGGTCGGTGCTGTCGTCGGTATGCGGCGCAGGGGGTCGGGTTCCACGTCGCGGTTCTCGAAGCCGGCGAGCTGAGGTCCGGGTGGTACACGCCGAACGGGGAACTGCTGATCCCGAGACGCCGGCAGGATCTCAGTGCGGAGCTGTCCGCCTTTCTTCCGGTGGCGTACGGCCGGACGGGGTTCGACGTGCACGCGTCGATCGTCGTGACGGTGGCCGTTGATGCGGAGCGTGACGCCGCCGACAACTACATGGAGCAGCTCTGGATCGGCGGACTCGCGATGGGCGAGCTTGAGGGGTACGGCTCGGACCGGGGATGGGCCACCCGCGGGAACTACGCGGTGCTGGCCGGATTCCATGACGTCGTCGGGCTCGACCCCCGCACCCACCTGGCCGTCGGTGCGGTCTGCTGGGCGGGGCTGTGACATGGGAGCCGCGTACGCGTGGGCGTCGGGGACGACCCTGGAGAGCGAGGGCCCGGACACCATCCGGATCAGCGCGCCGGCGCTCGGCCGGTCGTGGCGTCTCGACGCGAGCCGCGTCGAACGGCTGCTGCGCCAGGTCGACGCACGGGAATTCGACGATCCGGCCGTACGGCAGTTGATCCGGCTGGGTCTCCTGGTGAAACGCGAAGCACCTGACGGCGCACCGTGGGGAGCCGTGCGTCGCTATCACGCCTGGGCCGGAATCGATCACTTCCGTGACGGAGCGGATTCGACCGGAGGTGTCCGGGAGTCGACGCTGCGCCTGTTCTCGCCGGCCGACCTGGCTGCCCTACGCGAGCCGACAATTCCCATGGGCAGCCCGGAGCGGATTCCGGAACCGTGGTCGGCGATAGTGTGGACCGCTCTCACCCGGGTGCGCGCCAATCGCCGGCGGTTGCGGGAGGCGGTGCACCCCGCCGAGCTGCTCTACAGCTACGGGGCGGCCCACGGGCTGTTGATCGTGTCGCGCGTCGATGGTCGGGTGCGGGTCACGGTCGCCGACCCCGCCTCCTACGGCGCGGGCATGCGCCTGGCGTCAAGCGATGTCGCGGCGAATCCGCGACTCGGGGTTCTCACCCCGTTCGCCATCGTGGTCTTCGGCGATCTCGTCGCCTACCGCAGACGCTATCGACACGAAAAGGCGTTCCGCGGATTTCTTGTCGACGGCGGACGGCTCAGCGCGGAGGTCGATCGCGCTCTTCGGGCGCGGGGCCTCCGCTCGACCACCCGGACGGGTTTCACCGATCCCACCCTCGTGTCGACGCTCGGCCTCCAGCCGTTCGTCCATCACCTCGCGGCGGCCTACGTCGCCGACGAGGTCGAACCCGACCGCCGGCGCGTCGAGGCCCGGGTGGCACCGTGACGAGGAGAGGTGAAGGACGAACGATGGACCGTTCCACCGGAGCGTTCGGGCTGCTTGAGCGCGTTGCCCGGGAGCTTCCCGACCGTCTCGCCCTTGTCGAGCCGGCTGCGCGTGAACTCACCTTCGCCGAGTGGTGGCACGGCTCGCTCACGCTTGCCGCACGCCTTCACGAGGCAGGGATCAGCGGGGGCATGCGTGTCGGTCTGCTGTTCGACCGCACGCACTGGATCGACCTGTGCATCGCCTACTTCGCGGTCCAACGGCTGGGCGCGGTCTGTGTCACCGTCTCGGCGGGGACGCCGGCGTCCGCCCTCGACTTCATCGCCAGGGACGCGGGCATCACCGCATGGATCGCGGCGGATCCGGCGCTCGTCACGAACCGCCCCGATGGCGATCCTTATCGCGTCTTCACGGTAGGGGATCTCCACCGCGAGCCTTGGGTTCCCCCGCCGGCGACGCCCCGCCCCGAGGAGGCCGCCGACATCCTCTACACGTCCGGCACCACCGGGCTGCCCAAGGCGGTCGTCACGCCGCACGAACTCTTCGCGGAGGTCTATGCCCATCCGCCGTCCCCGCACGGCGGCACCGGACCCCCGATCCTGCACTCCTTCCCGATCGGTACGGCGGCGGCGCTCATGATGATGTATGCCCCGTTCCAGGGAATCGACGGGCCAGGCCTCACGTATCCGATCAGCCGGGCGGTCGCGGCGCTGCCGGAGTTCACCACGGATGGCGTGTGCGAGGCGGTCGCCGAATATCAGGTGACACTGATGTTCCTGACGCCCGCCATGCTGGCCCACCTGACGAATCTCACCTCGGCGCAGCGCGGGATGCTCGCCTCCCTGGACGCGATCCACTGCGGTTCGGCGCCGCTGAATCCGGGCCACGTGGAACGGCTCGGCCGGATGCTGCCGGCGGTACGGGTCGTCAACGCGTACGGAACCACCGAGACCTGGCCCGCGATGGTGGAGACGCCTTCGGCGGGCGCCGATCCCGATGTCGTCGGGAGACCGGCGAGGGGCACCCTGATTCGGATCAGGAGCCTCGATACGGGACTCGTCGTCGGGCCGGGCATCAACGGACGGGTCGAGATGTCCTGCCCGCGCTTCCGTGGGCGTCGCTCCTACCTGCACGACGACGTGCCGTCGACGACCTTCCTCCCGGACGGCTGGACGGCGACCGGAGACATCGGCCATCTCGACGAGGAGGGCTGTCTGCATCTCAGCGACCGTGTCTCCGACGTGCTCAACGTCGGCGGCGAGAAGCTCTCGGCCCGTCCGGTGGAGATCGCACTCCTCTCGCACCCGCTTGTGGAGGCCGCAGCCGTCCTCGGGCTCCCGCACCCCAGACTTGGCGAGTACGTCGCCGCGGTCCTGGTCCTCCGACCGGACCGGATAAGCCTGGACGAGATTCGGGTGCACCTGCTGGAGCGTCTGCCGCCGAAACAGATACCGCGCCGCGTGTTCTCCATCAGGTCGATGCCCGTGACCGAGAACGGCAAGGTGCTGAAGAACGACCTGAAGAATCTGATCGCGCGCGCCGAGGGCACGCTCTCGGAGATTCGGTGAGGAGAGCGACGTGGATTCGCCCGAGGTGCTCGAAACGGTGACCAGATTCTGGCGGGAGTTGCTGGAGACGGATGCGGTGGACGTCGACCAGGACTTCATCGCGGCGGGCGGCGACTCGCTCCTCGCGGTGGAGCTGTTGGCGCGGCTGGGCGGCGACTTTCCCGACGCCGGCTTCGACGACCCGACGAACTTCGACTGGCTGACGATACGAGAGACCACCGAGCTGATTCTCGCGAGGAGATCGGCCGAGCTGTGACAGCGGCGAAGCAGATGCCCACGGCCCCAGACCGCTGCGCCGGCGAAGGACACCCGACCGGGATGCGCGCGGTGATGGGTGCCTTCGCCACGGGCGTCACCGTGGTGACATCCGGGCGGGACCTCCCGCACGGCATGACCGCCAACGCGTTCGCGTCGGTCTCGCTCGACCCGGCGATGGTGCTGGTGTGCGTGAAGCAGTCCGCCGTCATGCACACCACGATCCTGGCGAACGGCACGTTCGCGGTGTCGATCCTCGCCGCGGGCCAGGAGGCGCTGGCCCGCTACTTCGCCAACTCCAGTCGACCGCGCGACGAGCGGGAATTCCGGACCGTCGACTTCCGGCCGGGTGAGCACACCGGGTCTCCCATCATCGAGGGCAGCCTCGGCTGGGTGGAGTGCGAGCTGGCCGCCGTGCACGAGGGCGGTGACCACTCCATATTCGTTGGCTCGGTGCTCAGCCTCGGCCACGGCGACCGCACGGACGCACTGGTGTTCCACACCGGGCGCTTCGGTGTTCTAACCACGGACGGGGTTCGCTGACGACCCGCCCGGCCGCCGGCGGACCGCCGGGGCCACGACACGCCGCCGGCTCACCCGGCAGCGCGGTCGTGGCCCCGGTTCGCCGTCACGCCTTACGCAGCCAGAACGTCAGGCCGAGCGCCTCGTCGGTGAAGGCCACCGCATCTGCCCACGTCGGCCGGCCGACCGCGAAGTCGCTGGCGAGCACCTCGTCCGCTACCAGGTTCTGGTGCGCCGTCAGCGCGGTGAGCGTGTCGGCGGTCGCCTCATAGCGGAGTTCGATGCGGTCGGCGACGTCCAGGCCGGTGGACTTACGGGCCTCCTGAATCTGGCGGATCACGTCCCGCGCCAGCCCGGCGAGGCGGAGTTCCGGCGTGATGTCCAGATCCAGCGCCACCGTCGCGCCGGCGTCGTTGGCGACCGCCCATCCGGCGCGTGGAGTCTCGGTGATGACGACCTCGTCGACGCTGACGACCACGGCCTCGCCGTTGACGTCGACCGTCGCCTCGCCGTTCGCGCGAAGGGCGTTGGCCAGGGCGGTCGGTTCGGCCGTGAGAATCGCCGCGGCGACGCCCTGGACCGCCTTGCCGAACCGCTTGCCCAGGGGACGGAAGTTCGCCTTCACCGTCGTATCCACGAGCGAGCCGCTGGTGGCGGTGATCGGCGCCACCGAGACGACGTTGAGCTCCGACGCGATCTCGGCGAGGAGTTCCGCCGACAGGTCGGCGAAACCTGCCGCCGACACGACCGCGCGGGACAGCGGCTGGCGGGTCCTGATGCCGGAGTCGGCGCGGGCCGATCGGCCCAGTTCGACGAGCCGACGCACGAGAAGCATCTGTGCGGACAGCTCTGCGTCGATCAGGGACTCGTCCGCGGTGGGGTACGCGGCGAGGTGCGCGGACTCCGCGGCGTCGGGCGTGACCGGGACCACCAGGTCCTGCCACACCCGCTCGGTCACGAACGGCGTGATCGGTGCGAGAAGGAGCGTCAGGGTGGACAGCGTCTCGTGGAGGGTGGCCAGCGCGGCCGGGTCCCCCTGCCAGAAGCGCCGGCGGCTGCGGCGCACGTACCAGTTGGAGAGGTCGTCGATGAAGGTGGACAGCAACCGGCCGGCCTCATGGGTGTCGAAGCGCCCCATCGCGGCGTCCACGTCGCGTACCAGGCTGTTGAGTTCCGACAGGAGCCAGCGGTCCACAAGCGGCCGGCTGCTCGGCGCGGGATCCGAGGCCGATGGGGACCAGCCGGCGGCCCGGCCGTACAACGCCTGGAAGGACACGGTGTTCCAGTAGGTCAGGAGCGTCTTGCGGACGACCTCCTGAAGGGTGTTGTGTCCGACGCGCCGGGCCGACCACGGTGAGCCCACAGCGGCCATGAACCAGCGCACCGCGTCGGCGCCGTGCTCGTCCATGAGCGGGATGGGTTCGAGGATGTTGCCCAGGTGCTTGGACATCTTGCGGCCGTCCTCGGCGAGGATGTGCCCCAGGCAGACAACCGTCTCATAGGCCGACCTGTCGAAGATCAGGGTGCCGACCGCCATGAGGGTGTAGAACCATCCGCGCGTCTGGTCGATCGCCTCGGAGATGAAGTTCGCGGGATACCGCTTCTCGAAGAGTTCGACATTCTTGTGCGGATACCCGAACTGCGCGAAGGGCATCGAGCCCGAGTCGTACCACGCGTCGATGACCTCCGGGACCCGCCGCGCGTCGGCGCCGCACCGGCAGGCGAACGTGATGTCATCGATGTAGGGCCGGTGCGGATCCAGGTCGGACAGGTCCGTTCCGGTCAGCTCGCTGAGTTCGGCCAACGAGCCGACGCAGGTCAGGTGGTCGTCCGCGCAGCGCCAGATCGGCAACGGCGTGCCCCAGTATCGGCTCCGGGACAACGCCCAGTCGACGTTGTTGTTCAGCCAGTCCCCGTACCGGCCGTACTTGATGTTCTGCGGCTGCCAGGTGGTGGCGTCGTTCTCGCGCAGGAGCGCCTCACGGATCGCCGTGGTGCGGATGTACCAGGACGGCTGGGCGTAGTACAAGAGCGCCGTGTGACAACGCCAGCAGTGTGGGTAGCTGTGCTCGTACGGCTCCTGGCGGAAGAGCAGTCCCCGCTCGGCGAGATCCGCCACCAGGACGGCGTCGGCGGTCTTGAAGAAGGCGCCGCCGACGAGCGCGAGTTCGGGCTGGAACGTGCCGTCCGGGCGGATCGGGTTGACCATCGGAAGGTCGTACGCCCGGCACGCGGCCAGGTCGTCCGCGCCGAACGCCGGCGCCTGGTGCACCAGACCGGTGCCGTCTTCGGTGGTCACGTACGTGCCGAGGATGACGAAGTTCGCATCCTCGACCTGGACCAGTTCGAACGGTCGCTGATAGGTCCAGCGCTCAAGGTCCTTGCCGCTGAAGGAGTCGCCGACGACTGTCCATCCGTCGCCGAGGGCAGCGCCGACAAGCGCCTCCGCGACGACGAGTTTCTCCTGGCCGTCGGTCGCCACGACGTAGGTGACATCGGGATTGACCGCCACCGCGACGTTTGACACCAGGGTCCAGGGAGTCGTCGTCCACACGAGCAGGGAAGCCTGGCCGGCCAGCGGTCCCGAGGTGAGGGGGAACCGCACGAACACCGACGGGTCGGTGACCGTCTCGTACCCCTGGGCGAGTTCGTGGTCGGAGAGGCCGGTCCCGCAACGCGGGCACCACGGCGCCACCCGGAAGTCCTCGACCAGCAGCCCTTTGTCGAAGATCCGCTTGAGTGACCACCACACCGACTCGATATATTCCGGATCCATCGTCCGGTAGGCGTCGTCCATGTCTACCCAGTAGCCCATGCGTTCGGTCAGCCGGGCGAACTCATCGGTGTGCCGGGTCACCGATTCGCGGCACCTGGCGTTGAACTCGGCGATGCCGAAGGCCTCGATGTCGCGTTTACCGGAGAAACCCAGTTCGCGCTCGACTGCCAGCTCGACCGGCAGTCCGTGGCAGTCCCAACCAGCCTTCCGCGCGACGTGGAAGCCCTTCATGGTCTGGTAACGGGGAAAGACGTCCTTGAACACTCTGGCTTCGATGTGGTGCGCCCCGGGCTTGCCATTCGCCGTGGGCGGCCCTTCGTAGAAGACCCATTCCGGCCGACCCTGAGATCTTTCCAGGCTGAGGGCAAAGACCTTGCGATCACGCCAGAATTCGAGGATGCCGTGATCAATTTCCGGAAAGTTCGCCTGCGCGGGAACAGGGCGGTACATGGATCCTCCAACGAAGCGGTTACCGAACTTCGGTGGAGGGACGAGGCCGGAGCCCCGCGGTACCACCCTCCTTGGCCACAGGTGCGGCCCTCTCATTGAGTTGCGGTCGGGTCTACTCGGCGCGACGCCTTTCTTCCGACGGCTCCGGGGTGATCTTCCCACTGCGCACGCCCCCGAGCTTCCACCATCCCCGGGTCTCTCCTGGCTGCGTGCAGTGGTACTCGTCCCTTTCGACGCCTTTCCGGGCCAGTGTAGCCCACCGCCCCTCGATCGGCCCCCGCCGCCAGATGCGGTAGGCCCGGCGCACCTGGCGTCCACAGCGGAGTCCGGAGGGCCACCCGCACACCCTCGTGAACCACCCCCCGGAACGATATGATCGACGCCGATCAGTAAGTAATCAGTCGACGGGGCCGAGGTGATTGCTTTTGTTCACGCCAGCTCAGTTGGGTCTGGATGATCCCACTCGATACGTCGAGGCGGAAGAACGGTTCTCCCGCGCCGCTGCGGAATGCGGCGCGTCCGCGGATGTCGTGGGTGAAGGGAGAGCGCTGCTCAACACGGCGTGGGCGGTGGAGAAACAGGGCAGGGGGGCGGACGCGATCAAGCTGGCGGAAACAGCCAGATCACTGCTCCGAGACTCGGGCGATCTCTCGACCCTCGCCGAATGTTGCCACTCCCTCGGCGTATGGCGATTTCACCATTTCGACGAGGACCCGCCCGTCGACGAGTTCGGCGAAGCCATTCACGCACGCCTGCGCGTCGGAGACCTCATGGCCGCCGCCCAGTCGTGGCACAACCTGGGATACGTCCAACTGATCTCCGGTGACGTCGCCGACGCCTCGTCCTCCTACGAGCGCGCGACGGACCTCATCGACCAGATCCGCGCCGGCAGCGACACCGAACGCGGAGCCAAGGCGTTCCGCCAGCTCGGTTTCATCCTGTCGCATCAGGCTTTCGCCGCCGCACGTCACGACGCGGCCCGAACCGCCCTACAGGTGACGAAGAGGTACTTCGATCACGTCCGGCTCACCGGAGCCCACCGCGAGCCGGTCTACGCCTACCTCGCGCCCGGCATCGCCCTCGCCGCCTCCCACGACGTGCCCGAAGACGAGGCGAACGCGCTCGAAGCACTTGTCGGCATCGGTCCGGACCCGGAGTTGTGGCTGCGCGCCGCCGTGCGCCAGGCGACAGACGCGATGACGTCCCACGCGGACACGGGCACCGGCCGGCACGCCTACCTGGGTGCCCGGATCCTCGCGCTGACGGAGCTGGCGCGTTGGCTTCACACGGCCGGCCGTCGCGACGAGGCAGACGAACTGGTGGCTCTTGCCGTGAATCTGTCGGTCGCACGGGGATGGCACGGCGAAGCAGCGCGATCGGCCCGCGTCACCGGAGGACCCTGTTGACAGCCCCGCCGACCACCGACTTCGCCATCGCCGGATGCACGGTCGTTGATCCGGAGTCCGGCACCACCGCCCGCCGCCCGTTGTCGATCACCTCTGGAACAGTCAGCACAGGCACCACGGCGGATTCTGATCTCCCGCGTCTCGACGGCACCGGCCTGTTCGCCGTACCCGGCCTCATCGACATGCACGTCCATGCGACAAGCGACGCTCACGGTAGGACCGCGTCGAGTTGGTCGGACATCTCGACAACCACGATGACACTCACGGCCGTCGCCAATCTGGCGACCGCGCTGCGGAGCGGGATCACCACGGTTCGCGACCTGGGTGCGCCGCGTGACCTCGGATACTCCATCCGCAAGGCCTGGGCCAGGCACCTGTTCGTCGGCGCCAGGCCATTCGTCGCCGGCCCGGTCATCACCGCCGTCGGCGGGCACGGAAGCTGGCTCGGGGTCGAGTCCGAAGGACCCGGATCCATCGGCGCGCTCGTGCGTCGAAACGCCGCCGACGGGGCAGACGTGATCAAGCTGATGATGCGGAGCGCGGCGCGCCGGATGGAGCTGCGGCCGGAGGAGCTGCGGGAGGCGATCGCCGAGGCCCGTTGGTTGGGCGTTCCCGTGGCCGTGCACGCGAACTTCTCCGAGCGTTCGATCGACGCGGCGGTGGAAGCCGGCTGCGACACCCTGGAGCACGGCTTCGCGATATCGGAGGCCACCGCCGGCGCGATGTCGAAGCAGGGCACCGCCCTCTGCTTCACAGGTGTCGCCCTCCAGTCGATCGTCAGGCAGCCGCAGCTCTGGATCCGACAGGGCGGCAGAGAGCTGGTGGAGCGGGCCGTCCGCCAGCTCCCCGAGGCACGGCGCAGTTTCGAGCGAGCTGTGGCGGCAGGTGTCACCCTCATCGCCGGGACGGACGCCGGAGTCGCAGGCGTGGGCTTCGACTCGTTGCCGGCCGAACTCGAAACCATGGTGGAGTGGGGCGCCTCCCCGCACCAGGCGCTCGCCTCGGCCACCTGCGGGGCGGCAGAGGCCCTCCGTCGCCCGGAGCTGGGGTCCCTGCGGGACGGCGCGGTGGCCGACGTCGTTCTGCTGCGCGCGGATCCGCTCGTCGACATCTCCGCGTGCAGAGACGTCGAGGCCGTGATCCAGGGCGGTCGTCTCATTCGGATGGACACACCGTCGCGGCTCCAGGGAGTTCCGATGTCCGCCGCGCCGGGAACGGTGCTTCCGCCCATCGGGTCGAAGCGATGAGGCGCTGGGTTCCCGCGGCGGGATGGACCATCGAGCCGCACCACGACGGCCTCGCGCTGACCCACAGCGGGCGCAGGATGGTGGTCCGCATGCCACCCGACGTCGGCCGCGAGATCCTCACCGCCGTCAGCGGGCCGGCGGCTGCCCGGGACCTCTCCCGGGCAGCCTGCGACGAGCTGGCCACACTCGACGCCCGTGGCGTCCTCGCCGCGGAGGTCGTCCGCGCCGAGCAGGTCCTCGCCCGGCATGAACCGGGTGCCCGTCGAGTGCGCCACTCCCCTGCGTACCCGTGGACCCGACCGGTCCGGGCCCGGCCCGCGACCCACATGCGCTTCGGCCCCGACGGGCCTGAACTCGCCGGCGGTGGTTCGGCGGATCGCGTCGTCCTGACCTCGACGTGGGCCGTCGAGTTCGCCGCGCGGCTGATCGCCCGGGCGGAGGTCGAGGTGGACGCCGATCCGGAGAACGAACTGCTGGAGCTGATGAACCGGGCCGGCCTGCTGGCCACCGAGCGGAACCCGCACCCGGAGGAGTGGGAGTTCCACGACTCGGTCTTCCACGGGGCGACGCGCCTGGACACGAGTTTCGGGTTGTACGGCGCCAAGACCGGAACGGCGCACTGGGAGATCGAGAATCCGGTGCGGCGCCCGCTGACGGCGGAGCGCATCGCCCTCAGCCATGACGATCGCCCGGGGGCGGGCATGACGCTACGGGAGGCGATCGCCGCCAGGTCGACGCTGCGCGACCATGGTGGTACGCCCATCGGGCGCGCGGAGATAAGCGCCGTTCTCGACGCGTCGCTCCGGGTTCGTCGGCTGGAACGCACGGTCGCGAGTGAGCGGGCGTGGCGCTCGGTGCCGACCGGTGGGGCGCTGTCCGGGCTGTCCGCTGTCGTCATCGCGGCCTCCGTCCATGACCTGGCCCGTGGCGCATACGAGTACGACGCGGTGAGCCATGATCTGGCGCCGGCGTCGGGACCTGCGCCGGCGATTGCCGGCTGGTTGGGTCTCGCCCAGCGTCTGACGGGGATCCCGCACACGTCGATTCAGGCGATGGTGCTGTTCGTGCTCGACTACGACCGCCCCGCCCGTTCCTACGACTCCATCGTCTACGCCACGGCGTTGAAGGAGGTCGGTGCTGCCCTTCAGGCCATGGCGCTGGTAGGCGTCGATCGTGGGCTCTCCTTCTGCCCGATGGGTGGTGGCTTCGCCACGACGGCGGGCCTGGGAGAGGGCATCCGGACCGCCCCCGTCATCGGCGAGGCGGTGCTGGGGCGACCGGAGGTCCTACCCTGACGACCCTCCCAGCGGCGACGAGGCGGACGATGCCAGCCCGGACCGGGTTGCCGAGCGCCGGGCCGGTCATCCTCAGCCCGTTCCGAGGGTGGCGGCGAGGTCGGTGAGCGTCGTCGGGGCGCGCGGGTCGCGGACGACCTGAAGGAGTACGCGCTGACCGGCCGGTCGGTGGCGGATCTCGGCCGGTGCGATGCGGTCGACTGCGGTCAGGGTGCGGCCGGCGTTGACCGGGTCGTCGGCGTGGAGGTGGGCGCGGGCGGCGTCGACCAGATGAGCGGCGCGGTGTTCGGTGGGCAGCCACCGCCAGCCGTCGCGGGTGGTGACCTTCTCGTGCCGGGTGATGGCCTGTCGGGTGTCGCCAAGTTCCGCGGTGGTGACGATCCGGGCCAGCTCCACCGCCGTGGGTCCGAATCCGGTCCGGTGATGGTCGTGGCCGTCGCCCACCCGTACGGCCATCTCGGCGGCCTCGACGAGCAGCGTCGTCGTCGTGCGGTCGTCGCCGTCGCGGGAGGCGGCCAGGGCGGCCTGGACGAGCAGGGTTCCGCACAGGGACAGCTCGTGCGGGGTGCCGTCCTCGATCACCGGCGGGGCGATCCGGTAGGCGGCGGCAAGCATCGCCGACGTCGCCAGTCTCGCCCGTCCCGACTCGCGCAGGACCGGGCCGAGCTGCACGGCGGCGGCAGCCACCGAGAGCCGGTCGCCGGTGGCGGCGATCATCGCCCGGTCGACGGCCAACCACGCCACATCGACCGCGCCGAGCTTCATCAGCAGCGACGCCGTCACCCGGTACGCCTCCACCAACAACGCGCGACCCGCCCCGGGTTCCTGGGCATGGGTGCGCTGCGCGTCGGCCAGCAACCGCGGCACCAGGTCGACCACCTGCGGATACCTGGCGTACTGGAAAGTGCGCCACACGTGCCCGACCTCCCCCGACAGCGCCTCGGCCGACAGCACCGGGTCACGGCCGACCGGGCGGCCCAGGGCGATCTCGTACGTCGACAGCGCCGTGCGGATCCGCTCCACCCCCTCGACGCGCTCGATCACCCCGGCCGGCTGGGCGTGGCGGCCGAGCAGCACCGCCGTGTCGATCCGCAGGGCGGCGGCGATCTCCCGAAGGGTCGACAGCCGGTCCAGCGACCGGACACCCCGCTCGACCTTGTCCACCCAACTCTTCGACTTGCCCAGCCGATCGGCGAGCATCTGCTGGGACAGCTTGCGCCGGCCACGCCAGTACGCCACCCGCCGGCCGACCGGCAGCAGGTCACTGCTGTCCACGGCGCCACCGCCGGTCCGGCACCGCCCGAGTCGTCTCCTCCGCCGGTATCCGATCCTCCTCGGCCTGCTGGAGAAGCCGCCGCCGCGCGGCCTCCCGCTCGGCCTCCTGGATCTCCTCGCCTCGGCTCCCCGACGGGGTCTTCTCGCTCATCCCTACCTCCGCTGGCAGGGGCACGACGGCATGCTCGGCAGGGACCGGCACCGCCGCGCCCGACTCCAGGCGGGTCACACTCCGGCGACAACCGTGACCGAACGTGATCTGCCCTGGTCAAAGCATTGAACGAGCAGGGGTGACGTTCCAGGAAGCGCGCGTCCGGTCACGCGTCCATGGACGCGGACAGGCTGCGGACAAGAGCGGACAACCGGCTGGACCGGTTCCGAACAGCGATGGACCGCGCCCGCTCCACCGACTCGAAGGCGCCGTCCCGCGCGCCGACAGCGAGTTGGGCACCGGCCAGATGGCACACGTAGGTGCCGGTCCAGTCCGCCGAAGCCGAGTCGGCTTCCAAACCGTCCAGGCCGGCGGTCAACAATTCCACCGCCTGCTCGTGCTGCCCCAACACCGCCCGCGTGGTCCCGGCCTCCAGGTCGAAGAACGCCCGATCCCGGTAGTAGTCCCACGGCGGTATCTCGCCCCTGTACTCCAACGCGGCAATCGCCCGTTCGTCGGCCGCCACCGTCGTGTTGATCGCCGCGCGCTGGTCACCGGCCAGGACGTACGCCCGGGCCAGTTGATAGTGGTCGTAGGCAAGCTGCCCAGGGGACATGCCCGGCCGGGTCAACGCCGCTCGGGTCACGCCCAGCAGGGCAGCGATGTCCCCCGTCTGCCCGGCCAGGTCAGCACGGAAGGACAGCACCGTTCCCAGCAGGGCATCATGCCCGCTCTCCACGGTCCACTCCAACGCCTGGTTCAACCAGTGCCGCGACCAGCTGTAGTCACCGGCGGCGATGCCCAACCAACCGGCGAACTGCGCCCACTGCGCAGCCTGGTCGACCAATCTGCCGCGCAGGTCGTCATGCGCCTCACCGGCCAGATGACTCACCAGATCCAGGTTGGCCTGCACCGCCGGCACCACAGCGGCGGCACCCAGGACATCGTCCAGACGCCGTTGGCTGGCCAGCAGATCCGCGAGCGCGTCGACCGTGGCCGGATCGGTCCGTGTCGGATGACGAACGGCGAACGCAATGCGATCAGCGCCATCGGCCGGCAACTCAGGCGGCTCCGCCAAGGTGATCAACCGACCGCCAGCGCCGAGAGCGTCATCCAGGCGTTTCGCCACGTCACCGCTCGGCTGCCGCCGCCCGGCCTCCAGATCATGAAGCTGACTCTTGCTCTGATACACCACATGCGCCAGGGCGCGAAGCGAGATCCGCGCCCCCGTGCGCAACCGGCGAAGCTCCGCTCCGAAGCGCGGATCAGCAATGGGCGACATGGCGTACTCCCAGATAGCGGGCTGGGCCGGCGGTCCCGCTGATCTGATCCCCACGGGTCGCCACATCGGACGGTACACCTGTCCACCACGCTATGTAATGCCACGAGCCCGTCTCGGCCACGGGAGGTATATCCGCTGGCAGCGGCTGCGGGCCGCGGCACGAGTGGAACGCTATGGACGTCAAAAGCGCTCCGAGACGTCCATACCGTTCCACCCATGGCCGGCGTGCGGCACGAGTGGAACGGTATGGGCGTCTGCGGCACGCAGCCGCCAGCGGGACGACGAAAGCTGGGTCAGGCGCGGGTGCGCTGCCGCAGCCGGGTCGAGACGACCGCGCCGACCGTCATGAGGACCGCGACCACAAGCGACGGCAGGGCGTCGGGCCGGCGCAGCAACTCCCCCGCCGACTCGATGTTGCCCAGTTGGTGAAGCGTGCCCAGCAGGAGGGTCGGCGCGACGGCGATCAGCAGCCGCTGGTCGGCCGTCGCCACCCAGAGGAAGACGGCCAATCCGACGATCACCAGGGCGGCGGCGCCGATCCGGGCGCCCGTGTCGACCATGCGGAGGCCGTCGGCGGAGATCAGGTGCAGGGCGAGGATGCCGGCGGTGACCAGGACGGCGTTGCCCCGGGGCGCCGGCGGCACGTCCGCCGGACGACGCAGGCCCGCCACGATCAGGGGCGCGGCGACGACCGGCGCCCACCACTGCGGCAGGCCGTTGAGGAAGAGGTACGGGGAGATCACGGTCGGCACCACCGCCGCGGCCACCACCAGGACGGCAGCGGTGCGGGTGCGGCCCGCGACGAGCGCCACTAGCGCGGCGCCCACCATGACCTCGTGGACGCCCTGGTCCCGGAGGGCGGTCAGGGGGTCCGAGAGCCCACCGAACTGGAACGCCTCGACCAGGTCGTCCAGGCCGATGAGCGCGCCGAGTGCCAGCACCGCCATGGCGCCCAGGTGGATGCCCTGCCAGAGCAGCACGGCGGTGGGCCGGGGCGCGGCGTTGCCGCCGTGTACCCGTAGGGCGCCCCGGATCAGCGAGGCCGTCTCCCGGACGCTTGGCCAGCGGCGGGTGGTCGGTTCGTCGCCGATAAGCGTGTCGATCAGTTCGTCGGCGCGTTCGCGCCGGTAACCGGCCGGATAGGCCCGCAGCAGCATCCGGTAGCGCTTCTCCAGAACATCGGAACTCATGCTGGTCTGATCCTCGCGGTAGAAGGTTGCCGGGTGCTTCCCTGCGGTAAGCCCCGGTGCGGCAGGCGGTCCATGACCACCCGGGCGGCCCGGGCGAGCCGGTCGGCTTCCTCGGCGAGCAGGCGGTAGCCCTCGTCGGTGAGCCGGTAGTAGCGACGGGCGCGCCCGTTGACGATCTCCTCACCGTCGGCGGTGACGAGGCCCTCGCCGAGCAGCCGGTCGATCACCGAGTAGAGCGAGCCGGCGGCGAGGGTCACCCGTCCGTCCGACAGCTCGGTGACCCGCTTGATCACGGCATAGCCGTGGAGCGGGCCACCGAGCAGGGCAGCAAGAACGAAGTACGACGGTTCCCGCAGCGCGGGACGCGAGGTTGATCGCATGAGCTGAATATACAAGCAACATGAGTATCTGGCCAAGGTGGCCCGCTCCGGCCCACCGCGTCAGCGCAGGACGCTCGCCACGACGTTGTGCACCTCTTCGACCGGCGGATCGCCGCGGTGCTCGGTGAACAGGAGCTGCACGGCGCCGATCAGGGTCGGCGCGAGCACCCGCACGTCCGCGTCGGCGGCGATCCGGCCGAGGTCGCGCTCGGCCGCCAGATAACCGGCCACCGCGGCGACCGCCTCGCCCACCAGGGGAAACCGGGCGGTGCCGGCCGCGCGCAGGCGGTTGCGCAGCTCGTCGCGGGCGATGGTGAGCGCGATGATCGCGGACATGACCGGCTCGAAGAGTTCGAACATCACGTCGGTGAGGTTGCCGGCGACCGTCCCCGTCCCGGCCGCGTCGCGGAGTGCGACACCTTTCGCCTCCACCCGCGCGATGCGGTCGAGCACCAGATCGACCAGGAACGCGTCGAAGTCGGCGAAGTGCCGATGCAGCACGCCCTTGGCGACTCCTGCCTCGTCGGTGATCGCGCGGCTGGTCAACGCCGTGACGCCGCCGCGGATGAGGACCCGCACGGCCGCGTCGAACAGTTGCTGGCGCGGATCGCGCAGAGCTACGCCGGTCGGCATGGAAGGCTCCCGCTTCGTTAATGGGCGATCGCCCATTAGAGTGGGCACATGGTCACTCTACCGTCGCAACCACACGAGGCCCGCCGCGTCGCAGAGTCGTTCGGAAACGACCCCGGGCGCTACGACCGCAGTCGGCCGCCGTATCCGGATGCGTTGATCGAGCACATCGTCGCCGCCGCACCGGGCCCCGCATTTGTCGACGTCGGTTGCGGAACCGGGATCGCAGCCCGCCAGATCCGCGCCGCCGGGCGTACGGTCCTCGGGGTCGAGCCCGACCCTCGGATGGCCGAATTCGCCCGCGCGAGCGGCATCGACGTCGAGGTGGCGACCTTCGAGGCGTGGGAGCCCGCCGGCCGCACCTTCGACGCGATCGTCTCCGGCACGGCCTGGCACTGGGTTGACCCGGTCGCCGGAGCCGCCAAGGCAGCCGAGATATTGCGCCCGGGCGGCGTCCTCGCGCCGTTCGGCCACGTCTACGAACTGCCGTCGCCGATTGCCACAGCGCTCGCTGACGGGTTACGCCGGGCGGTGCCGAACCTGCCCTATCAACAGCCGACCGGTTCCATTCTCGACGGCTACCGCGCCCTCTACGACCGCGCCGCCGAGGGAGTCCGCGCGTCCGGCTGTTTCGCCGAACCCGAGATCCGTCGTTACGACTGGCAGCGCACCTACACCCCGGACCAACTGCTCGAACTCATCACGACGTCCGGCGGCCTCGCGAGCCTGCCACCGGATGATCTCGCCGAGATCCTGTCGACGATCACCCCCGCGGTCGACGGCGACGTCACCCTCGCCTATGCCACCTGGCGCCTGACCGCCGTCCGCAGGTAACCCGGCGACGCCGCTCGCCACGGCAGAAGGCGCCTGGCGCGTCAGTTCCACCTCGCGCGCGATACGTGCCGGTTGCCGAATGCCCGGGAACTGACCGGGCCGGACCGCTGCCGAAGCCGCCCACGATGACTACCGTGACGTCCGCCCCGTCCGGGCCGGCGACCGGGGCCGCCACCGGCGGCCCCGGCCCGGGGTCAGCTCCCGCAGATGCCGTATCCGTTGAGGCTCCACGAGCCGGCGAAGCCGTCGGCGTCCTCGTCCGCCCGCACCCGCGCGGTGTTCCCCCCGGTGATGTTGACCCCGGTGAGCAGCACCTGCCCGTTGCCGGCGTTGATGTCCGCGCCCGCGCCGTAGAGGCCCTTGCCGGCCGGGCACGCCTTGAGGCCACTGTCGGACGAGTTGCTCGCGCTCGTCCCGATGGTCACGACCCGCTCCAGCCCGGCGGGCCCGTTGGCGCAGACCGCGATCGAGGTGGCACTCCAGCCGGCCGGCGAGGTGCCCTGCACCGCGACCGCCCGGACGGTCACCGACGTCAGGTCGAACGACGGCACCACCTGGTCGAGCACGACGTCGCCCAGGCCGCTGTTGATCCGCCCACCCATGCCGATGACCTTCTTCGTCCCGCAGCTCGCCGTGACGTACTCCGTCCCGACCGCCCCGGTCGCGGCCACGACCTGGTATCCGGCCGGCGCGGTGGCGCACTGGGCGAGGGCCTGGAGCCCCCAGTCGCCGGCGAAGTTGACCGGGCCCACCTCCCGCATGGTCGCGATGAACCCGGTGCCGTTCGCCAGCGGCTCCAGCCGGTCCAGCCCGACGCGCCCGGCGGCCGACGAGCCGGCGGGGAGGAAGCCGCCACCCCCGGTGACCACCTTGCCGGTCGGGCAGGAGGCGAGCGCCGACTTGTCCGCGCTGCTGTCGGCCGCCGACTGGGTGACCGTCTCCAACCCCGCCGGCGCCGCCGAGGCCGGCGCCGCCCAGCCCATGCCGGCCACCACCGCAGCCGTCGACACGACCGCCGTCAACACGCCCCGCCCCTTGATTGCTCGCATGTCGCTCTCCCTGTCCGCCTCGGCCGACGCCGCGCCGGCCCGCCTCCCGACGGACCCGCGGGCCCGTCGGCTGAGGAGAGCCTGGGCGGGGCCGCTTGCCGTCCGCTATCCGACGGCTTGGCGCCGGCCGTGCCGGCCGCGCCGTCCATAGACTGTGGTCGTCCGATCACGACTGACGAGGAAGCCATGCGGTGGTCCGTCCTCGGCCCCGTCCAGGTGACCGCCGGGGGGCGGGTCCTTCCCATCGACCGCCCTCAGCAACGCGCGGTGCTCGCGCTGCTGCTCCTCAACGCCGACCGGCTGGTGGCTCTCGGGCAGGTCGTGTCGGCGCTCTGGGCCGACGACCCTCCGGCCAGTGCCCGGACCCAGGTGCAGGTCTGCGTCTCCCGGATCCGGGCGGCCCTGCGCGAGGCGGGCGCCGCCGAACTGCTGACCACCCAGGGCGGCGGCTACCGGCTCACCGTACGCGGGGCCGAACTGGACCTCGCCGAGTTCACCGTGGCGGTCGAGCGGGCCGGCGCCGAGGAGGCGGCCGGCCGGCGGGTGGAGGCGGCGCGACTGCTGCGCGACGGCCTGGCGCTGTGGCGGGGGCCGGCCCTGTCCGGCGCGGCCGGCGCCTTCGTCGACGCTGCCGCCGCCGGCCTGGAGGAACAGCGGCTGCTCGCGTACGAGCGGCTCGCCGCCGTGGAACTCGGCCTCGGCCGGTTCGCCGCGACCGCGCGTGCCCTGCGCCCCCTGGTGGCCGAGCATCCGCTGCGGGAGCCGCTGGTGGCCGGGTATCTGCTCGCCCTGGCCGGCTGCGGCCAGCAGGCCGCCGCGCTGCGGCTCTACGCCGAGACCCGCCGCCACCTCGTCGACGAGTTGGGCGTGGAGCCCGGCCCCGAGTTGAGCGGCGCCCACCTGCGGGTGCTGCGCGGGCGGACGCCTGCCGAGCCCGCCCCCGCGGAGCCGACCGGTCCGCCTCCGGCGCAGCTTCCCGGCGACCCCGCCTGGTTCACCGGCCGCGTGGCGGCGCTCCGGCAACTGGACGCGCTGCTGCCCGCCGATCCGGCCGGAGCAGCCCGGGGCGGCGGCGAGGTCGGTCCGGGCCGGGCGGTGGTCATCTCCGCCATCGCCGGCACCGCCGGGGTCGGCAAGACCACCCTGGCGGT
Source organism: Micromonospora marincola (assembly GCF_056150385.1). Taxonomy (NCBI): domain Bacteria; kingdom Bacillati; phylum Actinomycetota; class Actinomycetes; order Micromonosporales; family Micromonosporaceae; genus Micromonospora; species Micromonospora marincola. The sequence continues at coordinate 346,787 of NZ_JAXCFT010000004.1, read as the reverse complement.
GCACTGGGCCCACCGGGTCGCGCACCGCTACCCGGACGGCCAGCTCTACGTCAACCTGCGCGGGTTCGACCTCGACGGCCGGGCCGTGTCGCCGGGCGAGGCGCTGCGCGGCTTCCTGGAGGCGCTGCACGTGCCGCCCCAGCGGGTGCCCACCGACCTGCCCGGGCAGGCCGCCCTGTTCCGGACCCTGCTCGCGGCCCGCCGGGTCCTGGTGCTGCTCGACAACGCCCGCGACGACGAGCAGGTGCGGCCCCTGCTGCCGGGATCCTCGGGCAGCCTGGTCGTGGTGACCAGCCGCAACCGGCTCACGGGCCTGGTGGTCAACGCCGGGGCCCACCCGGTGACGCTGGATCTGCTTCCGCCGGCCGAGGCCCGGGAGCTGCTTGCCGGTCGGCTCGGTCGTGGTCGCGCCGGCCGCGAGTCGGCGGCGCTGGACGAGATCGTGCGCCACTGCGCCGGCCTGCCGCTGGCCCTGGCCGTCGTCGCGGCCCACGCCGTCGGGCAGCCCGCCGTGCCGCTGGCGGCGCTCGCCGCCGGACTGCGGGACACCGAGCCGGACCGGCTCACCGCGTTGGCCACCGGCGACCCCACGACCGACGTGCGGGCGGTCTTCTCCTGGTCGTACCGGGCGTTGGACGCCGACTCGGCACGGCTGTTCCGGCTGCTCGGGCTGCACCCCGGCCCGGACGCCGGGCAGGCGGCCATGGCCAGCCTCGCCGGCCTGCCGCCGGCTCGGATCGGCCCGCCGCTTGCCGACCTCACCCGGGCGAACCTGCTCACCGAGCGCACCGCCGGCCGGTACGCGATGCACGACCTGCTCCGCGCGTACGCCTCGGAACTGTGTCGCGGCACCGACCCGGAGGCCGAGCGGAACGCCGCCCGACGCCGCCTGTTCGACCACTACCTGCACGCCTCGCACGCGGCGGACCAGCTACTCGACCCGTACCGGTTGGCGCGGCCGGCCGCGTTGCCGCCGCCCGAGCCGGGGGTGACGGTGGGCGACCGCCCGGAACACGCGTGGGCTACCGCGTGGTTCGCCGCCGAGCACCACGTCCTGCTGGCGTGTGTGGAGCAGGCCGCGGGCACCGGCCTGGACCGGCACGCGTGGACGCTTGCGGCGGCCCTCACCACGTACCTCGACCGCAGCGGACACTGGCCGGAGCTGGCCGCCGCGCAGCGGACCGCCCTGGCGTCGGCGCTGCGCCGGGGTGACCTGGCCGGTCAGGCCCTGGCGCACCGGGGTCTCGCCATCGCCTGCACCTGGTCGGGCGAGCACGAGGCGGCGCACCGGCACTACCGACGCGACCTGGAGCTGTACCGCGAGTTGGGCGACGACACCGGACGGGCGCACACGCATCTCGGGGTGAGCTGGGTGCTCGCGCGGCAGGGCCGGCTGCGGGCGGCGCTCGACGAGACCCGGCTGGCCCTCGACCTGTACCGGGCCGCCGACTACCGGGTCGGGCAGGCCAAGGCGCTCAACAATCTGGGCTGGATGCACGCCCGGCTCGGCGAGCCGGGGCCGGCGCTGCGCTGCTGCCAGGCGGCCCTGCGGTTGCACGAGGAGACAGGCGACCGGCACGGCGCGGCGCTCACCTGGGACAGCCTCGGCTACGTCCGGCACGGCCTGGGCGACCACGACCGGGCGGCGGACTGTTACCGGCGGGCGCTGGCGCTGCACCGGGAACTCGGCGACCGGTACGACGAGGCGGAGGTGCTGGACAACCTGGGCGACAGCCTGCGGGCCGCCGGTGACCTCGACGCCGCGCGCCGGGCGTGGCGGGAGGCGCTGACGATCTTCGACGAGCTGCGCCATCCGGACGCCGACCGCCCCCGCCTCAAGCTGGCCGCCCCGGCCGTCCCGGCGGCGTCGGCGGGCGGCGACGGGCTCGGTTGGTGAGCTGGCGTGCGCGGAAATCATCTTAGTGATTAAGATAACCGAATGAGCATATCGACAGGCTTCTCGGTAGCGATCGCCGGCGCCGGGCTCTCCGGCCTCTGCCTCGCCCATTACCTGCTGCGTTCCGGCGTCGACGTGCACATCTACGAGCGGGACCCGGGCCCCTTCGTCAGGCGGCAGGGCTACCGGATCATCCTCGACCGGTACGGGCTGGCGGCGCTGCGCGAGAGCCTGCCCCGCCCGCTGTACCGCCTGGCGCTCGCCACCGGCGACGAACCCGGCGGGCACCTGCGCTTCACCGACAGCCGGCTGCGGGACGCTTTCACGATCACCTTCAAGGACGACCCGCACGCGACCCGGCAGGTGGACCGGCTGACCCTGCGGTCGATCCTGCAGGCCGGGCTGGACGGGCGCATCCACTACGGCAAGGCCGCCATCGCGGTGGACGACAACGGCCCGGCCGGGCTACGGCTGCGGTTCTCCGACGGCGGGGCCGCCCCGGCAACAGTCGTGGTGGGCGCGGACGGCGTCGGTTCCGCGCTACGCGCGCAGCTCATGCCGGACGCCGACCCTTCGGACACCCCGATGGTGGGCATCTACGGCCGGTCGCCGCTGCGACGCGACGGCGCGAGCGTCATCCCCGACGCGCTGCGTACCAGCGGAGTCCTGGCCATCGCCGACCGGCCGGGCCGCGCCTTCTTCTTCACCTCCATGCGGTTCGGCGAGAGCCCGGCGGAGGCGTTCGCGCGCCTGGCCCCGGGCAGCTACGCGCCCACCGGCGACGACTACGTCATGTGGGCGCTGCTGCTCCGGCGGGAGGAACTGCCCGTCGGCGCCCGCGGGGACCTGCGGACGCTGTGGAAGCTGGCGGCCCGGATGAGTACGGACTTCCACCCGCTGGTCCGGCGGCTTGTCGACACGGCCGAGCTGGACGCCACGGTGCTCAACCTCTTCGCCACCGGCCGGCGGCCACGCCTGTGGGCGGTGCCCCGGGCGACGATGATGGGCGACGCCGTACACGTCATGCCGCCGTTCGGCGCCCACGGCGGCAACACCGCGCTGCGCGACGCCGCCCTGCTCGGCCGTCGGCTGGTCGAGGCCCGCACGAGCGGCACGCCGGTGGAGGCGGCCATCGCCAAATACCAGGACGAGATGGTGCCGTACGCCTTCCGGGCCGTCGACACCGCCGCCACGCTCATGCGCCGCCTCACCGGAGAAGCCGCCGCACCGCACTGGCTGCTGACCCGCGTGTTACCTCGGCTGCACCGGGTCACCGTTCCGGAGGCATGATTGCGGGCATGTCCCACGAGCCGGCCCGTGCCTCCGCGATCGCCGACCTCATGCGCGCCGGACGGGAGACGTCGCGGCTGTCGATGGTGTTCCGGTACGCCATCGCGGAGCGACTGGGCCTCACCGTGAGCGACCTGGAGTGCCTGGACCACGTCGCGGACACCGGATCCGCCACCGCGGGGCAGATCGCCGAGCGAACCAACCTCACCACCGGGGCGGTCACCAGCATGCTCCGCCGGCTCCAGCAGGCGGGCTACGTGACGACCGAGCGTGATCCGGCGGACCGGCGGCGGGTCATCGTCACCCCGCGGCCCGAGCGGATCGCCGAGATCGAGCGCCCGTACGAGCGCTTCGCCGAGCGGGCGCGGCAGCTCATCGAGGGCTACCGCGTCGAGGAGATCCGGCTGCTGGTCCGGCACCATGACCACATGCAGGCGATGTACCTCGCCGAGTTGGACCGCCTCCGCGACGACGACACCGCGCAGCGGCCCGCCTGAGTTCTCATCTGCCGAACAACACCTTGACGTACGTCTATCTCTGGCGACATCGTTCAGCCATGGTGGTCACTGGTCCCGCAAGGTTGATCCGTCGCTTGTGGCCGCTGGTCGTGGCTGCCGCCGTACTGCCGGTCGGGATCCTGGGTGTGGTCCTGGCCTCCACCCCCGCGGCCGACGCCGGCACCCTGTCGGCCCTGGCCAGCGTCCCGCCGGCGACCCCGCCGATCTCACCGGCGCCACCGACAGCGCCCACGCTGCTCACGGCCACCCAGGTGACCTCGACGTCGGTCACCCTGAGCTGGACCGCCGCCACCGCCGGCTGCTGCGCCGTCACCAACTACACCATCATGTACCCCGAGCCGTTCAGCGACGTGATCCCGACCACGACTGTCGGAGACGTCACCACGGCCACGCTCACCATCTCGCCGACCCGCGAGTACCACATCAGGGTCGCGGCCAAGGACTCGGTGGGACACGCCTCCCCCTGGTCGAACCAGATCATCGTGGTGGCGCCGGCCACCGACAACGGCCCGGACACCGTGCCACCGGGTTCGCCGACGAACCTGACCAACCGGAACGGCACGCTCTACTGGTCGGCCGCGCCGGACAACATCGGCGTGACCGGATACCAGGTCTACAAGTTCGACGGCTGGTTCACCTCCACGCTGCTCGGCACCACCACGTCGACGACGTACCAGTTGCCGCCGTCGGCCACCACGGGACCCGGCCCGCACATCCAGTTCTACGTACGCGCCAGGGACGCCGCGGGCAACCTGTCGGCCGCGTCCAACACGGTCGACGCGACCGACTCGACGCCCCCGGCCGACCTGCCACCGACCGCGCCGAGGAACCTGGCGGTCAGCCGGATCACCACGACGTCGGTCACCCTGACCTGGACGGCGGCCGAGCCCGGCTGCTGCGACGTCACCGGATACACGCTCGGATACTTTCAGGCGTTCTACGACCTGGGGGACTCCGTCCGGGTCGGCAACGTCACCACGGCCACGGTCACCCTCAAGCCGGCCACGCAGTATCGATTCATGGTGCAGGCCAGCGACTCGGGCGGGCACAGTTCACAGTGGTCGGACCCGCTCACCATCATCACCCCGGCGACCGACACCGGCCCCGACACCGTGCCGCCGAGCGCCCCGGGGACGCTCACCGCAAGCGACGTGACCACCACGTCCGCCAAGCTGACCTGGACGCCCTCGACGGACAACGTCGCAGTGACCGGCTACAACGTCTACCGCTGGGACGGGGTCTTCGTCTCGACGCTCGTGGCCACCGTGCCCGGCACCAGCTACACGGTGGCACTCGCGCCGTCCGGGCCCAACCGCTACTACGTTCGGGCCCGGGACGCGGCAGGCAACGTGTCGATCGCGACGAACGAGGTCCGAGCCGACCCGGCACCCAGCCCAACCTGCGCGGTGACCTACCACAAGCAGTCGGAATGGTCCGGTGGATTCGTCGCCGACGTCACGATCAAGAACACCACCACGACCGCCGTCAACGGTTGGACCCTGACCTTCACGTTCCCGGGTGACCAGCGGATCACCACGCTCTGGAGCGCCACCCACACCCAGTCCGGCTCCGCCGTCACGATCCGCAATCCCAGTTGGAACGGCACGATCGCGGCCGGCGCGAGCGTTTCGTTCGGCTTCCAGGCGACGTGGAGCGGCAGCAACGCCGCCCCCACGAGCTTCTCGCTCAACGGCGTCCCCTGCCGGTGAGCCGGCACGTCGGCGGTCAGTCCGGCAGGCCGAACTGCAGCCGGACGTGGACCCGCTCGGTGACCTTGTCACGCCCCCCGAGGGCGTCGCGGACCTCGCCGGCGAACGCGGCCCGGCCCTGCGGGGAGGGCAGCCGGTCGGCCGACATGGCGGAGAAGACGCCGCCAACCATGTCGTCGACGGTGAGCGGTGCGTCGTACCGCACCGACGACTCAGCGTATCGATAGCCGGCGCTGACGAGGGCGTCCTGGTTGCGTCGGCGGCCCTCCTCATCGGTTTGGCACGTCCCCGTGACGGGATGCCCGAACAGCCGTTCCATGCATCCGCGCAGCGCGCCGGACCACTCGGTGTCCTGCAGCCACAGAGGTGCGCCGTTGGTGATCACGGCGACGCCGCCGCCGGGACGCAGCAGCGGCCGGGCGGCATTGAACAGCACGTCGCGGTCCATGAAGTGGATAGCGACAGCGACGGTCAGCGCGCCGATCGTCCCTTCGCCGAGTAGCCGGCCCAGCGCGGGCAGGTCGCTGTCCGCGCCGAGCAGCCACGTGGCGTTGGCGTGTGCGGCGTTGTGGGCGGCCTGGCGGGCCAGGGCCAGCATGTCCGGCTCCGGATCCACGCCGATGACGGCCCCGACCCGGGCGGCGAGTGGGAGGCTCAACTGGCCGGTGCCGCAGCCGAGGTCGACCACCCGGTCGCCGGCGCCGAGACCGAAGGCCCCGACGAGGGCGTCGAGGACCTGGGGCGGGTAACCGCGTCGGTGCCTCGCGTAGTACGTCGCCAACTCACCGCTGAAGCTCGCTCTCATTTCGACAGCCTGCCCACGGCAGAGGGTGGGAAGCGAGCGATTCTGCTCAGGGCATGGTCGACGTGTCGGTGGGGCACCCGTTGGGCTGGGTGGTGGGTGGGGCGTTTCCTGGGTTGAGCAGGCGACGGATCAGCTCACAGGTGCGGCCGGGATCTCGGACGCCCCTGAGATGGGCAACCACTGTCCCGTCAGCGGTTGCCTCCACGTCATGCCAGCCGACACTTCGGCGGTTGGCCCGTCGGGCTGTCGCGCCGCCCTGGGCGATGTCGGCGGTGACGACCTCCACCTGTCCGTAGCCGAACAGCCGACCCAGTGGGGACTGCTCGTAGTGCAGGTCGATGATCCGTTGCAGAGGCACCTCGACGCGGTGGGACAGCGCCACCACAAGCATCCGCCGGTCGGTGACAGTCACATGATCATCGAAGGAGAGGAAGAGTGGAACAGCCACCGCGATGAGCAGCACGCCCGCCAGCAGGAGACGGCTCGGAATCAGCAGGGAGAGACACGGAAGGACGAACAGGCTGATGACGACGCCTGGTGCCGCTGTCCGGACAAGCAGCGCAACAGGATGCAGGCGCAGGTGAAGTCTCACCTGCTCGCCAGGAAGCGTGGCGCTGTCGTCGGCCAGTTGACGCCAGGAACCCAACTGCCAGGTCTGGGCGACAGTCCAGTCGGTGATCCACCCGTCGAGCGGCTCAGCAACCTGGGTCCTGGGAGGCGACGGGCGGGCGGCGAGCCTCGCGGCCAGGGCGGGGTCGCGCCAGCGCTGCCGGGACCAGGGCAGCGGCTGCATGACAAGCGCACCCGCCCTGGGAAGGTTTCGCCGCCGCTCGATCCAGGTGACGAACTGTTCCAACCGCTTCTGCACAAGGCTGTCGGCATCGGCCTCGGCGAGATGGTTCTGGAGCCGGAGGTGACGAAACTGGTAGACGGCGCCGATCTGTCGCAGGACACCGCGCCGGTGGGCGTCGATCAGAAATGGCATGATCCGCCAGGGCAGGCGGAACCTGAGCGCGTAGGACAGCCGAACCGCCGCGAAGCGCCGGGACGCGGGGCCGAAGGCGCTGAAGAGTGCGGTCCCCGCGGTGTCGGCCACGACATAGACCAGATACCCGACGAGCATGACGGGGCCGGCGAACAGCCAGATGAGGATCGTGTAGACGGCGCGCCTGCCGACCGTGGCGATCAGTCCGGCGCGTCTGTCCATCCGCATGAGCTGAGCGGGCCCGACGGCGCGGGAGACGTCCACCGGCTGCACCAGCCAGGCTGGCGCGTTCGCCGCCACCAGGACACCGAACACCGCTGCCACCATCAGGAAACCGTTGAGCTCCGGCAACGCCACCTGTGGTTGCCAGGTCCGCACCACGCCGACGGTGACCAGCCCTGCCAGCGCGACGGCGGCCCAGGCCATGGCCAGCCGGAGCCGCCAGGGCAGACGGCGGCGTCCAAGGGCGGAGGGCAGTGGCGGGACCGTGACGGAGCGGCCCAGCGCGGTGAAGGCGGCACCCAGAATCATCCACAGCACCACCCACGAGGCGAAGATGCCCGGTTCGAACAGCACGCCGACGGCAACCTGGGGCAGCCCGTAAGGCTCGAACAAGATATCGATCTCATTCGAGATTTCTGGCGGGAGGGTGATGCCGACGGGGCCCGCCGACGCCAGCCTGCCCATCTCGACGAAGAGGTTCCGCCCCGCGTCCGCCGCGTCCATGGCGACGACGAGGGCGACGGCGCCCCAGAGAAGTGCCATGCGTACGGCGGAGCGCACAGCCGCGACGAGCGATGCCCAGGCGAGATTCGGATCGGTCATCCGCCACCAGGCGAGATCTCGGCTGTCCGCGCGGTTCAGGTCGGCGGCCAGCGCAGCCAGCCACCGCCGCGCCTGCTTGGGGCGGCAGCGAAACCCGGTCGGGCCGGGCCGATCGCCGTAGACCGCGGGAATCAAAGCTTCGAGCAGGTGCTGTTCCATCGCCGCCGCATCGGCAAAGCCGAGCAGCTCGGTCGGATCGTTGTGCTGGCGCTCGTACACGGTTCGGGCCAGCCACAGCATCAGCGGGTTCGTCAGCACCTGAGCCGGCGCTCCGTCCGGGGCGGCGGTGAAGTTATCGAAGACGGCCTGCCACCGCCCGGTCCGACCGCCCGCGGTGGCGTCCAGGAGGTATCGCCGCACCTCGTCGGTGGACAGCGGGCGCAGGCGCACCGCTGTGGCCAGAGCTATCGAACGCCCGGCGTGGTGCTCCGCGAGCCGGTACTCCTCCGGCCGGCTCGTCAACACCAGCGGCCGGTCCGAGCCGTAGGCGTTGATCTGCTCGATCACCCAGGCGCGTTCCGGCGCGGACAGCTCGTCCAAGCCGTCCAGGACGGGAAGGATGCCGCCGGCGTCGACAAGCGCCTGAGCGAGAGTGACGGGCGTGTCGTCTCCGGCCAGGACCCGCGTGGCGAGTCCCGGGCTGAGATTCACCAGTTCGTCGGCCAGCCACCGGGACAGCGCCGCCCCGGCCTGCCAGTTACCCAACGGGACGACAAGGGGTACGGGGTCTCCGGCCGACCGTGCGGCCAGGAGATCGCGGACCAGCCGGGCCGCCAGCACGCTCTTACCCGATCCGGCCCTCCCCAGGATGACCAGCCGTGGCGTGGTCATGGCGGTGAAGAACGCCGCGACGTCGGTGAACACGCCGGTACTGTGACTCGGAGCGCCGATCGGTCCGCCGGTTCCGCCGGCGGTGGTCGGGCCGTCGACGGTCTCCCAGCGCACCGGCAGCGGCCAGGGATCGTTGATCCGCCGTAGTCGTTCCTCGTTCGCCCACACGCGCCCGAGCGCCACGGCCAGGTTCTCGGTAGCCTGCTGGAGGTCGACGTTGGACAGGGGCTTCGGCTGGGCCCATCCCCTGAGCCGGCTCACGGCCGCCGCCAGCGTGCCGGCGGCCAGGAGCAGGAATCCGGCGATGCCCGCAACCTTGTTGCCCCAGTCGAGGTCACGTGCGCGGACCGCCCAGCCGACCCAAGCGAGCAGGGCGACGGCCGCGCCGATGACGATGACTGCGAGCAGTCGGCGTACCCGCACGCTCCGCACGCCTCATCATCACCGATGAGCCGGAGATGCTCAATCATCGACCGAGCGGACTTCCCTCCCCACATGGTCAGTCGGGGCGACGCTCGCCGCCCGCGTCGCTCAGGCCGTCGACGAGCATCGCCGGAAGATCCGGAGGCGGGCGCCCAGCGACGCGCGGTGTCCCTGGATGATCGGAGCGCAAGAGCGTCGACGGCAGTGGGTTTCACATCGTGACGACGAGTTTCCCGGTCGTGTGCCGGCGGACGAAGTCGACGCAAGCTTGAGCGCCCTGGTCGAGGGTGTAGCGGCGGCCGATCGTGGCCGGCAGTTCGCCGTTTGCCGCGAGTTCACCGACCTCGCGCATCCCGCCGTGGGTCCCGTCCATGTCCAGCACGAAGTGCAGCCCGACGTCGTCGCGGTCGATCCAGTCCTGCTGCGGTACGGGGTAGGTGATCGTGAGGAGGCGTCCACCCGGGCGGATGACGCCCGCGACTGCGGCGAGGTTGTCGCTCGGCAGGGTCAGGTTGAACGCGACGTCGACGTCGGAGGGGTATTCGGATTCCGCGTACCCGATGGTTGTGTCGGCGCCGAGGGCGCGGAGGATGCCGGCGTCAGCGGCGGTCGCGGTGGCGATCACCCGCGCCTTCGCGGCAGCGAGCAACGGGATCACGGCGGTTCCGACGCCGCCGGTCGCGCCGATGACCAGGACGGTTTCGCCGGGCTGCACCTTGGCGGTGGCCATCAGCGCCCGTGCGGTCAGGCCGACGGTGGGAAGGGCGGCGGCCTGCTCGATGTCGAGGCCGGCCGGGCGGTGCGCCAGGAACGGAGTGTCGGCCTCGAAGACCGCGTACTCGGCCAGCGATCCGGTGCTCAGCGAAGGCCGGGTCCCGCCGACCATCGCCCGCAGCGCCCGTGGCACGGCCTGACCGAAGACCTCATCGCCGACCTGGTAGGCCGTTACGCCGGCGCCGACCTCGCTGACCGTGCCGGCGAAGTCGTTGCCCGGCACGTGTGGAAACTCCAGTGGAACTACGGCACGGAAATCGCCGCCGGGCAGCCGGACGTCCGCCGGGTTGATCGATGCGGCGGCGATCCGGACCTGGATCTGTCCCGGTCCGGGCCGGGGCGCCGGCACCTCCCCCACCGTGTACTCCTCGGGTGGTCCGTAGCCGGTCACGACAACTGCCTTCATGCGCTTCCCCCATAAACGGACCGAGCGGTCATGTTACCGGTCGCCAAGGTAGCAATAAGCGGACCGCACGGTCAACTTGCTAGGGTGGCGACGTGACCACCACCCGCCCGTTGCGCGCCGACGCCGCCCGCAACCGGCGGTTGCTACTGGCCGCCGCCGCCGACGAGTTCGCGGAGCGTGGCCTGGACGCCTCGGTCGCCGACATCGCCCGCCGGGCCGGTCTCGGCAAGGGCACCCTGTTCCGTCACTTCGCCACGAAGGACGACCTGCTCGCCGCGATCGTCCTCGACCGGATCGACGCGCTCGACACGGTCGGCGAACAGTTGCTCGACGCGGCGGACCCGGGCGCCGCGCTGCTGGAGTTCCTCACCGTCGCCGCGGACCAACGACAGCAACGCGACCTGTCGTTCCTGCAGGAGGCCGGCGAGCTGAACGCGGACGTGATCAGGGCCCGCGAGCGGATGTTCCGCACTGTGCACAAGCTTGTCGATCGGGCTCGTGGACACGGCTCCGTGCGGGCCGACGTCACCGGCGCCGACGTCATCCTGCTGATGTGCGCGCCCAACCACGTCACCAGCTATGTGTCAGACGCCCCGCCCGACCTGTGGCGGCGATACCTCGCCATCATCTTCGACGGCCTACGCCCGGAAGGCGCCCGCCCGCTGCCCCACCCGCCGCCCGCCGCCCTGTGACGCCGCGACACCGGGTCTTGACCGCCGATGCTGCTGGCGTCCCTGTCGACGCCGACGTGGAGTGTGTCACGATGCGGCGATGACGCGTCGTTACGTCGCCGTGGCATTCATCGTCCTCGCCGCTCTCCTGGTCGGGCTCGGCATCTTCCTCGCGCACACCGATCTCACCCGTGGAAGCCAACTGGCCGGCATCCTCAGCCTGTTCCTGAACGCCGTCGGCGTGGGGTCGGGCGTCATCGGCACCCTCATCGCCTGGCGGGCCCGGCACGGCGGCCGGTCGTCCGCCCCCGACAGCGCTCCGGGTGCTGGTACGCCGGCCGTCGACACCGCCCACACCTCGTCGATCCGCACCGGTGACCTGCATGCGGGAGGAAACATCTCGATCGCCAACCGCGATATGTACTTCGGCAGTTGCGACGAACCGCCCGACGCCACGAAGCGCTCCGATCGATGACCGTCGAGCGGGAGGGCCCATACGAGGTCCACGACGTGAACGCGGGACGCGATCTCTACCTCGCACGGACCCAGCACTTCGGGCTGACCGACTTTGTACTGGACCGCTTCGTTCCCCCGGGCGACGGGGACGCCGACTGGACCGGCTGTCCCCCAAGCGAGTTGTTGGCCAGCCAGAACGAGGTGGTGGACTTCGTCGGGCGCGAGCAGGAGCTGGACGAGTTGGTCCGGTGGCGCGACACCCCCGGCGCCGGGCTGCGTCTGGTCCACGCCGCAGGCGGGCAGGGCAAGACCCGGCTGGCCCGCCAGTTGGCCACCCGCTCCGCCGCGGCCGGATGGACCGTCCTCACCGCCCACCACCCCGGCGCGGCCCGGCCGGCCACCCACCGGAACTCCCCCGCGAAGACGCTGCTGATCGTGGACTACGCGGACCGCTGGCCGCGCTCCACGCTCGAACGACTTCTCTGCCGCGACCCCGGTCCGGGGCTCGGCGTGGACCTCAAGGTGCTGCTGCTGGCCCGCACCGCCGGCCCATGGTGGTTGGCGGTGCGTCACCCGCTGCGCGCAGCCCGCTACAGACTGGGCGAGCAGGCCCTCACTCCGCTCGGCGAGACCGAGGACCAGCGGCGGGAGGTGTACGCCGCGGCCGTACGCCGGTTCCGCAGGGCGTATCGGCTGCCCGAGATGGCGGAGTCGAATCCGCCCGGCCCGCTGGATGACCCGTCGTACCGGTCGGTCCTGACGCTGCACATGGCCGCGCTTGTCGCCGTCGACGCGGCGGCCCGGGGCGGGACGCCGCCCGCCGACCCGGGCGCGCTGTCGGACTACCTGCTCGACCGGGAGTACGCGCACTGGGCCGCTCTGCACGACGGCGGCCACCTCACGGTGGATCCGCAGATGATGGGACGCCTGGTGAGCATCGCGACCCTGACCCGACCGATGCCCCGGCCCGACGCCGCGCGGACCCTGGCCATGGTGGAGCTTGCGTCCTCGCCGCAGGCCGCCGAAACCCTGCTCGACGACCACCAGCGCAGTTATCCCCCGGCCCGGGCGGAGACGGCCCTGGAGCCGCTGTACCCCGACCGGCTCGGGGAGGACTTCATCGCCCGGCAACTGTCGACGAGCGGGCGCGGCGGCGACCAGTGGTGCGCCGACCTGCCGAGACGCCTGCTCGCCCGTGGGGCCGCCGACGACGGGCCAGCCGTTGTCGACGATGTCGTCACGAGCTACCGGCGCGCCGTGTGGACGGTCCTGGCGGAGACCGGGCGTCGCCGGCGGCACGTGCTCGAGGGCTACGTATACCCGCTGCTGACCGCCCACCCGGGTCTGATCCTGGAGATGGGCGGCACCGCCCTGTCGATCGTGGCGGAGTACGCGCCGATGACGGTGCTCCGCGCCATCGAGCCCGCTCTGCCATCGCAACGGCACGTGGATCTGGACGCCGCGGTCGCGGCCATCGTCGAACGCCTCGCTCACCACCATGTCGGGCGGACAAGCGCGGTCAGAGAGCACTACTACTGGTACTCGAAGCTCAGCGAGCGGCTTGCCTACGCCGGACAACACGAGCAGGCCCTGGCCGCGGCCGAGCGGGTCGTCCAGCTCCTCCGCGCCCTCCGTCAGAACGGATTCGACCCGTACCCGAAGGAACTCGCCGCCGCGCTTGTGAACCTCGGGTTCCGACTGAGCGACGTCGGTCGCCACCAGGACGCCCTCGCCGCCACGCAGGAGAGCGTGACGCTGCTGACCGCCTTGAACCAGACGGAGCACGGGACGGACTTTGGTCTCGGCATCGCCCTCAACAACCTCGCCGTGGATCTCAACAGCGCCAGCCGGAGCGAAGACGCGCTCCAAGCGGCCGAGAGGGCGGTTCGCATCCTCGGCTCGCTGGCGGCCGACGACAGCCACGACCACCTGGCGCAGCACGCGATGGCGCTCGGCACCCAGGGAGCGACCCTGCAGAACCTGGGCCGCCCCCGGGAGGCGCTGCGCCCGCTCATCGATTCGATCCGGATATACCGGCGGCTCGTCGAAGAACGTCCGGACACCTATTCGCCGGACCTGGCGAAGGCCCTGCACGATGTGGCGGACATCCACACGGAGCTGGAGTCATGGACCGCCGCCGAGGCATCGGTGGCGGAGTCGCTCGAGATAAGACGGCGTTTGTTCGAGGTGAACGCCGAGGCGTACGGTCTCGACTTCGCCCGCGGCGCCGTGCTGGCGGCGCAGATTCTGATCGCCACCGGCCGATCGGTCGAGGCGGCGGCCGTGCTCGCCGAGTCGAGCGAGCTTCACGAGGGGCTGCTCGCGGGGACGGAAGGGGCACCGGGTCAGGAGCCCCGCCGGTTCGGCGACGTTCCGCACCGGGTGCGGTCGCGGGCGGCTCGGCTCGCCTCCTTCCTGCTGACGTACAGCAGTGTCCTGACCGAACTCGAGCGCCACGAGGACGCCCTGGCCGCGTCCCGGCGGGCGGTGGACATCTACCGGGACCTGGTCGCGGACGCCGGGGCGGCGTACCGAGGGAAGTTGGTCACCGCGCTTACCAACCTCGCGGTCGACCTGGGCCGGCTGGGACACCAGGAGGCATGCCACGCAACGGTGTCCGAAGCCGTTGCGCTCGCCCGCGAGATCGCCGCGGACGGCTCGCCCACCGCCCGCGTCAACCTCGCCGCGGCGCTGCACGGCGTCGGCATCACCCTGATGCGGACGGATACTCCGGCCGACGCGCTCGTCCCGCTCGACGAGGCCATCGCCATCTGGACGGAACTGGCCGCCGGCGGGGACGCCGAGCTGGTCGCTCACCTCGCCCGTTCGGTGAGCGTACGCGGGATGCTCCTGGCCGACCTCGACCGACCGGACGAGGCGGAGACCGCGCTGGAACGAGCGGTGACCTTGTACCGGCAACTCGACAACTTCCACCTCGTCACCCAGGCGCGCTACTTCGGGACGACCCTGAGGGCGCTGTCGGACCTCCAGTTCCGCCGGGGCAAGGCGGAGGCGGCCCTCGCCCACACAGAATTGGCCGTGGCGTCGTACGAGGACGTGGCGCGGCGCAACGGCGTGCTGGAGTCGCTGTCGGTCGTCCATCTGGAGCAGGCACAGATCCTCTCCGCCCTGGGCCGGGACGCCGAGGCGCAGGCCGCCGACGAGGCCGCTGTCGACCGGGAACGGAAGCGGAACGAGCTGCGCGAGCACATCGGCGAGAACCCGGGCGAGCGTGCGTCGAAGGCCCGCCTGTTCAACGAACGTGGATACCACCACCTCCGCGCCGGTCGGCTGCCACTGGCGCTGGATCTCCTCCACCTGGCTCGTGACTGCTATCGGCGACGTGGTCATGGACCGGGCGAGATCATGTCCATGGAGAACATCTATCTGGTGCATCGCGCGGCTCGCCGCTATCCCGAGGCAGCCGACGTCCTGCGCCAGATCTTGGAGCGTTCCGCCGCGTCGGGCCTCGACGGCAAGATCCGCCAGTATCGGTCGGAGATCCTCATGGCCTGCGGAATCCTGGCCGAGACCGGCTGGAATGCGATCATCGCCCGCGATCCGGAACCGGAGGAGGACCTGCGCCGCGTCATCGGCGAACTCGGCGAGGACGCGCTGCGGGACCGCCAGGTCCTGGTGGTCTCCCCCGAGCAGGATGTTCTCGAGGTCGTCGGCAGCCTGAGCACGGGCGAGCGCCAGCAGTTCCTGACCGAGATCCAGAAGTGGCTCCTGGACGACGACCAGGCGCCCTGAGCGCACCGCGCCCCTTCCGCCGTCGGGTCGAGATCGAGGGTCATCGGTGGGCCAGGTGGGCCCGACCCGTCTCGCGCAGTCGCGCGTGCACGCCGCCGTAC
This sequence comes from Micromonospora marincola, assembly GCF_056150385.1. Lineage (NCBI taxonomy): Bacteria > Bacillati > Actinomycetota > Actinomycetes > Micromonosporales > Micromonosporaceae > Micromonospora > Micromonospora marincola. Next base: position 331,343 of record NZ_JAXCFT010000004.1, on the reverse strand, counting down.
GCGACCACCCCGCCCAGATAGCGCCGCGCCACCCGGGCCAGCATCGTGTAGTTCGGGTCGCAGACGTTGCCCACCGGCGCCTCCCCCGCTTGGCTGACCAGCTGGTACGCGTCGAGCTGGTCCAACCCCACAAGCTCGGCCGTCCAGGTGACAAGGTCGTGCTGACTGATCCGGTACGCGTCCTCCAGCGGCCGGGCCGAGCCGGTGCTCATCAGCGCGTCGTCGTCCTCCAGTCGCGGCCACGGGGTCGATACGCCCTTCACCAGGTCGAGAATCAGCGTGGTGTTCATCGCCGCCTCGACCCCGGTGCCACACACCTCACCGTGGCCCTGCCGACAGTGACCGTCACCCACCGCGAACAGCGCGCCCGGCACGTTGACCCCGAAGTACACGGTCACGCCAGCCCGCAGCTCAGGCGAGTCCATGTTGCCGCCGTGGGCGTCCGGCACGATTGTCATCCGCGACTCGAACGCCGCCGGCGCCACCCCCATGGTCCCGTGCATCGGATCCAGCGGCAGCGCCACCGTGTAGTCGCCACGCCGGGCCCGGTACGTCACGGTGGCGGCGGCGACGTCGACGTCGTACATCCAGACCAGCTCATCGAGCGGCGGGTGCAGCGTGGCCGTGACGTGCGTACCCGTCAACGCGCCGAAGTGCGGAAAGGTGCTGGAGACCGCCCAGTCCCGGGCCGGTTCGATGGCCACCACGTGCACCGCGAGCGTGTCCCCCGGTTCGGCGCCCTCGACGTGGATCGGTCCGGTCACCGGGTTGAGGTAGGGGAACTCACACACCCGTGACGGCAGGTCGTCGATCCCCCGCACCCGACCGCCGTAGCAGTCCTCGGTGTACAGCTGCACGATGGTGCCGGGCCGGACCCGCAGGACCGGCTCCCGGCCGCCGAAGGTGTACGACATCTCCGCCGGTCCGGGCCGGTAGGTGACGACCTCGGTCATGGCAACTCCTCGTCTCGGTCGATGGTGGCCGGCACGCGCGAGTCCGGTGGCGTGCCGCACCACCAGCACGGGCATCGCTGTGCCGTCACGCCGACGCGCAGAGCCGTCGCGTGTAGATCGCCACACCTTCGTTCAGCGGGTTCGGGACCTCCACCCCCCCATTCGATCGCTCCCATCGGGGAACTGGGTTCCGGTCCGCCGGCCAGGGGGGTATCCCTGCCGTTCGAGCGTACCGACCTGCCGCGCCGGTCTGTCGAGCGTCAGGTGGCAAGGGTCGCCAGGGGCTTCAGGCCGTAGGTGCGGGCGTAGCCGTTCTCGATGCCCACAACCAGGTCGACGACCTGAAAGTAGCGGTCCCAGAAGGGGGTCTCGCGCAACGCATCAATCAGCAGGCGGTAGGCGTCATGGTCGTCCGCCTCCCAGACCCAGATGTCGGTGATCCGCGCTGAGTAGAACTCCGTGTCGTAGAAGCGGGAGCGGACACCGCGGGTGCGGGCCTGGATTACGGGGAGAACGTGGGTGGTGAATGCCTCGACGCGCTCGGCCACGGTCATCGCAAGCCACTCGGGCGTGGTCTTGACAAGCATGAAAGCGGTGACCGGTGGCTCGGTTCGCTCAGTGGGCATCGACGATCTCCTGCGTGGCGAGGACGGCGGGCCTGAGCGTTCGGGCGCACCACCGCGCGAATGCGATTGCCGGTCCCGCCTGCGGGGAGCGGTCGACGCCGGAGTCCAGCCCTTCATCCTTGGCGCGTTTCATGTCGACCATGGCCTCGACGAACGCCTCGTTGAGGCCGTAGCCGAGCATGGTGGAGCGCAGTTCGTCGAGCGACTGACGCTGATAGCGGACCGGACGGCCCAGTTCCTCGGTCATGATGCGGGCCAGATCGTTGGGCGAGAGGTCCTGCGGGCCGAGCACAGGGACATTGCCCACGCCGGCCCAAGAGCGGTCCAACAGCAGCACGGCCGCGGTGGCGGCGATGTCGGCGACCGCCACCATGGGGGCCGGACGGTCCGCGGCGGCGGTGTCGGTGAAGACGCCGTCGTCGCGGATCGAGTCGACCTCCTCCAGCAGGTTCTCGAAGAAGGACGGGCAGGCCAGGGCGCGGTAGGCGACGCCGGAGCCGGCGATCAGGTCGTCCATCGCCAGGGAGGCGGTGACCAGCCCGGCCTGGGCGGCCTGCGGGGTTCCACGGCCGAGCGCCGAGACGGCGACAACATGGCCGACGCCGTGAGTGGCGAAAGCCCGCGCGGCCGGGCGGGTGAAGCCGCTGTAGGCTTCGTCGGGCGGGACGGAGGCGTCCGGCGGCACCAGCCAGAAAACGGCGTCCGCCCCGGTGAGGGCTCGCTCCACGGTCGCGGCGTCGCCGTGCGAGCCGAGGATCACCTCGACCCGTCCACGGACGCCTTCGGGCAGCCGGGCCGGATCCCGGACGACGACACGTAACTCCTCACGGACTGCGGGTGCGGCCTCGATCAGCAGCGACAGCAACTGCCGCCCGATGTTTCCGGTGGGACCGGTAATGACGATCATGAAACCTCGATTGTCGGCTCGGCGGGACTCATTCATCGTGCGGGGGCCGCCGCATTGCCACAATGGGAACCTCAGCATCCAATCATTGCCTGGAGTGGAATAAGTGCGGTGAGCAGCCCAACCCCGAACCTTGACGCCAACCTCGCCGTCGCTCTCGACGCCCTACTGACCGAGCAGAGCGTCACCCGCGCCGCCGCTCGGCTGCGGACCTCCCCCGCGGCGATGAGCCGCACCCTGGCCCGGCTGCGCCGGGTGCTCCGAGATCCACTACTTGTGCGGGCCGGACAGACGATGGTGCCCACTCCGCGCGCCGAGGCGCTGCGGGACGAGGCCGCAGCGGTGGTACGACGGCTGGAGGCGTTGCTCGCCCCGAGCGGCGGGATCGACCCCGCGGCACTGCGGCGCACCTTCACCGTGCAGGCTGCGGACCTGGTCGGCGCCGCAGTCGCGCCCGGTCTGCTCCGGCTCGCCCGACGCCAGGCGCCGGGCGTTTCGCTGCGGGTGCTGGCGGAGGAGTGGGAGGCCGGCCCCGCACTGCGTGACGGACGGATCGACCTGGAGATCGGGGCCATCGACCACGTCGACCCGGAGACCCGGGTCGAAGAACTCGTCACCCTGCGCATGACGGCTGGCGTGAGGGCCGGGCACCCACTCACCGAAGGAACTCTGACGGCCGCCAGGCTCGCTGCGGCCGAGCACGTGGCGGTCAGCCGCCGCGGACGCTTTACCGGGCCGCTGGACACGGCCTTGGCCGCGCAGGGGCTCAGCCGTCAGGTCGGCGCAGTCCTGCCCGGACACCTCGCCGCGATGATGCTGGCCGCAGCCGAGGACATGGTCTGCCTGGTGCCGACCGCCCTGCCGGGCGAGCCTCCGTCACGGCTCAGCGACGCGGCGCATGCGCTGGGACTGCGCCTACTGGAAATCCCACTGCCACTGCCGCCGCTGACGATCGGCATGGCCTGGCACCCACGCCACAGCGTCGACGGCGCCCACCAATGGCTGCGTGACGCCGTGCGCCGGGTGCTTTGTCCCGCCCGAGAGGAATAGTCGAGGCACCACGCGCTCAACCCGGCCACCGGGACAAGGTGATCGTGGGGAACTGATGCGGGGCGCTGCTTCCTCGCCTAAGCTGCGTCACGTATATATTGATGTTTATCGATAACAGGCGTCGGTGGCCGGGCCAGCTCACCGACAACCACGGGCCTCGCATTCACCGACCCCGATTGGAGTACCCCGATGACCTGGCGTCCAACCATCGCCGCACTCGCCGGCCTGGGCCTCGCGCTCACCACCGCACCAGGCCCCGCCGGTGCCACACCCGCACCCCCGGCACCTCGGGACGCCGCTCATGTGAACGTTCACACCAGCCCGTTCGCCGGCCCACCCGGCGCGCCCCCCGGGGTCTGCCCGGGCGGCACCGGGTACGGCCCACCCCTGCCGGCCAGCTCCGTGTCCGCGACGAAGATCCAGAGCGGGTTCTCGTTCCTCGAAGGGCCGGTCTGGATCGCCGACGGCGGCTACCTGCTGATGTCCGACATGGCCGCGGGCACCGGGCCGAACAACGTGCAACCATCCACGATTCGCCGGTTCACGCCGCCGGCGACCTTCGACACCTTCATCGCCAACGCCGGCAGCAACGGCCTGGCGCTCAGCCCCGACGCCCAGCAGATCATCGCCGCCACCCACGACCAGCGGAACGTCTCCGCATACCGGCTGAGCGACCAGACCCGCAGCACCGTCGCCGCCAACTACCAGGGCCGGGCGTTCAACTCACCTAACGACGTCACGGCCCGTTCCGACGGCGTCGTCTACTTCACCGACCCCAACTTCCAGCGCGGCAACCGACCCGACCAGATGAGCGGACGTACAAGCGTCTTCCGCGTCTCCGGCGGCCAGGTGTCGCTCGTGGACGACCGGCTGCGGCAACCCAACGGCATCGCGCTCTCCCCGGACGGCAGCACGCTCTACGTGGGCGCCTACTCCGAGAACAAGATCTACAGGTACGTCGTCCAGCCCGACGGCAGCACCGGCGCCCGCAGCGTCTTCGTGAACTACCTCGGCGGTCCCGACGGGGTCACCATCGACTGCGCCGGCAACGTGTACTGGGCCTCCGGCTCGGACGGGCTGATCCACGTCTACTCGCCCGCCGGCGCGCAGCTCGGCACTATCCGCTCCGGCGGCGCCGGCACCACGAACGTGGCGTTCGGCGGAACCGACCGGCAGACCCTCTACATCACCTCCGGCCGGACGAACGACTCCGGCCTGTACAGCGTGCGACTCAACGTCCCCGGCTACCCGTACTGACCAAGAACCCCCGGAAGGAAAAGCATCCGTGCGGATTAATCCTCGCCAGCGCCGACACCGCGTCCCGCTCGCCCTCCTGGTCTGCGCCGGCACCATCCTGACCGGCGTACCCGCCAACGCCGCGCCGGCCGCGCCGGCGACCGGGAGCCGGCAGGCGGCCCGGCTCGCCGCCGACACCAGCCCGCCCACCCGGCCGACCGGCCTGCGCAGCACCCGGCTGACCTGCCAGTCCGTCACGCTCTCCTGGTACGCCTCCCGGGACAACGTGGGCGTCGCCTTCTACGACATCTACCACGACGGCCAGCTCGTCACCTCGGTCCCGGGACGGACGCTGACCGCGACGCTCAGCGTCGTGCAGGGTGTCACCTGGGGCTGGTACGTCAACGCCCGCGACGCCGCCGGCAACGTCTCGCAGGCCAGCTCCACGCTCTCGGTCACCCCGCCGTTCTGCCAGCAGGACACGTCTGCGCCAAGCACGCCGACCAACCCGGCCGCGACTGTCAACGGCACGGACGTGACCCTCACCTGGTCGGCCTCCACCGACAACGTCGCGGTCACCGGCTACACGATCCTGCGCAACGGTACGGCGGTCGGCTCCACCACCGGCACCGCCAGCAACCCGCCGGCGACCAGGTTCACCGACACCGGGCTGACGCCAAACACCGACTACCGGTACACGGTGACCGCCCGGGACGCCCAGGGCAATGTCTCGGGGGCGAGCGCCGCGGTCACCGCGCACACCGGCTCGGGCTGCACGAGCCCGATCTGCGGCGCCACGGCGGTCACCACCGAGAAGGACCTGCCCTGGGGCCTGGTGCAACTGCCCGACGGCACGGTCCTCTACGGCCGGCGCGACCTGTTCGACATCGTCGCCATGAACCCGGACGGCACCAATAAGCACAGCATCGGCACCGTGCCGAACGTGGCCGGCACCAACGGCGAGGGCGGCGTGCTCGGGCTGGCCGTCTCGGCCAGCTTCACCACCGACCGCTGGCTGTACATCTACCACACCACCACGACCGACAACCGGATCGTGCGCATCCGCTACGACGGCACGCTGCAAACCGACACCAGGCAGGTACTCGTCACGGGAATCCCGCGCAACAAGTACCACAACGGCGGCCGGCTGCGCTTCGGCCCCGACGGCAAGCTCTACGCCGCCGCCGGTGACGGACAGGACCCGGACGTGGCCCAGGACACCAACAACCTGGGCGGCAAGGTACTCCGGCTCAACCCCGACGGCACCGTGCCTGCGGACAACCCCTTCGGCAACTACGTGTGGAGCTACGGCCACCGCAACCCGCAGGGACTCGCCTTCGACTCCCAGGGCCGGCTCTTCGAGCAGGAGTTCGGCAACAACGTCATGGACGAGACCAACATCATCGTCAAGGGCGGCAACTACGGCTGGCCCGCCTGCGAGGGCACCTCCGGCGACTGCGCCAACCCGAACTTCAGGGCCCCGATCCGGACGTACCCGGTGGCCGACGCCTCGTGCAGCGGCATCGCGATCGTCCGGGACGTGCTCTACATCGCCTGCCTGCGTGGCAACCGGATGTACCGCGCGGAGATCAGCGGCAACACGCTCACCAACCTCCAGCAGTACTTCGTCGGGACGTACTTCCGGCTGCGCACCGTCGAACCGACCCTCGACGGCAACCTGTGGCTGACCACGAGCACCGGCGGGGACAAGGACAGCACCCCGAACAACAGCAACGAGAAGATCCTCAAGGTGACCCTCGGTGGGGCGGCGTCCGGCCCCACGAGCTGAGGTCGAGCCGGGATCCGGCACCGCCGGCTCTCGGAGGGTGCCCGCGTCGCGCGGGCACCCTCCGAGCGGTCCGTCCAGCAGCCACCAAGGCCAAGTGCGGACGAGCTAATCCCCGCCGTGAACAGTAGCTACCCGACAACGCAATGACCTTTGCGTATAGGGTCTTGCCCGATCGCCCGCGCGCCTATACAGTTGCGCCAATCCGCCCTGCGAAGTTAGTGGTCGGGCGGGTGTGTCACATTCACGGCTTACGGGGGCCATAACGATGCACGACATCGATGCATATCCATTAGCGGGTGCCGACGAATCGCTCCACGACACGATACGTGTCAATTCGGTCCAGCCAGCATAGCTCTGGCCAGCGCGCACACTGACCGCAGGAACAAGCGTTCGTCGCCTTGACCCAGGTAAACCTGGGATTGACGCAGGCGCACCGCTTGGCGTGCCTGACGTTACTCCAGACTTCCAGGCTGCAATTCTGGCGAATCGTCTGATCGACGACGATACAGCCTCGCGCCGACATCCGATCTTTAACTGACGAATGTCTACGCGCGTCCGCCAGTAGGAAGAACTCTGTCTGAATGGATACCAGAACGATGAATCTACGCGGGCTCGCCGCAACCGCTTCAATCTTACTGTTCGCCGGCATCACCCCGGCTCTGGCTTCACCCGCCAACGCTGCCAGCAATCCGAATCCATCCAGGATCACCGACGCCTCCTGGTGGTTGATGGAGGAGCTCCTGAAGCTTGATTCGGGTACGCAGAACGGCGGCATCTATGCCAACAAGAGCGGCTACCACAACACTCGCGCGGCGAACGTTTCGAACAACTATTCCGTCCGTGACACCGAGGATCAGGGAGGGCCGTCGGACAAGGCAGCCGCCTACGACTGGACCTTCCCCGAGGCTCAAGGGATTGCTGCGCTGAACGGTAACCCATCGACGATGACGGAGGGCCAAGGGTACCGGGTGGACGACAGTGATCCGTCGCCGTCCGCCGACCCTGTCGCCCCGAACGCCCAGGCCCTCAACGCTGACTACCGCCGCATCGCCCGGTATTCCACGCGACTACTGACCTCCGGCAAGGATCCCAACGATCCCCGGCTGGACGGATGGCGGGAATTCTACGGACAGACTGACAGTGACAGCACCGTGGAGGGCTGGGACTTCCGGTACGACTACGCGGTCTCGTCGGACTCGTCGCACCTTTGGCACATCCATCTGAGCGAGGATCGGAACAAGGTCACGAGCCTCGACAACAAGCTCGCACTGCTGAGTGTCCTGCGGGGCGAAACTGTGGCGCAGTGGCGCAGCAAAGGCGTACGGCTCAGTGATTACGACGGCGACGGCAAAAGCGACCCCGCGGTGTTCCGCCCTTCCACCGGACAATGGTTGCGCCAAGGCGTCGTCATGCTCAACGGCTGGGGCGAACCCGGCGA
>NZ_JAXCFT010000004.1:0-323247 GCF_056150385.1 Micromonospora marincola | reverse complement strand
CATCCCCCTCTCCGGCGACTACGACGGCGACGGCAAAAGCGACCCCGCCGTATACCGCCCCTCCACCGGACAATGGATACGCCAAGGCGTCGTCATGCTCAACGGCTGGGGCGAACCCGGCGACATCCCCCTCTCCGGCGACTACGACGGCGACGGCAAAAGCGACCCCGCCGTATACCGCCCCTCCACCGGACAATGGATACGCCAAGGCGTCGTCATGCTGAACAGCTGGGGCGAACCCGGCGACAAACCCACCGCCGCGTCATACTCCTCCACCCGCTGATCCTGTTGGTCCGCTTGCAGGAACGAGCACCGCGGTAACGTTTCGCGCCGCCGCTCGGCTGACAGACGTTGATCGCCCGGTCGTCGACTGGATGGGAAGAGGCTGCTCGTAGCAGGGTCATCGCCCGGTCTCCGGGCGCCAGCTGGATCGGGCTGGTCGACGAGACGAGCTGCAGGTCGATGCCGTGCTCGTCCATCCGCCGCAGGCGTTCCGCTCCGATTTCGACGCCGAGGCGGATCAGTGTCACGAGGCTCGCTCAGGCGCCGTGCGACCCGGTCACTGCGGGCTTGATGTTCTCCAGGGCGAACTCATGGAAAGTGGTGGGCGTGGTGTTCCGGGCGGTTCGCGGGATGGCGTTGTTGATGCCGCGCTCACCCGCCACATCCATGTCGATCATGGATTGGGCCATCGCCGCGGAGACGCCACGGCCAAGGAGGAACTCCTCGACCTCGGCGCGGTCGAGGAGTTGGTACCGGATGGGCGTGCCGAGAACATCGGTGAGGATCGCGGCGATGTCGGCGAAGGACAGATCCTCGCCGCCGAGGGACTCGACCGAGTCCTGACCGGTCCAGTCACGGTTGAGCAGATATCCGGCGGCGAGCGCCGCGATGTCCTTCGTCGCGATCCACGGCATGGTGAAGTCGGCCGGCAGCGTGCCGGTGACGGCCCCGCTTCCGATCGCGGCGGTCTGCCGGAGAATGTTGTCCATGAAGGTCGGCAGCGCCAGGGCGCGCACGTGCGCACCGGTGCTGCGCAAGAGGTCCTCCATGGCGTGCGAGGCCGACACGTGCCCGGCGTAGATCTGCGAGCCGCGCCCGAGTGCGGAGACGACCACGACGTGCGGCACGGCGTGGCGCACCACGGCGTCCGCGCCCGGGATCGAGGCAGAGACGTACGCCTCGTACGGACTGCTCGCGGTCGGGGTGGCCGGCATCAGCCAGAACAGGGCGTCGGCGCCGGCGAGGGCGCGTTCCAGGGTGGCGGGGTCCTGGTGCGATCCGGTGACGACCTCGGCCCGCTCTCGCACGTCGGTGGGCAGTTTGTCAGGATCGCGGACGACGAGGCGGACCGGCTCATCATGGGTCAGCAGGGTCCGGACAAGCTTGCTGCCGATCTGCCCGGTGGGGGCGGTGACAACGATCATGGATGATGACTCCCGTCAGCATCAGGATTAAGTAAACTCTACCGTACCGTATACATTGAGGTGGACGCCATGGCCCGACGCGGGGAAGCACTGCGCGAGCACATCCTCGACACGGCGAAGGTCGCGTTCCTGGAGACCGGCTTCGCGCGAACCTCCATGGACGCGATCGCACTGCGCGCGGAAACCTCGAAGCGCTCCCTGTACGCGCACTTCCCGACCAAGGACGCGCTGTTCCTCGCGGTCGTCGCTCGCACCCGCGCCCTGTTCGCCGAACGCATGGGCATCCCCGCCGACTACTCCGACGAACCGATGGAAGCGGCCGTCCGCTACTGCGGGCGCTTCGTGCAACTGCTGCGCTGGTCCTCGGTGGGAAAGATGGCGCGACTCGGCATCGCCGAGGCGGACCGGCTGCCGGACCTGGCGACCGGACTCTTCGACGTCCTCTTCGGCGTCACGACAGGCAACCTCGCCGCCCACCTGGAGGGCGGATCGGGACTCGCAACCGACAGGGCCGAGGCCGTCGCGAACCAACTGATCGGCCTGGCCGTCCATCCGGTGCTGCCCCGCCTGCTGTTCGGAGTCGACCCGCTCACCGAGGAGGTGCCGGACCGCGCCCACCTGGCGAGCGATGTCGACCTCGACCGGATCCGGCGGCTCGTCCACCTCAGCGTCCCGGCGGCAACCTGACTCTCCCCTCGGTCCGGACCTCCTGAGCTCACCGCGATGCGCGGCCGACGTATCCGCCGGCGAGCAGCGCGCCGACGACAAGCGCGGCCGAGCTCACCGCGAGCGACATGTGCAGGCCGAGGGCGGCGCCGAGCAAGCCGACGGTGAGCCCGCTGCCGATCCGCAGGCCGCCCGCCGAGGTGCTGTAGAGCCCCATCGCCCGGCCGCGTTCGTCCGGCGGCGCCTGCAGTTGCACGACGGTCTGCGTGATCGACATGGCGGTGAGGCTCGCCAGGCCGCCGACGGCCAGGGCGGCAACTGCCAGCATCAGGCTGCCGGTCAGGGCGAACAGTAGCGTGCACAGCCCGTAGGCGACGGTCGCGGCAACGGCCGTACGGACGGTGGGCCGCACCCACCCCGTCGCCTCCAGCAGCAGACCGCCGAGCACCGCACCCGCCGCACTCGCGAACAGCAGCACGCCGTAGGCGACGCCACTGTTGCCCGCGCCGAGACCCTCGGCGAACTCCGGCATTGTCGACTGCAGTGACGCGCCGACGAAGAACGACCCCAGACCGGCCGTGATGATCATGCCGGTGACCGGGCGGCTGAGGTGTAACCCGCGGACGGCGAGTACCGCGGCGAGAGGGCCCCTCCGGTTGGTGCGGGGCTGGCCGGCACGTCGGTGGCCGGTGAAGCGGGTGCGGGCCAGGAACACGGTGAGCGGCAGATAGATCGCAATGTTGAGCAGGATGCCGGTGCTCGGCCCGAGCAGCAGCAATCCGGAGCCCACCACGGGCCCGCAGAGCTGACCGAGGCTGCGGAAGGTCGCGTTGAGGCGTACTGCGCTCGGCAACTCACCGGGCCGACTGAAGTCGTACAGCAGAAGTTGCTCGGCCGGTCCCCACAGCGCCCCGGCACAACCGTGCAGCACGAGGAGGACGCAGGCATGCCAGATGTGCAGGGTGCCGGTGAGAAAAAGGAGCCCCCAGGCAAGCGAGACAGCCATGAACAAGCCCTGCGCGGCTTGCACGACCCGGCGGCAATCGTACCGGTCGGCGAGGGCGCCGGCTGCGACCGAGAGCAGCAGGAACGGCAGCCAGTGGCTGATCACCTGGAAGCCGGCGAGCGCAGGCGAGTGGAACGTGCGCCACAGCACCCAGTACGTGATGACGTGCTCGATGTTGTCGGCCATCATGGACAGCCCGGTTCCGACCAGGTACGGGCGGCAGTCGGGGTTGCGCAGCGCGGCGAATCGGATGCTCGGGGGTGCGGCAGTGACTTCAGGCATCGTGGCGCGCATTCCAGTAGCCCTTGACGAAGGCGTACGGACGGGCGTGCCGGATCGCGTAGTGGCGTTCGACCTCTCCGCTACCTGTGAGCAGCAGGATCTCCAGGTCCGGTGCGACCATGCGACGGCGGGTGAGGACGGCAGTGTGGATCATGCGCACGAGGGGGCGCCCTTCCTCCTAATTTCGAGGCATCATGCCTCGAAACGGAGGCTAGCAGATACGAGACACTGTGTCTCGGTACAGTGTCGGCATGAGTGAGCACGCCTCGCCCGGACGGCCACGCAGCGAACGCTCTCGCCAAGCGGTTCTGCACGCCGTCGACGACATGCTCGTCGAGATGGGCTACGCGGCGATGACCATCAAGAACATTGCCGAGCGTGCGGGTGTCGGCCGTCAGACGATCTACCGGTGGTGGTCCACCAAGGCCGAGATCCTGCTCGAGGCCAGCGTCGTCGACGCCGCCAAGGAACTGCACACCTCGCCGCACGACGACCCGGCCGCGGACCTCACGGCCTACCTGCAAGCCCTCAGCGAATTCCTCACCACCTCACCGGCCGGGATCGCCTACCGGGCCCTGCTCGGCGAGGCCCAGCACGATCCGGCCGTCCGGGATCTCGTCGCGCACGCCGATCTGCTTACCGCCAGCGCGGCCCCGGTTCTCGGACGGGTCAGTGCTTCCGCAGCCGCCATGCCCGGGACGGACCTGGCCACCGCTCAGCTCACCGGTCCGGTGGTGACCGCTGCGATAACCGCTCGCTCCCCGTGGTCCGTGGAGCAACTTCACACCCACGCGGACACCCTGATCAGGGGTTGGAGCTAGACATCGCCGGTGGGCTCCCGGGTGATCGACCGGGATGGCTGGGGTCGGTTCGATCCCCTACCACGCGTACCGGACGCTGCGACGGCCGAGGTCCCCGGAGCGTCCACTCAGCTTGCTCGGGCAAGATCACCGCATGAACCGCCAGGAGATCGACATGAACGACGCCGGCATCGCTCTCGACGCCTACCGCACCTGTGAGTTCGCGACTCTCGCCAAGGACGGAACGCCGATCGCGTGGCCCACCTCAGGTCTGTTCCGCACGGACGGAAAGATCCTGTTGACAACGACGATCGCGTACCCGCAGAAGGCGTTCAACGTTCGCCGTGACCCGCGAGTCGCCCTGCTCTTCTCGGACCCGACCGGCAGTGAGCTCGACAGTCCGCGGCAGGTGCTGGTCGCCGGCACGGCGACCTGCACCGACACGGTGCACACCGAGCCCGTCGGAGACCTCGCTGACTTCTGGCGCATGATCTTCACGCGGCAGCCGAAGAGCGGCGCCTACCTCGACTGGCCGGCGAACCGGTTCACCGACTTCTACTTCATGCGGCTACGGATCGAGGTCACCCCGGACGCCACTCTCGACCGGGCGCTGCCGACCTCCCGGACAGCGATAACCAACACGTCGCTGGTCGGGGCGCCGGTTCTGGCGTCGTACCCGTCGGCGGTTCTCGCCGGCCGCGACGAGACCGGCGCACCGGTGCTTGTGCGAACAACGCTGACAAGCGGCCCGGGCGGATATCTCGTCTCCGTACCCGACGATCTACCGATCGGGGAGGGCCCCGCGTCGTTGCTGGTCCACCGGCACGACGATCAGCTCTGGAACCTGCACAACGCGAGTGTCCGCGGCCGTCTCACCAACCACGACGAGACCGGCTGGGTGTTCGCCCCCGACCGGCTGACCGAGCCGGGATCCCGTTTCCGCGCCGGCCCGCTCGACGCGATCCGCACCGCCCGACGGCTCCGCGCTGCCACTCAGCGCTACCTGGACCGCCGATCGATGACCCGTCCCGCGATCCCCTGGGACGCATATCGCGCTCTGCGGGCTGAGACGAGAACCCGCTGACGTACGAACTGCATCAGCCTTCCTGGTGACGGTGAGGGTCATGGTGCGTTGTCGTCGGCTCGCCGCGAGGTCAGAGGGCCTGCTGACGCGCCTCTCGGCTCGGTTCGGCCGGCACGGTTGCGGTACACCGCGTGTTGCGCTGCTCAGCCGACCCTGAGCGTGGTGGCGAGTTTCGCGATCGTGGTCGGGGCGCGGGGGTCGCGGGCGACCTCGGCGAGGATGTCCCGGGCGGCGGGCCGGTGCGTGATCTCGGCCGGTGCGGTGCGCTCGGTCTCGGTCAGCATCCGGGCCGCGTTGCCCGCGTCTCCGGCGTGCAGGTGGGCGCGGGCGACGGTGAGCAGGTGCGCGGCGCGGTGTTCGGCGGGTAGCCACCGCCAGCCGGACCGCGCGGTGGCCTTCTCGTGCCAGGCGATGGCCTCGTCGGTGTCGCCGTTCTCCACGGCCACGGCAGCGCGGGCCAGGTCGACGGCGGTCGGCCCGAAGGCGGTGCGGTGATGGTCGTACCCGTCGCCGACGCGCTCCGCCATGCCGGTGGCCTCGTCGATCAGTTCGCCGGCGGCGGCCTCGTTGCCGTCCTGCGCCGCCGCCAGGCTGGCCTGGATGAGCAGGGTTCCGCACAGGGACAACTCCACCGGCGGGCCGAACTCGATCACCGGCGGGGCGATTCGGTACGCGGCGGCGAGCATCACCGACTTCGCCTCCCGCGCCCGCCCGAGCGCCCGCAACACCTGCCCTAGCTGCACGGCCGTAGCGGCCACCAGGACCCGGTCACCGGTGGCGGCGAGCATCGCCCGATCCGCCGCCAACCACGCCAGATCGGCGTCACCGAGCTTGACCAGCAGAGCGGCGGTGACCCGGTACGCCTCGACCAGCGGCACCCGACCCGCCACCGCAGCCACGGCATCGGTGCGCTGCGCATCGGTGAGCAGACCCGGCACCAGATCGACCACCTGTGGATAGCGGGCGTGCTGAAACGTCGTCCACGCGTACCCCACATCCCGCAACATCCGATCCACCGCCACCACCGGACGGCGACCCGCCGACTTCCCCAACGGGATCTCGTAGCGCGACAGCGCCACCCTGATCCGCTCGACGCCCTCGCCGCGACCCGTGCCTGGACCGGCGCGGCGTCCTGGCCCACAAGCGCGGCGGTGTCGATGCGGAGCACACGGGCGATCTCCTGAAGCGTCGACAGCTTGTCCAGCCGCCGCACGCCCCGCTCCACCTTGTCCACCCAACTCTTCGACTTGCCGAGCCGATCGGCGAACACCTGCTGCGACAGCTTCCGTCGACCCCGCCAGTACGCCACCCGCCGGCCGACCGGCAACAGCTCACCGCTGCCCACGACGCCACCGCCGATCCGGCACCGCCCGGGTCGTCTCCTCCACCGGGATGCGGTCCGCCTCCGCTTTCGTACCCCTAGATCAAGAGACGAGACCCACCTTCATTGCCAGGTCACGAGCCTCGTCCCGGGTGGCACGCGGGCCGTCCAGCAGGTCCAAAGTGATCTGGCGGGCGTACCCGTTGAAGCGAATCGTCTCCGGCGCCGACCGGTACGCCTGCCCCAGGAATGCGACGGCCGCTTCCTTGTCGTTCTTGCCGTAGTGCGCCCGCGCGACCTCGATGAGATGACGCGCGCGGCGCGGCCGTGACGGAATCGCCGCCGCGTCATGACGACGAGCCTGCCGCACCGCCTCACCGGACTTCTGCAACTCCACCGAAACCGTCACCGCGTGCGCACCCATGACGACCCGTGAGAACGACGTCTGTGGCTGATAGAAGCCCGGCGGCAGGCGATCCGCCACCCGGTCGGCGTGGTCCCAGAATCGCCAGGCCCGGCCCTCTTCACCAGCACGCGCGGCGGTGTAGGCGGCCTCGAAGTTCACCGCACCCCACAAGGCCAGCAGATTGGCGTTGGCATCGGCCACGTGCGGCTCCAGGACCGACAGGATGTCCAGGGTCACCGCCATGGCGGTGTCCCAATCCCCCGCGTCCCGGTGCACCTGGCACAGGAACCATCCTGCGCCCGCCACCGCCTCCGGGTCCCCGGACTCCTGCGCCGCCACCATCGCCCGATCCGCCACCCGCCACAGCAGTTCGGCAGCGGGCTGGTAGGCGAGGAACATCTGGGCCAGCCCGAGCGTCTCCGCCAACAGGGCCTGCGCCTGCCGTCGTTCGCCACCCTCGTACACCAACGCGGCGCGTTGCGTGTCGCGCAGGAGCCCCGGTAACAGGCCGCCCAGCACCGTTCGATGATCCGACGCCTGATGACGTGCCCGCCATGCCGCGTCGAGGCGTTGCCTGAGGTCGGACACCGATTCGGGCAGTACGTCAACGGCGAGCGAGAAGTGATTCACCGCGTCCCGCACTGACGCCAACGCGGGGTGTTCCGGCCCGTTCACCACGGCCGAACGGTCGCTCAACTCCCCGACCAAGGCAGACACGTCGACCTTGAGAGCGCGCGCTATCCGATCCAACATGTGCACCCGCGGCGGCAGGATCCGATCCGTCTCCACCGCCTTGACCCACTCGGCGCTACGACCGACCAGCCCACCGAGCACCGTCCGAGTCTTCCCGGACCGCTCCCGGTAGACCTTCAACCGCTGCCCGAACGTCAACTCCGGCAAGGAATCCATCACGGACCTCCTCGTAGCGCGGCCCTGCCCGGCGCCCTGCACGACCTGACCGCCGCCCACACCCACGACCTGACCGCCGCACTGAGCAGCGCCAACGTGATGACCTTCGCCGACAAAGCGTACCAAGGCGCCGGCGGCAGCACCCGCACGCCGTTCAAGCGCCGCCGTCACCGGCCGCGACTGTCCCGCCGGCAGAAGACCGTCAACCGCCACCACGCCAAGATCCGCGCCGTCTGCGAGCGTGCCGTCGCAACGCTCAAGACCTGGATCCTGGCCAAGCTCAGCCGCTGTCCCCGACGAGCCACCGCGATCATCAAGGCCATCCTCGCCCTACATCACGGCCCGAACAGCCAAAACCCACGATGAAAAGCGCTCATGGATGGACCGCCGTCGGGGTGCGGTCCTTCGACCGTGGGTGTGCGCCCGACGGCCAGCGCCCAGCCAGGCTGATGTAAAAGAATATGGACACGATGTCAAGTATAAGTTACCTTTGCCGTGTCGAAGATTATGTACATCGAGGAGCTTGTCATGGCGCACCGAGAGAGGCGCGCGTGGATCATGTTGGTCGTCGCTCTGGCGGCGTACGCGATCTACGTGACGATCGTCGTGAGCCGCGCGGGCGGGCGGCCCCTGGCCGACGTCCCCTACGCCGCGGCGCTGTTATGGACCGTGGGCGCGTCGATCGTGGCGAACATCGTGGCCGAGATGGCGATCGGCATGGTGAGCTCGAAGGCGGCGCGCGTGGCCGACGCCCGGGACCGGCAGATTGGCCAGCTCGGCGACCACGTCGGCCAGTCGTTCCTCGTGATCGGCGCGGTCGCGGCGATGCTGATGGCGATGGCCGGGTGGGACCGGTTCTGGATCGCCAACGTGATCTATCTGGCGTTCGTGCTGTCGGCGGTCCTCGGCTCGGTCGCAAAGATCGGCATGTATCACGGGCGGCTGCCGCAGTGGTGAAGCCAACCCGCGTGACCAACTCGATCCGGGCGCTGCGCTTCACTCGTGGCGAGATGACCCAGGCCGAACTCGCCAACCGTATCGGCGTGACCCGGCAGACCGTGATCGCCATCGAGCAGGGGCGGTACTCGCCCTCTCTGGAGACTGCCTTCCTCATCGCGCACGTCTTCGGCGTGCGGCTCGATGACGTGTTCCAGTACCCCGACACCTCCGTGGAGGAGACGCCATGAAAGCCATCGTCCAGCACGTGTACGGCCCAGCCGACGTGCTGCAGCTATGCGACATCGACCAGCCGCCTGTCGGCGACGACGAGGTGCTCGTGCGGGTCCGCGCCGCTGGTGTGGACCCCGGCGTGTGGCACGTCATGACCGGCTACCCGTACCTGGTGCGCGCGTTCGGGTTCGGCCTGCGCCGACCCAAGGTGCCGGTGCGCGGCGTCGACCTCGCCGGGGTGGTGCAGGCCGTCGGCGCGGCGGTGACCGACCTGCGCCCCGGCGACGAGGTCTACGGCGTCTGCGAGAGCGGCTCGTACGCCGAGTACGCCACCGCACGCCGCTCGCGGCTGACGCGCAAGCCGGCGAACACCACGTTCGAGCAGGCCGCGGTTGCGCCCATCTCCGGCGTGACCGCGCTGCAGGCGGTGCGCGACTGCGCCGGCGTCCAGCCGGACCAGCAGGTGATGGTCATCGGCGCCGCGGGCGGCGTCGGCAGCTTCGCCGTGCAGCTCGCCAAGGCGTACGGCGCCGCCGTGACCGGTGTGTGCAGCACCGGAAAGGCCGACCTCGTGCGGTCCCTCGGCGCCGACGTCATCGACTACACCCGCGACGAGATCGACCGCAACGGCGCCCGGTACGACGTCCTCATCGACACCGCCGGCAACCGGCCGCTGCGACTGTTGCGGCGCGCGCTCGCGCCCCGCGGAACGCTGGTCCTGGTCGGCGGCGAGAACGGCGGCGGTCCGCTGCTCGGCGGCTTCGACCGAGCGATGCTGCGAGCACCGCTGCTGTCGATGGTCACCCACCAGCGGCTGCGCAACCTGGTCGCCAAGGTGCGCGCCGCAGACCTCGACGAGCTGCGCCGACACATCGAGTCCGGCGCCGTCACGCCGGTCATCGACCGCGCCTACCCCCTCGGCGCTGCGCCCGACGCGATTCGGCACGTCGCCGCGGGCCACGCGAGGGGAAAGACCGTTGTCACCGTGTAGATACGCAGCGCCTGCCGGCGACCGAACACGCAATGTGCAAGAAAACCCAGACCCGAGCACTTCGCGTAGCGCATTGATGGTCCGTCGCGGCAGCCAACGCCATCCGACCTGGCCCGGCGGCTCGCCCCGCCGCAGCCACTTGATCGAGTGGGGGTCGCGACGGCGTCAACCCTCCGCGCCACCGGCCGTGTGGCGGGGTGCCAACGTTCTGCGCCAGAGTCGTCTCTTGAGCGGTCATGGCGGTGCGGACGCGGAGCTTGATCCGGTTGCGCTCGCCAACGTTTGACGCGCGCCTCGGTAGGGAATTTCGCGGACACCTCAATGAAGGAGGCTGTATGGAGACGTCCGCCAGCGCCAGGCGCAGCTATCGACTGCTGACACATCCATGCGTGGCGCTGCCTGCTGCGGCGCCAACCGCGAGGGGGCGAGCTTGATGGCTCGCGTCGGTCGCTACGGGATCCCAGGGTTCGTGTGGTTCCTGATCTGGCTCGTCGTCTGCATCTTGATCGTCATCCTGTTAGCCATGCTCATTCACCACTTCGGAGGCGCCTCTCTTTCGCTCAAGCTCGGCCACTTCTACCTGAACATCGGGGTCACCTGACCTGCCGGATCGTCGACACTCCGGCGGCGGTAGGTACCGCACCAGCCGTGTTAGCCGTCACCTTCGATGACGGCTAACACGGCTGGAGGTGCCATGCCGCATCGGCGTACGGCTCGGGGATCCGCCGTGGCGGAGTCGGTAGGGATTCGGACAGCTCTTCGGCGACTACGAAGACGGGCTCGCCATCGCCGAACACCACTACACCGTCACCGAAGCGGTCACCGACTGGCTCACCTACGGACTCAACGATCGATCCGCCGGCACGAAGACAAAGAACGAGATCCTGTGCCGCACCCACATCATCCCGGCCCTCGGCGCTCGGAAGCTGCGCGGGCTTCGCGCCCAGGACGTCGACCGGTGGCTAGGCGACAAGGCCGCCTCCCTCAGCGCCCGCACCCTAGGGGAACTTCACGGGTGCCTCAACCGCTCGATCAAGCGAGCCATGGCCCGGAACAAGGTGCGCCCGACCTGCGGCATGTGCGTGCACCTGACTCATGCGCCTGTGAGGGTGCATCCTGCGGTGGCTGCCGCTATCAAGGCGATTGGCTCCCGACCGCTGGGGGCGGCGGTTACTCGCGTCCCACGGCGTTTACCCGTGCCCGGTCGCCGTTGAAGTCCGGGTTGAGGCGGTCGGCAAGGCAGGACCGGTGCGCGGCGAACGACGCACATCCCGCTCCCTCGCTGCTGCGCACATCGACAGAGACGCCGTCGCCGCCCGGGCTGAGGATCGTGGGCTGGCCGCAGCATCCGCACGGCCAGCTGAACTCGCGCAGGTCCGCGGCACGCATCGTGAGGCGTATCCAGACGGGCGGGTAGTACCGGCTGACCTCCTGAACGACCGCGTCGACCTGCTCGCCGACTGGCGGGTACTCCTCGGGCAGTGCCCGCGGTGCGACCGATGGGCTGTCGATGAAGCCGGCGTCAACCGACGCGCCCACCGTTTCATGTCCGAGGACCTCGGCCATGACCCCCCAACGCTCATGGCTCATGACCGTCGCCCGGACAGCGGTTCCCACCACCAGGTCACCGCCAACACTGTCGAAACGCTGCACCGGCTGATCATCGCGCACCACCTCTTCCGCGGCACAGCCGGGCAGGCATGCCCACTTCAGTCGGTGGGCAGCCAAGGCGGCCCAGGTACGACTTGCAGCACGTCCGCTCGCTCGGCGGCAGATGCGGATGCCGTCGAAGGTTCGGTTAGGCTTGGCGCTCGCGTGAATGCGGAATCTCGGTGGAACGGTCGAGTGTCGATGGGTGAGGATCGCGGTGTGTCTGTTCTCGCCCGTCAGATTCGCGCTCGCTACTCGTCTGACACCATCACGGTGTACCAGGCGTATTCCTCGCAGATCGCGTTGCCGGCGGTGGCAGCGGGCCGCTTCGTAGCCCCCTTCAGCCGGGACCGGATGACGTGGATCAAGCCGTCTTTCCTGTGGATGATGTACCGCTGCGGCTGGGCCACGAAGCCGGGGCAGGATCGCGTGCTGGCCATCGACATCACGCGGGAGGGATTTGAGTGGGCGCTGACGCGAGCTTGCCTGAGCCATTACGACCGAGACCTGTATGGCGACAAGGCGACCTGGTCACGGCGCCTGAAGACCAGCCCGGTGCGAGTGCAGTGGGATCCGGAACGGTCTCTGCATCTGACGGCGTTGCCGTACCGGTCACTGCAGGTTGGGTTGTCCCGCGAGGCTGTGGACCGGTACGTCGACGACTGGGTTGTCGCCATCACCGACATCACCCCCACCGTGCGGCAGGTCCGAGAGCTCCTGCGCGGCGGCGACGACCAGGCGGCAGCAGCTCAACTGCCCGCCGAGCACGTCTACCCGCTGCCGGACCAGATCGCCACCGGCCTCAACGCCAGCCCCGACCTCGCCACCGGCAAAGCCCCCGAGCAACCGCACGAACAGTGACGGCCGCTCGCAGGCCAACACGCCCCGGTCGCCCCAGACCCGGATTGCTTTGTACAGCAGTGAACAGATTTCTGGAATCATGGCAGCGTGGCCGGGTTCAGTTACAAGACGTCGTGGCTGGCGGTGCAAGACCGAACCCCCGACGAGGTCGCGGATGCGCTTGAGCTGCACGACCGGGAGATCCCTGATTGGGCCGCCGGCACCGACCGGGCATACCGGTACGGCGTGTACGTGGCCGTGCCGGTACCAGGTTGGACCCTCGCCCACGGCCGGCTACACGTCCCGACCGGATTCGACGCGGCCGAGGCTTACTTCCCTGACTGGCTCAGGGAGCTGAGCCAGCATCTGGGCGAGGTGCAGTTCTTCGCCAACGAGCGAGTCCCGGAGTATCACGCCTGGGCCCGGGCCTTGGACGGTGACCTCGTGCGTGCGTACTGCTTCGTCGGGGAGCGAGGCGAGGTGCCGCTGTTTCTCGGCGATGTGACAGTCGACGAAATCGAGTTGGGCATCGGCACTCGCGGCCTGGAGCCTGGGTCGGAACACTGGTCGGACGAAGAATGGACGGCCTGGTTCGATACGACGCCGTGCGAGTCCGACGTGATGGCGATGGCTGGTCGCTGGAGCACCGATCCCACCACGATCAACGATGCCGCGGTGACCACGACCGGCGTTTACGGGCTACCACCATCGGTCTCCGGCGAATGAGGGCCATCGCCCTCTCCCTCAGCCCGCTCCGGGCCAGGAATTGCCGACGGTTTGACTTTGGGTGTACACACTCTCATCGGCCATGTGCGGACGTCGTCGGTCTGTGAAGCGGAGCCACGGTTCTGACGCTTTCGGGCACGCCGAAGAGGTCATCGCTCAGGAGGCCCTGGCCAGATGACTGCAGGTGGGATTCGATTCTCAACTGCCGGAATCCCTACTCAGTCCGCCGCGGCGAATCTAGAGCCGCTCGTCGACGCAGGATCGTCCCGGCTACTGCGCATCGGCAAGCCCAGGACAATAAGCGCTCAGCCGACCCCGAGCGTGCCGGCGAGCTTGGCGATTGTGGTCGGGGCGCGCGGGTCGCGGGCGACCTCGGCAAGGATGTCCCGGGCGACAGGCCGGTACATGATCTCGGCCGGCGCGGTGCGCACGGCCTCGGTCAGCATGCGAGCCGCGTTGCCCACGTCCCCGGCGTGCAGGTAGGCGCGGGCGATGTCGAGCAGGTGCGCGGCGCGGTGTTCGGCGGAGAGCCACCGCCAGCCGGAACGCGCCGTAGTCTTCTCGTGCCAGGCAATCGCCGTATGAGCGTCGCCGACCTCGACGGCTACGGCAGCGCGGGCCAGGTCAACGGCGGTCGGCCCGAACCCGGTGCGATGATGGTCGCACCCGTCACCGACCCGCTGCGCCATACCGGCGGCCTCGTCGAGCAGTTCACCGGCGGCGGCATCGTTGCCGTCCTGCGCCGCCGCTAGACCGGCCTGGATGAGCAGCGTCCCGCACAGGGACAACTCCACCGGTCCGCCGTACTCGATTACGGATGGAGCGATCCGGTACGCGGCAGCGAGCATCACCGACCTCGCCTCCCGCGCCCGCCCGAGCGCGCGTAGTACCTGGCCGAGTTGGACGGCTGCGGCGGCCACCAACTCCCGGTCGCCGGTGGCGGCGAGCATCGCCCGATCTACCGCCAGCCACGCCAGCTCGGCGTCACCGAGCTTGACCAGCAGAGCGGCGGTGACCCGGTACGCCTCGACCAGCGGCCCGCGACCCGAGCCCCGATCGTGAACATAGGTGCGCTGCGCGTTGGTGAGCAGGTCCGGTGCCAGGTCAACCACCTGCGGATAGCGGGCGTACTGGAACGTCGTCCACGCGTACCCCACATCCCGCAGCATCCGATCCACCGGCACCACCGGGCCGCCTGCCAGCTTGCCCAACGGGATCTCGTAGCGGGACAACGCTGCTCTGATCCGGTCGACGCCGTCCGCGCGACCCTTCGCCTGCACCGGTGCGGCGTCCTGGCCGACAAGCGCGGCGGTGTCGATACGGAGCACGCGTGCGATCTCCTGAAGCGTCGACAGCTTGTCCAGCCGCCGCACGCCCCGCTCGACCTTGTCGACCCAGCTCTTCGACTTGCCGAGCCGATCGGCGAACACCTGCTGCGACAACCTCCGCCGACCCCGCCAATACGCCGCCCGCCACCCGACCGCCAACAGTTCAACGCTGCCCACGACGCCACCGCCGATCCGGCACGGCTCGGGTGGTCTCCTCCACCGGGATGCGGTCCGCCTCCGCCTGGGCGAGAAGCCGCCGCTTCGCCGCCTCCCGCTCGGCCGCCTGAATCTGCTCGCCTCGGCTCACCGCCGACTCGTCGCCCTTATCCGCCACCTGTCGCCTCCCGCCACCCCAGGTGACGGAGAAGCTACGGAAGGCTATGGAAGGGCTCCATGGCCAGTGGACATGTCACCGTGACATGGGACGGCTCGACGAGCGCGAATGGTCGCCATACGCTGTCGGCTTGAACACCATGAGTAGTCGGAACGCGACGCTGGGAGCCGCCGTGCTGCTCGATCCGCTTCGAATACCAGAGGACGCGTGGTCGCACGGCGAGGCGCTGGCCGCCTTGGCCGCCCGCGACATCGGCGGACTGTTCCGCTGGATCACCAGCCTCACTGGCGCGAGTCAGAGCCGGATCGGAGCCGCCGTCGGACTGGAACAGGGCTATGTCAGCCGGATCATGGCCGGACGCAAGGTCACCTCGATCGACGTCCTGGAGCGGATCGCCGACGGATGCCGAATGCCCGACCAGGCGCGAATCGCGATGGGCCTGGCGCCCCGACAGGCCACCCTGCCGTTCCCACCGGCCCACCTCACCCCCGGTCGGCCCAGCGAATCACCGACCACCCGGACCTGGCAAGACGACGTACGCAGTGCCATAGAGCTTTGGCGAGGTGACGTGAACCGTCGAGACGTACTCCGGCAGGTGTCCTTCAGCTCCGCCGGCTACACCCTGCCGGCGTTGCGCTGGTTCACCGCCCCCGATCCAGCCCCAGTGACCCAGCCCGGCCGGGACGCCGTCGGTCAACCGCAGATTGACACCATCCGCGCGATGACCGCGACCTACCGCGGGCTGGACAACCAGTACGGCGGCGGGCACGCCCGCGACACCGTGGCCCGCTACCTCCACCAAGAGGTGACCCCACTGCTCACCGACGGCCGATACGACCACCCCACCGGTCAACGACTACTCAGCGCCGCCGCCGAACTGGCCCAACTCGCCGGATGGCAGGCGTACGACACAGCCGAACACGGCATCGCCCAGCGATACCTCACCCTCGCCCTGGACTTCGCCCACGCCGCCGGAGACAACGGCCTCGGCGCGGAAATCCTCGCCGCGATGAGCCACCAGGCCACCTACCTCGGCCACACCACCACCGGCCTCGACCTCGCCCGCGCCGCCGGCCAAGCCGCCCGCCGCGCCGGGGTCCCCGTCCTAGCCGCCGAAGCCCACGTCATGGAAGCCCACGCCCTAGCCAAAGCCCACGACGAACGAGCCTGCGCCACCGCCCTGCACCAGGCGGAACAAGCCCTCGACCGGGCCGACCGCAGCACCGAACCGCAATGGCTCAGCTACTTCGACGAGGCATACCTGTCGGCCAAGTTCGGCCACTGCTTCCACGCCCTCGGCCGCAACACCCACGCCGAACGCTTCGCCGCCCGATCCCTACGCATGGACAACCGCTACGTACGCGGCAAAGCCTTCAACCTCGCCCTGCTCGCCAGCATCCACGCCCAACAGGGCGAAGCCGAGCGGGCCTGCACCACTGGTGCGGAGGCGCTGAGCCTGACCACCCAGCTACGCTCCGCCAGAGCCGTCCGCTACCTCCGCGACCTGCAAACCCATCTCGCCCCACACCGGCGGCTACCTACCGTTCGGCACTTCACTGGCCGCATCGACGTCACCCTCGGCCCTCGACGCTGACCCGCACAGCTCTCCCCTGGCCTTGCGCGCGACCAGTTCCAGCACCGCGATTACGGTGCCGGCACCGACGATCTCGCCCTGAGCCACAAGCCGGTACGCCTCGTCGAGCGGAATCCAGGCGACCTGCTCAGCCTCGTTCACGTCCACCGGCGTGCCGATGTGCTCGGCCTGCCGGGCCAGGAACAGCAGATTCTCGGCATCGGCAGTACCGACCCACGGCTGGAAGGACAGCAACGGCTCGACACCTCGAGGGCGCCAGCCGGTCTCCTCCTCAACCTCCCGCACCGCACACGCCGCCGGCTGCTCCTCGCCGTCGACATAACCGCCGGGCAGCTCCCACACCCACCGGTCGAACACGAACCGGTGTCGCCGCATCAACAGCAGGCGCTCCTGGTCGTCGAGCACAGCGACCATGGCCGACCGGGGAGCCCGGATCACATATTGCTCGAACCGAACGCCGTCAGGCAGCTCAACCTCCGCGATGCTCAGCCGCGCCCGCCTGGTGTCGTCCACGACTCGCTCGCCGTGAATGGTCCACCGGGTCAACTCCGTCGCCTGCTTCTCCACCACCCCGCCAGTATCCGCACCGAACCTCACCGCGCGGTGCGGCGGGCAGAGAGCTGCACACCCTGACCGCATTCGTTTTCAGAGACTACGGGTCTGCCCAGCACCTGCTCGTCGCGTAGTTGTTCAGGCCTTGCCAGCAAACTGCCCAACAACGCTGATCGTCGTGGCTGCGATCGCCGAAAGCATCCCCACAATCGCTCCCAGGGTCGTCAGCCCTTCCCTGGGTGATGCCCAAAGGCCACGGTTCATCTGAATGCCTATGCCGGGCTGCGGCGCTGGGCGCACATGCTCGGCTACGGCGGCCACTTCCTCACCAAAGCCCGCCGCTACTCCGTCACCTTCGGCCAGGTCCGCGACACCCGCGCCACCTACCGCCGGGAAGAGGACGACGAACCGGCAGACACGATCACCGTCGGCACCCTCACCTACATCGGCTCCGGCTGGCTCACCGAAGGTGACGCCCTCCTCGCCAACACCGCCGCGAGGCAGCGCCGAGAGAGCACACGCGTCGGCCGGGAAGAACGAGCCCACGAGGCGTGGCTGGAGGTGGCCGCATGAGCCGGGACCTGACCCCGCGCTGGTACTCCCCTGCCGAGGTCGCCGTCCTGCTCGGCTTCGGCATCTCCAAGGTCAAGATGAAGATCGCCATGGGCGAGCTGCGCTCCATCAAGGACGGCAAGTACCGCCGCATCCTCCCCGAATGGGTCGACGACTACATCCGCGAACAGGTCGAACGCCAGGAGGCCGCCTGATGCCCGGACGCACCCGAGCCAACGGCGAAGGCTCCATCTTCCCCTACCGGAACGGCTTCGCCGCCTACGTCTGGGTCACCAAGCCCGACAGCCGGCGCACCCGCAAGTACGTCTACGGAAAAACCCGCGAAGCCGTCCACGACAAGTGGATCAAACTGCACCGGCAGGCGAAGCAGGGACCGGTGGCGACAAGCGTCCCTACGGTCGGCAGCTTCCTCACCTACTGGCTGACCGAGATCATCCAGCCGAATCGGGCACCGTTGACCTACGCCACCTACGAGACGTTCGTCCGCCGCTACATCGCCCCCGGCATCGGCGGAAAGCGGCTCGACCGGCTGCAAGCCCGCGACGTGCAGACGTGGATCAACCAGGTTGCCCGGACCTGCCAGTGCTGCGCTCAGGGCAAGGACGCCGCCCGCCCGAGGCACAAGCGCCGCTGCTGCGCCATCGGCCGCTGCCGCCAGGCCGTCCCGTCGACGCGGACGGTCAGCGACATCCGGGCCGCACTGCGGGCCGCCCTCACCCACGCTCAGGCCGAAGACCTCATCACCAAGAACCCCGCCGTCCCGATCACTCTCGCCACCGTCCGCCGCCGCCGGGGCAAGTCCTGGTCGAGCGACGAGGCGCGGAAGTTCCTGGAGTCCGCCAAAGCAGACGACGACCCGCTCTACGCCGCCTACGCCCTGGTCCTCGTCACCGGCCTCCGCAAGGGCGAAGCCCTCGGACTGACATGGGAGGACGTCGACCTCGACGCCGGAGAGCTGACCATCGGCCGCCAGCTCCAACGCGTACGCGGTCAACTCCTGCACCGCGACACCAAAACCCAGGCATCCGACGCCACCCTCCCCCTGCCCGACATCTGCCTGACCGCCCTCAATCTCAGACAGCAACAACGCGACGAGGCCGAGGCAGCCGCCGGCAAGGCATGGCACGAAAACGGACTCGTCTTCACCACCCGCTACGGCACCCCCATCGAGCCGCGCAACTTCCAACGCTCCTGGCAGACGCGATGCGATAAGGCGAACGTCAAGCCGATCACCGTCCACGACGCCAGGCGAACCTGCGCCACGCTGGTCGCAGACCTCGACGTCCACCCCAGAGTCGCCATGCAGGTGCTGAGGCACGCCCGCTTCGCGGTAACGATGGAGATCTACACGCAGGTCACATCGACAAAGACGAGAGAAGCACTCAAACGCCTCGGTGAATCCCTGAGCCGCTGACGAGAACTGCTGCACAAAGCCGCCGTTTGACAGCAGAAAGGCCACCTCCCGAAGCAGGGAAGTGGCCTTTGACCTGCGTGGGCGATACTGGGATCGAACCAGTGACCTCTTCGGTGTGAACGAAGCGCTCTCCCGCTGAGCTAATCGCCCTCAGCGCGCATGACTCTACCCGATGGGAGGCCGGACCCGAAAACCGGGCCTCAGTGCGTCGCGAGGTAGTGCAGCGCCCGCGCCACCACGTCGATGCCCAGGCTGTACTTGAGCGACAGCCACACCACCACGGACACGAAGACCAGCCCGACAAAGCCGAGCACGAAGCGCACCGGCAGCGATCGACTGGTAACCCAGCGTGTCCAGGCGTTGACGTGCCGGCGGGTGAACGCGAGCAGCCGGCGGGCCCAGTGGAACTCGACCGCCCAGACGCCGAGGCCGGCGATGACGAGCAGCCAGCCGGGGCCGGGCAGCGGGATGAGGGCGATGCCGACGGTGACCACGACGGCGCCGAGGATGCCGATGAATATCTTGAGGGCGATACGGCCGGTGGGGTTGGCGCGGATGAGTTCGAGCGTGGTGTGCAGGCGGGCCCGCCAGCCCCGCCGTCGACGCCGCTCCATGAGAGCGGTTTGCGAACGCCCGTCGACAGGCACGTCGTACCCCCGATCGGCCGCGGTCCTCGTCGCCACCGAGGCGCTCCTCGTGGCCATTTCCACCCCCAGTGTCGCCCGGGACCGTCACCCCTGCTGACGACTGGACGTTACCGGAGTAAGTCGACGACTGAGCCACCCGCTGCCGGGCGGTACGACGGAGTGGGCGGAATCGGAAATTCTACTCGGGGCCAGGCTGGTCCCGAGGGCTTTCCGACCCCCTTCCCACCACTGGGTGAAGTCAGCGTATGGCGGAGCGTAGCCAGGAGCAGCACCTGAGTATGGGAAAAGCGGGACACGCGCGTTCCGCAGCGGTGCCGGGGGGAGAACGTCCATGAGTGTCATTCGACCGACGACCGTAGAGGTCGAGACGTCGCTAAGGCTCGTCGCGCCTGACGCCACCGCCTTGCCGGTGCGTGCCAGCCTGCGTTACGACCCTGCTGACCCGTATGCGGTCCATGTCCTGTTCCATGCCGAATCGGCCGGGGGCGAGGCGGTGAGCTGGTCGTTCGCCCGTGAGCTGTTGGTCACCGGGCTCGACGAGCCGGCCGGCATCGGCGATGTTCGGGTATGGCCGTGGGCCACCCCGCGCGGCGACTTCGTCGCGCTCGCGCTGTCGTCCCCGGACGGCAACGCGCTGTTCGAGGTCCCGCGCAGCGTGCTCGTGCGTTTCCTGCGCCGGACCTACGTCGTCGTTCCGCGCGGCCGGGAGGCCGAGCACCTGGACGTCGACACCGCGGTGAACCGGCTGCTCGCCGGTCGCTGACCACGCCACACCCGGGGCCGCGCGGATCTGCCGAGTCCGCGCGGCCCCGGGCCGTCTTGCACACCCCGGGGGTACGCGGGTCAGCCGCGCGTGGTGATCCCGCCGTCGACCGGGATGACCGCCCCGGTGAGGTACGCGCCGGCGCGCGACGCGAGGTAGATCGCGGTGCCCGCCATGTCCTCGGGGCGTCCGATCCGGCCCAGCGGCACCTGCTGCCGGATGGCCGCGCGTGACTCGGGGTCGTCGAGCGCGAACGCGGTCATCTTGCTCTCGAACGGGCCGGGCGCGATCGCGTTTACCGTGATCGCCTCGCCGGCGAGTTGGTGGGCGAGGCCGCGGGTGAGCATGTGCACGGCCGCCTTGGTGGCGGAGTAGGCGTACACCTCCATCCACGGCACCCGGAGTCCGTCGATCGACCCGATGTTGATCACCCGGGCCGGGTCGTCGGGGTCGGCGGCGGCGCGCAGCGCCGGCAGCAGCGCGGTGGTGAGCCGGAAGACGGCCTTGACGTTCACCGCCCAGAGCTTGTCGAAGGCGCTCTCCGGGTAGTCCTCCAGCGGCGCGCCCCAGGTGGCGCCCGCGTTGTTGACGAGCACGTGCAGCCGGTCGTGGCGTTGCCGCACGGCCTCGGCCAGCCCCAGCGCGCCGGTGTCGCTGCCGAGGTCCGCCGGGATCGCCTCGCAGTGCCCGTCGGCGGAGAGTTCCTCGGCCACCGACTCGCACACGTCGGCCTTGCGGGAGGAGATGACGACCCGGGCGCCGGCCCGGACGAATCCGCGCGCGATCATCAGCCCGATCCCCCGCGAGCCGCCGGTGACCAGGACCGTCTTGCCGTCGACCGAGAACAGATCCGTCATGCCCATCCCATCGCCGTCCTCCCGGGTCACGGCCGTCGGCCGACCCGCGCCTTACCGATCGGTAACCTAACCGTCCGTCAGGCGACCCGACAAGGGTGAACCGTCGAGATGCAAGGTGCGGCCAAGCCGGTTAACGTCGGGTCAATGGTCACTACCGGTCAGCCCGCCCCGGCCTTCCGCACCGGCCTGTCGGAGCCCCGCCTCAGCCCCGACGAGATCCTCACCGGCGCGCTCGACGATCTCACCCCGGCACCCGGCTGGCCCCGGCCGGTCCTGCTCGACCACGATCTGCTGGTCCTGGTCACGCACGGCCACGGCACCGCCGAGCTGGACTTCCGGGCGGTGCCCTGCCGGCCGGGCACGTTGCTGCACGCCCAGCCCGGCCAGGTGCTGCGGTGCCTCGGCCAGCAGCTCGACGCCACGGTGGTGAGCTGGGGGCCGGACGCGTTGCGCGGACTCGACGTCGACCCGGACGCGGTGCCCACCTACCGGCAGCTCGCCGGGGAGGACGAGGACGCGGTGATCAGCGAGGTGACCCAGTTGGCCGTGGACGCCGACCGGCACGCGCTGGTGCCCGCCGCCGCGGCGCTGCTGCGGCACCAGCTCGCCGTGCTGCTGCTGCGGCTGAGCCTGCTGCCGCATCCCGGGGACGGGCCGACGCCCGGGGCCGAGGCGGAGACGTTCCGGCGGCTGTGCCGGGAGGTGGAGCGCGGCTACCGGCGTACCCGCCGGGTGGAGGACTACGCCGCCCAGCTCGGCTGCTCCGTGCGTACCCTGACCCGGGCCTGCCTGGCGGTGACCGGCCGCAGCGCCAAGCAGGTGATCGACGAGCGGGTGGCGTTGCAGGCCCGCCGGTTGCTGGCCGCCACCGACGAGCCGATCGCCGGCATCGGCCGGCAGCTCGGTTTTCCCGAGCCGACCAACTTCGGCCGCTTCTTCACCCGGGAGGTCGGGGCGAGCCCGGGGGCGTTCCGGGCGGCCCGGGAGCAGCCGCTGCCCGTCCGGTCGATGCGCCCACGCCCTCCCGCCGACATCCCGGTGCGTGCCGGCCAGGCATGATGTCAGGGTGCAGATCTCCGCGCGCGGCGACTACGCGGTCCGGGCAGCCCTGAGCCTGGCCACCGCGTACCCCACCCTGTTGTCCACCCAGGCCATCGCGGCGGAGCAGGACATGCCCCGCAAGTTCCTCGAGGCGGTCCTGGCCGACCTGCGCCGCTCGGGGATCGTGCGGGCCCAGCGCGGCGCCGAGGGCGGCTACACGCTGTCCCGGCCGCCGCGGGACGTCACCATCGGGCAGGTGTTGCGCGCCGTCGACGGTCCGCTCGCCGGGGTACGCGGCCTGCGCCCCGAGGAGACCAGGTACGAGGGCGCGGCGGAGAACCTGCCCCGGCTCTGGGTGGCGGTGCGCGCCTCGGTGCGGCGGGTGGTCGACGAGGTGAGCCTGGACGAACTGGTGAGCGGCCGGTTGCCGGCACACGTGCGCAAGCTGACCACCAACCCGGACGCGTGGGAGCCGCGCTGAGCCGGCCCGCTCACAGCGTGCGGACCACCTCCTCGTACGGCAGTCGCGGCAACCGGGCCCGCCAGGCGTCCGGCGCCGGCCGGCCGATGTTCATCAGCAGCAGCACCCGGTGCCGCCGGTCCGGGAAGAACTCGCGTTCCACCCCGGCCGCGTCGAATCCGGCCATCGGCCCGGCGACCAGACCGGCCGCGCGTACCCCGACCACCAGGTAGCCGATCTGGAGCGCGGCGTTGAACCGGGCCTGGGCCTCCCGGCCGGTCGGGTCGCCGGTGAACCAGTCCCGCGCGCCGGGGCGGTGCGGGAACAGCTCGGGCAGCCGGTTGTGCCAGTCCACGTCGGCGGCGAGCACCGCGGTGAGCGGCGCGGTGGCCGTCTTGTCGCGGTTGCCGGCGCTGACGTACGGCAGCAGCCGCGCCCGGGCCGCGGGCGAGCGCAGCAGCAGCACCCGCAGCGGCTGGGCGTTCATCGCGGTGGGGCCGTTGCGGACGAGGTCGTGCACGGCTCGGACCTGCGCGTCGTCCACCGGCTCGGCGGTGAACGCGTTGGCCGTGCGGGCCGCCCGGAACAGCAGGTCCTGGGCGGCCCGGTCGAGCGCGAGCAGCTCGTCGGGCGGTGCGGTCACCACGACTCGGACCAGTCCTCAAGCGTGGTGGTGTAGCGGCCCCGGTGGTGCACGAGCGGGTCGCCGTCCTCGCCGGCCCCGAGCGCCAGCGGCTCCCCCAGCACGATGGTGTGGTCCCCGGCGTCGATCCGGCGGACCACCCGGCACAGCAGCACGGCAAGCGCGTCGCCGATCAGCGGCACCCCGAACGGGCCGGTGGTCCAGCCGGGGTGGGCGGTGAACCGGTCGATGCCGCTCGTGGCGAAGATCTGGGCGATCTCCTGCTGGCCGGAGGCGAGCAGGTGCACTGCCACGTGTTCGGCGTGCGCGACGGTCGGCCAGCTCGACGACGCGCGGCCGAGGCAGACCGACACCAGCGGCGGGTCCAGCGAGACCGAGGTGAACGAGGTGGCGGTGAAGCCGGCCGGTGGCAGTGTCGGCAGGTGCCGGCCACCGCGCAGGCCGGGCGTGGTGACCACGGTGACCGTGGACGCCTGGCGACGCAGCAGGCCGCGGAACGAGTCGACGTCGACCGGGCGCAGCTCGACGGGGCCGGCGGCGGGCCGGTCCACGGTGGTCACGACGCCACCAGCTCTCGGGCGGCGTGGACGCCGGCCGGCCGGGGCAGGCCGTAGTGCTCGCGCAGGGTGCGCCCGGTGTATGCGGACCGGAACAGCCCGCGCCGGCGCAGCAGGGGTACGACGTGGTCCACGAAGGCCTCCAGTCCGAGGGGTAGCAGCGGTGGCATGATGTTGAAGCCGTCAGCGGCGCCCTGGGTGAACCAGAGCTCGATCTGGTCGGCGATCTGTTCCGGGGTGCCGACCACGACCCGGTGCCCGCGCCCGCCGCCGAGGCGGCCGATGAGCTGCCGCAGGGTGAGGCGTTCCCGCCGGGCCAGGTCGACGACGAGCTGGTAGCGGCTCTGGTGCGACTGCACGGCGGTGGCGTCGGGCAGGTCGGGCAGCGGCCCGTCAAGCGGCAGGCCGGTCAGGTCGAGCCCGGTCATGCCGGAGAGCTGGGCGAGGGCGTGCTCGGGCACGATGAGCGCCTCCAGCTCGTCGGCGAGGGCACGGGCTTCGGCTTCCGTACCCCCGATCACCGGCGCGATACCGGGCAGCACCTTGACCAGTTCCGGGTCGCGGCCGGCGTCGGCGACCGCCCGCTTGAGCGCGGCGTAGAACGCCTGGCTGTCGGCGAGCGTCTGCTGCGCGGTGAACACGGCCTCGGCGTAGCGGGCGGCGAACGCGATGCCGTCGGCGGACGAGCCGGCCTGCACCAGCAGCGGCCGACCCTGCGGCGACCGGGGCGTGTTGAGCGGGCCGGCGACCCGGAAGCGCTCGCCGGTGTGCGCGATCTCGTGCACCCGGTCGGTGTCGGCGAAGACGCCGGCGGCGGTGTCGAGCACGAGTGCGTCGTCCTCCCAACTGTCCCAGAGCTTGATCGCCACCTCGACGTGCTCGGCGGCCCGCCGGTAGCGGTCGGCGTGCGCGGGGTGGTCGTCGAGGTTGAAGTTGCGGGCCTCCCGCGCCTGGGCGGAGGTGACGATGTTCCAGCCGGCCCGGCCGCCGCTGAGGTGGTCGAGCGAGGCGAACGCGCGGGCCAGGTTGAACGGTTCGGTGTAGCTGGTCGAGGCGGTGGCGATCAGGCCGATGTGCTCGGTCGCGGTGGCGAGCGCGGCGAGCAGCGTGAGCGGTTCGAAGACGGCCTGGATGTTGTGCCGGACGGCCGGGCCGACGGCCAGCCCGTCGGCGAGGAAGACCGAGTCGAGCGTGCCCCGCTCGGCGATGCGGGCCAGCTCCTGGAAGTGCCGCACGTCGCCGAGGCGGCCGGGGTCGGTGCGGGGGTGCCGCCAGGCGGCCTCGTGGTGGCCGACCCCCATCAGGAAGGCGTTGAGGTGCAGGGTCCGGGTCATGGCGGTTCCTCTCAGGCGGTGGTGACGTCGACGCGCCAGGTGGAGAAGCGGCGTTCCCCGGCGACGAGGAGCTGGTTGACCACCAGCCCGATGGCGGAGATGGTGATGATCCCGGCGTACATGTCGGGGATCGCGAAGTTGTACTGCGCGTAGTTCACGAGGTAGCCGAGCCCGGCCTTGGCGCCGACCATCTCGGCGGCGACGAGCACCAGGATCGAGTAGGCCCCGGCCAGCCGGACGCCTGTGAAGATGGTCGGCACGGACGCCGGCAGGATCACCTTCTGGAACAACCGCAGGTGGTTGAGGCCCATCGAGCGGGCCGAGCGGACCAGCAGCGGGTCGACGCCCTTCACGCCGGCGATGGTGTTCAACAGGATCGGCCAGGAGCAGGCGTAGAGCACCAGGGCGATCTTGGAGGTTTCACCGAGCCCGAGGATGAGCACGAAGACCGGCAGCAGCGCCAGCGCGGCGGTGTTGCGGAACACCTCCAGCAGCGGGCTGAGCAGGTCGGCGAGGGGCCGGTACCAGCCGATCAGCAGACCGAGCGGGATGGCGGTGACCACCGCGAGGGCCAACCCGGTCAGCGAGCGGGTGAGGCTGGCCCCGACGTGGTCGGCGAGCTGCCCGCTGCGCAGCAGCTCCCACCAGGCGGCGAGCACCTCGGACAACGGGGGCAGGAAGACCCGGTCGACCAGGCCGGTGCGGGGCACGGTCTCCCAGATGGCGGCCAGCGCCAGCAGCGCGACGCTGCGGTGCAGGGCCCGGCCGCCGAGGGCGAGCAGCCGCCCGGGGCGGTGCGACGCGGCGGCCGGGGCCGGCGCGGGCGGGGCCGCCGGGCGGGCCGGGGGTGCGGCGACGTCAACCAACGCGGGCCTCCTCGCGGACGGCGGACTGCGCGGCGCGTACCTCGTCGCGCAGCAGGGTCCAGATCTGGTGCCGGTGGTGGCGGAAGGCGTCGGTGGAGCGGACGTCCTCCTCCGCCTCCCGGTCGCCGAGTTCGATGTCGATGACCTGCTTGATCCGGCCGGGTCGGGAGGTCATCACGGCGACCCGCCCGCCCAGGTGCACGGCCTCGTCGATGCCGTGCGTGATGAACACGATGGTCTTGCCGGTGGCCTGCCAGATCCGCACCAGTTCGTCCTGGAGCGAGTCGCGGGTCTGCGCGTCGAGCGCGGCGAACGGCTCGTCCATGAGCAGCACGTCCGGGTCGTACGCGAGGCTGCGGGCGATGGCGACCCGTTGCTTCATGCCGCCGGACAGCTCGTGCGGGTAGCGGTCGGCGAAGCCGGTCAGGCCGACCAGCTCCAGGTGGTGGGCGACCCGTTCGGCGCGCTGCGCCCGGGGCAGGCCCTTGGCCTCCAGGCCGAACGCGACGTTGCCGGCGGCGGTGCGCCAGGGCAGCAGCGCGTACTGCTGGAAGACGATGCCCCGGTCGAGGCCGGGGCCGGTGACCGGGCGGCCGTCGACGAGCACCTGCCCGCCGGTCGGGGCGGCCAGCCCGCCGAGCAGGTCGAGCAGGGTCGACTTGCCGCAGCCGCTGGGCCCGACGACGACCAGGAACTCGCCGGCGCGTACGCCGAGGGTGAGGTCGTCGAGCGCGGTGACCGCGCCGCCGGCGCCACGCCGGCCCGGGAAGACCTTGCGCACCCGGTCGAAGAGGATCTTGTCGGTGCTCATGCGCCACCGCCGGGGTTGGCGAACGCGTTGAACCGGTTGGTGTAGAGGTCGGCCGGCTCGGGGCGGGTGCCCTTCAGCTCGCCGGCGTCGGCCAGCCAGTCGATCCAGGTGGCGAACTCCCGGTCGGTGATGACGCCGCCGGTCTCGGCCACGCCGTTGGACTTCCAGTAGTCGATGAGCGTGGCGTCCTCGTTGCGACCGCGACTGCCGATGATGGACTTCAGCCGGGCCACCACCGTCTCGCGCGGCTGGGTGCGCGCCCACTCGATGGCCTTGCCCACACCTGTGACGAACGCGCGGACGGTGTCCGGGTTGTGGGCGATGAAGTCGTCGCGGAAGACGTAACTGCCGGCGCTGAACGCGCCGAGCAGTTCGTAGTCGGTGAACACGGTGCGGATGCCGCCGTTCGCGACCGCCTTGTCGCGGATCACGCCGCCCAGCACCGCGACGTCGATCTGCCTGGCGCGCAGCGACTGTTCGGTGTTCACCGGCGGCAGCGCGACAAGGTCGACCCGGCCGATCTCGTCGGCGGTCAGGCCGCCCCGGGCCAGCCAGGTGCGCAGCACGGCCTCGGCGTGCGCGCCGAGCGTGTTCATGCCGACCCGCTTGCCGATCAGGTCGCGGGGGCCGCGGATCGGGCTGCCGTCGAGCACGTAGTAGCCCTGGAAGGTCTGCGCGTCGGAGCCGTAGTAGCTGACCACGGCCGTGATCGGCGCGTTGGCGGCCTGGAGTTTGACGATCGCGCCGTTGAACGCGCCGCCGAAGTCACTCTGGCCGGTGGCGGTGGCCTGGATGTCGGCGGGACCGCCGGTGACGTTGCCGATCCAGTTGAGCTTCACGTCGCCGAGGTAGCCGAGGTCGGCGGCGAGTTCGGGGAGGGTCACCTGGCCGACCGAACCCTGGTAGCGCAGTTCGTCGGTCTGGGAGTCGCCGGCGGTGGCGCCGCATCCGGTGGCGGCGGCGAGGGCGAGGAGGGCGGCGGCGGCGAGGGCGCGCCGGGGTGATCGGATCGAGGGCATGGCGGTGTCTCCTGATCTGTCCACGATGCGGTGGAGGGGGCCCACGTGCGGGCGGAGCGCACGCCGTACCGCGCCGGGCCACAATGCGCCGGCGGCGGGAACGGACGAGCTGAGGAGGGGGAACGACGAGCGCTCGGCTCAACAGAGCGCGCTCGCGTGCCGGACCAGGTCGACGTGCACGCGAGCGGTGAGGAGAAGCTCGTCCCGCTGCGACATGTCCTCATGCTGCCGACCGCTCTCCATGCCGGTCAACGCCCTTCCACTCAGTGAGACTTTTGTCGCTGGCTTTGTTACAACCCGCCTCCACCAGCATTTACCACCCCTTAACACCTACCCATTGGATAGAGATTTTGCCCGGCGCAACACCCACCGTCCAGCCCGGACCCCACCAGGTTTCGCTTTTCGTCGATCCGGGCATGTTCGATCCCGCAGAGGCAGGGAGACGAAGGAGGCACCCCCGATGGGCGTCCAGTTCCGCAAGCGCAAGAAGTTCGGGCCGCTGATCCTCCACTTCACCCAGAACGGGTTCTCCTCGTGGAGCATCAAGATCGGCCGCTGGTCCTGGAACTCGAACACCCGCGCCCACCGCGTGGACCTTCCGGGGCCGCTCTCCTGGAAGCAGGACAAGGCCTGATCCCCGGGCGAGGAGTGGGGGGGGGGGGGGGGGGGGGGGGCCCCCCCCCGCGCCGCGGGCGCCGGGGGGGGGGGGGGGGGGGGGGGGGGGCCGCCCCCCCCCCACTCGTCGTACGGGCGGTTTCGGTGGTCAGGCGGTCGGCACGAGGCTGATCACCACGTCACCGCCGAGCCGGCCGGGCTCCGGGTCGCGGGTCACCGCGCCGCCGTCGAGCAGCGAGGCGAGCGCGCGGTTGGCGTCGGCGGCCCGGTAGACCGTGGCGGTCGCGGCGAACCGGCGCAGCTCGGTCACCGTGCGCGGACCGGAGCGGCCCAGCTCGGCAAGCAGCTCGCGGCGCAGCGGGCCGGGCTCCGGATCGAGACTGATGTCGAGCAGCCGGCCCGCCGGGTCGGCCGGGTCGCGGTAGCGCACCCCGGCGAACTCGTCGACCGCCCAGAGCGCCTCCTTCAGCGCCTCCAGGCCCCGGTCCGAGCCGGTGCCGTAGCCGAGCAGCCGGGCCGGCGCGTCGCCGGCCGGCACCAGCTCGACCTCGGTGACGAGCGGGAAGCCGGCGGCGGTGAGCGCCGGGCGCAGCGACCGGCCCGGCTCGGTGACGAGCAGCAGCTCGGCCGGTCGACCGGACGCGACGGCGGCCAGCAGCGCCGGGTCGGGGTCGCCGCCGTCGACCACGGCGAGCAGCGGCGCGCCGCCCGCGCCCGCCGCCTTGAGCGCCACCGGCAGCCGGTCCGGCCGGCCGGACACCACGTGCACGGCGACGTCGGCCGGCAGGCCGGCCTCGACCGCGCCGATCCGCGTCGGCAGCTCCGCGTCGCCGTCGGCGAGCACCAGCACGGTCAGCCGCCGTCCGCGCAGCCGGTCGGCGAACTCGCCCACCACGCCAAGCGCCGCCTCCGCGCCGGCGGCGGCGTCCCCGGCGTACGCGAGGGCGAGCGTGGCCCGCCGCGCGCGGTGCAGCGCCGCGGGGAGCCAGTGGTCGAGCTGGCGGACGAGCAGCTCGCGCAGGACGGCGTCGGTCGACATGGTGCCGTTTCTACCGCACCGCGCGACCGGACCGGTCGGGAACCCCGGTCAGGACGGGACGGAGACGCCCACGCCGCCGCGGGTCTGTCCGCCGTAGCGCTGCCGCTCGCGGTCGAGGTCGAGCCGGCCGATCCGCTTGCGGGCGGCGAGCGTGGCGTCGTCGAGCAGGTCGGCCGGGACGATCCAGACGACCTCGAACTCCAGACCGTCGGGGTCGCGGCCGTAGAGGCTCTTGGTGGTGCCGTGGTCGGACGTGCCGACCAGGGCGCCGGCGGCGGCCAGCCGCTCGGCGGTGGCGCCCAGCTCGTCGAGCGTGTCCAGCTCCCAGGCGAGGTGGTAGAGGCCGACGGTGGCCCGGCCGGCCTGGGACGCCCCGGCCGCCGCGCCGACCTCGAACAGGCCGAGGTCGTGGTCGTTGGTGGAGTCGGGCGCCTGGAGGAAGGCGGCGCCGCGGAAGCCGTCCGGCGTCATCTCCACCCGGCGGAAGCCCAGCACGTCGCGGTAGAAGGCGACGCTGCGCTCCAGGTCACTGACGTAGAGGACGGCGTGGTTGAGGCGGTGGATTCCCATGACACCGACGGTAGCGCGATTTGGTTGAGCGTTCAACCATTGGCGCTATGATGAGCGTCATGACCAGGTGGCTGGACCCCGACGAGCAGCGGACCTGGCGGGCCTTCCTCGCCGCCTCCCGCGCGCTGATGGACACGCTCGACCGCGAGCTGCAACGCGACGCCGGCATGCCGCACGCCTACTACGAGATCCTGGTCCGGCTCTCCGAGGCCCCCGACCGGCGGCTGCGGATGAGCGAGCTGGCCGACGCCACCGGCTCCTCCCGCAGCCGGCTCTCGCACGCCGCCACTCGGCTGGAGGCCGCCGGGTGGATCCGCCGGGAGGACTGCCCCACCGACCGGCGTGGCCAGCTCGCCGTCCTCACCGACGACGGCTTCGCCACCCTGGCCGCCGCCGCCCCCGGCCACGTCGAGGGGGTACGCCGGCACCTGTTCGACGCGCTCAGCCCGGCCCAGGTCGACCAGCTCCGCCGGATCAGCGAGACGCTCGACGAACACCTGACCGGATCGGAACCAAACTGATCCACTCCGGGGCTTGTACTTACCGTCGCCGGATGAGCACGATGGGGCGTGTCCTCCGGCTTCGCTGACCTGACCGTCCAGGCGCACCACCTGGTGTCCGAAGGCGACCTCACCGGCGCGCAGCGACTGCTCGCCGACGCGCTCAGCGACGCCGATCCCCGCCCCGGCAACGCCTCCCCCGAGCTGACCGAGGCGGCCGGCCTCCAGGCCCGGCTGCTCGTCGCACTCGGCGAGCCGCACTCCGCCCGCGGCTGGGCCGCGTTCGCGTACGCGGCGGCCACCCGGCTGTTCGGGCGCTCCGACGAGCGCACCGTCACCGCCGCCGCGACGCTCGCCGCCGTGCTGCACCGCGTCGGCAGCGACGCCCGGGCCGCCCGGCTCTACTCCGACGTCATCATCGAACTGACCGCCCGCGACGGGCCGGAGTCCCAACGGGTGCTTGCCGCGCACGCCGACCTGGCCACTGTGGAATACGCGCGCGGCCAGTGCGACGTGGCCCGCGACCGACTCCAGGACGCCTGGGAGCTGCACCGCGAGGTCTACGGTGACGGGCACCCCAGCGGCATCAAGATGCTCGCCAAGCTCGGCGCGATGGAACGCGACTGCGGCAGGTACGCCGACGCGCACGAGCACCTGGCCCTCGCCGAGGACCTGTGTCGCCAGCACCTGGCCGTGGACGACCCGCTCGCCGTCCAGGTGGCCGGGCTGGCCCGGGCCGCCGCCGACCCCGACCATGTCTGCGCCGCGCCGCCCGAGCCGCCCGCCCGCGAGACGCCTGTGGTGCCCGCCGCCCGCGTCCCCCCGCCCGCCGAGGGGCCGCCCGACCTGCCGCCCTACACCCCGCCCGCGCTCGACGACCCGGTGGAGACGCCGCTCTACCAGCCAGCCGGCCGGGCCGCCGACACCGCGCACGTGCCGACGCCCCGCACCCCGCCGGAGGCCGACGGCGACCCGTACGACGACTATCCGTGGCCGCCCGACGAGCCGGTCGAGCAGCCGTGGCGGCCGGGTGAGCCGGCGGAGCAGCCGTGGCGGCCGGGTGAGCCGGCGGAGCAGCCGTGGCGGCCGGGCGAGGACGCGCTGCCGCCGACCGTGGCCGGGCTCGCCGACGACGCGCCGCCCGGCGTACGCCGGGTGCCGCCGCCACCGGAGTCGCCGTCGCGCTACCTGCCGGTGCACGTGCCCCGCCCGCCCGTCCCGCCCCGGCGCGAACGGCCCTGGCTGCCGCTGGCGGTCCTCGGCGTGGTGGTGGCGCTGCTGCTCGGCACCATCGCGGTGATCGCCGGGGTGTCCAAGGTGGACTCGCGCGACACCCCGGTCACGCCGACGACCGGGCCGTCGGCGGGCCCGTCGAGCCGGCCGCCCGCCTCCGCCCGCCCCACCGCGAGCGCGCCGCCGGCCGCCCGTCCGGGCACCCCACCGGGCCGCTTCACGCTCACCGACAGGCGCGACAGCATCGTGCTGAGCTGGACGTACCCGAACGGCGCGGAAGGCCCGGTGGTGGTCGCCGGTGGCCGCGCCGGCCAACCGCAGGGCACGTTCGCGACGCTGCCCGCCGGCACCGGCGACTACATCGCCTACGGGCTC
The DNA here is from genome assembly GCF_056150385.1 of Micromonospora marincola. Taxonomy (NCBI): domain Bacteria; kingdom Bacillati; phylum Actinomycetota; class Actinomycetes; order Micromonosporales; family Micromonosporaceae; genus Micromonospora; species Micromonospora marincola. The sequence continues at coordinate 290,844 of NZ_JAXCFT010000004.1, read as the reverse complement.
GACCGCACCACCGACTACTGCTTCACCGTGGCGCTCGTCTGGTCCACCGACACGGTCGCCCGCGCCGGGCCGGTCTGCACGAAACGACGCCGCTGACAGTCACTCCGGGTCGACGTCGGCAAGCACCGGCAGCCGTACCGTCACCCGCAGCCCCGGCGCGGCGGCGCCGGGCGTCGCGTCCGCCAGCTCCACCGTGCCGCCGGCCCGGCGCACCAGCTCACGCACGATGGCCAGGCCGAGGCCGGCGCCGCCGGCGTCGCGGGCCCGCGCGTCATCAAGCCTGGTGAACCTGGCGAACACCCGCTCCCGGTCCGCCGCCGGGATGCCCGGCCCGTCGTCGGTCACCGTGACCAGGTGGTACGGCCCGTCCGGGCCGGAGACCGCCAGCTCCACCCCGTTCTCCGCGTGCCGCAGCGCGTTCTCGACCAGGTTGACGAGCACCCGGCGCAACTCGCCCGGATCCCCCTCGGTCCACCGCGCCCCCTCCTGCGGCGTCAGCCGCACCGGCGGGGACGGGTAGCGGGCAGCCACCCCGCGCAGCAGCTCGCCCAGCTCCACCGGACCCACGGGCGCCGGCCAGCCGTCCCCGGCGCGGCCACGACGGTCCGGCGGCGCCTGTTCGTCCAGGCGGGCCAGCAGCAGCAGGTCGTCGACCAGGCGACTCAGCCGCTCGGTGTCGGCGAGCAGGTCGTCGGCCACCGCCGGCCAGTTGGTGTCGTCGCCGAGGCGCCGGGCCACCTCCAGCTCGGTGCGCATGTTCGTCAACGGGCTGCGCAACTCGTGCGCGGCGTCGGCGACGAACGCCCGCTGCCGGTCCCGGGACGCGGCCAACCGGTCCAGCATGTCGTTGAGCGTGACCGCGAGCCGGTGGATCTCGTCCTGCCCGGCCGGCACCGGCAGCCGTTCCGCCCCGGCCCGCCCGGTGATCTCGGCGGCGCCGCTGCGCAGCTCCTCCACCGGGCGCAGGGTCGCCCCCACCACCCGCCAGGCCACCACCGCCAGCCCCGCCACCAGCAGCGGGAAGCCGACGAACAGCAGGTTGCGCACCACGTGCAGGCTGTGCCGCACGTCCGACAGCGACTTCGCGACAAGCACCGTACGCGGCTCCGCGGGCGTGCCCGCGGGCACCGTCACCACCCGCACCGGCCCGGACAGGCCGACCCGCCGCCCGTCCACCACGAGCCGCTGCCGCTCCCCCGGGCGCAACCGGTCCGGGCCGAGCATCGGCACGAGGCGGTCCGCGTCGATGGAGGCGGCCCGGATCCGGCCCTGCGCGTCGACCACCTGCACGCGCAACTGCCCGCCGGCCACCGGCAGCGGATCCGGCAGCGCGTCCTCGGCGGTGAGCAGCGCCACCGCGTCCGCGGTACGCAGCGCCTCCGCGTCGACCGAGCGTTGCAGCGTCCAGCCGAGCGCGCCGAGCAGCAGCGCGCCGCCGAGCGCGAAACCGAGCACCAGGCCGAGCACGCCGAGCGCGAGCAACCGGGCCCGCAGGCCGAGACGCGGCCACGGGCGGCTCATGTGGCCAACCGGTAGCCGGCCCCGCGCACCGTCTCCAGCCGCTCCCGGCCGATCTTGCGACGCAGGTAGCCGACGTAGACCTCCACCGCGTTCGGGGCGGTGTCCACCGAGGCGTCCCAGACGTGGTCCAGCAGCTCGGTCTTGGACACCACCTCGCCGGCACGACGCATCAGGTAGTCGAGCAGCGCGTACTCGCGGCTGGTGAGCGCCACCTCGACGTCGGCCCGGGTGACCCGCCGTCGGGCCGGGTCCAGGCGCAGGTCGCCGACCGTGAGCACGGCCGGCCGGCGGGGCGCGCCGCGCCGCAGCAGCGCCCGCAGCCGGGCCAGCAGCACCACGTACGAGAACGGCTTGGTCAGATAGTCGTCGGCGCCACAGTCCAGGCCGTCGGCCTGGTCGTACTCGCCGTCCTTGGCCGAGAGCATCAGCACCGGCAGCCAGCGCTGCTCGGCGCGCAGCCGGCGCACCACCTCGTAGCCGGAGAGGCCGGGCAGCATCACGTCGAGGATCATCGCGTCGTAGTCGCCGTGCCGGGCCGCGTCCAGCCCGGCCGGGCCGGTGGCCGCCACGTCCACCACGAAACCCTCCGCCGACAGGCCCCGGCGCAACGCCGCGGCGAGCCGCGTCTCGTCCTCCACCACCAGCAACCGCACCGGCCCAGGGTGCCACCCCCGGGTCACCCGTAGGGGATCTGCTCAGCGTCCTCACAGCGACGATCCCGCAGCATGGAACGCAGGAGGTGCACACTATGTCTGTGATGAAGAACCGCGCCGTGCTGCGCTGGCTGGTCCCGGTGACCGCGGGGGTCGCCGTGATCGGGGGCGGCGCCGCGATCGGCGCGTTCGCCGCCGGCGCCGACCCGGCCCTGCCACCGCGCAGCGCCGCCCAGCTCCTGGACGACCTGCGGACGTCCCGCCTGGACGGGCTCTCCGGCACCGTGGTGCAGCGCGCCGACCTCGGCCTGCCGCCGATCGCCGCGCTCGCCGGCCGGGCCACCGGCAACGAGCTGGCCGGCCTGGTCTCCGGCACCCACACGCTGCGGGTCTGGTACGGCGGCGAGGACCGGCAGCGGCTGGCCCTGGTCGACACGCTCGGCGAGCAGGACGTGCTGCGCAACGGCCGCGACGTCTGGACCTGGAACAGCCGGGAGAACACCGCGGTCCACCGCGAGCTGCCCGCCGACGGCAAGGACCTGGCGACCGCGCCGGCCACCCCGGCCGACGCCGCCCAGCAGGCGCTTGCCGCGATCGACCCGACCACCGCGGTGACCGTCGGCCGGACGGCCACCGTGGCCGGGCGGGACGCGTACGAGCTGGTGCTCACGCCGCGCGACAAGGCGTCGCTCGTGCACCAGGTGCGGATCGCGCTGGACGCCAAGGAGCACGTGCCGCTGCGCTTCGAGGTGCTCGCCGACGGTCAGGACGAGCCGGCCTTCGAGGTGGCGTTCACCCAGGTCGACTTCCGCACCCCGGACGCCGGCCAGTTCCGGTTCAACCCGCCGCCCGGCGTGAAGGTCACCGAGGAGTCGACCGACGCGCGCCCCGGCCCGGCCGGCCGGGCGCCCGGCGCGAAGCCCGGCAAGGCCGACGCGGAGCGGCCGGACGTGCGTACCGTCGGCACCGGCTGGACCACGGTGGTGGTCGCCGAGCTCGGCGACGCGGGCAAGGCCGGCGGCGCGAAGGCCGGCGCGGACGCGCCGGACGCGGACATGCTCGCCAAGGTGCTCGGCGATCTGCCGAAGGTGAGCGGCGACTGGGGCAGCGGCCGGCTGCTCAAGGGCAAGCTGTTCAGCGTGCTGCTTACCGACGACGGCCGGGTGGTGGCCGGGCTGGTCACGCCGGAGCGGCTCTACCAGGCCGCGAAGGGCTGAACGACGCCGGGTTCGGGGCCCGGTCGGCGCACGCCGACCGGGCCCCGAACCGTGTCCGGGCTTGGTCGAATGGCGGGCGACGCGCTATCTTTCTCAGTTCAGACACAAAAAAAGAATGGCATTTGGATGCCATTCTTTCGGCAATTTTAGTCAATGAGGAGCCGGCTTGTCAACGCACTCCGACGTGTCGGGTGAGCTGCACCAGGGCGACGAGATCGGTCGCGAGCAGGAGTACGTCTCGATGCTCTACGACCGGCTGGACGGGCTGCGCGAGCAGGCCGCCCGCCGGCTCGACGAGGAGCTGCGCCACACCGGCGGCACCCAGCAGGCCCGCTCGCAGCGCGACACCACCGTGGCGATGTACGCCGACCAGGTCGAGCAGTACTCCGCCGTCGAGTCCGGCCTGTGCTTCGGCCGCCTCGACGGCGACGATGACGCCAGCCGCTACATCGGCCGGATCGGCATCTTCGACCCCGCAGGCGACTACGACCCGCTGCTGATGGACTGGCGCGCGCCGGCCGCCCGCCCCTTCTACCTGGCCACCGCCGCCAACCCGCAGGGCGTACGCCGGCGTCGGCACCTGCGCACCCGCGACCGCAAGGTCACCGGGCTCAACGACGAGGTGCTCGACATCACCGCCGCCTCGCCCACCGCGCACGAGGAGGTCACCGGCGAGGCGTCGCTGCTCGCCGCGCTCAACGCCGGGCGCACCGGCCGGATGCGCGACATCGTCGAGACCATCCAGGTCGAGCAGGACCGGATCATCCGCGCCGACCTGCCGGGCGTCATGGTGGTGCAGGGCGGTCCGGGCACCGGCAAGACCGCTGTGGCGTTGCACCGGGCCGCGTACCTGCTCTACACCCACCGCCAGCAGCTCGCCACCCGGGGCGTGCTGCTCGTCGGCCCGAACGCCACGTTCCTGCGCTACATCTCCCAGGTGCTGCCGGCGCTCGCCGAGACCGGCGTGCTGCTGCGTACCCAGGCCGACCTCTTCCCCGGCGTGCACGCCCGGAGCGCCGAGCCGGCCACCACCGCCGCGCTCAAGGGCCGCGCCGTCTGGACCGAGGCGCTCGCCGAGGCGGTCCGGGACCGGCAGTGGGTGCCGGTCGAACCGGTCGCCATCGAGCTGCCGCAGCGGGAGGTGCTCACGCTCGACCCGGAAACCGTGCGCCAGGCCCGCGACCGGGTCCGCCGCACCGGCCGGCCGCACAACCTGGCCCGCGCGCTGTTCGACATCGAGATCGTGCACGCGCTCGCCGACCAGGTGGCCGAACGGATCGGCGCCGACCCGCTCGGCGGCGACAACCTGCTCTCCGAGGCCGACCGGGCGGAGATCCGCCGCGAGCTGCGCGAGGAGCCGGAGATCGCCGCCGCGCTGGACGAGCTGTGGCCGGTGCTCACCCCGCAGCGACTGCTCGCCGACCTGTTCGCGTCGCCGGAACGGCTCGCCACCGCCGCGCCGACGCTCACCGACGCCGAGCGGGCCGCCCTGCACCGGGAGCCAGGCGGCTGGACCCCCGCCGACGTGCCGCTGCTCGACGAGGCCGCCGAACTGCTCGGCGAGGACGAACGCGCCGCCGCCGCCCGCCGGGAACGGATCCGCACGATGGAACGCGAGTACGCCGAGGGCGTGCTGGAGATCTGGCGGGGCTCCCGCTCGATCGACGTCGAGGACGAGGCCGACGGCGGTGAGATCCTCGGCGTCACCGACCTGATCGACGCCGCCCGGCTCTCCGAACGGCAGGAGGAGTCCGACCGGCTCACCACCGCCCAGCGGGCCGCCGCGGACCGGACCTGGGCGTTCGGGCACGTGATCATCGACGAGGCGCAGGAGCTGAGCCCGATGGCCTGGCGGCTGCTGATGCGCAGGTGCCCGAGCCGGTCGATGACGATCGTCGGCGACGTGGCGCAGACCGGCGCGCTCGCCGGCACCCCGTCCTGGGGCGAGGCGCTGCGCCCGTACGTGGCGGACCGGTGGCGGCTGGAGGAGCTGACCGTCAGCTACCGCACGCCGGCCGAGATCATGGCGGTCGCCGCCGGCGTGCTCGCCGAGATCGACCCAGCGCTGCGCCCACCCCGCTCGGTACGCGCCACAGGCGTACCCCCGTGGGACCGGACCGTCCCGGCGGACCGGCTCGTCGGCGAACTTGTCGAGGCGACCGCCCGCGAGGCCGCCTCGCTCGGCGACGGGCGGCTCGGCGTGATCGTGCCGACCGGACGGGTGACCGAGTGGGGCGACGCGGTCGTGGCGGCGCTGCCGGAGGCGGCCGTGGGCGAGCAGCCGGAACTGGCGAACCGGGTGGTGGTGCTCAGCACCGAGCAGGCCAAGGGCCTGGAGTTCGACTCGGTGCTCGTGGTGGACCCGGACCGGATCGTGACCGAGTCCCCCCGCGGCCACAGCGACCTCTACGTGGCCCTGACGCGAGCCACCCAGCGCCTCGGCATCCTCCGGATGTAAGGAGGGGCCCCCGCTTAACGCATTCGGTAGAGGCGGGGCCCCTTATTAACACCACTCACCCGGGGTTGGCGCCCTCGTCGGTGACGTTGCCGACCTGGGCGCCCGGGGCCGAGGCGTCGCTCGTGGAACCGCCGGCCGGGGTGCTCATCCCACCGGTGGTGGCGTCCCCGGTGGTCGTCGGCGCCACCTTGCCCGGGTGCCGTTCCGGCTGGCGGGCCACCCGGCGCACGCTCGCCGGGCCGGCCGTGCCGCCGGTCGTGGTCACCGCGCCCTGGCCCCGGGTCGGTCCGCCGTCGCGCAGCACGGTCGGGTCGACAGGTACGTCCGCCGGGTCGTCCGGATCCAGTTCCTGCGTCATCCGCTCGACGTCGGTCTGCGGCACCGTGACCTCGTCGAGCGCGCCCTCGCCGTACACCCCGCCGGCGACCCGCTGTTCGGCCCGCCGGGCGGCGTCCTGCCGCATGTCGTCCTCACGCACGTCAACCACCTCGCAGCTTCGGTGTGGGTGTCCCTGGTGCGTGCCCGGGGTCCGTTGGCTGAAACCGGGGACACCCCGGCGCGCGCCGGAAGGAACGGCAGATTGGGGTACGGGGGGACATCTCGTACCGGGATCGCGGAATGTCCGGGTCCGCGACGGCGGCGGATACCGACGGGATCCGGCGGTTACCTTGTCTCGGGGGCGGGGTAGACGGAGGGTGCCCCCGCCACTGAGCGCGAACCGTGCCGTGGCCGACCTGCGGTAGCGGGGCGAGGGTGTGCAGGTAACGACTCATCAAATCCTGAGGAGGACCAGATGAGCACGCAGGCTGCATCCACCAGGCCGATGAACCGGCCGATGTCCGACGTCCAGAACCGGACCGGCATGCAGGAGTCGCCGACGCGTCCGATGCCGTCGATGCACGACGGTCACCGGGAGGAGATGCCCGCCCCCGGCACCGAGACGAAGCAGGCGTTCCTCACCACCGAGTTCTGGGTGTACGCCGCAGCCGCCGCGGTCGTCGTGATCGCCGCGTTCTGGAAGGGCACCACCGCCAACGGCCTGAACATCAACAACCCGAACCAGGCCTGGTGGTACCTGACCGCGCTGACCGGCGCGTACCTGGTCAGCCGGGGCCTGTCCAAGGCGGGCAGCGCGCGCCGCTCCGGCCGGGAGCGTCGGGGCCGGCACTGACCGCTCCGCATGCGAACGGCGACGCCCCCGGGATCCGTCCCGGGGGCGTCGTCGCGTGTGGTCACTCCTCGCCGAAGTCCCCGCCGCCGTCGTCGTCGCCGCCGAAGGCGTCCTCCATCAGCTCACCCGCGACCAGCCCACCGGCGACGCCGAGCGCGGCGCCCGCCACCACCCCGCCCATGCCGGGGCCGCGACGGCCGTGGTGACCCGGCGCGCCGTAGTGGCCGGGGGCGCCGTAGTGGCCCGGCGCGCCGTGGTGGGCCTGCCCGCCGAAGCCCTGGGCGCGCAGGCCGCCGTACCGGGAGGTGGTCTCCTGCAGCCAACCGTCGACCACAGGCACCCAGTCGGTGCGGGCGGCGTCGGTGTGCGGGATGGAGTATCGACCGAAGGCGTCGTGCCCGGCGGTGAGGAAACCGCCGCGCTTGTCGCACTCCAGAATCACCTCGATGCCCTGCTGGCTGGTCACGAACGTCAACTCGACCTCGTTGACGGTCTGCGCGTACTGCGGCGACGCGAAGAACTCGATCTCCTGGTAGAACGGCAGCGTCTGCGGCACCCCGTAGATGTGTCCGCGCTCCAGGTCGGCGTGCTTGAACCGGAAACCCAGCGCCTGGAACGCGTCGAGGATCCGCTCGTGGATCGGCAGCGGGTGCACCGACACCTGGTCCAGGTCGGACTTGTCGACCGCCCGGGCCACCGCGACCTCGGTACGCAGGCCCATGGTCATGCCGTGCAGACGCTGGCCGTAGACGTCGGTGACCGGGGTCTCCCACGGCACCGGCAACTGGAACGGGATGGCGAGCTGCTGCTTCGGCGCCAGCTCGAACGCGCCGCTCACCGGCATCCGGTGGAACTCCATGACGCCGGCGTACTCGCTGTCGCCGCCCTCGATCTCGACCCGGGTGACCAGGCCGACGCTGATCTGTTCGATGCGCGCCGGGGCGTCGCCGCCGACGAGGTTGACGTGCCCGTCCAGGGCCAGGCCGGGCCGGGTGTTCGGGTTGGCGAGCACCGTGTCGACGCTGGGGCCGCCCACGCCGAACGCGCTCAACATCTTCTTGAAGACCATCGTCTCTCCCGCGGGACGGCGCTCCGACATGGACCGTCGGACGCATGGTGAGGGGACCCTAACCGCCGTCGCTGAGAAGTGCCTGTGAGACAGCCGTCAGACCAGCCAACGACCACCGCGCATGAGGTCACGGCAAGCGATTTCGTTCTCCTCCCGCCATGCCTGTATCCGGCGAGGCGTCACCCGAAAGTACGCGTAGCGCGTGGTGCCGACCCGCGCGTCCCAGAGTTTCGTGGCGAACGCGTCGGCCAGCTCGCCTGGCACGGTCTCGCGCGAGAACGTCTCGACGGTGCCCTCGATGAGAACCACGTCGCGGGTCGGGCCCAGCGACATCCGCACCCGCCCAGAGGAACGTAGATTGCGCGCGGTCGGGTTGGATTCGGCTGTCGCCAAGAGGAACGTCGCGCCGTCCCAGAGGAAGGACAGCGGCACCAGATAGGGGCTCCCGTCCCGGTCTGCTGACGCGACCCATGCGTCCAGGTCCTCGTTGAGGCGGGCCAGCGTGTCCTGCTTACGTTGCTCCAGACTGCGCGGTGGTTCCGGCTTCACGTCAAGATCCTCCCTCGTGCGCTCTGCGGAGTGCTCGCGGTTCTTCCGCTCGCCAGGCGCACTGAGCAAGGATCGTTGTTGAAGCGCGCTTCACCGCAAGCGGTAGCACGTGGCCGCCGACGTCCCCTGAAGCATGCAGCAGAGATCTTGGTACGAAATGGCCCTCCCAGGGGCACTTTCCTTCCAAGATCTGCGTCTTTGGGTGCAGGGCTGCGTTTCGCGTACACCCGGCGCATTCGCTGGCGTTGGTCCCGGGGATCGACGTCGCCGGCGTCAGCGTCTCGGCCGAGGACGCCCAGTACGTACGCCGATGGGTGTTCTGCGACCGGATCATGCCGGACCGCCGACGCTGCACCGGGCGGGCCGACCACGCCGGACCGTGCACGGCCGAAGCCGAGACGCGCACGGCCGAAGCCGAGACGCGCACGGCCGACGGCGGATGGGTCAGCCGACCTCCACCACGATCAGCTCGCCGACCTGTTCGCCGAGTTCCCGGCGGGCCTCGACGGGCAGGCCGCCGTCGGTGATCAGCACGTCGGCCTCCTCAAGCGGGGCGATGGTGGCGATGCCGATGGTCTCCCACTTGGTGTGGTCGGCGAGCACCACCAGGCGGCGGGCGGCGCCGATCAGCCGGCGGTTCACCGCCGCCTCCAGCAGGTTGGGGGTGGTGAAGCCGGTGCGGCGGCTCAGTCCGTGTACGCCGAGGAAGAGCAGGTCGACGTTGAGCGCGGCGATGGCCGCCTCGGCGACCGGGCCGGTGAGCGCGTCCGACGGGGTGCGGATGCCGCCGGTGAGCACGACGGTCTGGTCGGCGCGCGGGTTCTGGTAGAGCGCGTCGGCGACCGGGATCGAGTTGGTGACCACGGTCAGTCCGCGTACCTCGGCGAGGCGGGCCGCGAGCGCGGCGGTGGTGGTGCCGGCGGAGAGCGCGACGGCCATGCCGGGTTCGACGAGCCCGGCGGCCCGCTCCACGATGGCCCGCTTCTCGGCCTGCTGCCGCGCCGACTTGGCGGCGAAGCCGGGTTCCTCGGTCGAGCTGGGGCCGGCGAGCGTCGCCCCGCCGTGCACCTTGTCGATCAGGCCGCGCTCGGCGAGCACCTCCAGGTCACGGCGGATGGTCATGTCCGACACGCCGAAGCGGCTCACCAGGTGGCTGACCCGGATGCCGCCGCGCTGGCGGATCAGCTCCAGGATGGCGCTCTGCCGTTGCTGGGCGAGCATGTGGACCTCCTCGGCGCGAGCGGCAGGTTACCGGTCAGGTGGTCGCGGGCTCGGGCACGGGTTCCTCGCGCACCACCGCCACCTCGCCCGGCGGCACCGTCAGTTCGCCGTCGCACCGGTCGCCGGTGAGCAGCTCGACGCCGGTGACCGGCAGGTGGGCCGGCGCGTCGGTGTGGTTGACCACGAACAGCCAGCTCCGGTCCGCCGACCGGCGGCGGACCACCTCGACGCCGGCCGGCGCCGGCGCCACCTGGCGTACGCCGGCCTCGGTGAGCAGCCGGGCCACAAGCTTGTCGGTGGCCGCGTCGTCGAGCCGGGTGCCGACGTACCAGGCGGCGCCCGCGCCGACGGCGTGCCGGGTCAGCGCCGGCACGCCGGGCAGGGGCCCGTCGGCGTACGCGGCAAGCACGTCGGCGCCCTCGGCGTGCAGCCACTCGGTCCACACGTCGGCGTGGGCGCCGTCGTCGAGGCGTACCGTCTCGCCGGCCCGCAGCGGGAAGAACTCCTCCGCGCGTACGCCGAGCAGGTCGCGGAACGCGCCGGGGTAGCCGCCGAGCCGGATGTGGTCGTGTTCGTCGACGATGCCGCTGAAGTAGGTGACGAGCGCGGTGCCGCCGGCTTCAACGAAGCGGCGCAGCGCGGCCGTGTCGGCGTCGCGGGTGAGGTAGAGCGTGGGCACCAGGACCAGCCGGTAGCGGGACAGGTCGGTCGACGGGTGCACCACGTCGGCGGTGACGCCGGCCCGCCACAGCGCGCCGTGCAGCGCGGCCAGCCGGTCGGTGTAGGTGACGTCGACGCTGGGGTGGGAGTCGAGTTCCGCGCCCCACCACGCCTCGTAGTCGAACAGCAGGGCGACGTCGGCGTCGACCCGGCTGCCGCGTACCTCGGCAAGCGCCCGCAGGTCGGCGCCGAGCCGGCAGACCTCGCGGAACACCTTGGTCTCCGGCCCGGCGTGCGGCACAAGCGCGGAGTGGAACTTCTCCGCGCCGGCCCGGGAGGCGCGCCACTGGAAGAAGAGCACCCCGTCGGCGCCGCGCGCCACGTGCGCCAGGCTGTTGCGGCGCATCTGGCCGGGTGTCTTGGCCACGTTGCGGGGCTGCCAGTTGACCGCGCTCGTGGAGTGCTCCATGAGCAGCCAGGGTGCGCCGCCGGCCACGCCGCGGGTGTGGTCGGCGGCGAGCGCCAAGCCGACATGTGGCTGCGGATCGGCGGCGCTGAGGTAGTGGTCGTTGGCTACCACGTCCACGTCGGACGCCCAGGAGTGGTAGTCCATGTGCTTGATGCCGATGCCGATCATGAAGTTGGTGGTGACCGGCTGGGCGACGAGCCGGGTCAGCAGCTCCCGTTCGGCGCGCAGTTGGGCGCGTTGCTCGTCGGAGGAGAACCGCAGGAAGTCGAGCTGCTGGGTCGGGTTGGCGAAGGTCGGCGCGGCGCGCGGCGGGTTCACCTCGGCCCAGTCGTGGTAGCGCTGGCTCCAGAACGCGGTGCCCCAGGCGGCGTTGAGCGCGTCCAGGTCGCCGTAGCGCTCGCGCAGCCAACGGCGGTACGCCTCGGCGCTGACGTCGCAGTAGCAGTGCACGTTGTGGCAGCCCAGCTCGTTGGAGACGTGCCAGAGCACGACCGCCGGGTGTGCGGCGTACCGCTTCGCCACGGCCTCGACGAGCGCGAGCGAGCGTTCCCGGAACACCGGCGAGCTGGGGCAGTATGCCTGCCGGCCGCCGGGCCACAGCACCGTGCCGTCGGCGCGGCGGGGAAGCGTCTCCGGGTGCCGGTGGGCCAGCCACGGCGGCGGGCTGGCGGTGGCGGTGGCCAGGTCGACGCTGATCCCGCCGTGGTGCAGCACGTCAAGTGCCCGGTCCAGCCAGCCGAACTCGTAGCGGTCGGGGGTGGGCTCCAGGAGGGCCCAGGAGAAGATGCCGACCGAGACCAGGTTGACCCCGGCGCGGCGCATCAGGTCGACGTCCTCGGCCCACACCTCCTCGGGCCACTGCTCCGGGTTGTAGTCGGCGCCGTACCAGATGCCCTCGCCGTGCCAGGTCCGCATGAGAGCTGAGGGTGCCCCCGAACGCCACCCAAGTCAACACTTCCCAACATCGACAGACGTTACAACGTTTACTATCTTTTCTCCCTGCCCAGAACACCTTTGCGCCCTATTGACAGCGCCGAATCAACGGGTAGCTTCAACCGCCACCGGCTATTTCTGTTCGGACGTGTGGATTCTCGGTGGATCTCGTCGCAGACCTCTCCACGCAGGAGGCGCAATGTCCCGTCCCCGCTCGCAAGCCGAATACCTCGCCCGGCTCGTACCCCCGTCCGTCGCCGGCCTGAACCGGCGCTCGCTGCTGGCCGGCGCGGCCGGCGCGGGCGCGCTGCTCGGCACCGGCGCGCTCGCCGGCTGCGGCGACTCCGACTCCGATTCCGGCGGCGACGCGAAGAGCGTCTCGCTCGGCTCGAACCAGTCGGACCCGAAGCCCAAGGACGTCATCGCCAAGGTGATGGACGGCTTCAAGACATCCGCCGGGGTCACCGTCAACATCAACACGGTGGACCACAACACGTTCCAGGAGAACATCAACAACTATCTCCAGGGCAAGCCGGACGACGTGTTCACCTGGTTCGCCGGCTACCGGATGCGGTTCTTCGCGTCCAAGGGCCTGGCCGGCGACCTCAGCGACGTCTGGGGCAAACTCGACGGCTACTCCGACGCGTTCAAGAAGGCGTCCACAGGCGACGACGGCAAGCAGTACTTCGTGCCGGCGTCGTACTACCCGTGGGCGGTCTTCTACCGCAAGTCGGTCTGGGCGCAGCGCGGCTACCAGGTGCCGACCACGCTTGACCAACTGACCGCGCTCGGCGCGCAGATGAAGAAGGACGGGCTGAACCCGATCGCCTTCGCCGACAAGGACGGCTGGCCGGCGATGGGCACGTTCGACATCCTCAACCTGCGGATCAACGGCTACCAGTTCCACATCGACCTGATGGCCGGCAAGGAGGCCTGGACCTCCGACAAGGTCAAGAAGGTCTTCGACACCTGGGCCGGCCTGCTCCCCCTGCACCAGCCGGACGCGCTGGGCCGCACCTGGCAGGAGGCCGCCCAGTCGTTGCAGCAGAAGAAGAGCGGCATGTATCTGCTCGGTCTCTTCGTCGGCCAGCAGTTCAGCGGCGCCGACCTGGAGGACCTGGACTTCTTCACGTTCCCCGAGATCGACTCCACGATCGGCGCGAAGGCACTTGACGCGCCGATCGACGGCTACATGATGGCCCGCAAGCCGAAGTCCAAGGACGCGGCCACCAAGCTGCTGACGTACCTGGGCTCGAAGGACGCCGCCGACATCACGGTCAAGAACGACCCGAGCACGCTCGTGGCCAACAGCGGCGCGGACATCGGCAGCTATACCGCACTCCAGAAGAAGGCCGCCGAGCTGGTCGGCTCGGCCACCGAGATCGCCCAGTTCCTCGACCGGGACACCCGGCCGGACTTCGCCTCCACCGTGATGATCCCGGCGTTGCAGCAGTTCATCAAGGACCCGAAGGACATCAGCGGGATGCTCACAAGCGTCGAGAACCAGAAGAAGTCGATCTTCACAAGCTGACGGCGGAAGGGGGAAGGACACCATGTCCGACCTGCCCCTGATCCAAGCGGATCGCGCCGTACCGCCACCGGCCGCGACCACCACCACGGGTGGTCGCGGCCGACGGCTACGGCTCCTGTCCCGCACCGACCGCGTGGTGATCACGCTGATGGTGGTGGTGCCCCTGCTGCTCGTCCTCGGCCTGGTCTGGGTGCCGGCGGCGGCGACCGTGCTGCTCTCCGGCACGAACTGGGACGGCATCGGCCCGATCGGCGAGATCGACTGGGTCGGGTGGAAGAACTACGACGACGTGGTGAACAACTACCCGCCGTTCGTCCCCGCGGTGCAGAACAACCTGCTCTGGCTGGCCGCGCTCTTCGTGGTGGCCACCCCGTTCGGCATGTTCCTCGCCGTGCTGCTGGACAAGGAACTGCGCGGCAGCCGGTTCTACCAGACCGCGCTCTACCTGCCGGTGGTGCTCTCGCTGGCCCTCGTCGGCTTCATCTGGCAGCTCATCTACAGCCGGGACCAGGGCCTGCTCAACGGCGTGTTCGGCGGCGAGACCGACTGGTACGGCGACCCGAACGTCAACATCTGGGCCGTGCTGGTGGCCGCCGGCTGGCGCCACGTCGGCTACATCATGCTGCTCTACCTGGCCGGGCTCAAGGGCGTCGACCCGACGTTGCGGGAGGCCGCCGCGGTGGACGGCTCCTCGGAGGCCAGCACGTTCTTCCGGGTCGTCTTCCCGGTGATGCGCCCGATCAACATCATCGTGCTGGTGGTGACCGTGATCGAGTCGCTGCGCGCGTTCGACCTCGTCTGGGTCATCAACAAGGGCCGCAACGGGCTGGAGCTGATCTCCGCCCTGGTCACCCAGAACGTGGTAGGCGAGGCCAGCCGGATCGGCTTCGGCTCCGCCCTGGCGACGATCATGCTCGCCGTCTCGCTTGTCTTCATCACCATCTACCTCTGGACCGTGATGCGGGAGGACAAACGATGACCGCCGCCGTCTCCCCCGGGCGCCGCCGGCCGGTGCGGCCCGCCCGGGTCGTCCTGCACGTCTTCCTGGGTACGGTCGCCGTCGGCTGGCTGTTCCCGCTGCTCTGGGCGGTGCTCACCTCGTTCCGCTCCTACCGCTACACCGCCGACCACGGCTACGTCTCGCTCGGCGGCTGGACTGTCGACAACTACGTCACCGCGTGGCGTACCGCCGAGTTCGGCAAGCACTTCCTCAACTCGCTCTACATCACCGTCCCGGCGGTGCTGCTCACGCTCTTCCTCGCCTCGTGCGTGGCGTTCGTGATCGCCCGGTTCAGTTGGAAGCTCAACATCGCGCTGCTCGGCCTCTTCACCGCGGCGAACCTGCTGCCGCAGCAGTCCCTGCTCATCCCGCTGTTCCGGATGTTCACCGAGATCCCGCTGCCGGCCTGGATGAGCGACTCGGAGCTGCTCTACGACAGCTACTGGGGGCTGATCCTGGTCAACGTGGCGTTCCAGTGCGGCTTCTGCGTATTCGTGCTGAGCAACTACATGAAGGCGCTGCCACACGAGCTGTACGAGGCCGCGATGGTCGACGGGGCGAGCGTGTGGCGGCAGTACTGGCAGGTGACCATGCCGCTGTGCCGGCCGGCCCTGGCCGCGCTTGCCACCCTGGAGGTGACCTGGATCTACAACGAGTTCTTCTGGGCCACCGTGCTGATGCGTACCGGCGACAAGTTCCCGGTGACCAGCTCGCTGAACAACCTGCGCGGAGAGTTCTTCACCGACAACAACCTGGTCTCGGCCGGCTCCGTGCTTGTCGCGATCCCCACCCTGGTGATCTTCTTCCTGCTCCAGAAGCAGTTCGTCCGGGGCCTGACGCTTGGAGCCTCCAAGGGATGACGATCGTCCACCTGCGCCGCGCGCGGACCAGCCTGGTGCTCGACGCACGCGGCCCCGGCCTGCCCCGGGTCGTGCACTGGGGCGCCGACCTCGGGCCACTGTCCACCGACGATCTGCCCGCGCTCGTCGACGCCACAGTCGCGCCAGTGGTGCCGAGCAGCTTCGACGCGCCGACCGTGCTGACGCTGCTGCCGGAGGCGAGCGCGGGCTGGGGTGGCCGGCCCGGGCTGGCCGGCCACCGCGACGGCCGGGACTGGTCCACCGCCTTCCGCCTCACCGGCATCGAGCTGCACGACGAGCTGTTAGGAGGGGCCCCTTCATCTACCCCAGGCGTTAAGAAGGGCCCCCTCCTTCTGACCGTGCGGGCGGTGGACGCCGACGCGGGGTTGAGCCTCACCGTCGAGATCGCGCTGGACGCGGCGGGGGTGCTGACGATGCGGCACCGGGTACGCAACGACGGCGACGGCCGCTACGAGCTGCGCGAGCTGACGCCGGTGCTGCCGGTGCCGGCGGTCGCCACCGAACTGCTCGACCTGACCGGCCGGTGGTGCCGGGAACGCGCGCCGCAGCGGCACCCGTGGCCGATGGGCGCCTGGGTCCGCGAGGGGCGGCACGGCCGCACCGGGCACGACGCCACGCTGCTGCTGGTCGCCGGCACCCCAGGCTTCGGCTTCGGGCACGGCGAGGTGTGGGCGGTGCACACCGCGTGGAGCGGCGACCACGTCACGGTGGCCGAGCGCCGTCCCACAGGCGAGGCCACGCTCGGCGGCGGCGAGCTGCTCGCCCCCGGTGAGATCGTGCTCGGGCCGGGCGAGGAGTACGCCACCCCGCTGCTCTACGCGGCCTGGTCGGCCGACGGGCTGGACGGGCTCAGCCATGCGCTGCACACCCACGTGCGCGCCCGGCCCGGCCATCCGCGCCCGCCCCGCCCGGTCACGCTCAACGTGTGGGAGGCGGTCTACTTCGACCACGACCTGGACCGGCTACGCGCGCTCGCCGACCGGGCCGCCGAGGTGGGGGTGGAACGTTTCGTCCTCGACGACGGCTGGTTCCGGGGCCGGCGGCACGACCTCGCCGGGCTCGGCGACTGGTTCGTCGACGAGCAGGTCTGGGCGGGCGGGCTGCAACCGCTCATCGACCACGTACGCGGGCACGGCATGCAGTTCGGGCTCTGGGTCGAACCGGAGATGGTCAACCCCGACTCCGACCTGTTCCGCGCCCACCCCGACTGGGTGCTCCAGGCGCCCGGCCGGCTGCCCCCGCCGTGGCGGCACCAGCAGGTGCTCGACCTGGCCCACCCGGACGCGTACGCGTACCTGCTCGACCGGCTCGACGCGGTGCTGACCGAGCACGCCGGCATCGCCTACCTGAAGTGGGACCACAACCGCGACCTCACCGAGGCCGGGCACGCCGGCCGACCCGGCGTGCACGCCCAGACGCTCGCGGCCTACCGGCTGCTGGACGAGCTGCGCGCCCGTCACCCGGGCCTGGAGATCGAAAGCTGCTCGTCCGGCGGCGCCCGGGTCGACCTGGAGATCCTCCGCCGCACCGACCGGGTCTGGGCCAGCGACTGCAACGACGCGCTGGAACGGCTCGCCATCCAGCGCTGGACCGGGCTGCTGCTGCCACCGGAGCTGATCGGCACGCACATCGGGCCGGAGCGCTCGCACACCACGCGCCGCGTGCACGACCTCGGCTTCCGGGCGGCCACCGCGCTCTTCGGCCACCACGGCATCGAGTGGGACATCAGCGCCATCGACGCGACCACGCGGGCCGAACTGGCCGCCTGGGTCGCGCTGCACAAGCGGCTGCGCCCGCTGCTGCACGGCGGTCGGGTGGTCCGGGTCGACCACCCGGACCCGGCCGTGCAGGCCCACGGCGTGGTCGCCCACGACCGTTCCCGGGCGGTGTACGCGATCAGCCGGGTGGCCACGTCCGTCGCGCAGGTGCCGGGCGTGGTGCGGCTGCCCGGCCTGGACCCGGCACGGCGCTACCGCGTGCGCCCGCCGGCAGGCGTGCCGGAGCCGGCGGCGCTGGAGTTGACCCCGCCGGGTTGGCTGGCTGGCGCTGGCACAGGCGCTGATACCGGTGCTGGCGCTGGTGCCGGGGTGGTGCTGCCCGGGTCGGTGCTCGGTGCGGTCGGCCTGCAACTGCCGGCCCTGCACCCGGAGCAGGCGCTGCTGCTGGAGGTCACCGCCGTCTGAACCGTTCCGGGTGCGTTTGCCGTCGCCCGGGCAACGTCAGAGCCGAGCGGACGTCAGGTCGGCCGGCGGGTGGTGTCGCGCAGCGCCAGGGCCACGGTGGCGAAGAGGGCAGCGCCGCAGCCGACGCCGGAGACCAGGCCGACCGCTCCCGCGCCGCCACCGAGGGCGTAGGTCAGGAACCCGGCCACGCCGAGCGCGGTCATCACCGCGCCGAGCCAGTGGTAGCGGGGCATTTTCCAGACCGCGGCCAGGCCGAAGAAGTGCACACCGACCACCACCGCGACCCAGGCCACCGCCACGGCGGGCCGGTCGAGCACGCCGTTGATCACGGCCAGGCCGCCGAAGAGCGCGACCGCCTCCAGCGCCACCACGATCCAGTAGCGGCGGTCCATGAAGCCGGCCGCCTCCGGTCCCTGCGCTGCCGGTGGGGCGTGCCGGGCCACCCGGAACAGGCCGACCAGGAGCAGCGCGGCCACCAACAGACCGGCGATCCGCACCACGAGCGGCCACGGCGCGGGCAGGCCACCGCTGTTGACCAGGATGAACACGGTCCCGAACGAGATGGCCACGAGCGAGCCGATCACCAGCCCCGACGGTCGCCCCCTGGTCCCCGGCGTGCTCATCACGTCCCCTCCCGACGGTCGCGCGCCGGCCGGTCGGCGCGACGCGCGCCAGATCGTACGCCAGCCCGGCCCGTACGCCCGCACCTCGCCCAGTTCAGGATTCGGGCCGACGCTGTTTCCTGAGGATCATCGCCGGGCGCCTACGCCTCCGCAACGTATGTTCCCGACCCCGGTACGCCCACCACGATGCCGTGCGCTTTGAGGGTGTCCACGGCACGTGCGACGGTGCGCCGGGCCGAGCCGTACTCAGCGGCAAGTGCGTCGTACGTCGGCAGGCGGGTCCCGCGCGGAAACTCCCCGGCGCCGATGCGGCGGGTCAGATCGTCGGCGATCTCCTTCGCCGTGTGCGGGATGGGCACGGGCGTCATCGTGCCGCCTACCCGGATCAGCACCGCTGACACGCCTGGCACTGCTTGCACTACTGGCACTAGGGGTCAGGAAAGGCGCGGCCCGTAGTGGACGTCATGTCGGTGCGGGCCGTCGGCCATCGGAGGGCGTCCTGACCCCCGGCACGGATCAGGGCGCCTCACCGGCTCTGTCACGGAGGTGGATCGGTGCTGTCCGAGGAAGAGCCGATGCGCGTGCCAGTCAACACCAACGTTTGGTGGTGGCCTACCCGGATTGACCGGTTGGAGTGCGGCGAGTGCGGCTCACCGTTGCCGATGCATCGACTCACGGCGCTGTCCGAACTGGCTGAGGCTATCGAGGACCACGCCCGAGAGTGCGTCGCCTTCCGATAGGACGGTTCGTCTTCCGCCGCTTCGCGCGGGTGCTCTCGACGGACGCCGGAGACACCCATAGCGTTCCACCCACGCCCCGCCCGGCTAGTGGGTGGAACGGTATGGGCGTGTCAGGGCGCCGGAGTGACCGCCGAACGGTTCGGTCGAATCGTAAGCCGGGGCGGCTGAGGCTGAGTCGTCTCTGCCCTCACGGCAGGCACGCCGACGGTCCGACCGCACCGGCCTGAGGCGTACCCGGAGAAAGGTGGCCGGGTCCCGGCGGACCCGGCCACCTGTGCTCAGCTCGCGGTGCAGGTCACCGCGGGCGTCGTGTTGGTGCCGGTCCAGCTGCCGATGAAGCCGAAGGTGGCGCTGGCGCCGGCGCCGAGCCGGCCGTTGTAGTCCACGTTGCGGGCGGTCCAGGTCGACCCGCTGTTGCTGACCGTGGCGTTCCACGCCTGGCTGACGGCCTGGCCGTTGGCGTACGTCCACTTCACCGTCCAGCCGCTGATCGCGGCGGAGCCCGCGGTCACCTTGACGTCGCCCTGGAAGCCGCCCTGCCAGGAGTTGGTGACGGTGTAGGTGGCGGTGCAGCCACCGGCCGGCGGGGGCGTGCTGGTCGGCGGCGTGGTCGGGCTGGGGCTGGTCGTCGGGCTCGTGGTCGGGCTCGGGCTGGTGGTGGGGCTGGTCGTCGGGCTGGGCGAGCTGCCGGAGTAGACCGACGCCTCGCGGGAGGTGGCGGTGATGCCGTTGGCCCCGGCGAAGATGCGCTGGCCCCAGGTGGTGAGCTGGGCCGGGTTGAAGTTTGTGGTCATGTCGAGGTATTCGACGCCGCCGCCGTTGCCGCTCCACGACCAGCCCAGGTAGCCGATCCGGTTGGCCTGGGCGTAGGACATGATGGTGTCCTCGTCGGGGTTGCCGTCGGAGTGGTTGAAGCCGAACTCACCGACCACGATGGGCAGCCCGGCGGTACGGAACCGGCCCAGGTAGTCGGTGATCTCCGCGGCGGTGTCGAAGACGCCGTACATGTGGATGGAGAAGACGGTGTTGCGCTGCGGGTCGGCGTTGAACACGGTGCCGGCGTTGTCACGCATGGTGAACGTCCAGTCCTGACCCCAGTTCGGCCCGTCCACCATGATCGTGTGGGTGAGGCCGCCGGCGCGCAGCCGCTTGATCGCGTTCGAGGTGTCGGTGGTCCAGGCGCTGTAGCCCTGGTTGCCGAACGGCTCGTTGCCGATGTTGACGATGACGTACTTCTCCTGGCCCTTGAGCACGTCGGCGATGCTCAGCCAGTAGTCGGTGGCCTTGGCCAGCGTGGTGGCGGCGCCGTCCTCGCCGTACCCGGTGGTGTCGTGTGCCTCCAGCACGCAGATGAGGCGGTTGGTCTTGCACAGCGAGATCACGTTCGCCACGTCGGCGGCGCTGTTCTTCGTCCAGCGGTCGCCGGTGGCAAGCACCACCCGGACGGTGTTGGCGCCGAGCGCCTTGATGTTGGCGAACGAGCTGGTCTGCTGCGGGTACCAGGTGTGCGCGTGGTTGACCCCGCGCATGACGAACTCGCTGCCGTTGGCGTCGTAGAGCCGCCCGTTGGAGACGGAGAAACCGGTGGCGGCTTGCGCCGGCTGCCCGAAGGCGAAGACGGCGGTGAGGGCCGTCAGCAGGGCGGCGCCCGCGACGGAGAGCATCTTCTTCATGGCTGTCCTCAGAAGGTGGCGACGGCCCGGACGCCGGCATCAGCGTAGGCCGATGGACCCGGTGAAGCAACCGGTTAAGTCCTGTGGCGGCCCGCGTCGCCACGGGCCGCCACAGGGGCGGTCACCCCCACCACAGGATGGTGCGCCTCCCGGTCTGAACCGGTTAAGCCGGACTGTAGGCAGCATCCGGGAAGCCGTCAAGGTTGACGTGCGCCCGGCGGGGTATAGCGGGACAATCCACCCGGAAGGAGAGGCGACATGGTCAACGTCGGCTACACCCTGATGTGCGAGCAGGCCGGCCCGAAGGATCTGGTCGACCACGCCGTGCGCGCCGAGGCGGCCGGTTTCGACCATCTGGTCATGTCCGACCACTACTACCCGTGGCTGGAGTCGCAGGGCCACTCCCCGTACGCCTGGTCGGTGCTCGGCGCCGTCGCGCACGCCACCAGCCGGCCCGAACTGCTCTCGTTCGTCACCTGCCCGATCCGCCGCTACCACCCGGCGGTGGTGGCGCAGAAGGCAAGCACCATCGGCGTGCTCTCGGACGGACGGTTCACCCTCGGCCTCGGCGCCGGGGAGAACCTGAACGAGCACGTGGTGGGCGGGTGGCCGCACGTGCAGCAGCGACACGAGATGTTCGAGGAAGCACTCCAGATCATCCGGCCGCTGCTCAACGGCGAGACGCTGACGTTCTCCGGCAACCACTTCGACGTGCCCGACGCGTACGTCTGGGACCGCCCGGAGCGGCCGGTGCCGATGGCGGTGGCCGCGTCCGGCCGGCAGTCGGCCACGCTCGCCGCCGAGTACGCCGACGCCATGATCGCCACCGATCCGCTGCCCCACCTGGTCGACATGTACGAAGAGGCCGGCGGCGCGGGCCGCCCCCGCTACGGTCAGGTGGCCATCTGCTACGGCCCGGACGAGGACGAGTGCCGCAAGATCGTGCACGACCAGTTCCGCTGGTTCGGGATGGGCTGGAAGGTCAACGCCGACCTGCCGAACCCGGACGCGTTCGCGGCGGCCACCCAGTTCGTCCGCGAGGAGGACGTGGCCGGGGGCATCTCCTGCGGGCCGGACACCGACCGGCACGTCGAGGCGTTCAAGAAGTTCGTCGACGCCGGCTTCACCCACGTGGCGCTGCTCCAGGTGGGCGGCGACAGCCAGCCGATGTTCATCGACTGGGCCCGGGAGGAACTGCTGCCCCGACTGCGCGAGCTGTGAGCCGCTTCGAGATCCGCCCCGCCGGCGGCGGGGTCGGCTGCCTGTTGATGATCCTGTTCTCGATCGTCGCCTCGGTGGTGCTGACCGTGCTGCTCAACCTGATCCTGTAGAACCGGCCGCGTCGCCGCGCGGGCGGCAACAGAATGAGGCCATGAACCTGCTCACCGTGCTGCCGCTGGCGTTCGTGATGGTCGCCGGGCCGCAGTTGGTCAGCGCGGTCTTCCTGGCCGCCAGCCGGGATCCACGGCGCAGCTCGGTGGTCTTTCTGGCGGGCGCCGCGCTTGGCGTGCTTGTCGGGTTGACCATCTGGTACGGCGTGTTCCGGGTGGTCAGGCACAGCGCCGGCAGCGGCTCGAAGGACAGCGGCAGCCGGCACCTGATCGACTGGATCGTGCTGGTGCTGCTGCTCGTACTCATGGTGATCACGTTTCTGAAGCGCAAGCGGAACCAGCCGCCGGGCTGGATGCGCAAGTTGGAGGACCCGAGGCCCGCGTTCGCGTTCGCCCTCGGCGTGGTGCTCTTCCTCGCCATGCCCAGCGACGAGGTCACCATGGCGTCGGTCGCCGGCAGCCTGGCCGGCCACGACAGGCCGTGGTGGCACCTGCTGCCGTTCCTGGTGCTGACCGTGCTGCTGCTGGCGCTGCCGCTGCTCGCGCTGGTGCTGCTCGGCAGCCGCGCGGAACGCCTGCTGCCGAAGATCCGCGACTGGTCCAACGCGCACTCGTGGATCATCAGCGAGGCGGTGATCCTGATCTTCGTGGCGATCGTGCTGTCCGACCTGGCTTAGGGCCCGAGGTCCAGCTCGGCCAGGACCGGGTAGTGGTCGGAGGCGGTGTCGGCCTCGCCGTCGCGCACCACCCGCACCGCGCGGACCCGCTCGGCGAGCGCCGGGGTGGCGAGCAGGTAGTCCAACCGCATCCCGGCGAACTCCGCGCCGCCGTGCCCGGTCGGCACGGTCAACCCGCCGGACCCGTCGCCGTAGCGCGGCCAGAGGTCGACCAGGCCGCCGCCGAGCAGCCGGGCCACCGCGCGGGTGTCCACGGTACGGCCGTCGCGGCGCACATGCCGGCGTCGGTATCCGGGGGCGAGCCCGGCCAGCCGGTCGGCGTGGTCGACGGCCGGTTCCAGCGTGTTCAGGTCCCCGACAAGCAGGGCCAACTTTCCCCCGGTGCGCCGCACCGCCGCCGCCAGCCAGTCCGCCTCCCACCGCCGCCGCCCACCCGAGTACGGGTTGAGGTGGGTGCTGAACACGGTGAGCGGTCCCGCCCCGGTGGCCACCTCGACCCGGGCGGCGGCGTGGTGGAACGGCCGGCGCACCCGCCCGGCGCGCAGCACCCGCAGCGGCGGCCGGACCAGCACCGCCACCGGCTGGCCGAAGCAGGACCGGGCCACGTACGGCGCCAGGCCCGTCCGCTCCGCCAGCCCGCCGAGCGTGCGGTCCAGCCCGCGCAGCTCCTGGAGGGCCAGCACGTCGGGGCGCTGCGCGGCGACGACCGAGACGATCCGGTCCCGGCGGTCGGTGCCGTCGCGGTCCCGCCCGCCGGTCCGGATGTTCCAGGTCATCACCCGCAGCATCGCCGTCAGTCCGCCCGGCCGGCCCTGGCCAGCTCGTCGTCCAGCTCGTCCACCTGCTCCGACTCGATCGCCGGCTGGTTGCCCCGCGCCACGTCGGCGTTCGGCCGGATCACCCACCAGAGCAGCGACAGCCAGAGCGTGCCGAGGATGATCGCGCCCATGAAGTCGGTCGGGTGGTGCATGCCCCGGTACATCCGGGAGGTCGCCACGCCGACCGGCATGATCACGGCCATCGCCACGAACAGCCACCGCCACCACCTGTCGGTGCGGGGAAACACGATGATCGCCATCGCGGCCCAGAGGCAGATGGTCGCCGCGATGTGCCCGGACGGGAACGACGAGGTGGGCATCTGCCCGTCCAGGTTCTCCACCGGCGGCCGGGGCCGCTCCACCACCCGCGCGCTGGCGAGGAAGAGGCTCAGCTCGCCGAACATCGCAAGCACCACGAACAGCACCGGCCGCCAGCGACGCCACACGGCCAGCACGATCGGGCAGAACACGAGCGAGACGAGCAGGATGGCGTGGGTGTCGCCGAACTTGCTCCACCACCAGCTCAGATCCGTGAGCGCGTCGGTGTGCCGGGCGGCGAACCAGCGGGGCACCTCGGTGTCGAGCCAGTCGAAGACGGTGCCCTTGGCGTGGTAGCTGACGTACATGCCGAAGGCGTAGAGCGCGCCGAAGACGATCACCCAGCCGACAAGCAGCTCGGCCACCGCGGACCGGGGATGTTCAAGCACCTTCTCCTCGGCCGGCGCGGGGGCGATCTCCTCGCCCGCCTCCGGCTCCAGGCCCTCGGTGAGCGGCGGCACCGGCCGGCCGCGCTCGCGCCGCCACAGCCGGAAGGCGTACGCGGTGACGCCCAGCCAGGCCGCGCCGAGCAGCCAGCCGCCGAGCACGTCGGAGACGAAGTGCACGCCAAGCGCGATCCGGGTCAGCCCGACCAGGAAGATCAGCACGGCGGCGATGGCGATGGCCGGCTTGCGCCAGCGCGGCGCCATCGCCGGCAGGAACACCAGCAGCAGCGCGCCGTACGCGACGAACGAGCCGAGCGCGTGGCCGCTGGGGAAGCTGTTGCCGGGCGCGCTCGCCACCGGCACGTCCACCACCGGGCGCAGCCGCCCGACGAGCGCCTTGAGCGACGGGTCGAGGATCAGCCCGCCCACGCCGGTGATGATCAGATAGACCGCCAGCCGGGACTGGCGACGGATCAGCAGGCCCACCACGGCGATGGTGACAAGCCAGATCAGCACCGGCCGGCCGCCCAGGTCGGTGATCGCCTGGAGCACCGTGACGAGCGGATGGTGCGGCGCCACGAGGTTGTTGAACCACTCGGCCGCCTCGTGGTCGGCGTGCTGGAGCGGGCTCCACCGGAACCGGACGAGCATGAGCAGCACGCCGAACGCCACGCCCGCACCGGCCACCGCGAGCAGCCCGACCAGGCTCCGCTCCGCGAAGTGGCCGAGCGGCCGGCGACCGGACTCCTTGACCTCGGTCACACCGCACCTCCCTCGTTCTTCTGCGAGGCGCGCTGTACCCGATCGGTGTGTTTCGTACACGCCGCACCGGCGCGGCGTCAGAGCGCGGTCATCTCGCCGGTGTCGAACAGCTCCTCGCGCTGCGCGTCCGGCTCCCACAGGTCCGGCTGGGCCGGCTCCTCCACCCCGATCCGCATCGCCTCCAACTGGGCGGCGAAGGCCAGCCCGCCGAAGAGCGCCATCCCGGTGAGGTTGGCCCAGAGCAGCAACGCCATCATGCCTGTCAACGCGCCGTAGGTCTGCCCGAAACCGCCGCCGTACTTCACGTACGCGGCGAGCAGCAGGCTGGCCACCCACCAGATGGCGATGGCGATGCCGGCGCCGAAGAAGAGCCAGGACAGGCCGGGCTGCTTGCGTCGGGGGGTGTGCCGGAACAGCGCGGCGACGGCGAGCACGGTCAGGCCGAGGCTGAGCGGCCAGCGGACCACGTCCCAGATCACGGTGGCGACGGCGCCCCACTCGTAGTGCCGGCGTACCGAGTCACCGACCGCGCCGCCGCCGACCAGGATCAGGAACCCGATCAGCGCGGGCACGCCGGCGACCACGGCGAGCACCGCGGCGCGCACGTACTTGGGGAACGCCGGGCGGTCCCGCTCCACGCCGTAGATCCGGTTGGCGCCGCGCTCGATCTGCGCCATCGTGGTGGTCAACGCCACCAACCCGGTGATCAGACCGAGGGTGAGCGCCAGCTCACCCACGTCCTCGGTGCGGTCCGAGTCGGACAGCAGCTCCTGCACCATGGACTCGCTCTGGCCCGGCGTGATCGCCAGGACCGTGTCGGCGACGACCTTGCCGCCCTCGTCCGCGCCGAGGTCGGTGATCAGGCCGGTGAGCGCGATCAGGAACGGCACCACGGCCAGGCAGAGCTGGAACGCCAGAGCGCGGGAGTGGCTGAAGCCGTCGCCGTAGCGGAACCGGATGAAGGCGTCCCGCAGCAGGCACCAGCCCCCGTGCCGGCGCAGCGTGTGCCAGGCGTCGTCGGCGGAGAGCTCGTCGGAGGTCATCAGCCGGGTCTCGGGGACGAGCTTGGTGCTACTCACGGCGCGCCTCCTCGACCAGGTGCTCGCCGCGCTCGCCGGCCGCCTCGGCGTCCTCCGCCAGGTCGGGATGGTCCTCGGGCTGCGGGACGCAGAGCCAGAGCGACTCGGGCCGGATGGTGGCGGTGAGCGAGCGACCCGGCTCGATCAGGTCGCCGTCGAGCTGGCGGGGCTGGGCCCGGTTGCTGGCGATCTCGACGGTGCGTGCCCGGAACACCTCCATCCGGGGCACGCTGCCGGTTCGGCGGACCAACGCCCAGCCCATGGCGACCCAGTGCCCGAGCGTGCGCGGGGTCAGCACCGCCACGTCGAGCCAGCCGTCGTCCGGCTCGGCGTCGGTGAGCAGGCGTACCCCGCCCTGGAGGCGGCCGACGTTGGCGACCAGGACCGAGCGGGCGCGGCGGCGCAGCGGCGGTCGGCCGTCGATCCGGATCGAGACGCGCATCGGCCGGTCCCGCAGGTGGCGGGCGGCGCCGACCAGGTAGGCCGGCCAGCCGATCCGCTTCTTGGTGGTCTCGGAGGTCGAGTCGAGCATCTGGGCGTCGAAGCCCATCCCGGCCATCACCGCGAAGCACTTGTCGTCGACCACGCCCACGTCGAGCCGGCGCATCCCGCGCTCGACGGCGACCTGGAGCCCGGCGGCGAGGTCGCCGGAGAGGCCGAGGTTGGCGGCGAGCAGGTTGCCGGTGCCCTGGGGCAGCACGGCAAGGGCCACGTCGGTGCCGGCGAGCGCGGTGACGCAGGCCATCACCGTGCCGTCGCCGCCGCAGGCGAAGACCACCTCGGCCCCGGCCCGGACGGCCGCCTCGGCCTGGCCGCGACCCGGGTCCTCGACCGTGGTCTCGTGCCAGGTCGGGGCCGGCCAGCCGGCGGCGTCGAGCGCGCCGTCCACGGTCCGCCGGAACTCGTCCAGGTCGGCCACCTTCACCGGGTTGACCACCACGGCGGAGCGCGGGGTCCGGTTCTCCGCGGTCACCGGGCGCTTGTCTTCTGCACCGTCCACGGCGTCAGTGTGCAGGACGCCGGGCGCGGCGGCGAGCCGGCGGCCGGGGTCGTTGCGAGGACCGCAAACAGGTTTGAAATCCCGACCCGGCGTCAGGCCGCCTCGCGCAGCGCCGCCTCGACCCGCAGCCGCAGGTCGTCGAGGTCGGCGCCGGCCTCGGCGAGCACCTGCGCGCCCAGGCCGCCGCCCTCGCGCAGCAGGCCGAGCAGGATGTGCTCGGTGCCGATGTGGTGGTGGCGCAGCCGGATCGCCTCCCGCAGCGACAGCTCCAGCGCCTTCTTGGCCCGGGGCGAGAACCGGCCGCCGTCGTGCCGCCGGCGCCACCACCGGCGTGGGCGCGGCGCCGCCTCGCGCAGCGCGTCCGGGCCGAAGGACTCCTCGATCCGGGCCACGATCGCGGCGAGGTCGATGCCGATCTCGCGCAGCGCCGCCGCGTCCGCCGCGCCGAGGCCGTCCACGCCCTGCGCGGTGTGGCGGGCCACCGCCGCGCGCAGGCCGTCGGCGTCGACGCCGTCGGCGGACAGCAGCCGGACCGCCAGGTTGTCGCGGTCGGCCAGCACGCCGAGCAGCAGGTGCTCGGTGCCCACCGGGCGCCGGCCCTCGGTCTCGGCCTCGACGAGCGCGTGGCGCACCACGGCCCGGGCCCGGTCGGTGAATCGTTCGAACATCACGCCTCCCAGCTCTCGCGTACCGCCGGCCGCCCGGCGTGCTTCTTGTGGACCGCCTGCCGGCTGACCTCGAGCGCGTCGGCGATCTCCTGCCAGGAGCAGCCCTGCCGCCGGGCGTTGTCCACCTGGACCACCTCGAGCCGTTCGAGCAGCCGGCGCAGGGCGAGGACCGCGCGCAGGCCGACCTTCGGGTCGGTGCTGCCGGCCGCCGCCGCGAGTTCCGTCGCTTGACTCATACTGTCAATGTAGGTTGACAATCGGCGCTCGTCAACCCCGGTTGACAGATGACACGCCGCCGCCTACCCCCGCCCACCGCCGCCCGATGTTACGTTCCGTAGGTGTTCCGTCGCCGTCCGCTGGACCGGCCGGTCGAGGCCGCGCGCCGGCTCACCGCCGGCCGGCTCACCCTGGAGATCGCCGGGGGCAGCGTGGTCGGGCACCACTACCCGGAGAACTACGACGTGCTGCACGTCGACGAGACACTGCCACTGGCCGTGGTCTGCGACGGCATGGGCGAGGGCGAGGGCAGCCGGGTGGCCGGCACGACCGCGACCCGGACCTTCGTCGAACAGGTCCGCGCCGCCTGGCCGACCGTCGACGCCGCCGGGCTGCGGGCCGCCGCCACCGAGACCCAGACCCGGGTACGCCAGGCCGGCGCGGCACAGGTCGGGCTGACCGGGTGCACGCTCACCGCGCTCGTCGTCGAGCCGGACAGCGACCAGGGATGGCTGGTGCAGATCGGCGACTCGCGGGCGTACCGGCTGCGCGACGGGCTGCTGGAGCTGGTCACCGTCGACCACACGCTGGCCTGGCTCGGCGTGCTGCACGGCTGGTGGCCGGTCGGCTCGCCGGAGGCGACCCGGGCCCGCTACCAACTGCTGCGCTACGTCGGCCACCCGGACCGGCCCGATCCGGACCTGCTAGCCGTGCCGCTGCGCCGCGGGGACACCTGGCTGCTCTGCACCGACGGGGTGAGCGACCAGCTCGGCTACCACCGGCTGCGGGACCTGCTCGCCGCCCGGCGGAACCCGACCCGCACCGCCCAGGCCCTCCTCGACGCCAGCCTCGACGCCGGCGGCGAGGACAACGCCACCGCCGTGGTGCTGCGCGTCCACCCCACCGTGCCCGCCCCGCGCTGAGCATCCCGGCGCCCGCCGATTCCGGCGACCCGGTCCGGCCGACCCGACCATCCGTCTACGGTGGGGAAAAGCGCGGTCGGGAGGTGAGCCGCCATGGCCGCACCCAGCCACGGCGCGGTGGTGGTCGGCGTGGGCCGGTCCGCGGAGGCCCTCACGGTGGTCCGCACGGCCGCCGGCGAGGCCGCCGCGCACGACCGGCCGCTGCACCTGCTGCACGCGTTCAACTGGGCCGCCACCGGCGGCCCCGCCCCCGCCGGCGGCACCCGCGTCGACGCCGAGAACGTGCTGGAGCGGGCCGGCCAGATCGTCGCCGACGCAGCGCCGGAGGTGCCGTTCAGTGGCGAGATCGTGGAGGGCTCACCTGTCGAGGCGCTGCTGCGGGCCGCCGACGCCGCGTTCCTGGTCGCGCTCGGCGACGGTGGCATGGCCACCTGCCCGGCCTGCGTACCGGCCGACGCGCCGGCCGTCGAACTGGCCGCCCGGGCCGGCTGTCCGGTCCTGATCGGTCGGACCGAGCCGGCCCCGCCCGGCCCACTGCTTGTCGGCTACGACGGCTCGCCGGGGTCCCGCGCCACCCTCGGATACGCCTTCGACTGCGCCGAACGCCGGGGCGCCCGGCTGCTCGCCGTCCGGGTGGTCGAACCGGACCGCGACGACGGCGGCGACGCCGTGCTCGAAGAGGCGGTCAACCGGCACGCCGCCCGGCACCCCCGGGTGGCCGCGAGTTGTCAGACCGTTCGTGGCGACCCCCGAACCGTCCTGCTCGACCGGTCCCGCTCGGCGCAGCTCGCGCTCGTCGGCGCGCGGGGCGACGGACCTGTGCAGTCGAGCCTGGGCGAGGTCAGCCAGTCCCTGCTCTACCACTCGCCGGCCCCGCTGATCGTGGTACGCGGGCTCGACCCCGGCGACGGGGACGGGCCATGACGCCCACCCGGCCCGGGACCTACGGCCCTGACCGGCGCCACCGCCCACGGGAGAGATTGGACGTGTCGGGGACGGCAGACGCCTCCCCGAGTGGCAGACGACCCCGAGCCACGAGAGGCTGACGCAGCATGGAGACCGCGCTGGACCTGCACAGTCCCCTGACCGACGACGAACTGCGCCGGCTGGACGCCTACTGGCGGGCGGCGAACTACCTGACCGTCGGGCAGATCTACCTGCTCGACAACCCGCTGCTCCGCGAGCCGCTGCGGCCCGAGCACATCAAGCCGCGGCTGCTGGGCCACTGGGGCACCAGCCCGGGACTCAACCTGCTCTACACGCACCTCAACCGCGTCATTGTCAACCGGGACCTGTCCGCGATCTTCGTCACCGGCCCCGGCCACGGCGGCCCCGCGCTTGTCGCGAACACCTGGTTGGAGGGCACCTACAGCGAGCTCTACCACCACATCCCCCGGGACGAGGCCGGCATGCAGCGGCTGTTCCGCCAGTTCTCCTTCCCCGGCGGCATCCCCAGCCACGTGGCGCCGGAGGTGCCGGGTTCGATCCACGAGGGCGGCGAGCTGGGATACGCGCTGAGCCACGCCTACGGCGCCGCGTTCGACAACCCGGACCTGCTCGTCGCCTGCGTGATCGGCGACGGCGAGGCGGAGACCGGCCCGCTCGCCGGCAGTTGGCTGTCGAATGTGTTCCTCAACCCGGCCCGGGACGGGGCGGTGCTGCCGATCCTGCACCTCAACGGCTACAAGATCGCCAACCCGACCGTGCTGGACCGGATCCCCGCCGAGGACCTGCTGGATCTGATGCGCGGCTACGGCTACCACCCGTACGTGGTCGAGGGCGACGACCCGACGGCCGTGCACCACCTGCTCGCCGCGACGCTGGACCGGGCGGTCGACGAGATCGGTGAGATCCAGCGCCGCGCCCGCTCCGGCGGCGACGTCGAACGCCCCCGCTGGCCGATGATCGTGCTGCGCACGCCGAAGGGCTGGACCGGGCCGGCGGACGTCGACGGCAAGCAGGTCGAGGGCACCTTCCGCGCCCACCAGGTGCCGATCGCCGAGGTGCGCGGCAACCCGGCGCACCTGGCCGAGCTGGAGCGCTGGCTGCGCAGCTACCGGCCGGAGGAGCTGTTCGACGCCACCGGCGGCCCGGCCGCCGAACTGGCCGCGCTGCCACCGACCGGCGACCGGCGGATGAGCGCCAACCCGGTCACCAACGGCGGCAAGCTGCTGCGCGACCTGGACCTGCCGGACTTCCGCGACTACGGGGTCGACGTCGAGGAGCCCGGCGGCACGGTGGCCGGCGCGACAGGCACGCTCGGCCCCTGGGTCCGCGACGTGATCACCCGTAACCCCGAGACGTTCCGCCTGTTCGGCCCGGACGAGGTCGCCTCGAACCGGCTCGGCGCCGCGTTCGAGGTCACCGACCGCGCGTTCGTCGGCCGCCGGCAGCCCGGCGACGACCACCTCTCCCCCGACGGCCGGGTGATGGAGGTGCTCTCCGAACACCTCTGCGAGGGCTGGCTGGAGGGCTACCTGCTGACCGGCCGGCACGGCATCTTCACCAGCTACGAGGCGTTCATCCACATCGTCGACTCGATGGTCAACCAGCACGCCAAGTGGCTCAAGGTGACCCGGCACATTCCCTGGCGGGAGCCGATCGCCTCGCTCAACTACCTGCTCTCCAGCCACGTCTGGCGGCAGGACCACAACGGCTTCTCGCACCAGGACCCGGGCTTCATCGACCACGTGGTCAACAAGAAGGCCGAAGTGGTCCGCGTCTACCTGCCGCCGGACGCCAACACGCTGCTCTGCACCATGGACCACTGCCTGCGCAGCCGGCACTACATCAACGTGGTGGTGGCCGGGAAGCAGCCGGCGCCGAACTGGCTGACCGTCGACGAGGCGATCCAGCACTGCCGCCGTGGCCTGGGCATCTGGGACTGGGCCAGCACCGACGACGACGCCGAGCCGGACGTGGTGCTCGCCTGCGCCGGCGACGTGCCGACGCTGGAGACCCTCGCGGCTGCCGACCTGCTGCGCCGGCACCTGCCCGACCTGAAGGTGCGGGTGGTGAACGTGGTCGACCTGATGCGCCTGCAACCGCCCTCGGAGCACCCGCACGGCCTGCCGGACAACGAGTTCGACACCATCTTCACCCGCGACAAGCCGGTCATCTTCGCCTACCACGGCTACCCGTGGCTGATCCACCGGCTCACCTACCGCCGGACCAACCACGAGAACCTGCACGTGCGCGGCTACAAGGAGGAGGGCACCACCACCACACCGTTCGACATGGTGATGCTCAACGACCTGGACCGCTTCCACCTGGTCATCGACACCATCGACCGGGTGCCCGGCCTGCGGTCACGCGCCGCGCACCTGCGCCAGGAGATGGTGGACACCCGCCAGGCCTGCCGCGACCACACCCGTGAGTACGGCGAGGACGACCCCCGGGTCGCCGAGTGGCGCTGGATCCGCGAGACCGACCCCGCTGTCAGGAGTGGCGAATGAGTGCGAACGAGGAGATCCTGGTCGGCTACGACGGCTCCGCCGACGCGTCGGTGGCCCTGCGCTGGGCGCTTGACGAGGCCGGCCGCTCGGGCCGGCCGGTGCGGCTGGCGTACGTCTTCGAGTGGTTGACCGTGGCCGGCTGGATCGGGCCCGGCGTGGCCCCGGGGATCTGGCCGGACGAGCGCGCCCGGGGGCAGGTGGAGGAACTGGTCCGCAAGGCGGCGGCGGACGCCGCCGCCGAACGGCCCGGCGTCACCGTGCACGGCGAGGTGTTCGACGGCCCGCCCGCGCTTGTGCTTCAGGAACGCTCCGCCGAGGCGGGGATGCTTGTGCTCGGCAGCCGGGGGCACGGCGGTTTCGGCGGCCTGCTCGCCGGCTCCACCGCGGTCTCCGTCACCGCGCACGCCCACTGCCCGGTGGTGGTGGTCCGCGACGGCCAGGTCGCCACGTCCGGGCCGGTGGTGGTCGGCACGGACGGCTCCGAGCCGGCGCTGCGGGCGCTCGGCTTCGCCGTCGAGCGGGCCGCCCAGCGGGACGTGCCGCTGCGGGTGCTGCGGGCCTGGGATCCGCCGCGCGACAGGTGGGCGTCGCCGGGCTTCGACCCGGAGGAGAGCACCGGGATCGAGCGGGCCGCCGCGGAGGCCGAGCTGGCCCCGTGGCGGGAGACCTTCCCCGACGTGCCGGTGGAGATCTCGGCGGTTCCCGGCAGCGCGGCGTCGTTGCTCGTGGAGGCGAGCCGGTCGGCGCAGCTCGTGGTGGTCGGCAGTCGGGGCCGGGGCGGCCTGCGGGGCATGCTGCTCGGCTCGGTCAGCCAGCAGCTGATCCAGCACGCCCACTGCCCCGTCGCGGTCGTCCGGGAGTGAAGGAGGGGCCCCTTCTTAACGCATTCTGCATAAGAGGGGGCCCCGCTTAACGCCCCGACGACCCGTCGGCGGGGTTGAGGGAGAAGAAGTCCTCCTCCTCCTGGGCCAGGTGCAGGCGCAGGACCGCGTCCAAGCCGTAGAGCGCCGCCAGCAGGTCGGGTACCTCCGGCACGGGCAGCCGGCCGTCCAGGGTCGCCAGGTGCCCGCCGATCCGCTCCACCAGCCGGACGATCTCCACGTGCGCCCGGCTCATCGTCGAGGTCGCCTCGTCGCTGCCGAGCGGGCCGGCCAGCGCCGGGTAGAGCTGCCGTTCCTCCGCCTCCTCGTGCGGCAGCACCTCGTCGACCAGCCGGCGGTGCACGTCGCGCAACGCCGGCCCGCACTCCGGGTCGTCCGGGCGGGTCGCCACCAGGTCCGCGGTGTCCCGCAGCCGGGCCAGCACGTCACGGACGGCGCCGTGCTGGCGCTCGTACCTGTCGAGCAGTTCCCGGGTGTGCGGGGGCACCTCGCGCCGTCGCAGGCCGCCGCCGAGGGCACGCAGCGCGTTGAGGATCACCAGCACGTCGATGCCCTCCTGGAGGAACGCGCCGGCCACCGGCGGCAGCCGGCCGGCGGCGGCCACAAGCATGGCAAGCACCGCCAGCCCCATCCCCACGGTGGCGCTCTGCACCGCGACGCGGCGGGCGTACCTGGCGATCTCGACGGCGTCGGCGAGGCGATCAAGCCGGTCCACGGTGAGCACCGCGTCGGCCACGTCGGCGGAGGCGGTCGCCCCGGTCGCGCCCATCGCCACCCCGACGTGCGCCTCGGCAAGCGCCGGGGCGTCGTTCACCCCGTCGCCGACCATCACGGTGACCGCCCGCGCCGACTCCGCGCGTACCCGATCGGCCTTCTCCCGCGGCGAGCACCGCGCGATCACGTCGTCCACGCCCACCACCTGCGCGACCTGGCGGGCCGTGCGCGGCCGGTCGCCGGTCACCATGACCAGCCGGGTCAGCCCGGCCTCCCGCAACCGCCGCACGGTCCGCCGCGCGTCCGGGCGGACCGGGTCCTCAAGCAGGATCACGCCGAGCGGCCCGCGCTCGTCGCTCACCCACACGGTGGAGCGGCCGGACAGCTCGGCCCGCTCCCGCGCCCGGTCCGCCCACGGCGGCGGCTCGCCGTCGAGCTGGCCGACCCGGACCACCCGGCCGTCGACCCGGCCGGTCACCCCGCGCCCCGGTTCCTCGGTGACCCCGGTCGGTTCGGCCAACGGCAGCCCCCGTTCGCGGGCCTGCCGGACCAGCGCGGCGGCCAGCACGTGCGGCGAGAGCTGCTCGACGGAGGCCGCCAACCGCAGCACCTCGTCCCGGTCGCCCCCCGGCGCCACCACCGTCTCCGCGGCCCGGGGCCGGCCGGCGGTGAGCGTGCCGGTCTTGTCCACGAGCAGGGTACGGGCACGGCCGAGCTGCTCCAGCGACCCGCCGTCACGCACCAGCACACCCCGGCGGGCCACCCGGGACAGCCCGGAGACCACCGCGATCGGGGTGGCCAGCAGCAGCGGGCACGGGGTGGCCACCACAAGCACCGCCACCGCCCGCACGAACTCGCCGGACAGCAGCCACGCCAGGCCGGCCAGCAGCAGCGTGAACGGCACGAACCCGGCCGCGTACCGGTCGGCGAGCCGCACCATCGGGGCCTTGCGCGCCGTCGCCTCCCCGGCCAGCCGGACGATGCCGGCGTACGTGCTCTCCGCCGCGTTGCGGCTGGCCCGCAACCCGAAACCGGCGCCGGCGTTCACCACGCCGCTCGCCACCTGCTCGCCTGCGGCGCGGCCGACCAGCCGCGACTCGCCGGTCACCACCGACTCGTCGAGCGTGGCCGCCTCCTCGACCGCGCCGTCCACCGGCACCACGTCACCCGGACCCACCACGAGCCGGTCGCCGGCGGCCACTCGGTCCAGCGGCACCACCTCGATCCCGCCGCCCGCGGCGCGCCGCCGGGCCTGCCGGGGCGCGCGTTCCAGCAGCGACCGCAGGTCACGGGTGGCCCGGCGACGGGCGTACTCCTCAAGCGACCGCCCGGTGGCGACCATCACCGCGATGACGGCCCCGGCCAGGTACTCCCGCACCAGCAGCGCGCCGAGCAGGGCCAGCACGGCGATCACGTCCACCCCGAACTGCCGGCGCCAGAGCTGGCGCAGCACCGACCAGACGGCCGGCGCCAGGGCGAACACGGTGACCGCCGCCCAGACCAGACCGGCCGCGCCCCGCGCCCCCGCGAACCACAGCGCCGCGCCACCGAGCACGGCAAGCGTGAGCAGCGCCAGCGGGGCCCACTCGGCCGTCGCGGCCCGCCGGGCGCGGGCCGGCCGTTCGGGTACGCATTCGCGCGGTTCGGTTCCCACGTGCGGATCGTCTCAGTGCCGGCGCGGAGCAGGTAGGGCGAACGCGGGTAATCCGGGAGGTCGAAGGACCCGTGCGATCCACCCGGACATGCCAGAGGATGGAGCGGCAACCCCACCCGGCGCGTCCCGGGCGTGGGGCACGATGGGGAGAGACAGGAAAGGTCGTGACGATGAGCCACGAGACGCCGGCTACCGATCGCCAGTTGACCACCGCGCTCGCGGAGGCCGCCGGAATGGCCGGCCACGCCCCCTCGGTGCACAACACCCAGCCATGGCACTGGACCGTCCTCCCCGACGCGCTGGAACTGCGGGTCGTCAAGGAACGGCACCTCAGCGTCATGGACCCGGAGGGTCGGCTGCTGGTGGTGAGCTGCGGCGCCGCGCTGCACCACGCCCGGGTGGCACTGGCCGCCGAGGGCTGGACCCCGGTGGTGGAGCGCCTGCCCGACCCGCACCAGCCCGACCTGATGGCCCGGCTCACCGGGCTGCGCCACACCGGCGCCGACCCGGACGCCATGCGCCTGGTGCAGTGCATGCGGGTGCGGCACACCGACCGGCGACCGGTGAGCGACGAGCAGGTCCCCACCGCCGTGCTCGGCGACATCGACCGGGCCGCCACCCGCGAAGGCGTGAACCTGCAACTCCTCAACGACATGCAGAAGATCGAGCTGGCCGGCGCCGCCCAGCAGGCCGCCGTCGTCGAGGCGGACAGCCCGGAGCTGCGCGAGGAACTGGCCTACTGGATCAACCGGGCCGGCGCCGGCACCGGCCTGCCGCCGGAGGTGCTGCCCGACCAGCCGGCGCAGACCACAGTGCCGGGCCGGGACTTCGGCCACCCCGGTTCGCTGCCGATCGGCCCAGGCCACGACAAGGCCGCCGTCTACGCCATCCTCTGGGGTTCCGAGGACGAGCCGCTGAGCTGGTTGCGCGCCGGCGAGGCGCTCTCCGCCGCCTGGCTCGAAGCCACCCGGCACGGGGTGTCCCTGGTGCCGCTCTCCGGCGTGGTGGAGGTCGACGGCACCCGCGAGGTGCTGCGGCAGACGCTCGCCGGCCTCGGCCACCCCTACCTGAGCATGCGCCTCGGCGTGGCCGACCCGGCGCAGGCCGGCCCGCCGCACACCCCGCGGCTGGACGCCGCGCAGACCGTCGACACCTCGGCGGTACGCGACCACAGCTCCTGAGGGTCTCGTCGGCGCGCGCCACCTGGCGATAGCATCGCCCGGTGGTCGCCGCACCGAACCCCCGGCACGAGCACGTCACGCCGTCACTCGGGCTGACCCCGCTGTCCCGGGTCCGCCTCGACGAGCTGCTCCAGGAGATGCTCGACCGGGTCGGCGAGGTGGTGACCAGCCGGGAACGGCTGCGCGCGCTGCTCGACGCGGTCGTCGGCATCGGCTCCGACCTCGACCTGCGCAGCACGCTGCAACGGATCGTGCAGTCGGCGTGCGAGCTGGCCGGGGCCCGCTACGGCGCGCTCGGGGTGATCGGCCCCGACCGGATGCTGCACGACTTCATCGTCCACGGCATCGGCCCCGAGCTGCATGCCCGCATCGGTGAGCTGCCGCACGGGCGGGGCGTGCTCGGCCTGCTCATCGACGAGCCGAAGCCGCTGCGCATGCCGGACATCACCCGGCACCCCAGGTCGTACGGGTTCCCGCCGAACCATCCGCCGATGCACAGCTTCCTCGGCGTGCCGGTGCGCATCCGCGACCACGTCTGGGGCAACCTCTACCTGGCCGAGAAGCAGGGCGCCGCCGAGTTCACCGAGGACGACGAGGAGATCGTGACCGCGCTCGCCGCCGCGGCCGGCGTGGCGATCGAGAACGCCCGCCTCTACGCGCTGGCGCACCGGCGGGAACGCTGGCTGGCCGCCGCCGCCGAGATCACCTCGGTGCTGCTGGGCGAGGTACGCCGCACCGACGCGCTGTCGCTTGTCGCCCGCCGCGCCCGCGAGGTCGCCGAGGCGGAGCTGGCCCTGGTCCTGCTCTACGACGAGGACGAGGCGCAGTTCACCGTCGAGGTGGTCGACGGCGCCGACCCGATCGCCCGGGAACTGGTCGGCGCGGTCCTGCCCGCCGCCGAGACCAGCTTCGCCGGCTCGGCCACCGAACGCCGGCACGAGCAGGTCGACGACCTCGCCGAGGCGGCGCCCTGGCCCCGCCCGGTGATCGCCGGACCGGCGGTGGTGTCCCCGCTGGCCGCGGCCGACACGCTGCACGGCGTACTCGTGATCGCCCACCGGCCCGACCACGGCCCCGCCGCCGACGACGACCTCGCCCTGCTCGCCAGTTTCGCCGGCCAGGCCGCGCTGGCCATGGAACGCGCCCGCGGGCAGGAGGAACGGGAGCTGCTCGTGGTCCTGGAGGACCGCGAGCGGATCGCCCGCGACCTGCACGACGTGGTGATCCAGCGACTCTTCGCCACCGGCCTGCAACTACAGAGCGGCGCGATGAACGCCCGCCCGGAGGTGGCCAAGCGGATCAACCAGGCGGTCGACGACCTGGACGCCACCATCCGCGACATCCGCCGCACCATCTTCGAGCTACGCACCCCGATGAGCGCGGCGCTGCGCACCGAGATCCGGGAGGCGGTCGAGGTGGCCGCCGAGTCGCTTGGCCACCGGCCCGACCTGGAACTGGTCGGGCCGGTCGACAGCGCCGTCCCGGACGAGCTGCGCCCCGAGCTGGTCGCCGTGCTGCGCGAGGCGCTGTCCAACGCGGTACGCCACGCGCACGCCGACCGGGTGGCGGTGCGGGTGGGGGTGGACGGCGGCCGGGTCGACGTCACGGTCACCGACGACGGGATCGGCTGCGACCCGGCGGCGGCCCGTAGCGGCCTGGTCAACCTACGCGAGCGCGCCGAACGGCTCGGCGGCCGGTTCACCCTGCGCCGGGTCGAGCCGCACGGCACCGAGCTGCGGTGGAGCGTCCCGCTCGATTGAGGTCAGTGCTTGCCGAGCAGCCGGGTCGCAAGCACCGCCGCCTGGGTCCGCCGCTCCAGGCCCAGCTTCGCCAGCACGCTTGACACGTAGTTCTTCACCGTCTTCTCGGCCAGGAACATCTTCCCGGCGATCTCGCGGTTGGTGAGCCCCTCGGCGACGTACTCCAGGATCCGCCGCTCCTGCTCGGTGAGCGACTTCAGCTCCCGCGGCTGCTCCACGCCGCTGCGGATGCGCTCCAGCACCCGGGTGGTGATCGCCGGGTCGAGCAGCGACTGCCCGGCCGCCACCCGACGCACCGCGTCCACCAGATCGGTCCCCCGGATCTGCTTGAGCACGTAGCCGGCGGCGCCCGCCATGATCGCCGCGAACAGCGCCTCGTCGTCCTCGTACGAGGTGAGGATCAACCCCCTGATCGTCGAGTCCACGGCGCGGACGTCCCGGCAGACGTCGATGCCGTTGCCGTCGGGCAGCCGGGCGTCGAGGATCGCCACGTCGGGGCGGAGCGCGGGAATCCGCCGCGCCGCCTCCTGGGCCAGGCCGGACTCGCCGACCACCTCGATGTCGCCGCTGCTGGTGAGCAGGTCGGCCAGGCCACGACGGACGACCTCGTGGTCGTCGAGCAGGAACACCCGGATCATCAGTCCTTTCTACCGCTCCCCCGGCGCCCCCGCACGGGCCGAAGGTCCCGTCCGGCCCGCCCGGTCCGGGACGGTCGGTCTGGTCCGGGACGGTCGGCCCCGCCCAGGTGGGGACCTCCGGCCCTGCTCAGGGCCCATCGCGGTGACGCACCGTGAGAGTGGACCGACCGGAGGGAGCACGACCATGGGATATACCGTCCGGCAGCTACGGGCCGCGGTCGCCGACGCGGTACGCGCGCCGTCGCTGCACAACACCCAGCCGTGGCGGTTCCGGCTGCGCGACGGCGGCATCGAGGTCACCGTCGACCCGCACCGTGGCCTGCCCGCCACCGACCCGACCGGCTGGGGCGCGCGGATCGCCTGCGGGGCGGCGCTGCTCAACCTGCGGCTGGCGCTCGCCGTGGCGGGCACCCCGGCCACGGTCCGGCTACGCCCGTACCCGGCCGACCCGGACGTGGTGGCCCGGCTCGAACCCGACGTGCCGCGCCGGCCCACCCCGACCGAGCAGAGCCTGCACGGGGCGATCGCCCGCCGGTTCAGCAACCGTGCGCCGTTCTGGCCGGACCCGGTGCCGGCCGAGGCCCGCTGGCGGCTCGGCGAGGCGGCCCGCGCCGAGCAGTGCTGGCTGGAGCTGGTCATCGGCACCAGCGCGGTGAACGCGCTCGCCGAGGTCGCCCGCAGCGCCCACCGGGTGCTCGAACGCGACCCCGCGTACGTGGCCGAGCGGGTCGACTGGATGCGCTCGGAGCCCGCCCCCGACGGGGTGCCCGCCGCCGCCGGTGGGCCGCGGAGCGAACCGCAGGACCTGCTGCCGCAGCGCGGCTTCGGCGGTCGCCACCGCGCCCCCGGCCGGGACTTCGAACCGGAGCCGCTCGTAGCAGTGCTCGGCACCCCCGGCAACACCGCCACCGACCAGGTCGTCGCCGGGCAGGCGCTGCAACGGGTTCTGCTCACCGCCACCGACGCCGGGCTGGGCGCGTCGCTGCTCTCCCAACCGATCGAGGTGCCGGCGGCGCGGGAGGCGCTGCGGCTGTCCCTGGGCCGGTTCGGCACCCCGCAGATGGTCATGCGGATCGGCTACGGACAGCCGGGACGCGCCACCCCGCGTCGCCCGGTCGACGAGGTGCTCGACCTGCCTGTCGTGCCGGCCTGACCCCGCCGACGTCCCGGCCGGTCAGGCCGGCAGGGTGGCCAGCAGCGCGGCCTCCCGCTCCGGGGCCAGGCCCACCCGGGCCCGCGCCGGCCGGCCCGCCCGCGCCGGCACCCGACCCACCTCGCGCAGCCACCGCCAGGTGTCGGCGACCGTCTCCGCGACCGGCCGACAGACCAGACCCGCCGCGTACGCCCGCTCCACGTTCCGCTCCTGCAACCAGCGGTATTCATGCCCGCGCGGGATCCAGACCGGCAGGTCGTTCCATGGTTCCACCCCGGCGGCCAGGATCGGCTCCGGCGCCGTCCAGCGCAGGGTCGCGTCCGACCCGGTCGCCGCCACCACCGCGTCGAGCAGCTCACCCATCGTCGTGTGCCCGGTGCGACCGACCACGTTGTACGCTCCGCCGACGCCCTCGGCGCCCCGGTCCAGCAGCCAGATCGCCAGGTCGCGGACGTCGACGTACTGCACCGGGAGGTCGCGCGGGCCCGGTGCCAGCACCGCACCGCCCCGGGCGATCCGGTGCAGCCACCACGGCAGCCGGCCGATGTCCTCCCCCGGCCCGAGGATCAGGCCGGCCCGCGCCAGCAGCGCCCGGTCGCCGAACACCTCCACCGCGGCCCGCTCCCCGCCGGCCTTGTTGCTCGCGTAGTCGCCGTCGTCCGCGTCCGGCTCGGCGGCGACGGTCCGCGCTTCCTCCCCGGTGCCCAGGCCGACCGGCGGCGCGTACACCGAGCCGCTGGAGACGTAGACGTAGTGCGGCGCCGCACCGGCCAGCGCCCGCGCCGCGTCACGTACCGCCCGGGGCGCGCCGTCCCAGGTGTCCACCACCAGATCCCACTCGCCGCCGGCGAGCGCGGCGAGACCGTCGGGCGCGTCCCGGTCACCCCGCAACCGGTGTACGCCGGCCGGCGTCTCCCCGTGCACCCCCCGGTTGAACACGGTGACCGACCAGTCGCGGCGTACCGCCTCCGTCACCACCGCCCCACCGACGAAGCCCGTGCCACCCAGCATCAGCAGTCGCATGGCCCCCACCCTGCCCGGTGGCACCGTGCCCGGACACCAGGTTTCACGGTGAGCGGATCTGCCAACGGCAGAATGATCCACCCCGTTCCGCCCGATCGACGGAGTCGTCGCCGCTCCGGTGAGATGGCAAGAGATCTTGGTACGAATTAGCCCCTCTGGGGGCACTTTCGCACC
This sequence comes from Micromonospora marincola, assembly GCF_056150385.1. Lineage (NCBI taxonomy): Bacteria > Bacillati > Actinomycetota > Actinomycetes > Micromonosporales > Micromonosporaceae > Micromonospora > Micromonospora marincola. The sequence continues at coordinate 249,481 of NZ_JAXCFT010000004.1, read as the reverse complement.
AAGATCTATGGCGGTCCCGGCGGGCGGCGGAAGCGACTCGGTTCGCGGAGGCGCGAGTGAGTGCGGCCAGGCATAATCCGCCCCACCGCTGCTGGGTGGGCCGGGATGTCGGGTCCGGTGGCGGCGGGTGGAACGTCACGGGTGTCTGCGGCGCGTTGATGCACCCCTGGCGTTCCAGTCGTCGCCTGTCCGGAGCGCGGGTGGAACGGTATGGGTGTCTCGGGCGCGGTGATGCCCCCATACCCGTTGCAGTGGTGGGCCTGTCGGGAGCGCGGGTGGAATGTACGGGTGTGTGACGGGCGTGTGGAATGCCGGTCGTGGTGTGCCGCCCGGGTGTTCCGGGTGGGTGGGGTGTCGGGTTCGGGGGTGGTGGGTGGCACTCTGGCGGTGGAATGGTCGCGGGGGTGGGGGCGTTATAACCGGGTGAACGGCCGAGGAAGGCCAGCGCACCGGTTCGCCGCGCTGCCGACCCGCCCCCGGGAATGGCGGTGGGTAGCCGGTCGTTACACAGTCTCCCGGCCCCGTGGTGTGGCCCTGCCCCGCGGAGCAGCCGGTCCCCCCGCAAATCCTGAGCGCCTGACGGTGCTTGCCCGCGTGCCAACCCCCCTCTCGGTGCGCGTCGTCGACCCCCGAATGGAGCCCCCACCATGAACACGATCCTGCGTAAGAGCGTTCTGGGTGTTGCTGGTCTCGCGTTCACCGGTGGTGTGTTCGCCGGTCCGATCGCCGCCCACGCCGACACCCCCACCCACACCACCAAGCCGGTCGCGGCGGTGCAGGCCGAGGGCAAGCAGTCCACCATCACCCTCAACGACGAGCAGACCGCCAACGTCAAGGCGATCATCGCGGCGACGAAGAAGGCCGGCCTGCCCGAGCGGGCCGCGGTCATCTCCATCGCCACCAGCCTCCAGGAGTCGAAGCTGGAGAATCTGGGCCACCTCGGCGACACCAACGACCACGACTCGTTGGGCCTGTTCCAGCAGCGCCCGTCGTCCGGTTGGGGTAGCCCGGAGCAGATCACCGACCCGGAGTACTCGACCCTGGCGTTCCTGAAGGGTTTGAAGCAGGTCGACGGCTGGCAGGACATGCCGCTGACCGAGGCCGCCCAGACCGTCCAGGTGTCGGCCTACCCGGACGCCTACGCCCAGTGGGAGAACCAGGCCACCGACCTCGTCACCACGCACTGGAACAAGTAAGCAGCACCGCGAAGGCCGGCACCCCGAACCACGGAGTGCCGGCCTTCACGCGTACCCGGGTCAGGCCGGCGGCAGGATGAACGTCCACGTGGTGGTGGTCGTGCTGGCTGCGGCACCGACCGCGGTCAGTCCACCGTAGCTGCCCACCGGGACGCTGCTCGCCGCGTCGGCGAGCAGGCCGGTCACCCGGCCGCCGCCGGTCTGCGAACTGTTGCTGCGGACCGCGACCCCGGCCGGCGGGGTGAGGGTGGTAGTGGCGGCGTCGCCGTGCAGCCAGTACGACACGGCCCAGCTCTGCGCGGTGGTCACCGGCGCGTACGGGGTGGTCCGGGTGGCGGTGCTTGCCGGGTCGGTGGTCCGGGCGAACACCGGCGCGCCCGGCGCGACCCCCCGGTACGCGGCCAGCACCAGGTTGCCCTTCGCCTGGCCGTCCAGAGCCACCCGTACGGCTGTGCCCGCGTCCCCGGCGGTCGCGGTCTTCCACCAGGCGGTGGTGGTGGCGTAGCCCCCGTCGAGCCGGTCGAGGCGGTTCCAGCCGGTCACCCCGGTCGGCTCCCCGGTGCCGGTGTGGGTGTTCTGGCCGAGCAGGAGCAGCAGCATGTCCCCGGGCTGGACGGCGGTCGGGACGGTCACCGTGTGGCTGGTCCAGTTGGCGTTCGCGGTGGCCTGCCCGACGAAGGAGATCCGCTCCGGCACCGGCGCGACGGTGACCTCGACGGTCACGGTGCCGGTGGCGCCCCGGTCGTCGGTGACCGTCAGGGTGACCGGATAGGTGCCGGCCGCCGCGTACGTGTGGGAGGTGGTCGGCACTGACACGGTGTCGGTGGTGGACCCGTCGCCGAAGTTCCACAGGTGGTCCTGGACGGCGCCGTCGGCGTCGGTGGAACCGGCGCCGGAGAACGTGCACACCAGCCCGGAGCAGGTAGGTGCCAGATCGGCCACCGGCGGCTGGTTGGCCGGGCCGCCCGAGCCCTTGAGGATCTTCACGTAGTCGATGTCACCGGCGAAGTAGTCGCAGGTCACCTTCGTACCGTCGCATTGGCTCTTGCCGCCGACGGAGAGCTGCCAGGAGTTGGCGATGGTGCCGGTCGGCCCGTTGAGCCGGCTGGTCCGCACGCCGTCGACGTACATCTCCACGTAGGCGGCGGTGCGGTTGCACGTCACGGTGTGCCACTGGCCGTCGGCGATCGGCACGTCCGTGTAACCGGTCCGGGAGGCGCCGTCACCGCCGCGGAACAGGCACTTCGGCCTGCCGCCCGGCGCCTCGAACTTCCAGTAGCCGCCGGCGGTGTTGCCCTGTCCCTTCTGGAGGATGTTGCCGAAGGAGTACGTGGTCCGGTAGCGGATGGTCACCGAGAAGTCCCCGGCGTCCGGGTTGAAGTCGGTGCTGTGCGGCACCAGGTCCACGTGGCCCGGCACGTACTCCTGGTCCGTGGGCAGGTGGGTGGCGAACCGGTGGCCGGTGGCGCCGGCGTAGATCGCGCCGGTGACCACCTCGCCGCCGACCGCCCCGTGCCGTCCGCTGCCGCTGCTGTCCTTCAGGAGGGTCGACGACGCCGGCTCGTCCATGCTCCAGAACGCCATGGTCCGCGTCGCGGTGGCCTGCGCGGGGGCGGCTCCCACAGTCATCACCCCGGCCGTCGCGACGATCGCCGCCACGCCCAGTCGGGCGGCGTTCCGCCGCCATCTTCCCTGCCCGATCGTCCGCATGTGACCGCCTCCCTGCGCATCGGGCCTCACCCTGACATGCGCTGGACCTGCGCTCCATAACCCGCTCGGAGGATGCGGACCCGGCTCTCGGCGCGACGGGCGACCGATGTGGCCGGTGCCGACCGGCCGGTGGGACAGGCACGCCGATCAACCGGCGGCGGAGGGTGATTCTTCGGTGGGCGATACTGGGTTTGAACCAGTGACCTCTTCCGTGTCAAGGAAGCGCGCTCCCACTGCGCCAATCGCCCGGGGCAGTTCGCGAGCGGACGACGGGATTCGAACCCGCGACCCTCACCTTGGCAAGGTGATGCGCTACCAGCTGCGCTACGTCCGCGTCGTCACCGGCTCGCGCCGGCAACGGGGGAAACTCTACCCGACGCCCGGACCCACCGCGGCAGCCCCCCGACCGGTGGCGGTTGCGCTGGTCGCCGCCGGGGTACTGAGCGACACGACAGCACAACCATCCCCCTGAAGGAGGCTGTCGTGGGTATCGGTACGAGCATCTTCCTGATCGCGGTCGGCGCGATCCTCACGTTCGCGCTGAACGCCAACGTCGGCGGCGTCGACCTCGACGTCGTCGGCTGGATCCTGATGGCGGCCGGCGTCCTCGGCCTGATCATGACGACGCTGGTCTGGGGCCGGCGCCGCCAGGTGGTCACCACCACCGCCGAGCAGCCGGTGGAGTATCGCCGGGTGGAGGAGCGGCGGGACGTCACCCCGCCGATGTGATCCGACCGCACCGGGGGCCGACGGAGCTGATCGGTCCCCGGCCAAGCCTGGACGGGGGCGCCCAGCGGCGCCCCCGTTCGCGTACCCGGGTCAGGCTCTCATCAGCTCGTTGAGCGTGCCGTGGTCGAGCGCGTCGGCAAGCGCCTCGTACGTCCCGGCGCGGAACGCCTCCGCCGCCGCCCGGCCGGCCACCGCGTACGCAGCCGCCGCGACCCTCGACCCGAGGCTGATCCGGGCCACCCCGAGCCGCGCCAGATCGGCCACCGGCGGGGCCCCCGGCCCGACGAGCACGTTCAGCGGCGCCGGGATGGCGGCCACAAGCGCCGCCACGGTCTCCGGATCGACAGTCCCCGGCACGAAGATGCCGTCCGCGCCGGCGGCCAGGTATGCCTCGGCCCGGGCGACCGTCTCCGGCACCCCGCCGGCCCGGCGCAGGAACGTGTCCACCCGCGCGTTGAGGAAGAGGGGCACGCCGGTGCCGTCGGCGGTGGACCGGACCGCGGCGAGGCGGGCGCACTGCTCGTCGACCGCGCGCAACGGCCCGTCCCCGTCGTACCGGGCGTCCTCCACGTTCACGCCGACCGCGCCGGCCGCGAGCACCGCGGTCACGGTCTCGGCCACCTCGTCGGGGGTGTCGCCGAACCCGGATTCGATGTCGGCGGTGACCGGGAGGCGTACCGCCGCGGCGACCAGGCGGATCGCGTCTACGGCGGTCTCCCGGGCGAGTTCGTCACCGTCGGGCGCGCCGCGGCTCCAGGCCACGCCGGCGCTGGTGGTGGCGACCGCGCGGGCGCCGGCGGCGGCCACGATCCGGGCGCTCGCCGCGTCCCAGGCGTTGACCAGGACCAACGGTTCGCCGGGCAGGTGCAGGCTACGGAATTGCTGGGCTCGGATGCGCTGTTCGTTCACCCGGCCAGTCTCGGGTATGCGGGGCGCTCGCGGTGTCCCCGCCCGGGCGACGAGAAAGGCCGTGTCGAATGATCGACACGGCCTTTCCGCTGGTGGGCGATACTGGGTTTGAACCAGTGACCTCTTCCGTGTCAAGGAAGCGCGCTCCCACTGCGCCAATCGCCCTCGTCAACTGCCGAGGTGGAGACGGGATTTGAACCCGTGTACACGGCTTTGCAGGCCGTTGCCTCGCCTCTCGGCCACTCCACCGAGGTTGCCCCCGTCGTGCGTGGCGGCATCTCCGAGCGGACGACGGGATTCGAACCCGCGACCCTCACCTTGGCAAGGTGATGCGCTACCAGCTGCGCTACGTCCGCACGCCCCCGGCGTTACCCGGTGACGGATGAGAACTTTAGCCGAGCGGGGGAAGGCTTGCCAAATCGGATCCCCCTTCCGGCGCGTTGGGGGTGAACGGTGCGCACACCTCCAGGCTTCCTAGGAGCCTGGGTGGGTAGATCGGTGCGGCCGTGACAGGCCCGTCCACCTGCGAATCTGGCCGGGCAGCCGAGTGTCCGGCATCCGACTGCCCTACCGCCGACAGGCCGGTCCGGTAACTCCTCGTGGTCAACCGGATGGGTTACCGTAACGGCGTGACGAGACGAGCCGCCGAGATCCGCCTGGACGCGCTGCTGCGTACGGCCTGCGAGGTGATCGCGGAACGAGGGCTCGCCAACACCCGCACCGCCGACGTGGCGGAGGCCGCCGGGGTCAGCCAGGCGCTCGTCTTCTACCACTTCACGACCAAGGACCGGCTGCTCGCGCAGGCTTTCGCGTACGCCGTCGAGCAGGACCTGGCCCGGCTCGACGCGGTGCTCCGCTCCGCCGCCCCGCCACTGGCGAAGCTGCGCCGGATGCTCCGCCTCTACGCGCCGACCGGCCGCTCCGCCTCGTGGTCGATCTGGATCGACGGCTGGTCCGAGTCGCTGCGTACCCCGGAGTTGGAGAAGCTCTCCCGTCGCCTCGACCTGCGGTGGCGGCAGGACCTGGCCGCGGTGATCGCGGACGGCGTCGCCGACGGCACCTTCGCCTGTCCCGACCCGGCCGGCGCGGCCTGGCGGATCAGCGCCGTGATGGACGGCCTGGCGGTGCAGCTCGCGGTGCACGAGCGGGTGATCACCCGTCGGCAGATCGCCGAGTGGGTCCGCCTGGTCGCCGCCCGCGAACTGAGCCTGGAGCCCGGCCAGCTCGACTGAGGCCGCCGGCTCGACCGGCGAGCCCGGCGCCGCCGGTGAGGCGGGCGCGGGCCGGCGGGTGGACGTTCGCCAACGACAGGTCGCCGCCGTAGTGGGCCAGCACCCGGTGGTCCATCATCCGCCGCCACAGCGGGGGCAGCAGCGCGACGACCACCATGGTGGCGTAGCCGGCCGGGAGCTGCGGCGAGGCGTCGAAGCTGCGCAGCGCCTGGTAGCGCCGCAGCGGGTTGGCGTGGTGGTCACTGTGCCGCTGGAGCTGGAAGAGGAAGACGTTGGTGACCGTCCGGTCGCTGTTCCAACTGTGCCGCGGGTCGACCTTCTCGTAGCGGCCGGCGGCGGCGCGCTGCCGGGCCAGGCCGTAGTGCTCCAGGTAGTTGACCACCTCGAGCAGGGAGAAGCCGACCACCGCCTGGAGCACCAGGAAGATCAGCACGCCGGGGCCGAACGCCACCGCCAGCACGGCGTAGAGCAGCGCGGTCAGGGCCCAGGCGTTGAGCACGTCGTTGCGCCAGGTCCACGGGCTGCGACCGCGGAGCCGGAAGCGGCCGGCCTCCAGCCGCCAGGCCGAGCGCAGGCTCCCCAGGACGGTGCGCGGCCAGAACGCCCAGAACGATTCGCCGAGCCGCGAGCTGGCCGGGTCCTCGGGGGTGGCGACGCGGGTGTGGTGACCGCGGTTGTGCTCGACGAAGAAGTGCCCGTACCCGGCCGGCGCGAGCGCGATCTTCGACAGCTGGCGTTCCGCCTGCTCCCGCTTGTGCCCCAGTTCGTGGGCCGTGTTGATGGCGATGCCGTTCACCACCCCGACCGTGGCGACCAGACCGGCGGCGGCCGGCCAGGAGAGCCGGCCGCCGGCCCAGACGGCGCAGCAGAGCACCAGGGCCGCGTACTGGGCGGGCAGGTAGAGGTAGGTGAGCCAGCGGTAGTAGCCGTCGGCCTGCAACGCCGGCACCGCGACCTCGGGCGGGTTCTCCCGGTCGTCGCCAATCAGCAGGTCGATCACCGGGATGACGCCGAAGACCACCGCCGGGGTGAGCCACCAGGCCCAGCCGGAGCCACCGGCGTGCCAGATCGACCAGGCCACGAACGGCAGCGCCGGGACGAGCAGGGCGAGCGGCCAGAGCGGTCTACGGGGATCGCGCCACGGAACGGTCTCGGTGCGCATCGTCGAACTCCGATCGGTTGCTCCTGACCCGACTGTGTCAGCCGGGGAGCAATTTTACAAGACCGGAGTTTTTGTAAAGGGCGTCAGTGCCATTGCCGCCGGACGGTCCGCCGTCGCCCGAACGACGCCGCCTCGTCCTCCGACGGCCCACCGGCGGGACGGAGCAGGCGCCGCATGCGCAGCAGCAGCCCGCCGCCGAGGAAGAGCAGCAGCCCACCCAGCAGGAAGGCGGCCTGCACCACGCCGAAGCCACCCGTCTCGGCCACCGGCCGGCCGGCCGCGCCCGGCAGCGGCGGCTCCACCACCGCCGCGTCGGTCGGCTCGTCCGTCGCCGGCTCCTCGGTGGGCGGCTCCTCGCTCGGCGGATCGGTAGGCGCGGCGCTCGTCGGCGACGGCTCCGGCGTCGGCTCGGCCGCCTCACCCACCACCTGGCGCGAAGCGGTCCGTCGGGCCAGCAGCCGCAACTGCGGGTCGTACGCCTCGGCGGCGATGCTCACCCGGCCGCGCCCGATGTCCTCGGCGAAGGCCACCCGGTACTGCGCGGTCACGGTGCGGCCCGGGCAGAGGACCCCCGGGTCCAACTGCCGGTCGGTCAGGCGCGCGGTGTCCCCCTCGGCGCGGATCTCCAGCGGGAACGAGCCGGTCTCCTCCACCCGGTCCACCTTGACCTGGTCCAGCCGCAGGCCCTGCACCTGGAGAAGCATCGACCAGCGCACTTTCACGCAGTCGTTGCGGTCGGCGCGGTCGGACCGGGACACCACCGCGGAGAGCGTCTCCACCCGGTTGCCCGCGGTGAACTCGTCCGGCAGGCCGCTCAACTCCGTGGAGAAGGCCGCCGCCGCCCGGGCCGGCGCGGCCCCGCCGTACCCGGCTCCCGCCAGGCAGGTCAGCACCAGCCCGATCCGCAGCGCCTGCCGCCACCCGCTCACCACGCCTCCTCACCTCGGTCGTATCCACCCGCAACGCTAGGAGCGCGGCCCCCGCGCCGGTAGACGGGCGTGTTCGCACCCAACGTCAACATCGGGGGGCGGTTTCACCGACCGTGGTGAACCGGTCACGGCCACCCGCCGACACGCCCGGGATCGGCGGTGGGCCACAATCTCCGGGTGTCCGAGCTGTCCGCCGCGTTCGTCCGGCTGCACGCCCGCCTCACCCCGGTCGCGTTCGTCCCCGAGGTGCGGCTCTACCAGGCCGACGAGCCGATCGGCCTCTGGGAGCTGACCGAGGGCGAGTTCCACAGCGAACAGCCGCCCCCGTTCTGGGCCTTCGCCTGGGCCGGCGGGCAGGCGCTCGCCAGGTACGTCACAGACCACCCGGAGCTGGTCGCCGGCCGCCGGGTGCTCGACCTGGCCGCCGGCTCCGGCCTGGTCGCCATCGCCGCCGCCCGGTGCGGCGCGGCGGCCGTCCGGGCCGTCGAGGTGGACGAGCGGGCCGTCGCGGCGGTCGCCCTCAACGCCGACAGCAACGGGGTACGCGTCGACGCCGAACTCGGCGACGTCCTCGACTCCGACGCCGGGGACGCCGAGGTGGTGCTGGCCGGGGACGTGTTCTACAGCGAGGCGATGGCCCGGCGGATGCTGCGCTTCCTGCTCCGGGCCGCCCGCTCCGGCGCCCGGGTGCTCGTGGGTGACCCGGATCGGGCGTACCTGCCCCGCGAGCGCTTCCACGAGCTGGCCGCCTACGACGTGCCGGTCCCCGAGGCACTGGAGAGCGTCCGGATGAAGCACACCCGGGTGTGGGAGCTGAACCCCGCTCCGCCCGGCGCCCGCCGCCCCACCCGCGCCGGTTAGGCGGGGGCCCCGCTTAACCGGCGCGGTTAAGCGGGGCCCCCGCCTCTACCAAATGCGTTAAGCGGGGCCCCCGCCTTGCCAAAGTGGGGGTGGGGTGGTGCCGTTCGGTGGCGGTGCGGGGGATCCGGCGCGGAATAGCGTCGGCGCATGATCACACTTCGTGGGTTGACGAAACGGTTCGGCGGGGTGACCGCCGTCGACGACCTGACCGTCGAGATCCGCCCCGGCCAGGTGACCGGGTTCCTCGGCCCGAACGGCGCGGGCAAGTCCACCACCATGCGGATGGTGCTCGGGCTGGACCGGCCCACCGCCGGGGCGGCCCTGGTCAACGGCCGGGCGTACCGCACGCTGCGACACCCGCTGTACGAGGTGGGCGCGCTGCTCGACGCCACGGGTGTGCATCCGGCCCGCTCCGGCGTGGCGCACCTGCGGGCGATGGCTCGCAGCAACGGCGTGCCGGCCCGGCGGGTGGCCGAGGTGCTCGACCTGGTGGGCCTGGACGACCGGGCCGCCGGCAAGCCGGGACGGGCGCTGTCGCTGGGCATGGGGCAGCGGCTCGGCATCGCCGGCGCGCTGCTCGGCGACCCGCCGGTGCTGCTGCTCGACGAACCGGTCAACGGGCTCGACCCGGACGGGGTGCGGTGGATCCGCGGATTCACCCGCCAGCTCGCCGACGAGGGACGCACCGTGCTGATCTCCAGTCACCTGATGAGCGAGATGCAGCAGACCGCCGACCGGGTGGTGGTGCTCGGCCGCGGCCGGCTGGTGGCCGACGCGCCGCTTGCCGAGCTGATCGCCGCCCAACCGGCCGCCGCGGTCCGGGTACGCGGACCCGAGCCGGCCGCGCTCGCCGCGCTCGGTGACCGGCTGGCCGCCGAGGGCGCCACGGTCACCGCCAACGGGGACGGGTGGACCGTCACGGGGAGCACCGCCGGCCGGGTCGGCGACCTCGCGTACGAGCTGGGGGTGCGGCTGCACGAGCTGACCCCGGTGGCGCCCTCCCTGGAGGAGGCGTTCCTGGAACTGACCGCCGGCAGCGTCGAGTACGCCGCCGGCTCGACCGGAGGCGGGATCCGATGACCACGACGCCCACGCTCGACCGGACCCGGCCGGCCTCCGGGCCCGCGCCGGCCGGCCACCCGCTCGCCGGCGCGGTCGCCGCCGAGTGGACGAAGCTCTGGTCGGTGCGCTCCACCTGGTGGACGCTCGTCGCGGCGCTGGCCACCATGGCGGCCAGCGCCGCCCAGCTCGCCATCTACGCGGTGAACGCCAACACCGACGACGACCCGACCGTGAACCCCGGCGTGGTGCCGGTCGGGGACGTGGTGGCCGGCTCGCTGGAGCTGACCCAGTTCGTCGTGCTCGCGCTCGGCCTGTTCGCGGTCACGAGCGAGTTCGCCACCGGCACCATCCGCACCACCCTGCGCTGCACCCCGTCGCGGAGCCGGGTGCTCGCCGCGAAGGCGATCGTGGTCGGCGCGGTGACGTTCGGAGTCGGTCTGCTGCTCGGCACGGTCGGCGCGGCGGTGGCCGGGCCGGTGCTCGGCGAGTGGGGGCGGGCGCCGCTGGGCGGCACCGTCGCCGACGTGCTGGCCTGCTCCGCGTACCTTGCGCTCGTGGGTGTGCTGGCGCTCGGACTGGCCGCGGCGCTGCGCGGCCCGGTGCTGACCCTGACCGTGCTCCTCGCGCTGCTGTACATCGTGCCGCTGTCGTTGCAGGAGCCGGACATCACCGGGCTCACCCGGATCGCCGACGCGTTCCCCGCGGTGGCCGGGGCCCACTTCCTGGCCGGGGACACCGACCCGTACCCGGCGGCGGTGGGACTGCTGCTGCTCGCCGGCTGGGCCGCCGCCGCGCTCGTGCTCGGCCGGTGGGCGTTGACCCGACGCGACGCCTGACCCGCGAACGGCGCGGCGGGGCGGGGCTGGTCAGCCGGTGGGCGGCACCAGCCCCGCCTCGTACGCGAGGATCGCCGCCTGCACCCGGTTGCGCACGTCCAGCCGGGTGAAGACGCTCGTCAGGTAGCTCTTCACGGTGCCCTCGACCAGATGCAGCCGGCGGGCGATCTCGGCGTTCGACAGGCCCGCCCCGACAAGCGCGAGCACCTCCCGCTCCCGGTCGGTCAACCCGGCCAGCCGGTCCCGGGCGTGCGGGCCCCGGGCCAGCCGCCCGCCGCTCAGCTCGATCACCCGGCGGGCCACCCGGGGCGACAGGTACGCCCCGCCGTCGGCCACCGCGCGCACCCCCGCCAGCAGCTCCCGCGGATCGCCGGACTTGAGCAGGAAGCCGGCGGCGCCATGGCCGAGCGCGCGGGCGACCAGGTCGTCGTCGCCGAACGTGGTGAGCATGACCGGCGCGGTCTCCGGCACCAGGCGGCGGATCTGCGCCGCCGCGTCGAGCCCGTCGCAGCGGGGCATCCGGATGTCCAGCAGCGCCACCCGGGGCCGGTGCGCGCGCACCAGCTCCACCGCGGCGTGGCCGTCGCCCGCCTCGCCGACCACCTCGATGCCCGGGTCGGCGGCCAGGATCGCCCGCACTCCGGCGCGGACCATGGCCTCGTCGTCGGCGAGCACCACCCGCACCGGGTGTCCGTGGTCGTCGGTCATGACGCGATCCGCTCCTTGCTGACCAGTCGCCCGCCGGTGAAGCAGAGCCGCCAGCTCGGCTCCGCGAACGGGAAGTTGCCGTCGGTGTAGAACTCGCAGCCCGGCGCCGCGCCGTCCGGGGGCGGGTCGGCCTGCCGGCGGGGCAGCCCGAGCGTGTCGCGCTGCTCGCCAAGCCGCAACCGGTCGTAGCCGGACCGGTCCAGCACCGCGCCGGCCGTGGCGAGCGGGTAGTAGACGAGCGCGAGCACCAGGGCCAGCCCGGCCGGCGCGCCGAACGCGACGAGCAGGCTGCGCCGTACCCGCCGGCGGGCCTCTCGGAGGCGGTGCGCCTCGCCGGTGGGGGTCGGGGACGGTGCCGATCCGGACTCGTCGATGTCGAGCGGACCGGCACCGGCCAGCGGAAGGCGTGCCGTGACCGCCCAGCCGCCGTCGCGGGGGCCGGCGTCCAGGGCGCCGCCGGCGAGGCGTACCCGCTCGCGCAGCGCCAGCAGCCCGGAGCCGTGCGACGCCGGCCCGGGCAGCGGGCCGGCCGGGGCCGGCGGATTCACCACCGCGACGGTGACCGCGTCGGCGGCGTGCTCCACCGCGACCGTGACCGGAGTGCCCGGGGCGTAGCGGGCGGCGTTGGTCAGCGCCTCCCGGACCAGCCGGTGCACGGCGTGCGCGACAAGCGGCGGCAGGCCGGCGTCCGCGCGCCTCGCGTCCGGCCCGGCGGACCCGCCCGCGACGGACGGCCCGGCGGTCCGGTCGGCGCTTTCCGGACCGACGCGTAGATCGACGATCATGCCGGCGTCGCGGGCGCCGTCGACCAGGTCCGCGACCGTCTCGCCCGGTGGCCGTCGCGGGCGCTCCTCGCGCAACACGCCGATCACCTCGTGCAGCCGCTCGGTGGCGGCGGCGACGCTGGCCCGCAGCTCCCCCGCCGCCGCGCGCTGGGCCGGGGGCAGCTCGGGCGCCAACTCCAGCGCGCCGGCCCGCAACGCGATCAGGCTCAGGTCGTGCCCGAGCGAGTCGTGCATGTCCTGGGCGATCCGGGCCCGCTCGCGCAGGCGGACCCGTTCCGCCGCGCTCCGCCGCTCCGCCTCGGCGTGCCGCCGCCCGGCCGCGGCAAGCGCCCGGTGCTGCCGCCGCAGCCGGCCCAGCAGCCAGGGGAACACGCCGGCGAAGAGCAGCACCGAGGCGAGCAGGAACCAGGTGGCCGGCTCGGTGCCCAGCAGGCCCAGATTGAGCACGGTGCCGCTCACCGCGACGGCGGCGAACACGGCCGCGGCCGGCGCGGCCCGCGCGCTGCGCAGGCCGGCCAGGTAGCCGAAGACCGGGATGGCGAACACCACGTTGCCGTCGACGAGCGAACCGGCCACCACCGCCAGCACCGCCGCGAGCGGCCACCGCCGGGCCGACGCCACCGCCAGGCCGAGCAGCGCCAGCACGCCGGCAAGCAGCGCCGCCTCGTACGGCCGCCACGGCGGGGTGAGCCGGGCGTACGTCACAGGCGTCGCGAGCACGGCCCAGAGCAGCAGGTCACCGGCCCGGTGCCGGGCCGCCGACGACATCCGGCGCAGGTCCACGGCGGCCACGCTACCGACGCGCGGCCGGTCCGGGCACCGACGAAAGTCAGATCTCCTCGGCCCAGGCCCGCCAGTCGTCGAGCACGCCGTACAGGGCGGGGGTGAGCCAGCCGGGCGCCGAACGGCGGAACACCCCCGGGTCCATCCCGCCGGCGCCGTCCGGCAGCGCGCCGAGCAGGTTCGGCACCAGCTCGGACAGGTTGAGCCAGTGCACCAGCTCCGCCTCGGCCGGCCAGGCGCCGATCACCACGCCGGCCGGCACGGCCCGCCGCTCAAGCGCCTCGAGCGTCAGCGCGGTGTGGTTGAGCGTGCCCAGCCCGGCCCGCGCCACCACCACGGCCGGCGCGCCGAGCGACACCGCCAGGTCGGCCACCGTCCACGGCTCGCCGGACGGCCGCAGGCCCATCGGTACGAGCAGGCCGCCGGCGCCCTCGACAAGCACCAGGTCGTGCTTGTCGGCCTCCTCGCGGATCGCGTCGACCGCGTTGTAGAGCTCCAGCGGCGGCAGCTCGGCGACCCGGGCCGCGGCGAGCGGGGCGAGCGGGTCCGGATAGCTGGCGAGCGTCCGGCCGGTGAGCGGGGCGGCCAGCCGGTTCACCGAGTCGACGTCGCCTGGTTCACCGGTGGCCGTACCTGTCTGTCCGGGCTTGACCACCGCGACCCGCAGGCCGGCCGCCTGCGCGGCGGCGGCGACGGCAGCGGTCACCACGGTCTTGCCGACCTCGGTGTCCGTGCCGGTCACCAGGACCGCTCCGGTCCAGCCGTCACTCATGAGGCACACTCCACCACCACGTCCAGCGCCCGTTCGAAGTCCGCCCGGTCCACCCCGGCGCCGATGGTCAGCCGCAGCCGGGAGCGGCCGTCCGGCGTGGACGGCGGGCGGAAGCAACCGACCGCCACGCCCCGGTCCCGGCAGGCCGCCGCCCACGCGGTCGCCGCCTCCGGCCCGGGCGCGGCCACCGACACCACAGCCGCGTCGGGGGCGGAGACGGCCAGCCCCGCCCCGCCCAGCCGGCGCACCGCGAACGCGACCCGGTCGGCCAGCTCGGCGCGGAGCGCGTCGCCGGCCCGGGCCAGCCGCGCGGCGGCGTGCACCCCGGCCACCACGGCCGGTGGCGGCGCGGTGTCGAAGATGAACGTGCGGCCGGTCTCCACCAGGTGCCGGACGAACTCCCCCGGACCGGCGACCACGCCGCCGGCACCGCCGAGCGCCTTGGACAGCGTCGCCGTGACCACCACGTCGGGCTCCCCGGCGAGCCCGGCGGCGGCCACCCCGCCGGCCCCGGCCGGGCCGGTGACGCCGAGCGCGTGCGCGTCGTCGACGAGCAGCAACGCGCCGTGCCGGCGGGCCACCGCGTGCAGGTCCGCGAGCGGGGCCAGGTCGCCGTCGACGGAGAAGACCGACTCGGTCACCACCACGGCCGGCCGGCCGGGCGCGGCGGCCAGCGCGGCGGCCACCGCCGCCACGTCGGCGTGCGGCGTCACAAGCGTCTCGGCGCGGGAGATCCGGCAGCCGTCGATGAGCGAGGCGTGGTTGTGCGCGTCGGAGACGAGCAGCGTACGCGGCTGGGTCAGGCCCCGGACGGCGGCGAGGTTGGCCAGGTAGCCGGAGGAGAACACGAGCGCCCGGTCGACGTCGAGCCAGTCGGCCAGCTCGTCCTCGAGCGCGTGGTGCGGGTCGGTGGAGCCACGCACCAGGCGCGACCCGGTGGCGCCCAGGCCGTACCGGGACAGGGCCGCCGCGGCGGCGGCGGTGACCTCCGGGTGGGTGGCCAGGCCGAGGTAGTCGTTGCCGGCCAGGTCGACCACGGCGTCGTCGGCGGCGCGCGGGCGCAGCGTGCGGGTCAGGCCCGCCTCGGCCCGCCGGGAGGCGGCGCGGTCCAGGGCCGCCAGCCAGTCCGCCACCGCGTCGTCCCCTCCCGCCGAGCGTCGCCCCCGCCGGGCGCTTCCGCGGGGCGAAGTTACCACCCGGGCCGGCGGGCCCGGCGTGGCGCGGTCCCGGCTCGCCGGGCCGCTCACGACGGTTTCCCGCCGTTCCGGCGGCCTGTTAGGTTACGAGCCATGCCAGAGATCCTCGACCAGGCCCGGACCCGGGTGCTGGGCAACGGCGTCGGCCTGGACGAGGCGGACATCCTTGCCGTGCTGAACCTGCCCGACGAGCACCTGCCCGCCGCCCTTCAGCTCGCCCACGAGGTCCGGATGCGGTGGTGCGGCCCGGAGGTCGAGGTCGAGGGCATCGTCTCGCTGAAGACCGGCGGCTGCCCGGAGGACTGCCACTTCTGCTCCCAGTCCGGCCTGTTCACCTCGCCGGTCCGCTCGATCTGGTTGGACATCCCGGCGCTTGTCGAGGCCGCGAAGCAGACCGCCGCGACCGGGGCCACCGAGTTCTGCATCGTGGCCGCCGTCCGCGGCCCGGACGCCCGGCTGATGAAGCAGATGCGCGAGGGCGTGGCGGCCATCCGCGCGGCTGTCGACATCCAGGTCGCCGCCTCGCTCGGCATGCTCACCCAGGAGCAGGTCGACGAGCTGGTCGAGATGGGTGTGCACCGCTACAACCACAACCTGGAGACCTGCCGCTCCCACTTCCCCAACGTGGTCACCACGCATTCCTGGGAGGAGCGCTGGGAGACGCTGCGGATGGTCCGCGAGTCCGGCATGGAGGTCTGCTGCGGCGGCATCCTCGGGCTCGGCGAGTCGGTGGCGCAGCGGGCCGAGTTCGCCGCCCAGCTCGCCGAGCTGGACCCGCACGAGGTGCCGCTAAACTTCCTCAACCCGCGCCCGGGCACGCCCCTGGGCGACCAGCCGGTGGTCGAGGGCAAGGACGCGCTGCGGGCCATCGCCGCGTTCCGGCTGGCCATGCCGCGCACCATCCTGCGGTACGCGGGCGGCCGGGAACTCACCCTCGGTGACCTCGGCACCCGCGACGGCCTGCTCGGCGGCGTGAACGCGGTCATCGTCGGCAACTACCTGACCACGCTGGGCCGGCCGGCGACCGACGACCTGAAACTGTTGAACGACCTGAAGATGCCGGTGAAGGCGCTCTCGGCGACCCTGTGAGGCGATGGTGACGGAGCTGACCCGACCCGCCGCGCCGGCAGACGACGCGGGCGCGGCGGCGTCCTGGTGCGACAGGTGCGGCGAGTCGGTGGCCGCCGGCCCGCACCCGGCGTGCGTGGCGGCCCGGGCGTGGGAGCCGCCGCGCTGGTGCGCGTCCTGCCGGCGGCGGATGAAGGTGCAGGTCGTGCCGGCCGGCTGGTCGGCGGTCTGCGTCGAGCACGGCGAGCGGCGGGGCTGAGGCGATGCTGCGGGGACGGGCGGTGACGCTGCGGCCGGCGACGGACGCCGACGTGGACGCGCTGGCCGCGATCCGGGCCACCCCTGAGGTCCGCCGCTGGTGGCGCGGCGACGACGACCTGGCCGGGGCGGTCCGCGCCGACCTGGCCGACGACTCGCTCACCGTCTACGTGATCGAGCACCACGGCCGGCTGGTCGGCGCGATCCAGTGGTACGCCGAGACCGACCCCGACTACCGCCACGCCAGCCTGGACATCTTCCTCGAACCGGCGGCACGTGGGGCCGGCCTGGGCGGGGACGCCATCCGCACGCTGGCCCGGCACCTTGCCGACGAGTACGGCCACCACCGGTTCACCATCGACCCGGCGGCGGCGAACACCGCGGCGATCCGGGCGTACGCGAAGGTGGGGTTCCGCCCGGTGGGCATCATGCGCCGCTACGAGCGCGGGTCGGACGGCCGCTGGCACGACGGCCTCCTGATGGACCTGCTCGCCGAGGACCTGGCCGACTGATCGACGGCCGGTAGCCGGAAGGGCGTGCCCGGCACCGTGCGGTGCCGGACACGCCCCTCGGGTTGAGCCCCGTTCCCTAGCGTTGCAGGGTCAGCACACCCGGCCGCCACGGCAGCAGGTTGTAGTCGCCGCCCGCGTTGGGGTTCTTGCCCTGGTACAGGAGCTGGAGGTTGCAGGCGTCGACGGTCTTGGTCTGGTCGGGGTTGGTGCGGACCAGGTCACCGTGGCTGATGTCGTTGGTCCACGTCGCGCCGCTGTTGGCCTTGCCCGCGAAGGGGTTGCTCTCGCTTGTCGCGTTCGGGGTCCACGAGCCGCCCAGGCTGCTGGACGTGAAGGAGCGGAAGTAGCGCTGCCCCTGGCTCCCGATCGCCTCGACGAGCATGAGGTACTGGTTCTGGCCGGCCACCTTGTAGACCTCGACGCCCTCGAACAGGTTGTTCGTCGAGTCGCTCATGACCGTCGTGTAGCTGGAGCCGAAGCTGCCCGGGAAGTTCCCGAGCGGCATGCTCGACCGGTAGATCTTGCCGTTGTCCCCGGCGAAGAAGAGGTACATGTTCTGGTCGTCGCCGATGAGGGTCTGGTCGATCACGCCGTACGGTGCGTCGGGGAGGCTGGCGGTGGAGAGCGTCTGCGCCGAGGACCAGCCGTTGGCGTTCGTCGGGTCGCTCGACGTCTTGTAGCTGAACGAGGTCGGTCCCCACTGGTATGCCAGCACCCAGATGTTCTTCGGGGCGAAGTAGATCAGCGTGGGCGCCACGGTGCCCTGGCTCATCCCGGTCTGTCCGGCCGAGGCCATGTCGGACCAGTTGGTGAACAGGCTGAAGTTCATCGAGCCGTACTGGCCGCTGCTGTTGACGTTCGACGCGTAGACCAGGTGCTTGCCGTTGTAGACGACGTTTGTGAAGTCCTTGACCGAGGCCCAGCCGTTCGCCGGGTTCGCCAGCGCGCCCGTGGAGGACCACCGGTAGGTCGACGGAAGCGCACAGCCGCTCGGCGGCGTCGAGGTCGGGGGCGTCGACGTCGGCGGCGTCGAGGTCGGGGGCGCCGAGGTGGAGCCGTTGAAGTCGGTCCGCCACTGCTGGTTGGTCTGCCCGTGGCAGTCGTAGAGCTGGACCTGCTGCCCGTTTCCGGTGCCCCAGACGTCCAGGCAGCGGCCGGACTGCACGCCGCTGATGGTGCCGTTGGAGTTGATGTTCCACTGCTGGTTCGACTGGCCGTTGCAGTCGTAGATGATGATTCCGGTGCCGTTCGCGGTGCCCGCGCCGTTCGCGTCGAGGCACTTGCTGCCGTAGACCATCAGCTGCTTGCTCGACGTGTACGTCCACTGCTGGTTCGACTGACCGTTGCAGTCGTAGAGCTGGACCCGGGTGGCGTTTGTCTGCGACGAGTTCGGCACGTCGATGCACCGGCCCGACTGCACGCCGACGATCCGGCCGGCGCCACCGGACGGCGGCGGCGTGGTCGGCGTCGCGGTCGGCGTGCTGGTCGGCGTGCTGGTCGGCCCGGGGCCGGCGGCGTTCAGGGCGTTGAGGACCGAGGTGTACGCGGCCTTCTTGTTGCCGCCGCCGTCGAACAGCAGCGGGCTCTCACCCGAGCGCCACGAGTCGCTGTCGCGCACGCCCCAGACGGTGATGCCGATGCAGCGGGGCACGTTCATGCACGCCTGGGTCAGCCCGGCGTACTGGCTGGTGGAGGAGTTGGTGACGTCGGCCTCGGTCAGGGCCACGTCGACGCCGAGGGCGGCGAAGCTGGACAGCGTGGTCTGGAAGTTGCTCGGCAGCGAACTGCCACCGGTGAAGTGGGTCTGCAGGCCCACGCAGTCGATCGGCACGCCCCGGGACTTGAAGTCCTGGATCATCCGGTAGACGCCCTGCGTCTTGCCGTACGACCAGTTCTCGATGTTGTAGTCGTTGTAGCAGAGCTTCACGTTCGGGTCGGCCGCCCGCGCGGTCCGGAACGCCACCTCGATCCAGTCGTTGCCGGTGCCCTGGAGATTGGAGTTACGGCGACTGCCGTCCTCGTTGAACGCCTCGTTCACCACGTCCCACGCGGCGAGCTTGCCCTTGTAGTGGGCCATCACACCGTTGATGTGGTTGATCATCGCGTTACGCAGCGCACTGCCGCTCAGGCGTTGCATCCAGCTCGGCTGCTGGGCGTGCCAGGCCAGGGTGTGCCCGCGGACCTTCAGGCCACGCTGGGTCGCCCAGTTGTAGATCTGGTCGCCGGAGTTGAAGTTGAACTGGTTCTGGTTCGGCTCCGTGGCGTCCGGCTTCATCTCGTTCTCAGCCGTGATCATGTTGAACTCGCGCGCCGCGATGGTGCTGTACGTCGAGTCGTTCAACCTGCTCGCCGCGATGGCGGTGCCGAAGTATCGGCCCGACTGCGCGGCGGCGGCGCCGAGCGTGCTCGCCGCGGCGTTCGCCGACGGCATCATGACCGCGACCGCGGCCACTGTCACGACGCTCACCGCGCCGGCGAGCAGCGCCCGGACAGCGGGCGGTCGCCGCCGCCGGGTCCCGCCAGGTTGAACGGATGGGGTCATTGGCACTGCGGCCTCCTCACTGGCCAACACCCGAGCCGTCTGGGCGGGGACGACTGGACGTCTGGGTTAATGAATTTACGTATGCCGATGCTTTCATCGGGCATCCGTCCGGACAATATGTTTCGGAAAAGTTTCGGTAGTTTCTCGACGATGCGCGTGGTCGGTCACTTCGGTACGGTGACCGACCACGCGCGGCGTTCAGGAGACGGCGCAGGCGGAACCGTTGAGCGTGAAGGCGGTGGGTTTCGGGTTGCTGCCGGTGTGGGTGCCGTTGAAGCCGAAGCTCGTCGACGCCCCCGCCGCGAGCGCCCCGTTGTAGGGCAGGTTCGAGGCGGTCACCGACGTGCCGGCCTGGGTGACGTTCGCCGACCACGCCTGCCCGGCCTTCTGCCCGGTCGAGGGGAAGGTGAACGCGAGCGTCCAGCCGTTGATCGCCGTCGTGCCGGTGTTGGTGACGGTGACGTTCGCGGTGAACCCGGTGTCCCAGGTGTTCGCCGTCCAGGTCACCGCGCAGCCACCGCCGGTCGGCGGTGCCGTGGTGGTGACCGTGACGCCGGACGAGGCCGGCGAGACGTTGCCCGCCGCGTCCACCGCGACCACGGTGAACGTGTACGTGGTGGAGGCGGTCAGGCCGGTCACCGCGAGCGTGGTGCCGGTGGTGGAACCGACCAGGACGGTCCCGCCCCGGTAGACGCGGTAGCCGGTGACCCCGACCGCGTCGGTGGCCGGACCCCAGGTCAGCGTGAGCCCGGTCGACCCGACCGCGGAGGCGGTGGGCGTGCCGGGCGCGGTCGGCGGGGTGGTGTCCGGCGCCGGGGCGACAGGCGTGGTGACGGTCGCCGCCGCCGACGCCGCGGACCGGTTGCCGGCGCCGTCGACCGCGCGCACGGTGAACTGGTACGTCCGCTCGGGCGTCAACCCGGTCACCGCGAGCGTGTTCGTGGTGGCCTGACGCAGCACGAGCGCGTCGCTGCCGGTCTGCGCCTGGGTCACCTCGTAGCCGGCCAGGCCGCTGCCGCCGGTGTCGGTGGAGGCGGCCCAGGTGAGGGTCACGCCGGTCGCCGTGACGGCGGAGGCGACCGGGGTGCCGGGCACACTCGGCGCGGTGGTGTCCGGAGTGGCCGGGCCGGGCTCGTCGCCCCACACCCGCACGCCGCCCGAGTAGAGCGGCACCTTCCGGTTCGGCCCGGCGGTGGCCTGGTACGACGGGTCGTTCGTCGGGTCCCAGGTGCCACCCTCCGGTACGCCGATCTTGAACTGCACCTCCATCCGGTGCTGCGACTGCCCGGCCGGCGCGATGGTGTAGCCGGTGCAGTCCACCTCGACGTACCAGATGTCGCCACTGAGCTGCTTGGCGGTCGACGGCGACGGGCAACCCTGGGTGTAGCCGGGGGTGACGGTCACCGGGCCGGTGCCGTCGGGCCGGAAGTAGTACCGGAACTTTCCAGTGGTCAACGCGCGGGCCGGGAACGCCGACTTGTTGTAGATGATCGCCTTGAGCCCGGTGGCCCGCGGCTCGGCCTGCATCACCGTGGTCTCCACGGTCAACTCGTCCATGTCGGGCGTCTCGGCGGTCGGGAAACCGGCGCGCGGGCTGCCGCCGTACTCGTTCGCCAGCCGGGCCAGCGCGGAGGTGAAGCCGGCGTTGTAGTCGGTGGCCACCTCGTTCATCACGTAGTCGGAGCGGCTGTCGCTGTAGGCGTCGTTCGCCGACGACGGGCCGCCGACGAGCGCGCCGTAGAGCACGTGCCGGGTCTCGGTGGGCACGGTCTGACTGTCCCACCAGGAGCCGTGCGCGGTGCGGTGGTGCGGGTTCTTCGGCGAGTTGTTCCCGAACCCGATCATGTAGCTGGAGTTGCGCGGGTTGTCGCCGAGCGCGTAGTTGACCTGCCGGACCGCGAAGTCGTGGTAGCGGGCCTTACGGGTCGCGTCGGTGGTCTTGTCGCTGTAGACGAGCGCGGCGAACGACGTGTTCGCGGCGTAGCGCAACGCGCCCCAGGAGTCGAGCACCGCCATCCCGCCGGGCGAGTACGGCACCTTCTGCCCGTTGACGCCCACGGTCCAGTAGTCGAGCCACCGGTTCGCGTCGTCGACGTACTTCTGCTTGCCGGTCAGGTTGGCCAGCAGCACGTACGCGCCGAACTGCTTGTTGTCCCAGGCGAGCGTCCACTTGTAGGAGCGGGTGGTGGACTGCGGCTCGGTGCCGAGCTTGTCGTACTCGCTCTCCGCCTTGGTCAGGTAGGCCGCGTCACCGGTGGCCCGGTAGAGCCAGATCGCGCCCCAGACCAGCTCGTCCTGGTAGCCGCTCCACGACTTGTAGAACGACGCCGCGTCGGTGATGCACTCGCTGTACGCCTTCCGCACGGTGTCGGCGAACGTGTAGAGCTGCTTGGCGTGGCCGAGCAGCTTGTCCGCGTAGGCGGCGTCGGTGGGGCGGAACACCATGGATGACGCGGCCATCGCCGCCGCCGTCTCGCCGGCCAGGTCCGCGCCGCCACAGCTCGCATCGATCTTGTACGCGGGACGCGCCATCGGCAGCACCTCGGCCGGGCCCCACCACTTGTGGTCGTCGTCGCCCTTGCCGACCTGGCCGTAGAGGACGTTCGCGGCGGGGTGCGCCTTGACGAAGTAGTCGTTGACGAAGCGCAGGTTGTTGAGCAGGTAACTGAGCTGGCCGGAGGCGACGTAGCCGTCCCGGTACTCGACCGCGCCCCAGGCCAGCATGGTGGTGCTGAACGCCATCGGGAAGCCGAACTTGACGTGGTCGCCGGCGTCGTACCAGCCGCCGGTGAGGTCGAGCCCGGCGTCCGCGCCGTCGGTGAGCGCCGAGTCGCCGCGCCAGGAGACCCGGTTCCAGGAGGGCTTCTTACCGGACTGCTGCGCCTCGTAGAAGAACAGCGACTTCTGCAACGCCTCGGCGTAGTTGAACGTGGCCGCGGCGGCCTGCGCCCCGGCGGCCGGGGCGTTATTGCCGGCGGTGACCGGGGCGGCGGCGGCCGGGAGCGGCACGGCGGCGGCCAGCGCGGCCACCAGCGCGGCGCCGGCGGCGAGCAGCCGGCGGGACGGGCGACCGCGCGGTGGCGGGGTCGGTCGGGGCATGGCGAGCTCCTGTGGAGGATGGGCTGCCGCACGGCGGCGCGATCCGGCGTCGGACGGTGCCGGTCGGGCCGCCGTGCGGCGGTGGTGGTGGGGTGGACCGCAGGAGCGCGGGAGCGCTCCCATGGATGTTTGACAATGTAATCTCGCGGCCGTCAGTTTGGGAAGACGGCCGCCGCGCCAGCACCCCAGGGGGCTCATTTCTCACGTCTTGCCCGGAGTCTTGGCTCCAGCCGCACCCGGCCGATGGTTTCGGGGTCAGGTCCGCCTGCGGCTCGCGATCTCATCAGCGAGCTGCCGCACACGGGCCGGATCCGCGTCCCGCGCAAGGGCGACGTAGTGATCCATGACGGCCGGCCGGTACCGCACGGGCAACGTCTGTCCTGGGGCGAGTCGGGTGAGCTCGGTGATCGTGAGATCTTCGTCTGCGATACCGCGGAACGAGATGCCGTCAGCGGTCTCCACGTCGAACATCAGGACCACGCGAGGGTTGCTGTTCACCTCTCGCCAGTCGACGAGAACGCCGAGCGCAAGCACCCCCGCACGCAGTTCCGCATTGCGTTTCCGCGCATCACCGCTCAGGAGCGGGTTCGGGGCGACGCCCGGGAAGTCGGGCCCGACGCCGAGCGATTCCCGGCTGAGGTCGGGCCTGAGCTGCGCCATCAGATCGTTGAGCTTCTGCCGACCGAACATCCCGACACCCCCTGACACCGGTGCCGGCATCTCGGCCTGGCGCTTCGCCCTGACCGCGATCGTACGTCGCGGACCATTCCTTCCGGGAGGGTCAGCCGCGAGGCTCGGTCCAGGCGGTGAAGCGGCCTTCGAGGTCCGCCGGACACTGCCCGCCGCACTTCCTGGTCGAGCGGTCGATCATGAGGTTGACGGCGGTGTTGATCTTCGTTGATGCCGCCAGCTTCATGATCACCTCGCTGTCCCCGAGCGCGTCCCGAGCACGAACGGGGCCCCCGCACCGGAGGCCCCGTTCGTGTCACCGTCCCCCGCATCGGAGGTCGGTCAGGGTGGCGCCGCATCGGCGCCGGTGTCGGCTCCCCGCCGGGGCCGTCGGCGCGCCGCGCCGTTGCAGCTCGCCAGTGGCCCCGGCCGGGCTACCGTCAGCTTCAACCCGGCCGCTGCGCCGGCAGGCCCGCCGCGGTGTCCCGGCCGGGCCACGCCGGTCGGACGGCTCCCGGCCCTCGGCCGGCCAGCACGCCCACCCGGCCGGCGGGAGCAAGCGGCACGGTCGCGGTCAGCACGCCGCAGTCGCGCTCCAGGGCCGCCGGCCGGTCCAGCCGGCGCAGCGTCCGCAGCATCGGCGTGTTCTCGGCCTGCACGTGCAGCAGCACCGCGGCGTAGCCGGCCCGGTCGGCGTGCCCGACCAGGCGGCGCAACAACGCCGAGCCGAGACCCCGGCGCTGCCAGTCGTCCCGGACCAGCAGCGCCGCCTCGGCCTCGTCACCCTCGCCGAGCAGGTTGGCCATCGCCACGACCGGCTCCGCTGCCCCGCCGGAGCCCGCCGTGACGAGCAGGGTCACCCCACGGGCCGGCTCCAGCAGCCGGCGCAGCCGGGCCGGCGACGGTTCCGCCGCCCCGCTCAGGTAACGCCGCTGCCGGCTCCGCTCGGAGCAGCCGGCGTGCAGCTCGCGTACGGCCGGCACGTCGTCGGCGATGGCCGTACGCACCGACACCTCGGCGCCGTCGGGCAGCACCAGGACGACCCGGTCGGTGTCCCGCCGGCCCACCGTCGCCGCCAGCTCGACCAGGGCCTGCGCCCGGGCGTACTCGGCCGGGGTGAAGCTCGGCTCCCGGCGGCGCAGCTCGTAGGAGCCGCCCGCCGGGTCGGTGAGCAGCATCGTGGTGCCGCCCACGCCGCCGGGCGCACCGACCGGAATCGGACGCCAGGTCACCGCGTCGGCGCCGAGCAGCGTCCGCAGCGTCGCGCCGGCCGCCTCCGGGTCCCGCACCAGCCGGCCGGCCAGCCCGAGCGCCCGGGTCGGCTCGTCGGCCAGCCCGCGCGCCTCGCTGCGCGCCACCCAGCAGTTCCGCCCCCGGCCCCGCTCCACCGCGGCCCGCAGGTCCGCCTCGGTCACCGGCTCGGGCGCGTCGACCAGGAAGTCGTCGACCGCACCGACCTCGGTGGTGTGCACCTGCACGGTGAGGATGTTGACCCCGCGCAACGCGAGGCTCGCCGTGAGCACCGACAGGTAGCCCGGCCGGTCGTCCACGGTGGCTCGGATCCGCCACAGCGCCATCGTTGTCTCCCTTCCTCACCGACGACCATGCCGGTCGCCTGTTGCGCGCCCGTTGCCCCCGGGTGACGCTCCGCCCCGCCTCAGGTGATGGTGGTCACGGGCGGCGCGCCCACCAGGTCCAGCCGGTCGCCGAGGATCACCGCGCTGGCCCGGACGAGCTGGGCGAGCCGGTCCACCTCGGTGGAGTGGAACCCGGCCGCCGAGAGCGGTTCGCTGTGGTCGCGGGAGACCACGAGCACCAGGCCGGCCCGGCCGAACGGCGCCACCGCGTAGTGGTGCCGCTGGGGGCTGGTCATGGCGCGGGCCCGCAACGGGGTCACCTCGGGCAGCCGGGGCGGCGTGGGAGCGCGCCAGCTCGCGTGCCCGACCGTGGCCGAACCGGCCCCGCCGCTGCGCGACGCCCAGTCCAGCGGGACGACCGCGGCCACCGCCCAGTCCGCGGCGAGCAGCCCCGGCACCGCGTCGACGAGCGTGGCCACCCCGTCGGTCGGGTTCGCCGCCACCTGGGCGAGCAGCTCCGCGTCCTGGCCGGTGGTGGTCGGCGCGCCGATCGCCCGCCACACCCCGTCCACCCGGACACCGGGGATCGCGGCCAGCCCGGCGAGCAGCCGCTCCACCCGCGCCGCGCCCGGCCACACCACGGTGAAGTCGTCGACCGCCCGCCCGCCGAGCCGCTCCAGCACCACCACCTGCACGATGTCGGCGCCGGAGACGCCGAGTGTCCGGGCCACCTGGCCGAGCGTGCCCGGTCGGTCCGGCAGGGTCACCCGAACTCGCAGCAGCATGTCTGATCCCTCCGCTCGGCGGGCCGGCGGCGGCCGGCAGGCTGGGGCCCAGCCTGCCGGCTGACCATTTCGACCCCGTTGCGGCGGCATGTCCCGCCGGGAAAATCCGACCTTGACAACAAAGCTGAGCTGCCATCAACTATCCGGATGACCGATCCGGCCGCCGACGCCGCCCGGCCACCGACCGGTCCGACGCCACCCGGGCTCGACCTCGACCGGCTCGCCGCCCACCTGGCCGCACACCGGCCGGACCTGACCGGACCGCTGTCCGCGCGGCTGATCGCCGGTGGCAGGTCCAACCTGACCTACCTGCTGCGGGTCGGCGACCGCGAGGTGGTGCTGCGCCGCCCCCCGCTCGGGCACGTGCTGGCCACCGCGCACGACATGGCCCGGGAACACCTGGTGATCTCGGCGCTGGCCCCGACCGGGGTGCCGGTTCCCGAGGCGCTCCTGCTCTGCCCGGACGACAGCGTGATCGGCGCGCCGTTCTACCTGATGGCCAGGGTCGACGGCGAGGTCTACCGGCGGCGCGAGCAGACCGACGCGCTCACCGCCGGGCAGCGGCGTGACCTGGCCATGGCGATGATGGACACGCTCGCCACGCTGCACCGGGTGGATCCGGCCGAGGTCGGGCTCGCCGACTTCGGCCGGCCGGAGGGCTACCTGGCCCGGCAGGTCCGCCGCTGGGCCGGCCAGCTCGACCGCTCCCGCAGCCGCCCGCTGCCCGGCATCGACGAGCTGCGCGACGCGCTGGCCGGCAGCGTGCCGGAGGGCGCGAACGCCGGCCGGATCGTGCACGGCGACTACCGGCTGGACAATCTGCTCGCCACCGTCGACCCGGTGGCGGTACGGGCCGTGCTCGACTGGGAGATGGCCACGCTCGGTGACCCGCTGGCCGACCTCGGCCTCCTGCTCACCTACTGGCAGGTGCTCGGCGACAGCGACCACGCCGAGGGCAACCCGGTCGCCGACGGCATCGGTCCCCGGGCCGGCTTCCCGACCGGGGCCGAGCTGATCGACCGCTACGCCGGCCGCAGCGACGTCGACGTCGGCCCGCTGCACTGGCACGTGGCGCTCGGTTGCTTCAAGCTGGCGGTGATCTGCGAGGGCATCCACTACCGCCACACCCTCGGGCAGACCCTGGGTGAGGGCTTCGACCGGATCGGCGAGATGGTGGCGCCGCTCGTCGCGCACGGTCTGCACGAGGTGCGGGAGAAATAGATGGAGTTCGCGTACGACGACCGGACGGTCGAGCTGCGGCAGCGGCTGGAGGCGTTCCTCACCGAGTGCGTCTACCCGGCCGAGCCGCTGCACCACGAGCAGGTGGCCGCCGCCGGGGACCCGTGGGCCCGTCCGCCGGTGCTGGCCGAGCTGACCGCCGAGGCCCGGGCGCGCGGGCTGTGGAACCTGTTCCTGCCGGACGCGCGCTACGGCGCCGGCCTGACCAACCTCCAGTACGCGCCGCTTGCCGAGCTGACCGGCCGCAGCCCGCACCTGGCCCCGGAGGCGCTCAACTGCGCCGCGCCGGACACCGGCAACATGGAGCTGCTCGCCGAGTTCGGCTCCGACGCGCAGCGGGAGCGCTGGCTGGCGCCGCTGTTGGCCGGGGACATCCGCTCCGCGTTCTGCATGACCGAGCCGGAGGTCGCCTCCTCCGACGCGACGAACATCGCCACCCGGATCGTCCGCGACGGCGACCACTACGTCGTCAACGGCCGCAAGTGGTGGTCATCCGGGGCGATGGACCCGCGCTGCGAGATCCTCATCGTGATGGGCAAGACCGACCCGGACGCCGACCGGCACCGCCAACAGAGCATGATCCTGGTCCCCCGGGACACGCCGGGCGTGACGGTACGACGCGGAATGACGGTCTTCGGCTACTCCGACGCGCCGCACGGCGGGCACGCCGAGATCGACTTCGTCGACGTCCGGGTGCCGGTGGAGAACCTGGTCGGCGCCGAGGGCACCGGCTTCGCCATCGCCCAGGCCCGACTCGGGCCCGGCCGGATCCACCACTGCATGCGGCTGGTCGGCATGGCCGAACGGGCCCTGGAGCTGCTCTGCCGGCGCGCCCTCGACCGGGTCGCGTTCGGTCGCCCCCTCGCCGAGCAGGGCGTGGTGCGGGAGTGGATCGCCGAGTCCCGGGTCCGCATCGAGCAGGCCCGGCTGCTGGCGCTCAAGACCGCCTGGCTGATGGACACGGTCGGCAACAAGGGCGCGCACACCGAGATCCAGGCCATCAAGATCGCCACCCCGGCGATGGCCGAGTGGGTGATCGACAAGGCGATCCAGGCGCACGGCGGAGCCGGCGTCAGCCAGGACACTCCGCTCGCCGCGCTCTGGGCCCAGGCCCGCACGCTGCGCCTCGCCGACGGCCCGGACGAGGTACACCGCGCCTCCCTGGCCCGCCGCGAACTGCGCCGCTGGTCCTGACCCGCCCGGCGCGGGTCAGGCGGAGGCGCGGTGGATGAGTTCGGTGTCCAGCAGGACATGCGGCGAGGGCACGTCCTCGCCGCGGATGCGGGCGACAAGCATGCGGGCCAACTGCCGGCCCATCTCCTCCACCGGCTGGAACACGGTGGTCAGCGGCGGATCGGCCTGCCGGGCGACCGGGGCGTCGTCGAACCCGATCACCGCGACGTCCTCCGGCACCCGGCGACCGGCCTCGCGGAGCGCGCGCAACGCGCCGAAGGCCATCAGGTCGGAGGCGACGAAGACGGCGTCCAGATCCGGGCAGGTGTCAAGCAGCCGGCGCATGGCGGCGGTGCCGCTGCCCTCGCTGAAGTCCCCGTACGCGATCAGGCCCGCCTCGACCGCGCTCCCGGCCGCCCGCACCGCCTCCCGGTAGCCGGAGAGCCGGGCCAGGCCGGCGCCCATGTCCTGCGGGCCGGCGATGGTGGCGACCCGCCGCCGCCCCTGGGTGAACAGGTGCTCCACCGCCTGCCGGGCGCCACCGACGTTGTCGACGTCGACGAACCACGCCGGCTGGGCGTTCGGGTGCAGCATCCGGGCCGGGCGGCCACCGAGCACGGCCGGCAGGCCGCGCTCCTCCAGCAGCGTGGGCAGCGGGTCGGCGTCGTGCAGGGAGAGCAGGAGCACGCCGTCCACGTGCTGGTTGGTCAGGTGGTGCTCGACCCGCTCCCGCTCGATCGGCGACTGCACCATGGCCAGCCAGAGCTGCATCGGCGTCTCCAGCAGCCCGGAACTGACGCCCCGGACGATCGCCGCGAAGAACGGCTCGGTGAAGACCCGCTCCCCCGACTCGGAGACGACCAGGGCGACCGAGTCGGTCCGCTGGGTGACGAGCGCCCGGGCGGCCCGGTTGGGCACGTACCCCAGCTCGGCGATGGCCTGCTGGACGGCGGCCCGGGCTTCCGGACTGACCTGTGGCGAGCCGTTGACCACGCGGGAGACAGTGCCGCGCCCGACGCCGGCACGCGCCGCGACCGCGTCGAGGGTCGGGCGCCCGAGCGAGCGGGTGCGCTGCGTTGTCATCGTCTGTGCTCCTCCGACGGTCGGGCGGGCCCGGCACCGGTTGAGGCCTCCGGCGCCGGGCCGCCCGTTACTGGCTGGCCCAGTTTATTGTGCGGCCAGGCCGTTACGTCGGATCACGTCGGCGTACCACCTGGCACTGGACTTCGCGATCCGGGCCTGGTTGTCGTAGTCGACATAGACCATGCCGAACCGCTTCGTGTAGCCCCAGGCCCACTCGAAATTGTCCATCAGCGACCAGGCGAAGTAACCCTTCAGCGGCACCCCGGCCTCGATCGCGGCGTGCGACGCGCGCAGGTGCGCGGCGAAGTAGGCCAGCCGGTCCGGGTCGTCGACCCGACCGTCGACGAGCGTGTCGACGAACGCCGAGCCGTTCTCGGTGACGTAGAGCGGCAGGTCGGTGTATTCCCGGTGGACCCGCTCCAGCGTCTCCAGCAGGCCCGGGGCGTCGATCTCCCAGTCCATGTCGGTGACCGGCACGCCCCGGGTGACGAACCGGACAGCCTCGCTGCCCGGCCAGCAGGACGATGCCCGCCAGTAGGGCTCCGGCTCCGTGCCCTCGACCGGGGCGGCGACCACGTGCCGGCTGTAGTAGTTGACCCCGACCATGTCCAGCGGGGTGGAGATGGTCGCCAGGTCACCGTCGCGGACGTGCCCGAGGTCGGTGACGCCGCGCAGGTCGGCGATCAGGTCGGCCGGGTACGCGCCACGCAGCACCGGGTCGAGGAAGAAGCGGTTGGCAAGCGCGTCGATGCGGCGGGCCGCGTCGGCGTCCGCCGCCGAGTCGCTGGCCGGGGTGACCGGGTAGAGGTTCACCGTGATGCCGAGCTCCGCCTCCGGGCGGGACGCCCGCACCGCCTGCACGGCCAGTCCGTGCCCGAGCATCAGGTGGTGCCCGGCCCGGACCGCGTCCGCGCCGTCTCGACGGCCCGGCGCGTGCACGCCGGAGCCGTAGCCGAGAAACGCCGAGCACCAGGGCTCGTTGAGCGTGGTGAAGTATTTCACCCGGTCGCCGAGGGCGTCGGCGACAAGCGCCGAGTATTCGGCGAACCGGCCGGCGGTGTCCCGGGCCGGCCAGCCGCCGGCGTCCTCAAGCGGCTGGGGCAGGTCCCAGTGGTAGAGCGTCACCCAGGGCTCGATGCCGTGGCCGAGCAGCTCGTCGACCAGGCGGTGGTAGAAGTCCATCCCCTCCTGGTTGACCGCGCCGGCGCCGCCCGGCTGCACCCGGGGCCAGGAGACGGAGAAGCGGTAGGACCGCAGCCCCAGGTCGGCCATCAGCCGCACGTCGTCCGACATCCGGTGGTAGTGGTCGCAGGCCACGTCGCCGGTGTGCCCGGCCACCGTCCGACCCTCGGTGTGGCTGAAGGTGTCCCAGATCGACGGCGTACGGCCACCCTCCGCCGCGGCGCCCTCGATCTGGTACGCGGCGGTGGCCGCGCCCCAGAGGAAGCCGGGCGGGAAGGTCAGGGCCGGGCCCTCGTCGAGAACGCCGACGGCGGGCGGGCTGGCTGGGTTGCTCACGACTTGACGGCGCCTTCCATGATGCCGCCGATGATCTGGCGGCCGAACAGAACGAACACGACGAACAGGGGCAGGGTCGCGATCAACGTACCGGCGAAGATCTGCGAGTTGTCGGCGAAGTAGGCGGTGTTGAGGCTCCGCAGCGAGATCTGGACGGTGGGGTTGGACGGGTCGGCCAGCACCACGAACGG
Organism: Micromonospora marincola; assembly: GCF_056150385.1. Lineage (NCBI taxonomy): Bacteria > Bacillati > Actinomycetota > Actinomycetes > Micromonosporales > Micromonosporaceae > Micromonospora > Micromonospora marincola. The sequence continues at coordinate 218,897 of NZ_JAXCFT010000004.1, read as the reverse complement.
CCAGAAGAACTGGTTCCACTGCTCCATGAAGGTGAGCAGGCCGAGCACCGCGGCGGCGGGACGCAGCGCGGGCATCACCACGTGCCAGTACACCTTCCAGGTGGAGCAGCCGTCCACCCGGGCGGCCTCGATCAGCTCGTTCGGGACCGCCTGCTCGGCGTACTGGCGCATCATGAAGATCCCGAAGCCGCCGATGAGGAACGGCACGGTCACCGACGGCATGGTGTTCAGCCATTCGAGCTTCGCCATCAGGATGTAGAGCGGGAGCACACCGAGCTGGATCGGCACCATCATCGAGGCGAGGATGATCAGCAGCAGCGCGTTCTTGCCCCGGAAGCGGAGCTTGGCGAACGCGAAGCCGGCGAGCGAGCCGAAGAAGACCGTGGCGATGGTGATCGTCCCGGAGACCAGGAACGAGTTCATCAGGCCCTTGACGATGTTGGCGTCGCCGTTCGACAGCACCCGCTCGATGTTCTCGCCGAGCTTGCCGCCGGGCAGGAACGGCGGCGGCCAGGAGTTGGCCGCGTCGTTCGTCCGCGAGGCGATCACGATCATCCAGTAGAACGGGAACAGCGACAGGAGCACGCCGAGGACCAGCCCGAACCAGGTGAGCGGGCTGGCCTTCCAGAGCCGCTCGGCCTGGTGGGTGGCCTTGGCCGGCGCGGTCGGCCGGCTGGGCGGACGGAGCGTGGTGGTCGTCATCTCGTCACCTTCACTTGTCGGAGCTGATGCGTCGGGCCAGTAGGTAGTTGACCGTCGACATCAGCGCGATGAGCACGAAGAGCACGAGCGCGACCGCACCGGCGTAACCCCACCGGAAGCGTTGGTTCATCACGTCGAGCAGGTACATCGTGATGGTCTGGAACTGTCCCTCGGAGCCGCCGGAGAGGGCGCCGGCGCCGCTTGTGAACATGAGCGGCTCGGTGAAGAGCTGGAGCCCGCCGATGGTCGAGATGATCAGCGTGAAGATGATCGTGGGACGCAGCTGCGGGACGGTGATCGACCAGAACTGACGTCGCCGGGAGGCTCCGTCAAGCGCCGCGGCCTCGTACATGTCCTTGCTGATCGACTGCATGGCGGCCAGGTAGATGAGCGCGTTGTAGCCGACCCAGCGCCAGTCGACCATGGTGGAGATGGCGAACCAGGAGGCGAAGCGGTTCGCCCGCCAGTCGATCGGATCCAGGCCGATGCTGTCCAGCACCCAGTTGACCAGGCCGAATTCCTTCGCGTAGATCATCGAGAAGATCAGCGCGACCACCGCGGTCGAGGTGATGATCGGCATGGCGATGGCCATCCGGAAGAAGGTCTGCGCCCGCAGCCTCCGGTTCAGCGCGTTCGCCAGCATCAGCGCCAGCATCAACTGCGGCACCGTGGAGAGCACGAAGATGCCGAAGGTGTTCACCACCGCGTTCCAGAACTGCGGGTCCTCGGTGATCAGTTCGACGAAGTTGTCCATCCCGACGAAGGAGATCGTCGGGTTCAGCGGCGACCGGTCGGTCAGCGCGATCCAGACCGTGTACGCGATCGGATACGCGCTGAACACCGCGAAGATCACGAAGAACGGCAGGACGTACAGGTAGGGCGAGTACTTCAGGTCCAGCTTGTTTGCCGACGTGGCGCGACGGTGCGCGGGGCGGGTGGCGCGCGACGGGCCGGGCTCGGGCGGCGCCGTGGCGTGCAGGTCGAGGCTCATGGGGAGTCCTTCTCCTCGGCCGGTGCCACCCGCCACACGGGCGACACCGGGCTCTGCGGGCACCGCGGGTGGCGCCGGCAGCACGGGGCTGCCGACGCCACCCGCGGGCGGCTCAACCGGGTCACTTACCGGCGGCCGCACCGTTCTTCAGCGCGTCCTGCCAGGCGGCGTCCGCCGACTTGCCCTGCTCCACCGAGCGCAGGCTGTTCTCCACCGCGGTACGCACCGCGCTGTTCTTCGGGCCGAGGTAGACCGGCTTCAGCTCGGTGGCGCCAGCGGCGAAGATCTTGCCGACCGGGGCCTTGCTGAAGTATTCGTTGGTCGAGTCGGCCACGGCCGGGTCGGTAAGCGCCTGCGGGTTCGACGGCAGGTTGCCGACCGCCTTGTACGCGCCGATCTGGCCCTGCGCGCTGGTCAGGAACTTGGCCAGCTCGACGGCCTCCTTCTGGTGCTTGCTCGACTTCGGCACGCCGAGGAAGGAGCCGCCCCAGTTGCCGCCGTTGCCGGGGGCCTTGGCGATGTCCCACTTGCCGGTCGCCGCGTCACCGGCCTGGCCCTTGATGACACCGGTCATCCACGCCGGGCAGGCGATGGTGGCGAAGGTGCCGTTCTTGAACCCGGCGTTCCACTCGTTGGAGAAGGACTGCAGGTTGTTCGACAGACCGGCGCCGACCATCTTGGTGGCGAGCTGGTACGCGGCCTGCACGTCCGGGTTCTGGTCGATGACCAGCTTGTTGCTCTTGTCGTAGTAGGTGTAGCCGGTGCCCTGGCCCGCGATCTGCATCAGCACCACGTTGTAGAAGTTGGTCGCCGAGTCGACGAACTTGTGCTTCTTGTCGGCGGCGGTGAACTTCTGGCCGGCGGCGATGAACTCGTCCCAGGTCGGCCAGAGCGCCCCGACCTGCTCGCGGTCGGTGGGCAGGCCGGCGGCCTTGAACAGGTCGCTGCGGTAGCACAGCGCCATGCCGCCGACGTCGGTGCCGAGGCCCAGCACCTTGCCGTCGGGCGTGGTGCCCTGCTCCCACTTCCACGGCAGGAAGTTGCCCTTGAGGTCGTTCGCGCCCTGGTCGGCGAGGTTCACGAACTTGTCGGCCTGGGCGTAGAACTGGACGATGGTGCCCTCTTCCAGGGCCACCACGTCACCGGCGCCGGACCCGGCGGTGATCTGCTGGGTCAGGCGGGTGTTGTAGTCGTTCAGGCCGAGGCCCTTGCCCCGCTCCTGGATCTTGACGTTCTTGTGCTCGGCTTCGTACTGCTTGTACAGGTCCTCGTAACCGAAGCCCTGATCGCCGAAGACGTCGACGACCAGGGTGACCGGGCCGTCGCTGTCGCCGCCGCTCGGCGAGTCGTCGTCGCTGCACGCGGTCGCGGTGCCGAGCACCACGACAGACGCGAGCGCGATGGCCGCGAGCTGCCGACGGCGGATTGGGACGCTCATCTTTCAGACCCCTCTTTTCGGTGGTGAGGCGAGTTATCTGTGTGGTGGGGGGTGCGCATCGCTCGTGCCGGAGCGGGCAGGGGAAGAGATCCACGCCACTCCCGGGAGCGCTCCCATGAGATTGCCGGCAGGTAACAGGGGTGTCAATAGGCCGCTGGGAGCGTTCCCATTTCGTTACCCCTGATCCGCGCCCTCGCGGGACGCCTCAGCAGCAGCGGCGGAGCAGCGTGGTGGCGCGATCGGCGGCGAACCCGGCCGGGTCGAACGCCGGGCCGGCCCAGTCCCGCATCGTCAGGTGCTCGGGGTGCGCCGGGTCGGCGAGCGCGGCAAGCAGCACGGCGTACCCCTCCGGGCCGCCCACGCCCTCCGGCGGGGCGGCGCGCTCGCCGTCCACGCAGACCGGGTAGCGCTCGTCCGGGTCGACGGCGCAGACGTCCTCCACGACGACGTCGTGCTCCCACCAGTCACCGAAGTCGTAGGTGTAACAGAACCGGTCGCCCTTGCCCACCACCGCGTCCAACCGCACGTCCAACTCGTCGCGGAGCGCCGGCTCGCCGCCCGGATCGGGCTCGCCGTACTGCTGGCCGCCGATGTCGAACGAGTGCAGGTGGCAGTCGCGCCAGCCCACCGCGTGCTGGATCACCCGGTGCAGCCGGTCCAGGGTGTAGCCACCGGGCACCAGCACCCGCCGCCACACCGGCGGCCGGGTCCCGGCCAGCGACACCATCAGCTGGAAGATCTGACGCGACACGTGGTCCCATCCTTCCTCGGCATAGGCTGCCCGCATGATCTGCCGAGCCTGCCGGGAGCGGCGGCACGACGACTGTCCTGGCCGGAAGTGGTGCGACTGCCAGCACCGTACCCCCGAACCCACCCCGCCGGTCACCGGTCCGGCCGGCGAATGAGCGTCGGAACACCGATCGATCGGATCTGGCCCGCGCCCGTCACCGGTCCGCTCACCGACCCGCAGCTCACCGCGCTCTACGGCCGCGCGCCCACGCCGCGCCTGCGGGTGAACTTCGTCGTCAGCGCGGACGGCGCGGTCACCCTGGACGGCTACTCCGCCGGGCTCTCCGGCGAGCCGGACAAGCGCGTCTTCGGGCTGCTGCGGATGCTCTGCGACGGCCTGCTGGTGGCCGCCGGCACGCTGCGCCACGAGGGCTACCGCGCGGTGCGGCTCAGCCCCGGGCGCCGGGCCTGGCGACGCGACCGGGGGCTGGCCGAGTACCCGACGCTCGTCGTGGTCTCCGGCTCGCTCGACCTCGATCCGGCCCAGGCGTGCTTCGCCGACGCCCCGGTCCGGCCGCTGGTGCTCACCCGGGCCGGCGCCGAGCCGCCCGCGGGCCTGACCGAGGTGGCCGACCTGATCCACTGTGGCGACGACCGGGTCGACCTGGCCGCCGGCCTGAGCGAGCTGCGCCGCCGCGGGTTGGGCCAACTCCTCTGCGAGGGCGGGCCACACCTGTTCGGCGCGCTCACCGCGGCCGATCTGGTCGACGAGCTCTGCCTGACCGTGGCGCCGTTGCTCGCCGGCGCCGGCCCCGGCCGGATCGCCGCCGGCTCCCCAACCCCCCCACGCCACCTCCCCCTGCGTCACGCCCTGGCCACCCCCGACGGCGTACTGATGCTGCGCTACGCGCGTGACCCCCTCCCCGCCGCGCGCTGATTCACGGAAAGCGTGGCCATCCCCGGCGGCATGAGCCCTCTTTCCGTGAATCAGCGCGCCGGGGTGGGGGTGGGGGTGGGTGGGTCACGCTGGGGGACGGGGGTTGTGAGGTCGGTCGGGGCGGGGAATCGCACGCACCGTGGTCGGCCGGATCCACGCGGCGACCGGCCGGGACGCGACAGGCGTGGCGTCCGCCGCGTCGCGTGGCAACCTGTCGCATACCTCGGGCAGGATGCAGGACGTGCGCCGTGACCGGAACGACAAGCCGACCGGAGACCGCCGATGACCGACGACCAGCTCGACGGGCCCGGCGAGGGTGTCGGCCGGGTGCTCGGCACCGCCGACGCCACCCCGCTCACCTTCTGGACCGCCGTCGCCCCGGGGAGTTACCTGCAACTCGACGACGTGGTGGTGACCCGGCGCGACCTGCCCGACCGCGAGCCGGTGACCATCGCCGGCGTGGTGACCCAGGTGCGCGCCCGGCACGAGGGGGCGCAGTTCGACTCCGATGTCTTCGCCATCGCCGACGGCACGCTGCCGGCGCAGGTGCAGGAGGCCGCCGAGATCACCACCACCCGGGTCGATCCGGAGTTCTACGTCCCGCCCACCCCGGGCGCGGTGGTGCACCGGGCCGAGGGCGACGCCCGGGCCCGGGCGCTGCACTTCGACCGGATGGAACGGCGGGTCCCGATGGGGATGGGCCGCGACGGCGTGCCGGTCTACCTCAACGCCGACTTCCTCGACGGCACCCGGGGCGCGCACGTCTCCATCTCCGGCATCTCCGGTGTCGCCACCAAGACCAGCTTCGCGACCTTCCTGCTCTACTCCGTGTTCCGCTCCGGGGTGCTCGGCGGCGACGCGGTGAACGCCAAGGCGCTGATCTTCAACGTCAAGGGCGAGGACCTGCTCTTCCTCGACCACCCCAACAGCCGGCTCGACGACCCGACCCGCGCGGCGTACGCGAAGCTCGGCCTCGACGCGGGCGCGTTCCCCGACGTCCGGGTGTACGCGCCGCCCCGGGTCGGCGACTCGTCCGGCACGCCCGACGTGAGCAGCCGGCTCACCGGCGTGGACAGTTTCTACTGGACGCTCGCCGAGTTCTGCGCCGACCGGCTGCTGCCCTACGTCTTCGCCGACGCCGACGACGAGCGCCAGCAATACACCATGGTGGTCCACTCGGTCGCCGCCCACCTGGCCCGCTACGCCCAGCCCGCCGACGGCGGGGTGAGCATCGACGGGGTGCGGCTCGGCTCCTACGCCGATCTGGTCGACCACGTCGTCGAGCGGCTCAACGACGACGAGACCCGGGGTGAGTGGGCCGGGAGCGCGGTCGGGCTGGGCACGGTCAACGCGTTCGCCCGCCGGCTCATCGGCAGCAAGAAGGACCTGGGCCGGCTGATCCGGGGCGATCTGGCCGCCCGCCGCCCGCACTCGATCAACACTGCGGAGAGCGCCCAGGTCACCGTGGTCGACCTGCACAACCTGCCGGACCGCGCGCAGCGCTTCGTGGTCGGCGTGACGCTGAAGAGCGAGTTCGAGCGCAAGGAGAAGGCCGGCACCGCCAAGCCGTTGCTCTTCGTGGTGCTCGACGAGCTGAACAAGTACGCCCCCCGGGAGGGGTCCTCCCCGATCAAGGAGGTGCTGCTCGACATCGCCGAGCGGGGCCGGTCGCTGGGGGTGATCCTGGTCGGCGCGCAGCAGACCGCGAGCGAGGTGGAACGGCGGATCGTCACCAACTCGGCGATCCGGGTGGTCGGCCGGCTCGACCCGGCCGAGGCGTCCCGCCCGGAATACGGCTTCCTCCCGCCCGCCCAGCGGCAGCGGGCGCTGCTGGCCAAGCCGGGCACCATGTTCGTCAACCAGCCCGACATCCCGGTGCCGCTGTGCCTGGAGTTCCCGTTCCCGGCGTGGGCGACCCGGGTGTCCGAGGCCGGCCGCGCCCCGTCGGAGACGCTACGGTCGATCACCCAGGCCGCCGACCCGTTCGCGGTGGTCGGCTCCGGTTCCTCCGACGACGACATCCCGTTCTAGGCGGCACCCACATGAAGATCCTGCACACCTCCGACTGGCACGTCGGCAAGGTCCTCAAGGGGCAGTCCCGGGCCGAGGAACACACCCAGGTCCTGGCCCAGGTGATCGACATCGCCCGCGACGAGCGGCCGGACCTGGTGATCGTCGCCGGTGACCTCTACGACACCGCCGCGCCCACGCCGGAGGCGACCCGGCTGGTGACCCGCGCGCTCACCGCGCTGCGCCGCACCGGCGCCGACGTGCTGGCCATCGGCGGCAACCACGACAACGGCGCGGCGCTCGACGCGCTGCGCCCGTGGGCCGACGCCGCCGGCATCACGCTGCGCGGCAGCGTGCGGGAGAATCCGGCCGAGCACGTCGTCGACGGGGTGACAGGCGACGGCGAGCGCTGGCAGGTCGCCGCGCTGCCCTTCCTCTCCCAGCGCTACGCCGTCCGCGCGGTGGAGATGTACGCGCTCACCCCGGCCGAGGCCAACCAGACCTACGCCGACCATCTCGGCCGGGTGCTCGGCAAGCTGGCCGAGGGCTTCACCGAGCCGGACCGGGTGCACCTGGTCACCGCCCACCTCACCGTGGTCGGGGCGAGCACCGGCGGCGGCGAGCGGGACGCGCACACCGTGCTCGGCTACGCGGTGCCGGCCACCGTCTTCCCCGGCAACGCGCACTACGTGGCGCTGGGCCACCTGCACCGCGCCCAGCGGGTGATCGGCCCCTGCCCGATCCGCTACAGCGGCAGCCCGCTCGCGGTCGACTTCGGCGAGCAGGAGAACATCGGCTCGGTGACGATCGTGGAGGTGACCGCGACCACCGCCGCGCGCGTCCGGGAGGTGCCGGTGCCCGGCGCCGTGCCGCTGCGCACGGTGCGGGGCACGCTGGCCCAGCTCGCCGAGATCGAGCCGCCCGACGGCTGGCTGCGGGTCTTCGTCCGGGAGCAGCCCCGGGCCGGGCTGCGCGAGGAGGTCCAGGAGCTGCTTCCCCGCGCGCTGGAGATCCGGATCGACCCGGAGCTGATGCCGGCGCCGGGCAGCGGCACCCGCACCGCCCAGCGGGCCGGTCGCTCCCCGCGCGAGTTGTTCGCCGACTATCTGGGCAGCCGCGGGCACGCCGACGAGGGTGTGCGGGAGCTCTTCGACGAGCTGCTCGAGGAAGTTGAGCACTGATGCGGCCGATGCGGCTGGACATGGCCGGCTTCACCGTCTTCCGCGAGGAGACCACGGTCGACTTCACCGACGCGGACTTCTTCGCGCTTGTCGGGCCGACCGGCTCGGGCAAGTCGACGGTGCTCGACGCGATCTGCTTCGCGCTCTACGGCACGGTGCCGCGCTGGGGTGGGACGCGGGGGCTCGCGAACGCGCTGGCGCCGTCGGCCACCGAGGCGCGGGTCCGGTTGGTCTTCGAGTCCGCCGGCGACCGCTACGTCGCCACCCGGGTGGTCCGCCGCGACGGCCGGGGCACGGTGAAGACGACGAACGCCGGGCTCCAGCTCATGCCGCCCGGGTTCGACATCACCAAGCTCGACACCGGGCTCAGCCCGGAGGATCTGGGCGACGTGGTGGCCGGCACGCCGGCCGAGATGGAACAGGCGGTGCTCGACGCGGTCGGCCTGCCCTACGAGCAGTTCACCTCGTGCGTGGTGCTGCCGCAGGGGCAGTTCGCCGACTTCCTGCACGCCAAGCCGGCGACCCGCCAGCAGATCCTGGTCAACCTGCTCGGGCTGGGCGTCTACGAGGGGGTGCAGAAGAAGGCGGTCGAGCGCGCCGGGCAGGCCGAGGCGAAGCTGGAGGCGGTCGACAAGATGCTCGGCGGCCTCGCCGACGTCGACGACGCGCGCCTGGCCGACGCCCGGGGCCGGGTCGACGTGGCACGGGAGCTGGCCGGCGCGGTCGCTCTGGCCGTACCGGAGCTGGAGCGGGCCCGGGCCACGGCGGGTGAACGGGCCGCGGCGCTTGCCGCCCTCGACGCCGAGCTGGGCGTGCTGGCCGGGGTCCGGCCGCCGGACGGCATCGCCGAGCTGGCCCGCGCGGTGGCCGCCGCCCGGGTGACCGCCGACGAGACGGCCGCGGCCGTCGGGCTGGCCGAGGAGCGGGAGGAGAAGCTGCGCGGCGAGCTGGCCGCGGCCGGTGACGAGAGCGCGCTGCGTCTGCACCTGCGGGCGTACGCCGACCGGGAGCGGCTGACCGGCGAGGCGGCCACGGTCCGCGCGGCGGTCGACGCGGCGCGGGTCGAGCACGACGCGGCGGTGGCGGCGCTTGCCGACGCGCGGGCCGAGGCGGCGCGGGCCGAGGCCGAGCTGGAGGCGGCGTTCCGGGCGCACGAGGAGGCGAAGGCGGCCGACCAGGCGGTGGCGCTGCGGGCGCATCTGGTCGACGGCGCGCCCTGCCCGGTGTGCGAGCAGGTGGTCGCCGCCGTGCCGGCGATGCCGAAGGGCTCGGCGGTGAGCCGGGCGCTCGCGGCCGGCAAGTCGGCGCGTGCGGCGAGCGAGTCCGCCAAGCGGGTGGTGCAGGAGCGCGACACCGCCGCCCGTGACCTGGAACGGGTGCTGCTGCGTGTGCGGGCCGAACACGACGGGCTCGGTGCGCGGCTGGCCGAGTTGGACGGGCAACTCGCCGACGCCGCCACGCCTGACGCGCTGCGCGCGTCGCTCGCCGAACACGCCCGGCTCCGGGCGGCGCTGGACGAGGCGGCCGGCGCGGTCCGGGCCGGGCGGGAGGCCGCCCGGCGGGCCCGGGGCACGCTCGACGGCGCGCAGGACCGGTTGCGCCGGGCCTGGCGTGACTTCGACACGGCGCGGGACGGGCTGGCCCGGTTCGGCCCGCCGGCCGCCGACCGGGACGACGTGGCCGCCGCCTGGGCGGCGCTCGCCGGTTGGGCGGGTGAGCAGGCCGACCGCCGGCGGGCCGACCGGGGTGGGCTGGCCGACGCGGTCGACGCGGCCCAGCGGGCGGTGACGGAGGTGGCCGACCGGATCGGCGCGTCGTTCACCGCCGCCGGGCTGGACGCGCCGGACGATCCGCTGCGCGACGTCGCGGTGGCGGTGGAGCGGGCCGGGGCGGAGCTGCGCCGGCTGACCGAGCGGCGCGAGCAGGCGGCCGAGTTGCGGGAGCAGCGGGCCGGCCACGAGCACCAGGCGCGGGTGGCCCGCGCGCTGGCCGGGCACCTGCGGGCCAACAACTTCGAGCGCTGGCTGCTCACCGAGGCGCTCGACCTGCTTGTTGACGGCGCGTCGCGGATCCTCCGCGAGTTGTCCGGCGGGCAGTACGACCTGATCCACGACAAGGGCGAGTTCTTCGTGGTCGACCATCACGACGCCGGCCTGCGGCGCGGGGTGCGGACGCTGTCCGGCGGGGAGACGTTCCAGGCGTCGCTGGCCCTGGCTCTGGCGTTGTCGGAGCAGCTCGCCGGCATGTCCACGAGCGCGGCGAGCCTGGAGTCGATCGTGCTGGACGAGGGCTTCGGCACACTCGACGCGGCGACGCTCGACACGGTCGCGGCCACGCTGGAGAACCTGGCCGCCCGGGGGGACCGGATGGTCGGCGTGGTGACCCACGTGCCGGCGCTCGCCGAGCGGATCCCGGTCCGCTTCGAGGTCCGCAAGGACGCCCGCACGGCCCGCATCGAGCGGACCGGCCTGTGAGCGCACAGCCCCGGTTCTTCGTCGACTCGTGGGATCCGGCGTACGGGGCGTCGTTCGAGGCGGCGGGCGGGTCCGGGCCGGCGACGCCGAGCAGCGCCCAGGTGGAGGCCGACGTCGAGCTGCCGGTGACCGACTGGCGCGCCATCGGCCCCCGGCCGGGGGTGCGGGCGCCGGACGTGGTGCTGCTTGTCGACGGCGTACGCCGGATCGACGCCAGCATCTGGACGGCGGAGGAGGACGGCGGCTCGTTCCCCGGCATCGCCGCCTCGTACGCGGCCGGGGTGGTCCGCTGTGACCTGGACCGGGGCGCCGCCGAGCTGGCCGGTTCCCGGGTGGGCCGGGGTCTGTTCACGGCCAGCCCGTCGGCGGGGGACGTGGTGGCCGGCGCGATCCGCTACCCGGTGCACCGGGTCGGCGGCACCGGCGAGTTGAGCAAGCTGCCGGCCGCGGTGCAGGGCCCGCTCACCGCGCTTGAGGTGGACGTGTCGGACGCGGTGCGCGCCGACGGCGATCTGCTCGTGGTGGACGGCCCGCTGCGCAGCCGGCGGAACCTGCCGCGCACGCTCGGCTACATCAAGACGCAGCACAGCCAATACCTCGACGCCCGGCTGACCGCGGTGGTGACCGGGCTGGCGCCGGGCCAGCGCTGCCCGGTGTTCCGGCTGGGCACCGCGTGGGGCGGCTGGTCGTGGTATCTGCGACTGCCGGTGGCCGCCGGGGCGCCCTGGGCGGGCATCGTGCGGATGGAGTGCTCGGCCGAGCTGAGCGTGCCGGAGGCGGTCGCGCTCGCCGACCTGTCGCTCGTCACGCTGCCCCGGTTCGCGTCGACGCCGTACAAGGACCCGCGCGCGCCGCAGAACCTGGTGCCGATCGCCGGGCTGGAGCGCAGGCTGCGCGGGATGCTCGGCGACGCGCGGCTGCTGCACCGGGTGCTCACCTCGGCCGCGCGCGGGATGCGGCGCTGATGGGCCGGCGACGCGACACCGACCGGGTGGTGGCCGACGTCGACACCGGGCGGGCCGAGCTGGTGCCGGACCGGGACCGTCCGGGCTCGTGGACGCTGCTGCTCGACGGCGCGCCGCAGTCCCACGTCGACCTGGCCGACCCGACCCACCTGGAGTTCGAGTACGTGCGGCGGCTGGCCGCCGCGATCGACCTGGTCGCACCCGCCGGCGCGGCGCTGCGGGTGCTGCACCTGGGCGGCGGCGCGCTCACCCTGCCGCGCTACGTGCGGGCGACCCGGCCCGGCTCGACGCAGCGGGTGTCCGAGGTGGACGGCGCGCTCGTGGAGCTGGTACGGCGGGAGCTGCCCTGGCCGTCCGATCCGCGGCTGCGGGTCCGGGTGGCCGACGCCCGTGCCACGCTGGCGTCGAGCCGGGACGCCGGGTACGACGTGATCGTGGCGGACGTCTTCGCCGGCGCCCGCACCCCGGCCCACCTGACCTCGGTGGAGTACGCCGCCGAGGTGGCCCGGGTGCTGGCGCCGGGCGGCTGCTACCTGGCGAACGTCGCCGACGGCCCGCCGTTGCGGCACGTCCGCGGGCAGGTCGCCACCGTGCGTACCGTGTTGCCCCGGGCCTGCCTGGTAGGCGACGCGGCGGTGCTGCGCGGCCGGCGGTACGGCAATCTGGTGCTCGTGGCGTCCCGGGTGGAGCCGCCGGTGCCGGAGCTGACCCGACGCGCGGCCGGCGACTGGTTCCCCGGCCGGGTGGTGGCCGGCGCGGAGCTGGACCGGTTCGCCGGCGGCGTTCCGGTGGTCCACGACGTGGACGCCGTGGACTCCGCTCCGCCGCCGCCAGGAATTTTTTCTGTCAAACGTTGATCCGTTCGTGGGTTCGGTGCGTATCACCGGGCGGCCATGCCCGTGGGGGGCCGGCTGATGTCATTGGACACCGGAGGTCTGCATGCATGCGGTGGCGGCCGGCTGGCACGGCGAGGTGGCAAGGCCCGAGTGGATGTTCGCCCGGGCGCAGCCGCACTCGCGGGCGGCGCGTACGGATCGGGGGGTCGACGCCCGCCCCGCCGATCGCCAGAATGATCCGGTGCCGCCGCGACCCGCTCCCGGACGCCACCAGGCGACCTCCGCCGAGGCCAGCCACTCCGACCAGCTGATCCGCCTGCTCTACGCCGAGCACGCCGGCCCGCTGCTGATGTTCGTGATGCGACTGACCGGTGGGGACCGGCAACGCGCCGAGGACATCGTGCAGGAGACGCTGCTGCGGGCCTGGCGCAACGCGCACCGCCTGGGTGTGCAGGGTCAGGGCTCGTTGCGTCCGTGGCTGGTCACGGTGGCCCGGCGGATCGCCATCGACGAGCACCGCAGCGAGCAGGCCCGCCCGGCGGAGACGTACGACCGGGACCTGACCGCGTTCGCCGAGTCGGACAGCACCGACCGGGTGTTGCGCACGATGACCGTGGCGGACGCGCTGCGGACGCTGAGCCAGTCGCACCGGGAGATCCTGGTGGCGACGTACTTTCGGGGTCGTACCGTCCCCGAGGCGGCGGAGGAGCTGGGCCTTCCGCTCGGCACCGCCAAGTCACGGGTCTACTACGCGCTGCGCGCGCTGCGCACCGCTCTGCAGGAGAGGGGGGTGACGGAATGAGCCGGGCCGACCACATGGACGTCGCCGCTTATGCGCTCGGCGTGCTCGACGCACAGGACGCGGAGCGGTTCGAGGAGCACCTGGCCACCTGCTGGGCGTGTGCCGCCGAGTTGGAGACGATGGTCCCGGTGGTGGGGATGCTCTCCGGTATCGACGGCGAGGCGATGGCCGCGCTGGAGCAGACCCACACCGATCCGGCGCTGCTGGACCGCACGTTGGTGGCGGTGCGGCGGGACCGCCGGCGTACCCGGGTCCGGCAGTTGCTTGCCACCGCGGCGGCCGTGGTGGTGTTCGGCGGCCTGAGCGGGGTCGCGGCCGGGATGCTCGGCGACGACCCGCCGCCGGTGCCGCGGGCCGAGCCGACGCAGAGCGTGCCCACCGCGGCCCCGACCGGCGGGTCCGAGGATCCGAACGACCCGAACATCGGCGGGAACGAGCAGGAGGGCGACCAGCACAACGCGACCGACGCGGGCACCGGGGTGAAGACCACGATGTGGCTGGCGAAGAAGGAGTACGGCACGCAGATCGCCGTGCAACTGAGCCGGTTGCCGGGTCCGCGCACCTGCCGGCTGCTCGTGGTGCGCAAGAACGCCACGAGCGAGGTGGTCGGCACCTGGTCGGTGCCGGGCAGTGGTTACGGCACCAACCAGAACCCGCTCGGGCTGGAGCTGACCGCGTCCACCTCGGCCCCGCTCGGTGACATCGAGAAGGTCCAGGTGCAGTCCGTGGACGTCAACGGGGTGGCCAGCCCGCTGGTGACCGTCTCCGACCTGTAGATCCACCGCGCCGACGGCGCCGGGCGGCGAGACCGCCCGGCGCCGTCGTGTCGTTTGCGGACGGTCCCGTCGTGGTGGCGCACGCGCGGCCGGCGGGATCGGTTCAATCGATCCACTGTGAAATGGACCACGCTTCTGCGTTCAACCTTGACAGCACCGCCGCCCGTACTACCCGGCGAACTGCCAAGAACGAGGAGGGCACGTGGCACACCACAAGCGGACGACCGTCATCGTCGCGAGCGCGATGGTCGCACTTACGGCCTGCGCCCCAGCAGGCTACGACGGGGCGAACTCGAGCGCGGCGGAGCCGGTCGCCGTCGCCGCGGCCGAACCCACCGCGGCGGCCGAACCCGAGGCGTCGGCCACCCCCGAGACGCCTACCGACAACCAGGCGGCACCCCCGTCGGACGTGAAACTCACCGACCAGCTCGTCGGCAAGACCCTGCCCCGGATGGGCAAGGTCGTCACCGACCAGGACGGCTGGGTGCTGTACCGGTTCGACAAGGACTCGTCGAAGCCGGCGCAGTCCAACTGCGTGGACAAGTGCGCCGAGGTATGGCCGCCGGCGCTCACCGACGGCAACCCGCAGTTGCAGGGCGTCTCCGACGACAAGATCGGCACGGTCACCCGGCAGGACGGCACCCGGCAGATCACCATCGGGGACTGGCCGGTCTACCGCTACATCGGCGACAAGAAGCCCGGCCAGTGGAAGGGCCAGGCCGTCGGGGGCACCTGGTTCGTCGTCGACCCCAACGGCAAGAAGAACCTGACCTGCCTGCCGAAGGGCACCCCGAAGGCGGTGGCGCCCCCGTCGTCGAGCGACTCGGGCGACTCGGGCGGCGGCTCGGACTACTCGTACTGACCGCACTGGACACGGTGACCGGCCGCCGCCGGGGAGGGCGCGGCCGGTCACCGTCGTGAACCCGGGAGGCGGGGCGTACCGGCATCGCCCCGCCTCCCGGCACCGACACCGACACCGCCCTGGGCCCACCGCCCACGGCGGTGTCGTCCGTCCCGGCCGGGCCACGTGGCAGAGTGTCGGGGTGACCCCGCCCGACGCCCGCCGGACGCTGCGACCGCCGGCCGGCTACCGACTTGCCGCCTCGGTGCGGGCGTTGACCTTCAGCCCGTACGACCCGTGCGCGCGGATCGCCGCCGGCAGCTTCTGGTGGGCCACCCGCACGCCGGACGGACCGGCCACGTTGACGCTGCGCCCGGAGGCCGGCGAGCTTGTCGCCGAGGGGTACGGCCCGGGCGCGTCCTGGGTGGTCGAGCGCGCCGACGGCGTCGCCGGGCTGCGCGACGACCTGACCGGGTTCGCCGCGCTCGCCGCCGCGCACCCGCTCGTGGCCCGGCTGGCGCAGGCGCACCACGGGCTGCGGATGCCCGCCACCGGCCAGGTCTTCCCCCGACTGCTGCGGGCCGTGTTCGAGCAGAAGGTCACCGGCAAGGAGGCGTACCGGGCGTACGCGGCGACCGTGCGGCACTTCCGCGAGCCGGCGCCAGGCCCACTGCAACCGCTGCTGCTGCCGCCGGAGCCGGCCGCGGTGGCGGCCACGCCGTACTGGGTGTTCCACCCGTTCGGGGTGGAACAGCGCCGGGCCGACACGCTGCGCCGCGCCGCCGCCGTCGCGGACCGGCTGGAACGCTGCGCGGACGCCGCCGAGGCCACCCGCCGGCTCACCGCGATCCCCGGCATCGGCCCGTGGACCGCCGCCGAGGTGGTCCGGATCGCCTACGGGGACCCGGACGCGGTGAGCGTCGGCGACTATCACGTGCCGAACACGGTGGCCTGGGCGCTGGCCGGGGAGCCGCGTGGCGACGACGCCCGGATGCTGGCGCTGCTGAAGCCGTTCACCGGGCACCGGGGGCGGGTCTGCGTGCTGCTGGAGGCCGCCGGCATCCAGGCCCCGAAGTACGGGCCGCGCGCCCCGATCCGCTCCTTCGCCCGCTACTGAGCGGCGAGCCGGCGCAGCGTCCGACCCAGCCACCACGCGTACGCCCGCTGGAAGCCCCGGGTGACCGGCCCGGCCGCGCGCACGTACCAGTGCGCCGGCCGGCTGAACGCGGTCACCTCGAACCAGGTCCCGTCCGGCTCGCGGGTGACCAGGAACGCCTCCTCGCCGACCTCCGGGTGCCCGGGCAGCGTGCCGTAGCCGCAACCGGCCCGGTCCGGCTCGTCGACGGCCCAGACCACCTCGGTCGGGCCCCAGACCCGCGCCGGGCCGACGCCGAGCCCGGGCGTGACCCGCACGCCGGGGGCGGCGCGCGGCGCGTCGGCGCGCATCACCACGCCTGCGGCGCGGTGCAGCCGCCAGCCGAGCACCGCGTCCGCCGCGGTGGCGAAGGCGCCGTCCGGCAGCCGGACCCGGTGGCGCAGGTGGTGGTAGCCGGCCGGCAGGTCGCCGTCGCGGGTCGCGCCCACCTCGGGGTACGTCAGCTCGGGCACGTCGGCCACCTCTCCTCGCACGGGACACCCGCCAGGGTACGACCGCCCGGCGCGGGTGTGGTGTGCTGACCGGGTGACCGACGACGTGACCGTCGCCCCCGCCGTCGCCGCGGACGCCGGTGAGATCCTCACCGTGCAGCGCGCCGCGTACCTGGTGGAGGCGCAGCGCTACCGGGACGTGTTCCTGCCCCCGTTGACCGAGACGCTTGACGAGGTCCGGGCCGCGCTGGCCGGCCCGGTCGTGGTGCTCGCCGCCCGGCACGGCGCCCGCCTGGTCGGCTCGGTGCGGGCAAGCCTGGACGGCGACACCGCCCACGTCGGCCGTCTCTCGGTCGCCCCGGACCAGCAGGGTCGCGGCATCGGCGGCCGGCTGCTGGCCGCGATCGAGGCGGCGTGCGCCGACCGGGTGGCGCGGTTCGCGCTGTTCACCGGCGCGCGGAGCGCGGAGAACCTGGGGTTGTACGCGCGGCGCGGCTATCTCGTGGTGGCGCACCGGTCGGACGAGAACGGCAACCGCCTGGCGGTGCTGGAGAAGGTCACGCCCGCTCGCAGCGACGCCTGAGCCCGTCCGCCTCCTGCCGCAGGTAGCGGCGCATGGTCGCGCCGCCGAACAACCCGACCAGCCCGGCCAGCGGCCCGGTCTGGACGAGCGCCAGCTCGACCCGGGTGCGCCGGTCGTCCAGCCGCACCAGCCGGTGTTCGCCGCGGCTGCGGACGCCGGGGCTCGCGGACTCCCAGACGAAGGCGTACGGCGGGTCGATCTCGGTGACCCGCCACACCGCCGGCCGCAGCCGGGGCTGGGTGAGCCGGACGGTCGAGCCGAGGACCAGGGGACCGGGCTCCAGCCTGCGGGCGGCGGTGACCGAGGGCGTCCACTCGGGCCAGCTCTCCACGTCGGTCTGCACCGCCCAGACCCGATCGACGTCGGCGGCGATCTCGACGGAATCGACGAAGCGCATGGCGTTCCCTCCCGGAGCCGGTCCGCCTCAGGCTACGCGGGGCGTCGCTCAGAGGTGGTCCCGCGCTCAGGCGGCCCCGCGCGCTCAGGCGGCCTCGTGGAGGTCGGCCAGGCCGACCGGGGCGTACCGCCGCAGCAGGCGTTCCAGCTCGGCCACCGAACCCACCTCGCCGACGACGTTCGCGCCGCCGCCGTGCTCCGGCGGATAGCGGTGCACGAGCCGGTAGCGGTACCGCCCCCGGACCAGTTCCACGCTGACCCGCCAGCGACCGCAGCATCCGCAGCTCCACTCCGGCACGCCGCGACGGTAGCTCTGACCTGCGCCTACCTCATCCGGGCGCGGGTGATGAACGGGTCCCGGGCGGGACACGCCGCCCGGCGCCGGGTGGTGATCTGCCTCACGGGTGTCGGTGGGGTCTGGTTGACTTGTCGCCGTGGACCTGCCGATCAACCCGCCGGTCGAGCCGATGCTTGCCAAGAGCGTGGCCGAGCTGCCCACCGATCCCGGCCTGACCTACGAGCCGAAGTGGGACGGCTTCCGTTGCATCGTCTTCCGCGACGGCGACGAGGTCGAGCTGGCCAGTCGCGGCGGCAAGTCGATGACCCGCTACTTCCCCGAGGTGGTCGAGCAGGCGCGTCGCCAGCTTCCGCCCCGGTGCGCGGTCGACGGCGAGCTGATCGTGATCCGCCGGGACGGTCCAGGCGGGCAGCCGCGGCTCGACTTCGAGCTGCTGGCCCAACGGATCCATCCGGCCGCCTCCCGGGTGAAGCTGCTCGCCGAGACCACCCCTGCCGACTTCGTCGCGTTCGACCTGCTCGCCCTCGACGACGAGCTGCTCACCGGGCGGCCCTACCCGCAGCGCCGGGAGCGGCTGGAGCAGGCCCTGGCCGGGGTCCGGCCGCCGGTGCACGTGACCCAGGTGACCACCGACCCGCAGACCGCCCGGCGCTGGTTCGAGGTGTTCGAGGGCGCCGGCCTGGACGGGCTCATCGTCAAGCCGGCCGACCTGCCCTACGAGCCGGGCAAGCGGCTGATGTCCAAGGTCAAGCACGCCCGCACCGCGGACGCGGTGGTGGCCGGCTTCCGCTGGCACAAGTCCGGCCCGGTGGTCGGCTCGCTGCTGCTGGGGCTCTACGGCGACGACGGGTTGCTGCACCACATCGGCGTCAGCTCCTCGTTCACCATGGCCCGCCGCAAGGAGCTGCTCGACGAGTTGGAGCCCTACCGCGAGGTCGGCGGCGACCACCCGTGGGTGCACGGCGACCACGAGCGGGGCCAGCGCATCCCGGGCGGGGTGAGCCGGTGGACCGGCGGCAAGAACCTGGAGTGGGAGCCGCTGCGCCCCGAGCTGGTGGTCGAGGTGGCCTACGACGCGATGGAGGGCGACCGGCTGCGGCACACCGCCCGGTTCCTGCGGTGGCGGCCCGACCGGGAGCCCCGCTCCTGCGACTACGGCCAGCTCGACCGCCCGATCCGCTTCGACGTCGACGAGGTGCTGCGCGGGGATCCGGCGGCGACGGTGAACGACGCCGGCCGCCGGGCGTAGCCTGACTGTCGACACGATCATGGAGGGCGTCCACGTGACAGGCTTCCCCGCCCGGCCCCGCCGGATCCGGCCCGCGTTTGCCGCGTTCGTCGCGGCGGTGGTGCTCACCGCCGGCTGCACGCTGCCGGCGTTCGCCCCGCGCGCCGAGAGCGAGGGCGAGGCGGCCCCACCGGGCACCGCGCCGACCTGGCGGGCCTGCCCCGAGGTGCCCGACGAGCTGGTCGGCCGGGGCGCGTCCGGCATGCGCTACGAGTGCGCCCGGATCGCGGTGCCACGTAACTGGGGCGCCGGGGCGGCCACCGGCGCGACCGCCGGCCCGGGCACCGGTGAGACGTTCGAGATCGCGCTGATCCGGATCCGGCCGGCCAAGCAGCGCGACCGGATCGGGTCGCTCGTGGTCAACCCGGGCGGCCCCGGCGCCTCCGGCGTGGACACCGCGGTCTACCTCTCCTTCGGCCCGGCGTTCGGCGGCCTGCCGACGGCGGTCACCGACCGGTTCGACATCGTCGGCTTCGATCCGCGCGGGGTGGGCCGGTCCAGCCCGGTCAGGTGCATCCCCGACGCCGACCTGGACGCCAGCTTCGGCTACGACCCCGACCCGGAGAGCCAGGCGTCCTTCGACGGCTTCGTCGACCTCAACCGGCGCATCGGGCAGCGCTGCGGCGGGAAATACGGCGACCAGCTCCCGCTCTACGGCACCGCGCAGGCCGCCCGGGACATGGACGCGGTGCGCGCGGCGGTCGGCGACGACAAGCTGACCTACCTGGGTTACTCCTACGGCACGCTGCTCGGCGCCACCTACGCGCAGCTCTACCCGCAGCGGGTGCGGGCGCTTGTGCTCGACGGCGCGGTCGACCCGCGACAGCAGCTCATCGCCGGCTCGGAGAGCCAGGCCAAGGGCTTCGAGCGGGCCTTCGACAACTTCTCCCGGTGGTGCGCGGCGAACGCCGGCCGCTGTCCGATCGCGCCGGACGCCCGCGGGGCGGTCACCGCCGCGATCGACAAGGCGAACGCCTCCCCGGTACGCGGCGCGGGCGGTCGGGAGGCCACCGCCGGCTGGGTGTTCTACGCGGTGATCTCCTCGCTCTACACCGAGCAGGGCTGGCAGGAGTTGGCCCAGGCGATCGACGACCTCCAGGGCGGCGACCCGGCGGGCGTGTTCAAGCTCGCCGACGCGTACGCGGGCCGCGAGGACGACGGGCACTACTCCAACCTGTTCGACGCCAACCTGGCGGTCAACTGCGCCGACGAGACCGAGAAGCCGACCCGGGAGCAGGTCCGGTCGTTGCAGTCGCAGTGGCGGCAGAAATACCCGCTGTTCGGCCCGGCGCTGGCGGTGGGGATGCTCGGCTGCGTGGAGTGGCCCGGTGGGCGTGACCCCTATCCGACCGGCCGGGCGGACGGCGCGCCGCCGATCCTGGTGGTGGGCACCACGGGCGACCCGGCCACGCCCTACGAGCAGACCGGCGCGCTCGCCTCGATGCTCGGTGTGGGCCGGGTGCTCACGTGGGAGGGCGAGGGGCACACCGCCTACCCGCAGACGCGGTGCGTGACCGCGGCCGTCGACGCGTACCTGATCTCGCTCACCGTCCCCCGGGAGGGGCAGCGCTGCCCCGCCCGGTGACGGCGGCGGCCAGCCGGTCCCGCATGTCGATCACCCTGACCACGCCGGCGGCGCCCAGGGACCATCCACTGGTGGTGGGCGCTGCGAAGCTGGCTGGACGCCTGCTGAACGTCCGTGCCAAGCTGCCCGCGTGACCGATGTGATCTTCCGGGAGGCGGTCCGGGCCGACCTGCCCGCCGTGCTCGCGCTGCTCGCCGACGACATGTTGGGCCGCACCCGCGACCTCCCCGAGGTCGACGCCGCGTACGAGCGGGCGTTCGCCGACCTCGACGCCGACCCGCGCAACCACCTGATCGTCGCCGACGACGGCGGTGAGCTGGTCGGCTGCCTCCAGATCACGTACATCCCCGGGTTGGGCCGGCACGGCGCGGAGCGTTCGCTGATCGAGGCCGTGCGGGTCCGCTCGGACCGGCGCGGACGCGGGCTGGGCCGGGCGATGATGCGCTGGGCGATCGACCGGGCGCGCGAGCGTGGCTGCGCGCTTGTGCAGCTCACCACCGACAAGCGGCGCGCCGACGCGCACCGCTTCTACGTCGGCCTCGGGTTCGTGGCCAGCCACGAGGGGATGAAGCTGCCGCTGTAGGGGGTGCCGGATCCCTCCGGCGGGGGGAGGGCGCACGTCCGGCCGCCGACCAGGCTGAGCGCACCGCCGCCGCGCGGGCGCAGAGGCGACGGCCGGTCGCTAGTCGGTGGCTCTGGGATGGCCGGTGCCGGCGTGTTTGATCCAGCAGGTGCGGTTGTCGTGGTCCACCAGGTACCAGACGCGCCCACCGGCGGTGACCTCGTACTGCCACTGCGGCAGCGCCTCCCGGTTGTGCACGCCGACGGCGAGGGAGCCCTTGAGGGGATGCTGACGGTTGGTCGGCGGAGTGGGGCAGGGCTCGGCCTCGATGGCGTCGAACGCGGCGCGGGTGTTGGCCGCCGCCTGACGGCACAGCTCCTCCCAACCCTTGGCCGCATCGTTGGTGGCGAATCGCAGGGTGTAGCCGCCGGGGCGCGGTGGTGGCGCGGCCCGGTCGCCTCGCTTCGCGCTCACGCCGTGCTGCCGGGCATGCGCTAACGGCCCTCGCTCCGCTCGGTGCGTTCGCTCATGCCGTGCCGGTCGGGCATGCGCTCACGGCCCTCGCTCCGCTCGGTGCGTTCGCTCATGCCGTGCCGGTCGGGCGCGTGACCGGCCCGAAGTCGTCGTCGCTGGGCGCGGCCAGGATCCGGTGCAGGTCGGGATCGGCGTGGATCTCGGCGGTGTGCCGCCACTCGGTGAGCAGCTGCGACAGCGCCGCCGTGTTGCCCACCGCGGCGGCAGCCTCCGCGGTGGCGATGAACTCGCCGGCCATCTGCCGGGCGTCTTCCGGCGGAAGGAACCGCATCCAGGGCAGCACGGTGGGCAGCGCCTCGCGCACCAGGCCGGGATCCCGGCGGACCAGGCTGGCCATCAACCGGGCGGTCAGGTCCACCACCTCGCCCTCGGCAGCCGCGCGGTCGGCGGACATCAGCACCAGGTCGGCGGCGTCGCGGCGGCGCAGCCGCAACGCGCGGGCTCGGGACAGTCGCTCGGCGGTCTCCGCCGGCTGGCGCAGCAACTCGGAGAACGGCACGGACTCCAACGGCATGGACATGACATCAACACTACTTCAGAAGTATGGGAAGTTCGGCGCACACGCCGGCTCAGTCGGTCACCAACTGCCCGTCGCGCAGGACCAGGGTGCGGTCGGCCAGCTCGATCAGCGCCGGGTCGTGCGTCGCGACAAGCGCGGTCATCCCCCGGGCGTGCACCACGGCGCGGAGCAGATCCATGATCGACCGGCCGGTCTCGGAGTCGAGCTGCCCGGTCGGCTCGTCGGCGATGAGCAGGTCCGGCTCGTTCGCCAGCGCCCGGGCCACCGCCACCCGCTGCTGCTGCCCGCCGGACAGCTCGTACGGGCGCTGCGCCGCGTGCGCGCCCAGCCCGACCAGCTCCAGCAGCACCGCCACCCGCTGCTCCCGCTCCGCCGCCGGCACCTTGGCCAGCCGCAACGGCACCCCCACGTTCTCCGCCGCGGACAGGATCGGCACCAGGCCGAACGTCTGGAAGACGAAGCCGACGGTGCCCCGCCGCAACGACAGCAGCTCCCGCTCCCCCGCCGCCGTCACGTCGTGCCCAGCCACCTGGATCCGCCCACTGTCCGGCCGGTCCAGGCCGCCGACCAGGTTCAGCAGCGTGGTCTTGCCGGCGCCGGAACGGCCCCGGACCGCGACCAGCTCCCCGCGCCCGGCGGCGAACGAGACGTCCCGTACGGCGTGCACGGCATGCTCCCCCCGGCCGAAGGTGCGGCTCACCCCCTCGACCCGGACCACCTCCTCGACTGTCGTCGCCGGCAGCACCACGGCCTGGTCGGTCATCGCTCACTCTCCTCGGCGTGCGCCCGGTCGCCGGGGCGCACCTCGACGTGGTCGGGTTCCAGGTTGAGCCGGACCCGGTCGCGCAGGGACAGCGCCTCCACGAACGGCGCCGGCAACTGCATCCGGCCGGTGCGGTCGAGCACCGCGTACTCCTCGCTCACCATCTCGGTGCCGCCGTCGGCGGTGACCCGGGCGGTGCGCCGTACCTCGGAGGCGGTCCGGCCGTCGCGGATCGCGACGGTCCGGCGGACCTGGCCGGCCACGGCGTGGTCGTGGGTGACCACCACGATTGTCACCCCCAGCTCGGCGTTGATGGTGCGCAGCGCCGCGAAGACCTCCGCGCCTGTCGCCTCGTCCAGCTCACCCGTCGGCTCGTCGGCGAAGAGGATCTCCGGGTCGTTGGCCACCGCCACGGCCACCGCGCACCGCTGCTGCTCGCCGCCGCTCATCTGGCCCGGCCGCCGGTCCGCGCAGTAGCCGACCCCGACCAGGTCGAGCAGCCGGCGGGCCCGCTCCCGCCGGTCCCGCCGGCCGCCGTGCCGCCCCGCCAGCTTCATCGGCAACTCGACGTTCTCCAGGGCGGTCAGGTACGGCAGCAGGTTACGGCCGGTCTGCTGCCAGATGAAGCCGACCATCTCCCGCCGGTAGGCCAGGCGTTTCCGGTTCGACAGGGCGAGCAGGTCGTACTCGGCGACCCGGGCGATGCCCGCGGTCGGGGTGTCCAGGCCGGACAGGATGTTGAGCAGGGTGGACTTGCCGGAGCCGGAGGCGCCCACGATCGCGACCAGCTCACCCCGGTCGATCACCAGGTCGAGACCCTGGAGGGCGACCACCTCCACGCCCTCGGTCTTGAAGATGCGCACCAGCCCGTCGCAGACGATGTGCCCGCGCAGCCGGTCCCGCCCACCGGCCCGTTCGGCGGCACGCTCGGCCGCCCGCTGTTGCAGGGCGGCCAGGTCCGGCACGGTCTCCGTGGTCGCGGTCATCAGCTCTCCTCTCCGAGCCGCAGCACCTCGCCGAGGCGCATCCGGCGGTTGTTCACGGCCTCCACGGTGATCGCGAAGCCGAGGGCCAGCAGGGCCAGGGCCGACACCCCGGCCACCAGGCCGGGCTCGAAACGGGGACGCACGGTCACCCCGCCGGTGAACGCGGGCAGGCCGAGCACCGGGGTGAGCAGCAGCGGCAGCAACGCGCCGACCACCGCGCCGGTGAACACCGCCACCAGCACCAGCGGGGTCAGCTCGACGAGCAGCAACCCGCGCCACTGCCGGCGGGACAGGCCCATGGTGCGCAGCCGGGAGAGCACCTGCCCGCGGGACCGGGCGCCGGCGAGCACCGCGAACGCGAGCCCGAGCAGGCCCAACACCGCGCCCCCGCCGGCGCCGAGCGCGAAACCGAACACCAGCAGCCCGTTCACGCCACTGCCGCCCAGTTCGGCCCGGACGGCGGACCGGGTGGTCACCTCCGGCACGCGCGCCTTGTCGGCGGTGGCGACCGCGCCGATCCGCAGGTAACGGCGCTGCCCCTCGATCGCCACCCGGTTCACCTCGGCCGGGTCCACGGTGGGCCCGGCCAGCACGAAACCGTTTGGAGCGAGCGGGTGCAGGGCGTCCGCCGGCAGCGCCGGCCAGGGCAGCACCACGAACCGGCTGACGTCGCCGTCGACGAGCGGGAACCCGTCGACGGTGGCGGCGGTCCGCACCGGCAACCGGTTGCCCTGCACGTCCAGCCAGGCGGGGCGCCGCCCCTGCGCGTCCGCGAGCCCGGCCCCGGCCAGTTCCCCGGCGACCGCCGGGGACACGAGCGCCGGCAGCGGGGCACTGCCGTCACCGCCGGCGCGCAGCGGGTCGGGCACCCGCACCGGTACGCCGGCGCGGCGGGCCACCTCGGCGAAGCGGTCACCGTCGACGAGCAGCACCCGCAGCTCCTTGACCGGGGCAAGGCGGCCGGCCCGGTCGGCGTACGGCCGCTCGGCCTGGATGGTCAGCAGCGGAGCCACCGCGCGGACGCCCGGAAGCGCGGCCAGTTGCGCGGCGGTGTCCGGCGCGAACCGCTCGCCGTCGATCAGGACGTCCCCGGGCACGGCGTGGACGGCGGCGGTGTCCCGGCCGGCCTCGATGCCTGTCGCCACCACCCCGCAGAACGCGGCGGTGGCGACGGCCAGCACCACCACGACAAGCGGACCGGTGCTGGCCGCCCGGCCGGCGCGGGCGGCGCCGAGGAACGCCACGCTGCCGCGCGCCCGGGCCGCGGCCCGGCTGAGCAGCCGCAACGGCCACGGGTACGCGCGCAGCGCCAGCAACGCCGCGGCCACCGCCAGCAGCACCGGCACCGACACCAGCAGCGGGTCCACCGGGCCGGGGGTGAGCCCACGCCGGCGCAGCAGGAACGCCCCGAGCACGGCGACCGCGAGCACCGCCGCCTCGACGGTCAGCCGGACCGCCGGGGACCGGCCGCCGAGGTCGGACCGCTGGGTGCCCCGGCGGCCGGCGGCGAGCGCCGCGGCCGGCGGGAGTCCGGTGGCAAGCAGCGCGGCCAGCAGCACCCACCGCGGCGACGTGCCGGCGCCGGGTAGCAGGCCGCCGAGCAGCCAACCGATCCCGGCCGCCGCCGGCAGCACGAGCGCCGACTCGGCCAGGCCACGACGCAGCAGGTCACCTGTCGAACCGCCCCGGGCCCGGATCAGGTGGAACTCGGCGCGGCGGCGGCGCGCGGCCAGCCCGGCGGCCAGCAGGGACAGCCCGGCGAGCGTGGCGAGCAGCCCGGCGGCGATGACGGCGAACAGCGTACGGGCGGCGGCGAGCGCGTCGGCGAAGCGGCGCAGCGCGATGTCCACGCCCTGGTTCAGCCGGACCGAGGCGGGGCGGACCCGCTCCAGGCTGTCGAGGCCCGCGATCAACGCGTCGAGCCGGCCGGGGGCGAGCCGGTCCGGGGCGATGCGGTACCGCCAGGCGAAGCTCACCGGCCAGCCGACGGCGGCGGCTGCGTCCACCCCGGCGTCGGCGGTGTAGCCGACCGCCACGTACGGCTTGCCGTCGCCCTCCGGCGGGGTGAGCCGCAGCATCGGCGGCAGCGCGTCCCAGGCCCCGCCCTTCGGGTCGTTCGGCCGCCACACCCCCACCAGCTCGACCGGGCGGGACATCAGCGCGTCACCGTTCGGGCTGTTCGGTTGCAGCAGCGACAGGCGGAACCGGTCGCCGGGTGCGACGCCGAGGCTGGTGGCCACGGTGTCGGCGAGCGCCACCTCGATCGCGCCCGCCTCGGTGACGCCGCGTTCGGGCCACCGCCCGCCGGTGAGCGTGGCCGCCTCACGCAGCCCGTTCCCGGTGCGCAGGATCAGGTCGATCAGCCCCTTGTCGCTGGCGAGCGTCGGGCCGCGCAGCCGACCCGACGCCGTGTTCGCGACGTACCAGCGTTCCCCGATCGTCTCCCGCACCGCTTCCGGCATCCCGTGTTCGATCGTCGCGAGCTGGGCGGCCTGAGGGGCGACGACCGGCTGGCGGGTCGGCGGGAACGTGGCGGGCGCGGTGTCGTAGGTGAGGTCGCGCAGGGCCACCGGCTGATTGGCGACGTGCTCGCGCAGCCCCTGGCCGGTGAGCCGGTCGGCGATCCGCGGCACCCCGGTGATCAGCAGGGCGGTCACCACGGTCAGCACGGCGAGCAGCAGGAACTGCCCCCCGTACGCCCGGACCCGGCCCGCGGCACCTGGCAGCCTCACCGCGCTCCCCTCCTCGCGCTTCACAGGGCTCCCCCGATCCGGAGCTGCACGGCGGCGACCCGCTGGCGGATGCCGGTGGTGATGACGGCGGCGAAGGCGAGCGCGGCGAGCAGCAGCCCGGCGGCGGTCAGCCCGATCGGCGACCAGGGCACGACGAAGGCCGCCTCCGGCACCGGCCGGCCGGCGGCCGGGGTGAGGATCACCAGCGGCACCATGGTCGCCGCGACCACGGCGCCGACCGCCAGCCCCACACCGACCCCGATGGCGGCGAGGAACGTCTGCTCGGCCAGGTAGGCGCGGGCCAGCAGCCGGCTGGTCGCGCCGAGCGTGGTGAACACCGCGAACTCGGTGAGCCGGCGCCGGGTGGTGGCCCAGACGTCCACCGCCAGGCCGACCAGGGCGAGCAGCACCGAGCCGAGCGCGGCGGCGAGCAGCCCGGTGCGGGCGCCCCGCCAGTACGGGTCCCGGGCCGCCTCCTGCGCCACCTCTCGCCGGTCGTGCAGGGTGGTGCCGTCGAGCGCGGCGAGCGCCGGGGCCGCGGCGACGTGACCGCCGGGCCCGGCCCGCAGCCACCACTCGGCGACCGGCCGGACGCCGCCGCGTCGTTGGAGCAACTGGTCGGTGGCGGCCGGCAGGTCGAGGAGCACCCCGTCGCCGTCGGTGCCGGGGACCGCGTCGACCTGGCCCACCACCGTGACCTCAAGCGTCACCTCGGCAAGCGTCAGTTTCAGGGTGTCGCCGGTGCCCACGCTCAACGCCGCCGCGACACCCGGTGTGACAAGCACCGGCACCGGTGGGTCCTCCCCCCGGGGCACCACGGCGAACCGGGTCGGCGGCGTGCTCGCGTACACGAGCATCCCTTCGGGCACGTCGAACGTCCGGGTGGCGTCCACGCTCGTCGGGGTGGTCCGGGCGGCGCCGCGCGGCCCGTTCGCCGGGTCGATCACCCGCCACGCGCCGTCGAGCGGGAGCGGCAGCGTGGTGCCGCCGGCGTCGGTGAGCCGCAGCCCGTCCAGGCGCAGCCGGTAGGCGGAGCCGAGCACGTCCCCGCCGTCGGCCTCGAAGCCGGCCAGCCGCAGCGGCGCGCCGCCGGAGTCCGGCAGCGCGACGGAGAAACGCACCGGCCGGCCGTCGCCGCCGGCCTCGGCCAGCCGCAGCCGCCAGGCGGTGCCGGCGTCGGTGGTGAACAGGGCGGTCACGGTCACCGTCGGCGGCCCGAACTCGGTGTCGACCGGGGTGCGGACGGTGCCGGCGAGCGTCCGCGCCCCGGCCGGCAGGACGCCTCCGGCGGGCGCGCCCCGCCCGTCGACAAGCCGGTCCAGCAGCGCGGCGGTGGACGCCCCGCCGTCGGCGTCGTCGAGTCGGATCATCCCGCGCGCGGCGGCGGCGTCCAGGGTGATCGCGGTGGCCGGCCGGGCCTCCCGGCCGAGGCGGATGTCGTCCCGCCAGGCCGGCAGCACCCGGTCCACCCCGGGCACCGCGGCCAAGACGGCGGCCCGGTCGTCGGGGGCGGTGCCGTCGCGCTCGGTCAACCGCAGGTCGGTGCCGACCGTGTGCCAGGCCTGGTCGCGCTGCGACCGCTCCCAGGAGGCCACAAGCGACCAGGCCAGGGTGCTGCCGCCGACGGCGAGCGCGAGCAGCAGCACCGGCCCGGCGTGCGGGCGGCGGCCGGCCTGCCACATGCCGAACATGGTGGCGTTCCACGGCCGCCTGTCGACGAAGCGTTCCGCGAGCCGGGTGGTCGGTGGCAGCAGCCGCAGCGCGATGACGGCGCCGGCGAGCACGCCGATGGTGGGCGCGGCGGCGAGCAGCGGGTCGATGCCGAGGCTGCCGTTCGCGCCGGCCAGCGGTGAGGAGTACTGCCGCAGCTGGGTCCAGGCGAGTACGGCAAGCGCCACAAGCACCAGGTCCACGCTTGCCCGCTGCACGGCCGCGCCCCGGGTGGGCCGGGAGCGGGCCGCCATGTCCGCGACGTAGGTGCCGGCCCGGCGCAGGGCCGGCAGCACCATGGCGAGCAGGCAGCCGACGGCGGCGCCGACCGCGACCAACCAGACCCGGGCCACACCGCCGTCGGTGAGCCCCAGGTCCGCGCCGAGATACCGGACCGCCTGCCCGGTCACCGCCGGGGCCAGCAGCACGGCCGGCGCCACCACGAGCGTCGCCTCGCGTACGGCGAGCCCGGCGAGCTGGCCACGCGCGGCGCCCCGGGCCCGCAGCAGCGCGGTCTGCGCCCGCCGGTCCTCGTTGAGCAACGCGGCCACGAGCACAAGCGCGTACCCGCCGAGCACCACGATCAGCAGCAGCGGGGTGAGCAGGGCGGACCGGCCCACCAGGTCGGCCCGGCCGAGCCGGTCGACAAGCAGGTCCAGGTGGCTGACCTGCTGCGCAGAGGAACCCAGGCCGGTGGCCTCGGGCAGCCGGCCGGTGACGTCGGCAAGCGCGGCGGTGACGTCGGACAGCCGGGCCGGCTCGACCCGGACCAGGTCCGGGGCGACAAGCCAGGCCGCCGACACGGAGCCCGGGAAGGTACGCGCGAAGTCGGCCGGGTCCAGCGCGAACGGCCCGTACGAGCTGTCTCCCGCGTCGCCCTGGCTGTCGCCGACCCCCGGGGCCAGCCGCCAGTAGGCGTCGGACGCGTCCCGGGGCCGCCAGGTGCCGGCGACCGTCACCGAGCCGGCGCGTTCCGCCGCCCGGTCGAACAGCGGCACCCGCTCCCCGACCGCCAGGCCGAGCCGCGCGGCCACCTTCTCCGGGACGGTGACCTGGAGCGGGGTGGCGCCTGGTGTCGGCCACGTGCCGGCGGTCAGCTCGGCGCGCGTCGCCAGGTCGTCCAGGACGGCGAGGTTGGCGAACATCGGGTCGTCGTCGGCGCGTGCGGCGCCCACGTCACCGGTCAGCTCCCGCCCGGTGCCGTAGCGGGCGGCGGCGACGGTGACCGGCGCCCCGCCCAGGCCGTCGGCGAACTGCGCCCGGACCGCCCGGTCCCGCTCGGCGAACGCGGTGGCGTCGGCGCCGCCGGAGCCGCTGACAAGCAGGCTGCGTTCCTCCGCCGGGGCGGCGTCGAGCACCGCGCGGGCGCCCGCCTCGACCGCCCGCCGGTTGTAGTCGGAGAGCCCGGTGACCAGCCCGACCGCGACGAGCGCCGCGACCGCGGCGGCGAGCAGCAGCCCACGGGTCTCGACCGCCCGCCTCCACACCAGCTTCATCCGATGTCCCTCCCGGGCCCGGGTGGGCCGATGACCAGGAAGACCCACCAGGCCCGGGAAAAGGTTCGCGCCCGTTACAAGATCGTTACCCACCCCACCCCACCCCACCCCGCGCCGCGCCGCGCCACCCCGCGCCTCGCCGCCCCGCGCCGCGCCACCCCGCGCCGCGCCACCCCGCGCCTCGCCGCCCCGCGCCTCGCGCCTCGCGCCCCGCGACTCGCCCCGCGCCGCCCGGCGCCCCGCGCCCCGCGACTCGCCCCGCGCCCCGGGTCTCGCCCCGCCCAGGGCCTCGCAGATCTTGGACTTGTGGTGCCAGGAAATGTGCCGTTAGCGGCCTTTGCGAGTTGCCACAAGTCCTAGATCGACGGGAGGCCCGGGCGGGGCAAGACCCGGGGCGCGGGGCGAGTCGCGGGGCACGGGGCGCGGGGCGGGGCGGGGCCTGGGGCGGGGCGGGGCCTGGGGTGGGGCGGGGCGGGGCCTGGGGTGGGGTGGTTATCCACAGGGGCGGACGCGGGGGCCGGTGGGGCGCGAGGGTGGTGGGGTGTGGCGGTACGAGGAGTTACGCGCGGCCGGGATGAGTCGCGGGGCGGTGCGGCACCGGGTGGAGGCGGGACGGCTCGGCCGGCTTTCGAGGGGCGTCTACGGATACGCGGACGACGAGATGAGCCGCTTGCGGGCGCTGTTCCGTCGGTTGCCGCCCGACGCCGTGGCGGGGTTCCACACCGGCGCCCGGCTGCACCGGTTCGGGGCTGCGCCAGGCGACTCGGTGCACGTGATCGTGCCGGCCGGCGGCCCGGTGCCGAGCATCCGGGGCGTGACCGTGCGCCAATCGGTCCTGCCGGTCACCGACGTGGAGTTCATCGCCGGGGTGCCCTGTGCCCCGGCCGCCCGCTGCGCCGTCGACCTGGCCCGGGTGCTGCGCCGGGCGGACGCGCTGCCCGTGCTGGATCTCTGCCTGCGGGTGGGGGCCTGCCGGCGCGAGGACCTGATGACCGAGGTGGCGTCGCATGCCGGGCTGCGCGGGGTGCGCCAGGCGAGTCACCTGGCCGAGTTGGCCGACCCGCGCTCGGAGTGCCGGCAGGAGAGCCAACTGCGGCTGCTGCTGGTCGACGCCGGCCGGCCCGCGCCGGAGCCGCAGCTCTGGGTCCCGGACGGCGACGGCGTGCCGGTCTACCGGCTCGACCTGGGCTACCGCCGGCAGCGGATCGGCGTCGAGTACGACGGCCGTTCCCACCTCGACCCCGACCGCCTGCACCACGACCGCTCGCGGCTGAACTGGCTGGCCGAACAGGGCTGGCGGATGCGCGTCTACACCGCCACGGACCTCTACCGCCGCCCTCACCACATCCAGGCGTCCATCCGCATGCTCCTCGCCGCCGCCTGATCCGGGAGGGTGGAGACAGGGCGACCGCCCCGGCCGGAGCCGGGGCGGTCGGTCGCGGGGCATCCCCCCGTCGGCATGCCCCGCGCGTCCTCAGTGGTTGTTGTTGAGCCAGATGCAGGAGTTGTCGCTGCCGGTCCACCGCCAGCACACGTGGTCACGGGTCTGCGGCCCGTACTCGCCGTCGGCGGAGATGCCCAGGTCGGACTGGACGCTGCGCAACGCGCTCTGGGTGTAACCGCCGAAGTCGTTGTCGACTCCGCTGGGGCCGAGGTACCTGCCGTAGATGCCCTGCAACGTCCGCTGCAGCTCACCGACGCCGGAGTTGTGGTCACCCCGGGTCAGTAGGCAGTTGAAGTTGAAGGTGCTGGTGATGTAGGCCGGGATCCAGGCCGTGGCGCCCCGCGCGCCGGACCAGGTGGAGGTGTAGACGCCCGCGCCGTTGCAGTGCGGCAGGGCGGCCTGGGCGGGCGACGAGATGGCGACCGCACCGCCGGCGGTCGTGACCGTGAGCGCGAGGGTGAGGCCGAGGCGGACGAGACGTCGGAGCATGGGAACCCCCTGGTCGAGGTGACTGTCGCGCGGGCGACGCTGCGTCGCGCGGCTTGTCACCCAATCGTTTCGTCCGCCGCCGGGCCCGGACAGGAGCCGGACCGGAGATTGGCCGGCACTTCCGGGCCGGCTCAGCGCAGGGCGGCGAGTTTGGCGTCGATCCCGGTGGTGTCGGCCACGTCGAGCGACGCGACGATATCCCGCGCCTGCTGCCACACCCGGCGGGCCGACGCGGGGTCGCCGGCGGCCAGGTGCGCGTCGCCGAGGCTCACCAACGCGTCCGCCTCCAACCGACGGTGGCCGATCTCGCGGCGCAGGCGGACCGCGTGCTCGTAGCAGCCGACCGCCGCGGTGAACGCGTCGAGCTGGAGGTGGGATTGCCCGAGACTGGCCCAGGTGATGGCCTGGCCCAGCACGTTGTCGACCGACGTGAACAGGGCCAGGGCCTGTTCACAGCTCTCGATCGCGGCGCGGTGGTCACCGAGTTGGCCGTGCGACCAGCCGACCGCGTTGAGCGCGAAGGCCTGCCCGGTGACGTGCCCGGCCCGTCGGTGCAGGCGCAGCGCCTCCCGGGCGTGCGCAAGCGCCTGCTCGGGCTGGCCGGTCCGGTCGCTGATCCACCCCAGGTTGAGTTCGACCCGGGCCTGCCCGGCGAGGTCACCAAGCCGCCGATACCCGTCGTACGCCCGTGCCAGGTGGTGCCGCGCGTCGTCGTACCGGCCCAGTGAGATGCCGGCGAAGCCGAGCACCCCGTGGGCGTACGCCTCGATCTGGTCGTCGCCCAGGCGGACGGCCGCCGACAGCGCCGCCCGCAGGCTGCTGGTCCAGTCCTCCCAGTAGCCGCGCTGGTTGAGGTAGGTGGTGATCGCCCAGGCGAGGTGGGCCGTGTGGCGGTCGAAGCCGTGCCCGCCGGCCAGCGCCAGGGCGGAGAGCAACACCTGGCGTTCCTCGGTGAACCACCACAGGGCCTGGTCGCGGTCGGCCAGGGTCACCGGCGCGACGCCGGGCCCCGGCGGGTCGACCGGCAGCCGGTCCCGCTGCGGATAGACCAGCTCGTCGGCGACGTACGCGACGGACAGGTAGTGGTCGAGCAACCGGGCACGGGCCGTGTGCCGGTCCGCCTCGCCGTCCTCGGCCGCGGTCAGCTCCGCGGCGTACGCGCGGAGCAGGTCGTGGTAGGTGAAGCGCCCGGGACGGTGTTCGGTGAGCAGGTGGGCCCGGGTCAGCTCGGCCAGGTGCCGGCGGACCTGGGCGGGCGCGATCCCGGCGAGGCTTGCCGCCGCCGGAACGGCGAAGTCCGGGCCCGGGTGGACGCTCAGCAGTCGGAACAGCCGGGCGGTGCCCGGGTCGAGGGTCCGGTACGACCAGGACATGACAAGCCGCAGGTCGGTGACGGGTTCGCCGCCGTCGAAGGCGTCCAGGCGTCCGGACGCCTGGCGCAGGTCAGCCGCCAGCTCCGACAGGCGGAAACCGGTGTTGATGGCGGCCCGGGCGGCCACGACGGACAGCGCCAGGGGCAACCCGGCGGCGGCTGCGACGATGGCGTCGACGGCCTCGGGCTCGGCGGTCACCCGCCGCGTGCCGATGCGCCGGCTCAGCAGCTCGCGGGATTCGGCCGCCGACATGACGTCCAGGGTGACCGGGTGGGCGCCGTTGACACTGACCAGGCCCGGGAGCTGGGCACGACTGGTGACGAGGACGAAGCAGCCGGGCGCGCCCGGCAGCAGCGGGCGTACCTGGTCGGCGTCACCGGCGTTGTCCAGGACGACAAGCATCCGCCGGCCGCTGAGCAGGCTGCGATAGCGACTGACCTGTTCCTCCAGGCCGGTGGGCGGACGGTCGCCCGCTCCGGCGAGAGCGTTGAGGAACCCGGCGAGCGCCGTGCTCGGGCCGACCGGAGCGCCGCCCGGGTCGAAGCCACGCAGGTTGACGTAGAGCTGGCCGTCGGGAAAGAGCGGGGCGGCGCGGTGCGCCCAGTGCACCGCGAGCGCGGTCTTGCCGACCCCGGCGGTGCCGGAGACGATCGCGAGACCCATCGCGGTGGGCTGCTCCGCCGTCCCGGCCAGGATCTCGTCGAGGCGGGCCTGCGCCTCGGCCCGGCCGACGAAGCCGAAACCGTCCGCCGGCAGTTGCGCCGGAACACCGCCCAGCGGGGCCGGCGCCGGCGCCCCGGCGAGGAACCGGTCCCGCTCCGGCCCGTGCAGCGCGAAGGCGTCGGCCAACAACAGCATGGTCACGGGTCGCGGGCGCGCGATCCGGCCCGCCTCCAGGTCCCGCAGGTGCCGGACGGACAGCCCCGTCCTGGCGGCCAGATCCTCCTGCGTCAGCGCGCCGCGCCGGCGAAGCTCCCGTACCGCGTCGGAGAACACGCGGAACAGGGTATCGACGGCGGTCGGTGCGGGCAGTCGGGCATGCGACGCGGCGTCGCCCGTCAGGGCGCCGCCCGCTCAGGCGTCTCGCGGGCGGTCGCGGTCCTTGGAGGGCTGGACCCGTTTCGGCTCGCCCGGCATCTTCGGGTATTCCGGCGGGTAGGGCAGGTCGCCGAGGCCGTCGGCGGCGTCCCGCTCGGCCCACTCCAGCAGCGGCGTGATGTCCCACGGGGCGTCGTCGATCGCGGCGTGCGGGTCGCCCCGCTCGGCGAACCGGGC
Source organism: Micromonospora marincola (assembly GCF_056150385.1). NCBI lineage: Bacteria > Bacillati > Actinomycetota > Actinomycetes > Micromonosporales > Micromonosporaceae > Micromonospora > Micromonospora marincola. Next base: position 184,594 of record NZ_JAXCFT010000004.1, on the reverse strand, counting down.
CGGCACCGTGCCCAGGTGGAAGTCGTCCGGGTCGACCCGGGGCAGCTCGTCCCAGTCGACCGGGGTGGAGACGGTGGCGCGCGGGTTGGCCCGCAGCGACCAGGCGCAGGCGATGGTGCGGTCCCGCGCGGTCTGGTTGAAGTCGACGAAGACCCGGCGCCCCCGCTCCTCCTTCCACCAGGCGGTGGTGACCAGCTCGGGCCGGCGCCGTTCCAGCTCCCGGGCCAGCGCGATGGTGGCCCGGCGCACCTCGACGAACGTCCAGCGCGGCTGGATGCGCAGGTAGACGTGCACACCCCGGCCGCCGGAGGTCTTCGGCCAGCCGGGCACGCCCAGCTCGTCCAGCAGCCCATGCAGCTCACCGGCGGCGGTCACCGCGTCGGCGAAGTCGGTGCCGGGCTGCGGGTCGAGGTCCACCCGCAGCTCGTCCGGACGGTCGGTGTCGGCGGCGCGCACCGGCCAGGGGTGGAAGACCACGGTGCCCATCTGCGCCGCCCAGGCCACGTGGGCCAGGTCGGCCGGGCAGAGCTCGTGCGCCTTCCGGCCGCTGGGAAAGCTGATCTCCGCGGTCTGGATCCACGGGGGTACGCCGCGCGCCGGCACGCGCTTGGAGAAGAACATCTCCCCCTCGATGCCCTCGGGGAAGCGTTGCAGGGTGGTCGGCCGGTCCCGCAGGGCGCGGGTGATCCCCTCGCCCACCGCGAGGTAGTAACGGAACACGTCCGCCTTCGTGAAGCCGCGCTGCGGGAAGATCACCCGATCCGGGCTGCTGAGCCGCACGGCCCGCCCGGCGACCTCGATCTCCTCGACGGCGCTTTTGCTGCCCGCCATCAGGCGACCATATGCGATGCCCCCGACACTCGACGTACCGTGGAGGGGTGAGTCTTTCCGACAACGAACTGCCCCGCACCGAGGACGAGTGGCGGGTCCGGCTGAGCCCCGAGGAGTTCCGGGTGCTCCGCGAGGCCGGCACCGAGGCGCCCTGGACCGGCGAGTACGTCGACACCAAGACCCCGGGCGTCTACCACTGCCGGGCCTGCGGGTTGGAGCTGTTCCGCAGCGACGCCAAGTTCGACTCGCACTGCGGGTGGCCCAGCTTCGACGACGCCATCCCGGGCGCGGTCAAGGAGATCCCCGACAACACGCTCGGCATGCGGCGCACGGAGATCCGCTGCGCGCGCTGCGACAGCCACCTCGGGCACGTGTTCGAGGGTGAGGGTTTCACGCCGAAGGACACCCGGCACTGCGTCAACTCGATCTCGGTGCGGCTGGAGCCGAACGCCTAGAGGCGCAGCAGGCCGCCGGCCTCGTCGATCTGGTCGGCGGCCTCGTCGTCCAGCCACACGCCGCCGGTGGCGAGGTAGCGGAAGCGGTGTTCACCCGGGCCCAGCCGGACGCTCACGGTCCGGGTGCCGTCGCGTCGGGGCACCAGCTCGTGCCGGCCGGGCTCCCACCCGTTGAAGCAGCCGACCACGCTGACCGTGCCGGCCGGGGCGTTCCGGGGCAGGCAGAAGGTCACCCGGGTCTGGGTGCCGAAGAGCTTGTTGCGCTTGATCACGGATCCTCCGGGGATTTTCGGCGGTCACCAGGGGCAGCGTGCGACACGCCGGGGGTGACTCGCCGTCGAGCCGGACCAGGTTCGCCGGTTCCGGTTGCCTCGACGTGTCCGCTGCGCGACCCTGGGATGACAGGTCCGTTTTCGGGGGGTTTCGCATGGCTACCTGTGAAGTTTGCGGCAACGACTACTGGCTGGCGTTCGAGGTGCGCACGGTGGACGGCGCCCGGCACACCTTCGACTGCTTCGAGTGCGCGGTGCACAAGATGGCACCGGTCTGCGAGCACTGTCAGATCAAGATCGTCGGGCACGGCGTCGAGGTGTCCGGCCGCTTCTTCTGCTGCGCCCACTGCGCCCGCGCCGTCGAGGGCGACCAGGGCGCCGAGATCCGCGACGCGGTCGGCGCCCGCCCCGCCTGACCGGGGAGGACGGAGCGGGCCCGGTCCCACCGGTGGCGGCCACCCAGCGGTCACGGCCTAGCCTTGCGGGATGCCCGTCGAGTCCCACCTGGCCGGTTTCGCCGAACTGGACGCCCGCACCTTCCACGACCTGCTCCGGCTGCGCATCGACGTGTTCGTGGTGGAGCAGTCCTGCCCGTACCCGGAACTCGACGGCCGGGACGTCGAGCCCGGCACCCGCCACCTGTGGCTGACCCGCGACGGCGCCGTCGAGGCGTACCTCCGGATTCTGGCCGACCCCGACGGCGTGGCGCGGATCGGCCGGGTGGTGGTGGCGCCGGCGGCCCGCGGCGCGGGGCTGGCCGGGACGCTGATGACCGAGGCGCTGGCCGCGGTGGGCGACCGGCCGTGCGCGCTTGAGGCGCAGACCCACCTGGTCGGCTTCTACGCCGGCCACGGCTTCAGGGTGAGCGGCCCCGGCTACCTGGAGGACGGCATCCCGCACACGCCGATGCGCCGGAATCCAAACTAATTGACGTATGTCGTTTTATGTGGCAGCGTGCGGAACCGAGCCGCCACGCGGGAGAGGGCAACTCCCGACAGTCCGGGCGTCGTGCACCGACCCCCACCCGGAGGCTTCACATGTCCACTCCGTACCGCCGTCGGATCCCGCTCGGCGCGGCGATCCTCGGCGTCTGCGCGGTCGTCGCCGCGCTGCTCACCACCGCGTTCTCCGGCCCGGCCTCGGCGCACGGGTCCGTGATCGACCCGGCCTCGCGCAACTACAGCTGCTGGCAGCGTTGGGGCAGCGACTTCCAGAACCCGGCGATGGCCACCCAGGACCCGATGTGCTGGCAGGCCTGGCAGGCGGACCCGTCCGCCATGTGGAACTGGAACGCCCTGTTCCGCGAGGGCGTCGCCGGCAACCACCAGGGCGCCATCCCGGACGGCCAGTTGTGCAGCGCCGGGCACACCTCCGCCGGCCGCTACAACGCGCTCGACACGGTCGGCGCCTGGAAGACCACGTCGATCTCCAACAACTTCCGGATCAAGCTGGCCGACCAGGCCAGCCACGGCGCCGACTACATCCGGGTGTACGTGACCAAGCAGGGCTTCAACGCGCTCACCACGCCGCTGCGGTGGAGTGACCTGGAGCAGGTCGGCCAGATCGGCAACACCCCGGCCAGCCAGTGGACGCCGGAGGCGTCGGGCGTGTCGATCCAGGTGCCGGCGAGCGCGCCGGGCCGCACCGGCCGGCACATCGTCTACACCATCTGGCAGGCCAGCCACCTGGACCAGTCCTACTACCTGTGCAGCGACGTGGACTTCGGTGGCAGCGGCCCGTCGCCGACCGCGTCCCCCACCACGTCGCCGACCGCGTCCCCGACCACCTCGCCGACGACCCGCCCGACCACGTCGCCCACCACCAGCCCCACCGCGTCGCCCACCGGCGGCCCGACGACGCCGAACCCGGCCGGGGGCTGCACCGCGACCTACCAGATCACCGGTCAGTGGAGCGGCGGCTTCCAGGCCGAGGTGAAGGTGACGAACGGCAGCGGTTCCCCGATCCGCGGCTGGTCGGTGAGCTGGAACTACCAGAACGGCCAGCAGGTCAGCTCGGCGTGGAACGCCACGGTGACCACGAGTGGAACACTCGTCACCGCGCGCAACGTGGCCTACAACGGCACGCTGTCGCCTGGAGCGAGCACCTCGTTCGGCTTCACCGGCACCTCGACCGGAACCAACCCGGTGCCCGGCATCCTCTCCTGCACCACAACCGCCTGACCCACCCCCGCCTCTACCGAAAGCGTTAAGCGGGGCCCCCGCCTTTCACACCAGGCAGGTGACGATGTCGGCGATGGGGCGGCGGCGGCCGGTGTAGAAGGGGACCTCCTCGCGGACGTGCCGGCGTGCCCCGGAGGCACGCAGGTCGCGCATCAGGTCGACGATCCGGTGCAGCTCGTCGGCCTCGAACGCCAGCATCCACTCGTAGTCGCCGAGCGCGAACGAGGCGACCGTGTTGGCCCGCACGTCCGGGTAGCCCCGCGCCATCTTCCCGTGCTCGGCCAGCAACTCCCGCCGCTCGGCGTCCGGCAGCAGATACCACTCGTAGGAGCGGACGAACGGGTAGACGCAGAGGTAGGCGCGCGGCTCCTCGTCGGCCAGGAACGCCGGGATGTGACTGCGGTTGAACTCCGCCGGCCGGTGCAGCGCCATCTGCGACCAGACCGGGGTGAGCGCCCGGCCCAGCGTGGTCCGGCGGAACCGCAGGTACGCGTCCTGGAGCGCGTCGCTCGACGACGAGTGCCACCAGATCATCAGGTCGGCGTCGGCGCGCAGCCCGGCCACGTCGTACGTGCCGCGGACGGTCACGTCCTTGCCGGCCAGCTCCGCGAAGAGCGACTCGACCTCCTGGCCGACGTTCTCCCGCAGCGACGGCAGCGGGCTGGTGGCCCGGTACACCGACCACATGGTGTAGCGGATGGTCTCGTTGAGTTCCCGCAGCCGCGCCGCGTTGGTCTGCTCGGTCATGCTGCCGATCCTCCCAGTGCCGTGATGATCTCTTCGGCCGCCGTCTCGCCGGAGCGGACACACACAGGTATGCCGACGCCGTCGTAACCGGCCCCGGCCAGGGCCAGCGTCGGGTGGGCGGCGTGCAACGCCGTCCGGGCCGCCGCCACCCGGTCGGCATGCCCCGGCCGGTACTGCGGCAACGCGCCGCCCCACCGCTGCACGTGCCGGGCCACCGGGGCGGGCAGCGCCGTACCGAGCACCGCCGACAGCTCCCGGTGCACGGCGGCGGCCAGGTCGTCGTCGGTGAGCTGGAGCGAGGTCTCGTCGCCGTACCGGCCCACCGAGGCGCGGACCAGCGCGATCCCGTCGGGCCGGCGCAGGTGCCCCCACTTGGTGGTGAAGAACGTGGCCGCCTTGATCAGCAGACCCTCGCCGGCCGGCGCCAGGAAACCGGACAGCTCCGGCAGGGCCGGCCCGGGCAGGGCGAGGGTGACAAGTGCGACGCTCGCGTAGTCGAGCACCCCCACCGTCTCCGCCACCTCGGGCGCCTCGCCGGCGAGCAGCCGGGCCGCCGGCCGGGCCGGCACCGCCAGCAGCACCGCGTCGGCCTCGACGTGCTCGGCGTCGCGGGTCGGGCCGACGGTGAGCCGCCAGCCGGCCGGGGTGCGACGCAACTCGCGGACCGCCGCGTCCCGGCGGATCGTCGCGCCGCTGCCCCGGGCCGCCGCGTCGACGAGCGTGGTCAACCCGCCGGCCAGGGTGCCGAAGACCGGCGCGCCGGGGGCACGCGGCGCGGCGGCCTGCGCGGCGCGTACCGCGCCGACGAGCGTGTGTTCCCGACGGGCCGCGCGGGCCAGCGCCGGCATGGTGGTGACCAGGGAAAGATCGTCTGCCCGGCCGGCGTACACACCGCCGAGCATCGGGTCGACAAGCCGGTCCACCACGGCGTCACCGAAACGCTCCCGGACCAGCCGGCCGACCGCGAGGTCCTCGCCGGGGGCCAGCAGCGGGCGGCCCGCGTCCCGGTCGGCGTCCGCCGCCGGCCGCGCCACCGCCGCCACCTTCGCCAGATCCCCGGGTACGCCGACGAGCGTGCCGCCCGGCACCTGGCGCAACCCGCCGTCGACGAGCAGGGCGGCCTGCCCGACGCTCGGGTGCACGATCTCCGCGGCCAGGTCGAGCCGGCGCGCAAGCGTCACGGCCGCCGACTCCCCGCCGGCCGGGTCGCGCATCAGGAACGACTCCGCCCCGAACTCGACCGGGCCACCGGCCAGCTCACCGGTGCGCAGCTTGCCACCGAGCCGGCCGGACTGCTCGTACACGGTGATCTCGGTGCCGGCGGGCGCGCGGTCGCGCAACCGGACGGCGGCGGCCAACCCGGTGATCCCGCCACCGACGATCGCCACCCGCCACGGACGCGCCACGACGACCCCCTAGCGGGCCGGGCGCGCGGACAGGTCGTGCACCAGCGCGACCACCCGGGTCAGCACGTCGGGGTCGGTCTCCGGCAGGACGCCGTGGCCGAGGTTGAACACGTGGCCGGGGGCGGCCCGGCCCTGCTCGACGATCCGCCGCACCTCGGCCTCCACCACCGGCCAGGGCGCGAGCAGCACGGTCGGGTCGAGGTTGCCCTGCACCGCCTTGTCCGGCCCGATCCGGCCGGTGGCGACGTCGAGCGGCGTACGCCAGTCCACGCCGACCACGTCGGCGCCGGCCTCGCCCATCGCGGTGAGCAGCTCGCCGGTGCCCACCCCGAAGTGGATGCGCGGCACCCCGGCGTTGTCGAGGCCGCTCAGCACGTGGGTGGAGTGGGGCAGCACGAAGCGACGGTAGTCGGCCTCGGAGAGCGCGCCGGCCCACGAGTCGAAGAGCTGCACGGCGGAGACCCCGGCGTCGATCTGCACCCGCAGGAACGACAGCGTGACCTCGGCCAGCCGGGCGCAGAGCGCGTGCCACAGCTCCGGATCGCCGTACATCAGCGCCTTGGTCCTCGCGTGGGTGCGCGACGGCCCGCCCTCGACCAGATAGCTGGCAAGCGTGAACGGGGCGCCGGCGAAGCCGATCAGCGGGGTGTCGCCCAGTTCGGCGACGAGCAGCCGGACCGCCTCGTCCACGTAGGACACGTCGTCGCGGCCGATCAGGGCGATCCGCTCGACGTCGGCGGCGGTGCGCACCGGCTCGGCCACCACCGGCCCGGTCCCGGCCACGATGTCCAGGTCGATCCCGGCGGCGGCCACCGGCACCACGATGTCGCTGAACAGGATCGCCGCGTCCACCCCGTGCCGGCGGACCGGCTGGAGGGTGATCTCGGTGACCAGCTCGGGGCGGCGGCACGACTCCAGCATCGGCACGCTGGCCCGGATCTCCCGGTATTCCGGCAGCGACCGGCCGGCCTGGCGCATGAACCAGACCGGGGTGTGCGGGACCGGCTCACGCCGGCAGGCGCGCACGAACGGCGAGTCGGCCGGCCCGCCGCGGCGGGGTTGTCCGTCTCGGGCGGCAGTGCCCGTGGTGTCGGTGGTCATCGCGGCAATCGTGCCACGCCCCCCACCGCCCCCCACGCCCCCCGTCCGCATTTGTGACGTAGAAGGAGGGGGCCCCGCTTAACGCCTCCGGTATAGCAGGGGCCCCCGCTTAACACCCGCGCCCGCGACGCGCCCGGCGCGCCGTCACCCACGGCGCGCCGGAGGCGGCATAGGCTGCCGGCATGGCCCCCCCGATCGCGCTCCCGGAAACGTTCGCTCGCGCGGTCGCGGGGTTGCGATCGGTGACACCCCGGCCAGAGATCGAGCTGGAGGAGGTCGGCGCGCCACAGCGGCTGGCCCCGTACGCGTTCGCCCTGTCCGCCGCGGTCATGCGCGACGACGACGAGGTGGCCACCGGCCGGTTGATCCTGCTGCACGACCCGGCCGGGCACGAGGCATGGCAGGGCACCCTGCGGCTGGTCACCTACGTGACCGCCGAGCTGGAGGTCGACCTGGCAAGCGATCCGCTGCTGCCCGGCGTGGGCTGGACCTGGCTGACCGACGCGCTTGACGCGCAGGGCGCCGGGCACCGGGCGATCGGTGGCACGGTCACCCAGACGCTCTCCACCCGGTTCGGCGAGCTGGCCGGGCCACCCGCCGCCGGCGACATCGAGATCCGCGCCTCCTGGACGCCGCTGCGGGCGGACCTGGGCCCGCACCTGCTCGGCTGGTGCACGCTGCTGGCCTCGACGGCGGGCCTGCCGCCACCCGGCGTCACCGCGCTGCCCACCCGCCGCTCCGCCGGCGCCGCCTGACCCCACCCCCACCCACCCCACCCACCCACCGGCCGTCAGCCTCGCGATCATGAGGTTGACGGCCGTTCCGGAGAGCCAGATCGCCGTCAACCTCATGATCGACCGAGGCAGGGGATCAGAGGTAGTTCTCGGCCTCGTCGCAGACCTTGTCGAGGCCCTTGTTGGCCGCCTCGAAGGCCGCCTTGTCGCCGCGCGACGCCGCGGCGAGAGCGGTGGTCAACTTGTTCAGGCAGTCCCCGATGACCTTCTTCTGCCGGGCCTGCTCGTCCCGGTCGTTCTTGGTGCCGGTCAGGTCCTGCTCGGTGTCGGCCAGCCGCTCCTGGACCGTCTTCATCTCGCCCTTGAGCCGGTCGATCTCCCGCTGGTTCGCCGATATCGTGCCGTCACGCTGGCTGACCTGCTGTTCCGACTTGGTCAACTTGCTGTTGGTGGTGACGTAGAGGGTGGTCATCACGCCGGCGAGGACGACGAGCAGCCCGGCGACGAGGCCGAGGACCAGCGTGGTCCGTCCCCGTCCGCCGCCGGCCGGCGCACCCGCAGGCGGCCCGTACCCGGGCGGACCGAACCCGACCGGTCCGTACGGGGGCGCGACGCCGGGCGGTCCGGACATCGGCTGCGGTTCGTAAGCGGGACCGGGCGGCGCCGACATCGACTGCGGGTAGCCGGCGCCGGAAACCGGGGGTACGGAGACCGGTGGCGCCGACATCGGCTGTCCCGGCGCGGGGGCCGGGGCGGCGCCGTAGCTCCCCGAGCCGGGGTTGCCCGGGGCGTAACCACCCGAGCCGGGGCCGCCCGGGGCGTACTGGCCGGGCACGGGCTGCTGGGGCCGAGTGGGCTCGGGCTGGGCCGGGCCGTACGACGGGGGCGTGGGCGGGCTCCCGTACGTGTTGCCGTAGACCGTGCCGCCCGGCGGCTGGGGCGGGTGACCATCCGCTCCGGTCGGTGGCTGGGACATGTCGTTCCTCCAGATGTGCGGGTTCCCCGTGGGGCGGCCGAGGGTCGAGCGACCACTCAGCAGAGCTTGAACCGGTCGCAGGCGGTCTTGATCGGCACTGCCAGGCCGATCCCCTCGGCGTCGCGGGCCTTGGCCGTGGCGATGCCGACGACCTCCTTCGACCCGTTGATCACCGGGCCGCCGGAGTTACCGGGATTGATCGGCGCGTCGAACTGGATCACCGGGCCGGAACCCCCCTCGTCCTGGCGGAACGCGCTCACCACACCCGTGGTGACGCTGTCCTGGAGCCCGAGCGGGGCGCCGACCACCACGATCTGCTGGCCGGACTTGACCGGCGCGCGCGCCGCGACCAGCCCGCCGAACTTCGCGGTGGTGCGCAACCGCGCCAGGTCCTTCTCCTTGTCGGTGTCGATGATGGTCGCCTCGAACCGCTGGTCGGTGCGCTCCAGGAACACCTTGCGCTCGCCTGCGGCGAAGACCGCCTCCACCACGTGGAAGTTGGTGAGCAGCGTGGTGCCGCCGCCGGACGGGGCCTTGCCGACGGCGAACGCCGTACCGGTGAACTGGCCGGCCCGCACCCGGAACACGCTTGGCAGCACCGCGCTCGCCACCGCCTCCGGGTTGAAGGCGGCGCCGGCCTGCTTCTCCAGGCTTCCGGCGCGCTGCTCCAGCCCGTCGAGCCGGCGGGCGTCCACGCCCTGGGCCTCGGCCGCCTGCCGGTCGGCGGCGGCGAGTCGGTCGTCGAGCCGGTGGATCTGGTACGCCTGCACGCCCGTGATCACCGCCAGCACACCGGCCAGGGCCAGCGCCACCAGCTGCAGCGCGCCACGGCGCCGGGGGCGCTCGGGATGACCGGCGAGCGGTGGCACGCCGAACCCGGCCTGCCCGGGACCGCCTGTCGGCTGGCCCGGATAGCCGGCACCCGGCCCGGGCTGGCTCGGGTAGGCGGGGCCGGACACCGGCTGGCCCGGGTAGGCGGGGCCGGACACCGGCTGGCCCGGGTAGGCGGGGCCCGACACCGGCTGGCCCGCACCCGAGGACGACTGGCCCGGATAGGTGGGGCCGGAGACCGGCGACCCGGGGTACGACGAACCGACGGCCGGCCGCTCCGGGTACGGAGGCGCCGATTGGGCCGGGTAGGCCGCCCCGGCGGGCTGCCCGGGACGGGCGGGGCCGGAATTCGGCCGGGCCGGATACGCCGGACCCGAGGACGGATACGCCGAGCCCGAGGACGGCTGGGCCGGCACGACAGGTGATGCCGCGCGGGCAGCGCCGGAGGGCGGCCGTCCCGGATAGCCGCCGCTGCCGCCCCATCCGGGGTCGGGTGGGGCGATGCGCGGCGGGAGCGGCCCCGGCCGCTCCGTTCCGTCGCCGTCCTGCCCCGGCACACCGTCGCCGGTTCCGTACCCGCCTGCCATGATCGCCCGTCCTCCCCGCCGGCTCCGCCGACGTCCGACCGCTGTCCCGGCCGCCCCCGTTCCGCTCACGGCTCGATGGACCGTACCGGCGGGAACAGGGTTTGTCTTCCCCGATGTCCGACCCTGTCACGCATGCGCAACCCGTCACGTTCCGGACAACCTGCGGACATCCGTTCGACACGCGCCGGACCCGGCTGCGCGCGCCGGATCGTCCGGCGCACTAGGGTTGTCAGGTGACCGACGAACCACCCCTGCGCCGTCGGGCCGCTGAAAGCCGTACGGGAGAGGTGTCTCCGCATCCGTCGTCGGCCGGGCCGGAGCCGGCGGACGCGGGGACCGATACCGACCCGGGCGCAGCCGTCCCGCTCACCGCTCCGCGCGATGGCACCCCCACGCCGGTGGCCACCTCGACCGAGCTCGACGAGGTGGTGGCCCGTTTCGCTGCCGGCACCGGCCCGGTCGCCCTGGACGCCGAGCGCGCCTCCGGCTACCGCTACAGCCAGCGGGCCTATCTGGTGCAGCTTCGCCGGGCGGGCGCCGGCACCGCCCTTGTCGATCCGCTGCCGCTGCCGGATCTGTCCGCCCTCGACGCGGCCATCGCCGAGACCGAGTGGGTGTTGCACGCCGCCAGCCAGGACCTCGCCTGCCTGGCCGAGGTGGGGTTGCGTCCGCGCCGGCTGTTCGACACCGAACTGGCCGCCCGGCTGGCCGGATTCGAGCGGGTCGGCCTGGCCGCGTTGACCGAACAGCTGCTCGGCTTCAGCCTGGAGAAGCACCACTCGGCGGCCGACTGGTCCAGCCGGCCGCTGCCGGAGTCCTGGTTGACGTACGCGGCACTGGACGTGGAACTCCTGGTCGACCTGCGCGACGTGTTGGACGCCGAACTCGACCGGCAGGGCAAGTCGGGCTGGGCGGCGGAGGAGTTCGCCGCGCTTGTGCGTAACGGCGCCCGTCCGCCCCGGGTCCGGGCCGAACCGTGGCGACGCACGTCCGGGATCCATCGGGTACGCGGGGCCCGCGCCCAGGCCCGGGTCCGTTCCCTCTGGTACGCCCGGGACCAGATCGCGTCCCGGCGGGACGCCGCGCCGGGCCGGGTGCTGCCGGACTCGGCCATCGTGGCGGCGGCCGAGTTGGATCCGAAGGACGAGAAGGCCCTGCTGACCCTGCCCGGGTTCGGAGGTCGCTCGGTGCGCCGGCTGGCGCGTACCTGGTTGGCGGCGTTGGACGACGCACGCCAGCTTCCGGACGACGCGCTGCCGGTGAGCCCGACGGTGGAGGGCCCGCCCCCGCCGCACCGGTGGGCGGAGCGCGACCCGGTGGCGGCGGGTCGGCTGGCCCGCTGCCGGGAGGTGGTGGTCGGCACCGCCGCGGCCCACCGGCTGCCGGCGGAGAACCTGATCGCGCCGGACTCGATCCGTCGGGTCGCCTGGCAGCCGCCGGAGGAGATCACCGACGACACCGTCGCGGAGGCGCTGCGCACCCTGGGCGCCCGCGAGTGGCAGATCACCCTGCTCCTGCCCGCGCTCGCCGAGGCCCTGCGTACCCCCTGATCCCGGTCGCGGGTGTGGGATGGGCCACACGGGGAGTGGTGACGCCATTGGTTACTGACGAGTAGCATCCGTGCAAATGGCAAGTGCCGAGGGAGGCTCCAAGTGCCCCGTGAAGTTCGAGATGTCGTCTTCGTCGACGGCGTCCGTACCCCGTTCGGCAAGGCGGGTGGGATGTACGGCAACACCCGCGCCGACGACCTGGTGATCCGCTGCATCCGGGAGCTGATGCGCCGCAACCCGCAGCTGCCGCCGGAGAAGGTGGAGGAGGTGGCGATCGCCGCCACCACCCAGATCGGTGACCAGGGCCTGACCATCGGCCGCACCGCCGCCCTGCTGGCCGGCCTGCCCAAGACGGTGCCCGGCTTCGCCATCGACCGGATGTGCGCCGGCGCGATGACCGCCGTCACCACCGTGGCCTCCGGCATCGCCGTGGGCGCCTACGACGTCGCGATCGCCGGCGGCGTCGAGCACATGGGCCGCCACCCGATGGGCGAGGGCGTCGACCCCAACCCGCGGATCGTCGCGGAGAAGCTCGTCGACCCGTCCGCCCTGGTGATGGGCGCCACCGCGGAGAACCTGCACGACCGGGTCCCCCGCGTCACCAAGGAGCGCACCGACGCGTTCGCGCTCGCCTCACAGCAGAAGACCGCCAAGGCGTACGCCGACGGCAAGCTCCAGGGCGACCTGGTGCCGGTCGCGGTGCGCGACGACGAGGGCGGCTGGGGCCTGGCCACCGTGGACGAGGCGCCGCGGGACACCTCGATGGAGAAGCTGGCCTCGCTGAAGACCCCGTTCCGCCCGCACGGCAAGGTCACCGCGGGCAACGCGGCCGGCCTGAACGACGGCGCCACCGCCGCGCTGCTCGTCGCCGAGGAGACCGCCCGCGAGCTGGGCCTGCCGGTCGGCATGCGGCTGGTGTCGTACGGGTTCGTCGGCGTCGAGCCAGAGGTGATGGGCGCCGGCCCGATCCCCTCCACCGAGAAGGCGCTGCGTATCGCCGGCCTGAGCATCGACGACATCGGTCTGTTCGAGCTGAACGAGGCGTTCGCGGTGCAGGTGCTCGCGTTCCTCGACCACTTCGGCATCGCCGACGACGACCCGCGGGTCAACGCCTGGGGCGGCGCGATCGCCATCGGTCATCCGCTCGCGTCCTCGGGCGTCCGGCTGATGACCCAGCTCGCCCGGCAGTTCGCCGAGCACCCCGAGGTCCGCTACGGCCTCACCGCCATGTGCATCGGCATCGGCATGGGCGGCACGGTCATCTGGGAGAACCCGAACTGGGAGGGTGGGAACAAATGAGCCTGGCCGCACCGAACGAGGTCGTCACCAGGGCGCTGCTGCGCCAGGTGAACGTGCCGGGGCTGGACCGGCCCGCCGCCCTCATCACCCTGGACAACGGCTTCGACCACACCAAGCCGAACACCTTCGGCCCGGGCGGCCTGACCAGCCTGGACGAGGCGATCACCGCGGCTCTGGCGGCGAACCCGGCGTTCGTCGCGGTCACCGGCAAGCCGTACATCTTCTGCGTGGGCGCGGACATCGTCGGCCTGCCGGCGCTGGAGAACCGCGAGCAGGCGCTGGAGATCGGCCGGCTCGGCCACCGGGTCTTCGCCCGGCTCAAGGACAGCGACGTGCCGACCTTCGCGTTCGTCAACGGCGCGGCCATGGGCGGCGGCCTGGAACTGGCCCTGCACTGCCACTACCGGACGCTGTCCGCGGGCGCGGCGGCCCTGGCGCTGCCCGAGGTCTCGCTCGGCCTGGTGCCCGGCTGGGGCGGCACGCAGCTCCTGCCGAACCTGATCGGCATCCCGGCCGCCACCCAGGTGATCCTGCAGAACCCGCTGATGCAGAACAAGATGCTCAAGCCGAAGCAGGCGGCCGAGATGGGCGTCGCGGACGTGCTGCTGGAGCCCGCCGACTTCCTGGAGCGGTCCCTCGAATGGGCCGCCGGTGTGGTCCGGGGCGAGGTCACGGTGACCCGTCCCGAGGTCGACAAGGACATGTGGGCGGGGGTGCTCTACTTCGCCCGGCAGACCCTCGACCAGCGGCTGCACGGCGCGGTCCCGGCCGCGTACAAGGCGTTGGACCTGCTGGAGACCGCGAAGGACGCGGACTTCGCGGCCGGCACCGCGGCCGAGGACGAGGCGCTCGCCGACCTGGTCTTCTCCGAGGAGCTGCGCAGTGGTTTGTACGCCTTCGACCTGGTGCAGCGGCGGGCCAAGCGCCCGGCCGGCGCGCCGGACAAGGGCCTGGCCCGGCCGGTCACCAAGGTCGGCATCGTCGGCGCCGGCCTGATGGCCAGCCAGCTCGCGCTGCTCTTCGCCCGCCGCCTCCAGGTGCCGGTCGTGATGACCGACCTCGACCAGGCACGGGTGGACAAGGGCGTGGCCTACGTGCACACCCAGGTCGAGAAGGCCGTCAGCAAGGGCCGGATGGACAAGGGCACCGCCGCCAAGCTGTACGGCCTGGTCAGCGGCTCGGTCGACAAGTCCGTGTTCGCGGACGCCGACTTCGTCATCGAGGCGGTCTTCGAGGACCTGTCGGTGAAGAAACAGGTCTGGGCCGAGCTGGAGAAGATCGTCAAGCCGGAGGCGGTGCTCGCCACCAACACCAGCTCGCTGTCGATCACCGAGATGGCGGCCGACCTGGAGCACCCGGAGCGGGTCGTCGGCTTCCACTTCTTCAACCCGGTCGCGGTGCTGCCGCTGCTGGAGATCGTCCGCGGCGAGCGGACCGACGACGCCACGCTCGCCACCGCGTTCGCGGTCGGCAAGCAGCTCAAGAAGTCGTCGGTGCTGGTGAAGGACGCCCCCGCCTTCGTGGTCAACCGGCTGCTGACCCGCTTCCTCGGCGCCGTCTTCGCCGCCGTCGACGCCGGCACGCCGCTGGACGTGGCGAACAGCGCGCTTGATCCGCTGGGCCTGCCGATGCGCCCGCTCGCGCTGCTCCAGCTCGTCGGGCCGGCCGTGGCGTACCACGTGGGCGGCACCCTGCACGAGGCGTTCCCGGACCGGTTCGACGTCAGCGAGAACCTCAAGCGGATCGCCGACTCCGGCCAGCCGATCGTCGTCGACGACCAGATCAACGACGAGGTCGCGAAGCTGCTCGTGGTCGGCGACAAGCCGCTCACCGGCGAGCAGGTCCGGCAGACCGCGCTCGACGCGCTGGCCGAGGAGATCCGGCTCATGCTCGACGAGGGCGTCGTCGCCGAGGCGCAGGACATCGACCTGTGCATGATCCTCGGTGCCGGCTGGCCGTTCCACCTGGGCGGCGTCACGCCGTACCTCGATCGGACCGGCACCGCCGAACGGGTGGCCGGCCGGCGGTTCCTGCCGCGCGGCGTGGCCAGCCTGCGCTGACCCGATCCGCGACCGATCGCGGTGGCCGGCCGTCCGGACGGACGCGCGGCCACCGCGATCGTCGTTCCGGGCCCGGCCACGGACCGGTCCCGGCTCACACCGGTGCTGGGCGGACGGCGGGTCGTCGGCGGCCGTAGCTACCATCACGCGTCCAGCATTCTCACAGGAGCCGCCTTCATGTCCCAGCCGCCGTTCAACCCCTACCCCGGCACCAACCCCCCGCCGCAGCAGCCCGGTGGATACCCGCCGCCGCAGCAGCCGCCGTACGGCGGCGACCAGCCGCAGTTCCCGCAGCAGCCGCCGTACGGCGGTGACCAGCTCGGCGCCCCGCCGAAGAAGAAGTTCGGGGCCGGCAAGATCCTGCTGATCGTCCTGGCGGTCGTCCTGGTGCTCTGCCTCGGCGGCGGCCTCGCCTTCTGGCTCGCCGCCGGTGACGAGGTCAAGGACGTCGTCGCCGCCACCAAGACCCGCGTCGTCGAGCCCACGACGCTCGGCGGCCGGCCGAAGGTGAGCGAGCCGCAGCTCCAGTCCCTCGCGTTGCAGATGAAGACCGACCTGAGCAAGGACGTGCCGAACGCGACGAGCACGGCGGGCGCCTTCTACGGCGACCCGGAGAAGAAGGACCTGGTCATGATCGTCGGCGTCTCCGGCATCATCGCCGACCCGAAGAAGGAGATGGCGGACGCCATCACCGCGATCACCCCGGAGCTGGGCGCCAAGGAGTTCAAGGCGGTCGACGCCGGACCGCTCGGCGGCGACGCCAAGTGCGGCGACGGCAAGGCGCAGGACATCCCGGTGGGTGTCTGCGTCTGGGCCGACAAGGGCAGCCTCGGCATGGTGGTGGTCTATTTCAAGAGCGCTACCGAACTCCAGTCCGAGTTCGTCGACCTGCGCGGTGAGGTCGAGAAGAAGGACTGACACCGCTCGGAGCGCCGGGCCCCCGCCGTCGGCGGGGGCCCGGCGCCGTTTCCGGGTCAGGCCGACGCGGCGCGTTCCGCCTCGCCACGGCAGACGCAGAACTCGTTGCCCTCCGGATCGGCGAGCACCACCCAGCCGGTGCCGTCCGGCCGGCGCCGATCGGCGACAACCGTGGCCCCGAGGTCACGCAGTCGCGCGACCTCGGAGTCCCGGGTGCCCTCGGCCGGCTGCAGGTCGAGGTGGAACGCGCCCTTGCCGTGCCGCTCGCCCACCTCGACGAAGAGCAGGTCGGGGCCGTGCCCGTCGGGCGAGACGAGGACGGCCTCCGGGTCATCGGGGTGGTCGTCGTCGTGCCGCTCGCGGTCGAGCACCAGGCCCCACCATCCGGCCAGGGCGTACGGGTCGTCGGACTCGACTGTCACGCAGTGGATCTGTGCACTCACGGTGCTTCCTCCGGTTCGGGTGCGCCCCGCCGGAGTGCGACGGTCAGCGGGGGACGCGGGGCGCGGGACGATGCGTAACGGACATCACCACACCCCCTTCCACCTCTCGGCTGACGACCCGATCTTGTCACTCGGCACCGGGCGGTGGCAAGGCGCGCCGCTGGTTAGGCAGGGCCCCTTCTTAACAGGGGGTGTTAAGAAGGGGCCCCGCCTCTACCGAAAACGTTAAGAAGGGCCCCCTCCTTACATCCTCACGGGCCGAGGAAGACCGCCCGGGCGCGCCAGTCGGTGCCGTCGACGGCGGGGCCGCTGCGCACCGTGAACGTCGCGCTCGGGGCGCCGTTGCCCCAGCCGGTGGCCGACAGGTCACCGGTGTTCCGGTTGACCTTGTAGAGGGTGTCGCCGGCGACGAAGACCGCACCGGCGTCGGCGAGACCACCCGACCCGGCCACCGAGAACCGGTCCGCGCCGACCGTGCCGCTGTCCGGGGTGAACCAGCGCCAGAACAGGCCGTTCTGACCGGTGAGCGTGTAGTAGAGCCGCCCGCCGAGGTGGAACATCCCGGTCAGGTTGGGGATCTCGGTGTAGAAGCTGGTGTTCACGCCGACGTACGTCTGTCCGGTCGGGCCGGAGTCGGTCTCCACCGTGTCCCAGTAGGCGTCGTGGTAGGGGTCGACCAGGGCGGGGACGCCGAACGTGGTCCCGTCGAACGTCCGCCGCCACAACGCGCCGTTCATCCCGTAGAACAGCGTGCCGCCGACCCAGAACGCTCCCTTCGCCGTGGACCAGGGGGTGTCGTCGGGGTTCGCCACCGGGCTCGCCGCGCCGACAGTGGTCGCCCCGTCGTACGACCGGGCCTGCACCTCGTCGCCGGTGCCCACGGGCGGCGGGCCGGTCTTGACGATCTCGATGCCGTTGACGAGTGGGTTCTCCGTCACGTGGCGGAACTCCAGGTCGATGGCGCCGTCGCTGACCACGGTGAACTCCCGCATGGTGCCCACGTTGTGCCCGGGGGCGACCGCCAGGTCGAGGTCGTCGAGGACGGTGGTCCCTTCCAGCGCCACGTCGAAGACGCGCTTGCCGGCGGTGGCGGTGCCGTCGTACCGGTTGGCCAGGTAGAGCCGCACCTGCACCTCGGTCCCGGTGGGCACCGGGAACTGCCAGGTCATCTCCGGCGCGCCGGCCCCGTCGTACCGTTCGGTGCTGTAGAGGGCGGCCGGCGTGCCGGTCGGCACGGTCGCGTCCAGCGAGCCGACCGTGCTGAAGCTCGACGCGGAGCTGCCGCTGTTGTGGTACGGGCTGGGGTTGCCGCCGTCGTCGGCCGCCCAGTCCGGCCCGTCGGTGGCGGCGACGGCCGGGCCACCGGCGTTGATCCGGTACAGCACGTTCGTCGGCTTGGGCACGCCGGCCTGGTAGACCGTGCCGGGCAGGGTGGCCGACGTGGTCGGGTGCGGGGCCGTGCCGCCGGCAAGCGGGAAGAACGCGATCCGCTCCCGCCGGTACTGGAAGTTGCCGATCCACGAGGTGTCCCCGCCGACCCAGAGCCCGGACGGGGTGACGAGCATCTCGGAGGCGCCGATGCCGCGCGGGTGCCGGCCCGGGTTCCAGGACAGCGGCAGGCCGGTCTGCGGGTCGAGCGCGGCGATGCTGGCCCGGCCGACCGCGCCGGCCCGGGCGTTGTCGGCGCCGGTGCTGTTGTTGAGCCAGCGGAAGTGGCCGCCGACGTAGACCGCCTGCTCGCTGGCGGCGACCGACAGGAACGTGTCGCCACCGGTGTAGTCGATCCAGGTCGGCTGCGCGGTGGCGCCTGTCGTGCCGGCCTCCCAGCGGGCCGCCGCGTCGCAGAGCGTGCCGCCGAACGGCGAACCGGTGGTGACCACCACGAAGTAGCTGCTGTCCGGGGCGTACGCGATGTCCCGCATGTAGGAGTCGAAGGCCTGCCACTTGCAGCGCGGCGTGTACCGGCTGGTGTTCCAGTCGGCCACGGTGGCGGCGGTGGCGCCCAGGTCGAGCTGGACGATCTGGTCGTGCAGCACCCCGTCGGCCTTCTTGAAGTTGCCGATCACGACGAGCCTCGTGCCGTCCGGGGAGACGGCCATCTTCTCCACGCCGACGCCGGCGTTGGATCCGCTGACCCCGTCGTAGTTGTGGTGCTCGGTGAGCGCGGTGGTGAGATAGTCGTCCACCGCCCCGGTGGTGGCGTTGAGCGAGGCCAGCCCGCCGCGCGGGTTGGGGTTGCCGGCCGTGGTGAAGATGCCGCCGACAAGCAGCCGGCCGCCGACCAGGGCGATGTCGTTGACGAGCCCGTTGAACGCCGGCGGGGCGAAGCCGGTGACGAGCGATCCGGTGGCGACGTCGAGCAGCGCCACCTTCCGCCGGGTCACCCCGTTGACCGTGTTGAACTTGCCGGCGACGAAGACCGTGCCGGCGGTCGGGCCGGCGACGACGGCGTACACCTCGTTGTCGACGGACGGCGCGAACGCGGTGTCGACAGTGCCGGTGGCCTTGTCGAAGGCGAGCAGGTAGTTGCGGGTGATGTCGGTGTCGGAGTTGCGGTTCTGCACCGTGCTGAACGAACCAGCCACGATGATCTTCGTGCCGGCGTCGTGGATCGCGTCGACGGTGCCGTCCATGATGTCCGGCGAGGTGGTGGCGGGGGTGTCCCGGACCACTGTGCTGTGGTCGGGCGCGGCGCCGGCGGGCGCGGCCGGGGCCAGGCCGGCCACGGTGAGCGCGACGGCGGCGAGGGCCGCGAGGGCGCGGCGGCGCGGGGCCGAGGGGTGGGTCACGGGCAGCTCCGTAGGATCGACGGTGAGGCGTATCGCACCGCTCACCCTGAGCCACTGCCGCACCGCCGTCCAGCGCGCGGCAAGCTTTCTGACCGACCACCGTGCCGCCGCGCCCGACCACCCGCCGCGACCAGCCGGGACAGCCGGGCCGGACCGCACGATCAGGTGGGAGCGGGTGTACGCCCGGGCGGGCGCGGATGGCGGTCAGGTGGCCGCCGGCGGGTCGGCCGACGGAAGGGTGACTGTCACCTCCAGGCCGCCACCGGGTTGGGCGACCGCCTTCACCGTGCCGCCGTGCGCGTCGCAGACCGCCCGCACGATCGACAGGCCGAGGCCGGAGCCACGCGCCCCGGTGCGTTCCTGCCCGCCGCGCCGGAACGGCTCGAACAGCCCGGGCACCTCGGCCGGCGTGACCTCGAAACCGGTGTTCCCCACCACAAGCCAGGACCGCTGGCCGTCGGTGCCGGTGCGCACCCACATCCGGCCGTGCAGGTGGTTGTAGCGGACCGCGTTCTCCACCAGGTTGCCGGCCAGCCGGTCGAGCAGCCCCGGATCGCCGACCACAGGCGCCGGGCGCAACGAGGTGTGCACCTTCAGGCCGATCCGCTCCACCTCCCGGGACACCGCGGAGAGCGCGTTGGCGGTGCCCACGGCGAGGTCGCTCTCGGCGCGGCGGGCCAGCCGCCGGCCGGTCTGCGCCTCGCTGCGGGCCAGCACCAGCAGCGCGTCGACCAGGCCGTTGGCCCGCTCCGACGCCTCCCGCACCACGCCGGCCATCCGCCGGTACTCGGCGAGGTCCGCGTCGTCGTCGCTGAGCGTCACGTCGATTTCGGTACGCATCACCGCGAGCGGGGTCCGCAGCTCGTGCGAGGCGTTCGCGACGAACCGCTTCTGCGCCTGGAACGCGGCGGTGATCCGGTCCAGCATCGCGTCGAACGTCTCGGCCAGCTCGGCCACCTCGTCGTCCGCGCCGGACCAGCCGATCCGCTCGTCGAGGGTGGCCTCGCCGAGCCGGCGGGCGGTGGCGGTGACCTGGTGCAGCGGGCGCAACGCGCGGCCGGCCACCAGGTACGCCCCGGCCACCCCGACGACGCTTATCGCAAGCAACGCCAGCAGCCCCTTGACCAGCAGCTCCCGCGAGGCGGCGTCGACAAGTTGCCGCTGCCACTGCCCGGCGTCGAGGGTCCGGCCGTCGGTGAGCACCACAGTGGTGCCGGGCAGCAGCTCGTCGGTGGGGCGCAGCGCGTCCCGGACCAGCAGCCAGGCCAGCAGCACCAGGATCGCCCCGGCGCCGACCAGGAGCACGCCGTTGAGCAGGGTCAGCCGCAACCGCAGCGTCGGGCGTACCCGCCGGGCGACACCCGGCCGCGCGCTCACTGGCCGCGCTCGATGCGGTAGCCCGCGCCGACGACTGTGTCGATGAGTGGTGGGTCGCCGAGCTTCTTGCGCAGGGTCATCACGGTGACCCGGACGATCGTGGTGAACGGGTCGGTGTTGGCGTCCCAGACCCGTTCCAGCAGCTCCTCGCTCGACACCACCGCGCCGCGTGCCCGGAGCAGCTCGGCGAGCACGCCGAACTCCTTGTTGGTCAGGTCGAGCGGCGCGCCGCCCCGGGTCACCACCCGGCGGGCCGGGTCGAGTTCCAGGTCGGCCACCGCCAGCACCGGCGGCGCGGCCGGGGTGGCCCGCCGCCCGAGCGCCTGCACCCGGGCCACCAGCTCGTCGAAGGCGAACGGCTTGGCCAGGTAGTCGTCGGCGCCGAGCTGCAACCCCTCGACCCGGTCGGCGACCGTGCCGCTCGCGGTGAGCATCAGCACCCGGGTCAGCGCGCCGGAGGCGGCCAGGTCGGCGCAGATCTGGTCGCCGTGCACGCCTGGTAGGTCCCGGTCCAGGATCACCACGTCGTAGCGGGTCACGAACACCGCCTCGTGCCCGGCGTTCCCGTCGTAGGCGACGTCCACCGCCATGCCGCGCTTGCGCAACCCGCGAGCGATCGCGTCGGCGAGGTTGCGCTCGTCCTCGACCACAAGTACCCGCATCCCGGCCTCCCACCTCGTGACCTCCCACAACCTAGTGCCGCGGGCCAAACCGGCAGGCACCCGCCGCCGTTGCAGAAAACCTTCGGGTACGCGATGCTCGCCGGCAGCGACCGACCACCGCCTCCGGCCACCGGCCGGGCCCGAGCGCAGGGAGCCCCGATGACAGTCGTCGACCCCGGCCGGGACGTCGCGTACCGCCGCTTCCGTTTTCCGGCGGACCAGGACCTGGGGCGGGCCGACGGGCTCGACGCCGGGCCGGGCGGGCTGGCGCCGGACGCGACGGCCGGCCGGCTGACGCACACCGACCCGCACTCCGGGACCACCGCCGACTACGCCGCCGGGAGCTGGACCTCCCCGGTCACGCCGGTCGGCTTCGCCGCCACCGAGCTGGTGCCCTCCTGGACCGCCGACTCGCCGCCCGGCTCCTGGCTGCGGGTGGAGTTGCGGGGCTGTGATGCCGGGGCCGCCACCACCGGCTGGTACGAGCTGGCCCGCTGGACGGCCGACGACGGCACGGTGCGTCGCTCGTCCGTGCCCGGGCAGTCCGACGAGCGGGCCCGGGTCGCCGCCGACACGCTGCGGGTGACAGGTGCGACGGTGACCGGCTGGCAGGTCCGGGTGACGCTGCTGCACCGGCCCGACGTGCCGGCCGGCCCGATGCTGCGCACGATCGGCGTGGTCGCGTCCGCCGGAGCCGAAGCCGAAGCCGGAGCCGGAGCCGGAGCCGGAGCCGGAGCCGCGACCGGACCCGCTGCCGGACCCGCTGCGAACGGGCCGGCCGTGAGCGCGCCGGCCGGGTGCGGTGGGGCGCGGGGACGGATCCTCGACGTGCCGCGCTACGCGCAGCGGCTGCACGCCGGCGGAGAGACCCGCTGGGGTGGCGGCGGCGACTCCTGGTGCAGCCCCACCTGCGTGTCGATGGTGCTCGACTTCTGGGGCGCCGGCCCCGCCCCGCACCGGTACGCCTGGGTCGACCCGCCCGGTCCCCGCCCGGCCGTGGTGCACGCCGCCCGGCACTGCTACGACCACGCGCACGCCGGTGCGGGAAACTGGCCGTTCAACACCGCGTACGCGGCGACGCACGGGGTGGACGCGTTCGTCACCCGGCTGCGCTCGCTGGCCGAGGCGGAACACTTCGTGGCCGCCGGCATCCCGCTCGTCGTCTCGGCGGCGTTCACCCGCGGGCAGGTGCCCGGGCTTGACTACGACACCGCCGGGCACCTCATCGTGCTGGCCGGCTTCACCGGCGACGGCGACCCGGTGCTCAACGACCCGTACGCCGCCGACGACGAGCGGGTCCGCCGGACCGTGGCGCGCGCCCCGTTCGAGGCGGCCTGGCAGGCTGGCAGCGGTGGGATCGCGTACGTGCTGCGGCCGGAGTCGGTGCCGCTGCCTCCGGCGCCCGCCCAGGCCAACTGGTGATCACCGGTCGGCCGGCCAGATCGCCAACCCGCCCGCCGGATCGAGGCAGACGAGCACCGCGCCCGGGTCGACGCACTCGTCCCAGGAGCCGGGCAGCACCGCCCGGATCCGGACGTCTCCCGCCGGCACGTCGAGCGCGCCGACAAGGGTCCGGTCGCCACTGAGGTGACGCACCCCGAGCAGTCCCCCGGGCTCGCCGTCGGTGCCGGTGAGGCGCCAGCGCCCCAGCCGGGCGAGCACCCGGCCGGTCCTCGGGTCGAGCACCCACCTGTGAAGTTCCAGCCCGACGCCGGGCGTGGCCGCGACCAGCCGGCCGCCGAACGGGAACAGCCCGAACCAGCGCTCGTCCACCCAGCCGGGCTGCCCGGTGGCCGGATCGAGAGCCCGCGCGCCGCCGATCTGGTCGCGCAGGCAGACCATGCCGGCGCAGTCGGTGAACCGGAGCCCGGCGCGCGGCTGCACCGGCACGGTCCACCTGGCGTCCAGCCGGTCCAGCCCGTACGCGGTGACCGTGCCCGGCCCGCCCTCGACAAGCAGCAGGCCGGCCACCACCTGGGCGTACCGGTAGGAGACGCGGTCCGGCGCGGGCGGCACCCGGCCGGTGAGCACCGGCGCCCCCGAGTCCGCGTCGTGCACGGTCACCCGGCCGTCGGGGGTGACGAGCACGAACTGCGTCACGCCCCGGTCGTCCGTCCGCTAGGCCACCCCCTGGGTGGGCATCGGCAGCGACCAGCGCGCCGCCCCGGTCACCGGGTCGACGGCAAGCATGCTGCCGTCGCCGGCCGCGCGGGGGTTCTCGAACAGCAGCCCGCCGGACGCGGTGCGGACCGGGTAGCCGGACTGCTGCCAGCGCGCCGCGCCGGTCGCCGGGTCGAGCAACGTGGAGCGCGTGTCCCCGGCCCCGGCCGGGCTGCTCGTCACCAGCAGCCCGTCCCCCATGACACCCAACCCGAGCACGTGGTCGCCGGCCGGCAGCGTGAACCGCCACAGCCGCGCCCCGTCGGACAGCCGGTGCCCGGTGACCGCCCGGCCGTCGCGGCCGACCGTGCCCGGCCCGTCTGCCACCATCAACCGGCCGGCAAGCGCCACGAAGGCCGCGCCCTGCGGCGCGGGCACCCGGACCGGGACCGGCCGGCGCGGTGGCGCGGACGCGCCAGCCGCCGTGAGGAGCACCAGGCAGCCGAGCGCCATCGCGCGGGCGCCCCGGCCGGGTGGCCGCCGGGGCGGCGCTGGAAACTCGTCGTCGTCCTCCCCGTGCCGCATCTCGCCCAGCTCGATCTGCGGGCTCACGGCAGCCGCCGCGTCGCGAAGTCGCCATCGGCGTCCCGGCAGACCAGAAGCGCCCGGCTGGAGGCGCAGTCCGTGCCGAACAGCACGCCCCGGACCGGCAGCAGGTCGCCCGACAGGTCCAGCTCGGCGAGGAGCAGCCGGCCGCCGCCAAGCGGCCGGGTCAGGAACAGTCGCTCGCCGGCCTCGTCCTGCGGGACGAGCGTCCAGCCGCTGAGGTCGGCGACGAGCCCTCCGTCGGCTTCGTCGAGCACCGCCAGGCGGTCGCCGCCGGTGTCGCCGCCGACGGCGAGCAGGTGGCCCGCGTCGGCCGCCACCACGCCGGCCCACCGGCCGGTGGTCCAGCGCACCGTGCCGCTTGCGGGGTCGAGCGCCGTCATCCCGTCGTCGCTCCGGCCGGCGCAGAGCAACGCGCCGCACGGCTCCACGTGGCTCAGCGGTGGCAGCCGCGCGGTCCACCGGGGGCGCAGCGTGTCCATCTCGTACGCGTCGACCGCGTCGTCGCCCGCCCGGCTCTCCAGCAGCAGCTCGCCGGCGGCCATCATCTGCCGTGGCGCGGGTGGTTCCCCCGGGTGCAGGTCGCGGGCGGCCAGCCGAGCGCCCGTCGTCGCGTCAAGCACCACCGTCTCGCCGGTCTCCGGCACCACCAGGAGCCGGTCCAGCGCCCCGGACGAACGGAAGGCGAGCCGCAGGTCATCCGCTCCGGGCGCGGTCCACATCGTGCGGCCGTCGGCCACCGCCACCCGGCGTACCTCCCGCGGACCCGACCCGCGCGTCGGTTCGAGCATGAGCGCGTCGCCCGCCGGGTAGGCGAGCGCGGCCTGCCGCCAACTGATCCGGCCGGTGTCGGCGTCGTAGGCCGTGGTCTCCCAGGTGTCGTCGTCGCCTGTCGCTCCGGCGGCCAGCACCCGCCCGCCCATCTCCCACACCGAGACGACCTCGCCCGGGCCGGGCAGCCGGCTCCGCCACCGCTCCCGGCCGCCCCGGTACGCCGCGATCTCCCGCACCGCCCCGGGCCGCCAGTCGAGCGGCCGGACCACGTACACCCGGTCACCGGAGGCGAATGCGACCACACCGGTGCCCCCGGGGAGCGTGCGCACGGCGGGACGCGCGAGCGGCGCTCCGGCGGCGAGCGTGACGAGCGCCACCAGGAGCACCAACGCGGTGCGGAACGGCCGGCCCACGGCGCGCGGCGGACGCACCGACGACGCCGGCGCCTCGTCGCGCGGCTCGCCGAGATCGATGACGGCCACGACCACCCCTTCCCCGCGCCGCCGGACCGTCGCCCGGCCGTGACCGGAGCGACGCCGGGCCGCCTGTACGATGGCCCGTCGTGGCCGTGCCGGTGGTGGACCCCTCGTTGAACTCCTCGTCCGTCGATGCGGACGCCGTCGTGGCGGATCCGCCGCGCCGGCCCCGTCGCCGGCCGGCCCGCGCCGACGTGCTGGCCATCGGAGCCTATGTGTTGTTGGGCGTTCTCGTCTGCCTCAACTACTGGGGCGACGTGCAGCACCGGGTGTCGTCGCACCTGCCGACCGACCACAGTTGGTTCGAGTGGCTGTTCGCACACGGCGCGTACTCGGTGCGTCATCTGGAGAACCCGCTGTTCACCGCCCGGCAGAACGCGCCGGACGGGGTGAACATGATGGCGAACACCTCGCTGCTCGGGGTGACGCTGCCGTTGGCGCCGCTGACCATGCTGCTCGGCCCGCAGGTGATGTACGCGCTATACCTCGGCGCGGCGTTGTCCGCGACCGCCGCCACGTCCTACTTCACGCTCTCCCGGCACCTGGTCCGCTCCCGGGGTGCGGCGTTCGTCGGGGGCGCGTTCCTCGGTTTCGCCCCCGGCATCGTCCACCACGCCAACGGGCAGCCGAACTTCGTGTCGAACTTCCTGCTGCCGCTGATCGTGTCCCGGGTGCTGCGCCTCGGCGAGCCGGGCCGCTGGCGGCGCAACGGGGTGGCGCTCGGGCTCCTGGTGGCGTACCAGATCTTCATCAACGAGGAGATGCTGCTGCTCACCGCGCTCGCGTGCCTGGTCGTGGTGGTGGCGTACGCGGTACAGCGGCCACGCGCGGTACGGGAGCGGGCCGGCACGTTCCTGGCCGCGATCGGGGTCGGCGGCGGGGTGGCGCTGCTGCTCGCCGCGTACCCGATCTGGTTCCAGTTCAACGGCCCGCAGTCCTACCGGGGGTTGCAGGGCGGGGTCTTCCACAACTGGGGCGAGGACCTGATGGCCTTCGTCACGTTCGCCCGGGACACCGTCGCCGGGGACGAGGCGGTGGAGAAGACGATCGGGCTGACCGAGCAGAACACCTGGTTCGGTTGGCCGCTGGTGCTTGTCGGGCTGGTCGCGCTGGCGCTGCTGGTCCGCCGGTCGGTGCCGGCCCGGATCCTGGCCGTGCTCGTGGTCCTGTTCACGATCGCCTCGATCGGGCCGGTGGTGCGCTTCGACGGCGTGGAGACAGACGTGGCCGGGCCGTGGGCGTACGTGCCGGACGACCTGCCGCTCGTCGAGATGATGATGCCGACCCGGTTGAGTCTGGTGGTGGTCGCCGCGGTCGGCGTGCTGCTGGCCCTGGCCTGGGACGCGCTGGCCCGCACCGGCCGGCGGCGGGCGGTACGCCTGGTCGGGTACGCCGCGATCGTGGCCGCCCTGCTGCCACTGTTCCCGCGCCCGCTGCCGGCGCAGCACATCGACCCGCCGCCGCACTTCGTCACCGCCGGTGGCTGGCGGCCGTACGTGCCGGCGGGCCGGACGCTGGTGCCGGTGCCGATCCCGAGCAACGTGCACGGGCTGCCGACGCTGCGCTGGAGCGCGCTGACCGGGCAGGAGTTCCCGATCCCGGCCGGCTACTTCATCGGCCCCAACGACCTGGGCGAAGGGGTGTTCGGCGCGCCGAACCGCCCGACCAGCACGCTCATCTACTCCACCATGGACGCGAACAAGGTTCCGGAGATCACTCCGGAGAACCGCCGGCAGGCCGTCGAGGACCTGCGCTTCTGGCGGGCGTCGGTGGTGGTGCTCGGCGCGAACCCGCGCGAGGCGGTGCTGCGTGACCTGATGACCGCGCTGCTGGGCCCCCCACAGCGCGTAGACGACGTCTACCTGTGGGACGTCCGCGCCCTCGTGTAAGGCGGGGGCCCCGCTTAACGTTTTCGGTAGAGGAAGGGGCCCCGCTTAACAGCAAGTGTTAAGCGGGGCCCCCGCCTAACACCCAAGCCGGTCGGTCAGCCCAGCAGCGGGCGGACGTCCCACAGGTGCCCGCCGGCGACGTCCCGGCCGGGGCCGACCAGGGCGTCGAGCGTGGCGCGCACCGGGTCACCAGGTGACGAGTCGGCCTGCACCAGCGCCGCCGCCCGCCAGTGCCGCAGGTCCGCCACGGCCTGCCGGCGTTCCACGTCGCCGATCGCCGGCACCTGACCGGTCTCCGCGGCCCGGCGCAGCAGCAGCGAGGTGGGCCGGTCCGGCGCGCCCCACCGGGCGGTCGGGTCGGTGGCCGAACGCGGGCCGATGAAGTAGCCGCCGGGCGCGTCGAAGGCCAGTGCGGTGCGGGCCGACCAGAACATGGCCGGGCTCTTCGCCGCGCCGGTGACCGGCGGGACCGGCACCAGCGTCCGGCCCGGCGGGACGTACGCCCGCCAGCCGCCGCCGGCCACGACCGCCGGCACCGGCGGGACCGGCACGGTGCGGATCGGGGTCGGGGTGAGCGGCAGCAGCGCGGCGGTGACCGCGCCGGCCCACGGCGCCCAGCGGCGGACGTCGCCGCCGGAGACCCGGTCCAGGGCCAGCGCCAGCAGCACCCCGAGCACCGGTACGCAGACGAGCGCGAACCGCGCCGGCACCACCAGGTCGAGCAGCGGCACGTCGGCGAGCAGCCGGTACGGGCCGGGCAGCCCGGTGTCGCGCCGGTTCACCACAAGCGTGGCGCCGAGCGACAGCGACGCGAACAGCAGCCCGCACGCGGCGAGCGCGCGCACAAGCGGTCGCCGCCACAGTCGCACCACCACGAGCAGTGCCAACAGCGGCAGGAACGGCCCGAAGAACGAGTTCTGCTCGGTGGGGTTCGGCGAGAGCAGCCCGGCGTGGTGACCGTCCCCGGCCACGGTCTGCCGGGCGGCGGCGGTGAACGAGGCCAGGTCCAGCCGGTAGCCGACGGTGTGGAACGGCATCCCGGTGTAGTGGCCCGGCCCGAAGAACTGGAACCACAGCGGGTACGCGAGCAGCACGCCGGCGGCGAGCGCGCCGAGTCCGGCCCGGCGCGCCACCGCGGGGGCCAGCCGGCGCGCGGCGGGCCGGTCGGCGAGCGCGTACGCGCCGGCCAGCACCCCGGCGGCGAGGGCCGTGAAGACAAGCACCTCCTCGCCGAGGAACACCTGGTACGCGACCACCAGCCCGAGCAGCACGCCGTCACGCCGGACCCGGTCGGTGGCCGGCCGGAACACGAGCGCGAGGATCACCGGCACCAGGAACTGGGCGGCCATGTGCAGGTGCGCCCCGGCCTGCGCCACCATCCCGGGGGCGAAACCGCAGCAGAGCCCGCCCACCGCGGCGGCGGCCCGGGAGCGGACCAGCCGGCGGGCCAGCAGCGCGTACCAGGCGGCGGCGGTGCCGGCGAGGCTGAGCGCCACCGCGACCAGGAACGCCGCCTGGGAGCCGAACGCCACGGTGACCGGGGTGAGCGGCACACCCAGCCCGAGCACCGACGTGTTGGCCATCAGGTTCACCCCGTCCGGGGCGTTGAGCGCGGCGCTGTGCAACGGGTTGTCGCCGGCGGTCACCGCGCGTGCGGCCCGGGTCAGCATCCACTCGAACAGCATCTGGTCGCCGGCCTGGTGGAACAGCCGCTCCGGCCGGCGCCACTGGTCGGCGGTGAGCAGCACGGCAAGCGCGAGGTAGCCGGTCACCACGAGCGCGTCGACCGGCCGGGGCCGCCACCGGCGCGGGGGCGCGGCCTCGGGGCGGTCCGCCGCGGTCAGGCGGACCGGTCGGTGAGTGTCCGGACGTCCCACACCCACACGTCCAGCTCCTGCCGGGCGGGCCCGACCAACTGCTCCACGGTCCGGCGCAGCGGCTCGGCGTTCTGCTCGTCGAGCGGCAGCACCACCACTGCCGCGTTCCAGTGCCGCAGCTCGTCCAGGAAGCGGCGACGCTGCCGGTCGTCGAGTTTCGGCGTACGCCCGGTGGACGCCACGTCGGCGAGCAGCTCACCGATGCCGCTGCGCCGGCCGCCGAAGCGCCCCGGGTCGCCTGTGACGCCGTTGCGCGGGGCGAGGAAGTAGCCGCCGGGGATCTTGAAGTCGAGGTCGGTGCTCGCGGCCCACCGCATCGGGTCGGTGTTGCCCATCGCCGGCACCGGCACGGACACGAGCGTCTGGTCCGGGCCGACGTACTGCCGCCACCTGTCGGCGGTGATGAACTCCGGCACCGGCGGCCGGGTGGTCACCCGCAACGGCATCGGCGCGATCGGCAGCAGCGCGAAGACCAGGCCGGCGGCGGTCAACGTCCGGGCCGTGCGCCGGTCCACGCCGTGCAGGACCCAGGCGCGCCGCACCGCGTACGCCAGCAGCACCGCGACCGTCACGCTTGTGATCAGACCGAACCGGGTCGGCACCACGGCGTCGAGCAGCGGCAGCCGCACCAGCAGGTCCCACGGCCCGGTGACCAGGTCCCGGTCCCACCAGGAGATCCGCTCGCCGAGGGAGAGCACGGCGAAGAACAGCCCGGTGGCGGCGAGCGCCCGGACCATCACGTCCCGGCGCAGCCAGATGACGATGCCCACGGCCAGCAGCGACAGGCTCCAGCCGAAGAAGGCGTTCTCCTCGGAGTAGTTCGGCGCGAGGTTGACGTTGGCCCGCTCGTTGCCGCCGAACGTGGGCGAGCCGGGGGCGAAGAACGCGGCGATGTCGTTGCCGTAGTCGCGTACCGCGTCGCTGAGCCCGTGGTATGCCATCGGCCCGGCGAACTGCACCCAGAGCGGGTACGCCAGCAGCGCGCCGGCCAGCACCGCGCAGACCGCCAGCCCGATGCCGAGCGGCCGGCGGGCGACCGCCCACCGCTGGCGCTGCTGCGCCAGCACGGCGAGCAGGAACACCCCGAGCGCCATCGCGGTGAAGAGCAGGATCTCCTCGTTGATGAACGCCTGCACGGTGACCAGCAGGGCGAGCAGCGCGCCGTCGCGGACCGGGCGGGTGGAGCGGGTCAGCACCAGCACCCGCCACACGATGAACGGCAGCAGGAACTGGCTGATGATGTTCGGATGCCAGTTGGCGTGCGAGAGCATCGCCGGGGAGAAGCCGCAGAACCACGCGCCGACCGCGGCGGCCGGGCGGTGCCGGACGAGGTGCCGGGAGAGCACCCGGTACCAGGCCGCGGCGGTGCCGGCCAGGCCCAGCGTGACGAGCGTGACGAAGGAGACCGCCGGTCCGAACAGGAGGGTCACCGGCACCATCGGGATGCCGAGCGCCAGGATGGCGGTGTTCGCCATCAGGTTGACCCCGTCGGGATAGTTGAACTGCTCGGTGTAGAACGGGAACTCACCGTGCAACACCACCCGCACCGAGTGGGCCAGGAAGAACTGCACCTGCGCCGGGTCGCTGCTGTAGAGCGCGGCCACCCGGCCGGCCGGGTCGACCCAGATGCCGCTTGTCACCCAGATCGCGGCGAGCAGGAATCCGGCGTACACGACGAGGTCGATGCGTCGGCGCGTCCACCGCCACCGCCACCTGCGGCGCGCGGCCGGCACGGCGTCCTCGGTCGCCGGCACGGCGTCCTCGATGGCCGGGGCCGGGTCCTCGGTGGCCGGGGCGGTGGGGGTCGGCGAGGGTTCGGGCCGGGTGACCAGCGGTGAGTCCTCGGTGACGGAGCGGGAGCCCGTCGGGGCGTCGGCGGCCGGCGTCGAGGAGCGGGTCTCGGCAGGCGTCACAGTCGGCGGAGTCTACCGGAGCCGGATATTGATACACGAATCGAACGTCACGATCCGCGACGGTCCCTCGGCCCAACCCGTGAACCGGGCGCGGCCGGAAGACCTACCGTCTCGTACCATGTGGGCTTCCGACCGACGACCGGCGAGGGGATCAGCGTGGTTTCAGCCCGCCGAGGCGCCGTGACGGGCACCGCGCTGGCCGCGCTGTTGCTGGTCACGGCCGGTTGCGGCCCGGTCGCGGAACGACAGTCGGCAGACCTGCGGGCCGGCTACGACAGCCTGGACGGCACGCTCCCGGTATGGCCGCCGCGTGGCAGCCTGGCCCGCGACGCCGCCGTGACCGCCGCGATCACCGCCGCGGTACGGGACTGGCGCTCTCCGGTGGACGACCGCGTCCATCTGCCCTCCTCCGGCATCCTCTTCTCCGGCCAGGTCGGCGGCGCCCCGCTGGCGCTCGTGGCCGCCGACGTGCCCGGCGAGGCCGCCTCCTGGCTGCTGCAACTCGACCGGGACGGGCAGCGGTGGCGGGTCGCGCACGCCACCGAGTACACCGAACCCGGCTACCTGGTCTACTCCGACGTGTTGCCGGTGCGGGAGCACACCGGCCGCCGCTATCTCACCTCCGCCCGGGTGGAGCGCCTGCTCGGCCCCGACGGCAGCACGGTGGCCAGCACCGACGGCGTCACCGAGCCGGTCGCCGTCCCGGCCTGCCAGGCCGTCGAGCTGACCGCGACGCTGCGGCCCACGCCGTCGCTGCCGCGCGGCCGGGCCGCCGACCGCGTCCTCGACCTGGGTACGGCCACCGAAGCCCCCCGCTACCCGCTGGTGCGCGACGAGACCGGCGCCGGCAAGCGCGCCCTGACCGGCCTGGACACCTGCGTCCTGGCCGGCGAGCGGGGACCCTTCGGCAGCCTGCCGCGCCGCATCGGCGACCGCGAGGCGCCCCGCTCCGCGCCCGAGTCCTGGCCGATGGCGAAGATCGCGACCAGGTCGCTGGGCTCGGTGGCGCTCGGCGGCGGCGAGCCGGGCGACCTGGAGCAGCTCTCCTGGGAGAGCCCGACCGGAACGATGACCGCCGTGCTCTACCGCCCGGCCGGCGGCGGCACCCCGGTGGTCTCCCCGGCCGACCGGTCCACCACGCTCCAGGCCTACCACCTGCCGGTGCCCGGGCAGCCGCTGGCGGTGCTGACCTGGCGGACCCGGGACGCCTCCTTCGCCGCCCCGCCCGGCACCACCCGCCTGGTCGACCGCCCGGGCCTGGTGGTGGTCGAGCAGACCGACCGCAAGCAGACGTTCAGCCTGGCCGGCACCGAGAAGACCTGGTACCGCTCCCTCTCCCCGGCCCGCTGACCATGCTGACCGGGGTGATCCGCCGGCTGCACGCCCGGCGGCTACGGGCGGGGCTCGTGGACGCGGCGTTGCCCCGGCACGTGGCGATGGTGATGGACGGCAACCGCCGGTGGGCACGGCAGATGGGCTTCGACGACCCGTCGGTGGGCCACCGGTACGGCGCGGCGCACCTGCACGAGGTGGCCGGCTGGTGCGCCGAACTGGGCATCCGCCAGATCACCCTGTTCGTCGCCTCCGTCGACAACGTGCGCAAGCGCGGCTCGACCGAGGTGGCCCACCTGATGCGGCTGGTCGAGGAGGTGATCGCCGAGCCGCTGCTCCGCCCGGCCAGCCCGTGGCGGCTGCACGTGGCCGGCCGCACCGACGTCCTGCCCGACTCGACCCGCCACGCGCTGGAGCTGGCCGAGGACGCCACCCGCGACCGGAACCGGGGCTTCCACCTCACCGTCGCGATCGGCTACGACGGCCGCGTGGAAATCACCGACGCGGTCCGGAGTCTCCTGCACCAGGCGGCGGAGACCGGCGCCACACTCAGCGAGGTGGCCGACCACCTCACCGAGGAGGCCATCGGCGCGCACCTCTACACCGGCGACCGACCTCATCCCGACCTGGTCATCCGCACCAGCGGGGAGCGGCGGATGTCCGGCTTCCTGCTCTGGCAGGCCGTCCACTCGGAACTGTACTTCTGCGACGTCTACTGGCCCGGCTTCCGCAAACTCGACTTCCTCCGAGCCCTCCGCACCTACACCACCCGCCCCTGACCCACCCTGATCCACCCGCCCCCGGCCGGCCGGCCGGGAAGCGTCGATCATGAAGTTGGCGGCGACAAATCGGACGGCGGGGCCAGCCAACCTCATGATCCCTGAGATCGCCGGCCACCGAATGGCTGCGCGACGTCGATCTTGGACTTGTGGCACCTCCGATGTCGGGATTAAGGGACATCGCGGGCGCCACAACTCCATGATCGAGGGCGTTGGCCTGAGCCCGAGCGGTGGAGAGGCACGCGACACAGGTACGAGCAGGAGGCACGGATGCGG
This sequence comes from Micromonospora marincola, assembly GCF_056150385.1. NCBI lineage: Bacteria > Bacillati > Actinomycetota > Actinomycetes > Micromonosporales > Micromonosporaceae > Micromonospora > Micromonospora marincola. The sequence continues at coordinate 151,354 of NZ_JAXCFT010000004.1, read as the reverse complement.
GGGCGAGCGGGAGGGGTGGGGGTGGGTACCGGCATGAGGCGCGAGACGAACGGCACGAGCGCGCGGATCGGGAAACGCGCGGGAGGACCGGCGGAGGGCGCTCGGCGTGGCGGCACGGGCACGAGGCAGGTAGCCCCGACCGCGGGCTCCGCAACTCGGCGGTCAGGAGCAGGAACGCCGCATGCCCAGGTAGGGGGCGGCGGCAGGTCCCGGTCGGGTGGTGCCGTCCAGGTGCCAGCCGAGTCGGGCGTAGAGGGCGCGGGCGCGGTCGTTGCGCTCCCACACCTCCAGCACGCCCACGGACAGCCCCTTTCGCGGCCACCTCGATACCGCCACGTCGGCGATCTGGCGGCACCCCGCAGCCGATGACCGGAAAAGCGCTCGGGCGGGAAGCGGGACCGCCCGAGCACCGTGACCGGAATACGCTCGGGCGGCACCAAGGAGCGGGACCGCCCGGCGGATCAGTTCTGCGCGCGTGCCCCGTCGGTGGCCGGGTCGACCGGGGCGGCGTCCAGGCCGGAGATCCAGCCGGTGACGTCGCGGGCCACGTCCTGCGCGGTCAGCCCCAGGTCGGACAGGATCTGCGCGCGGGTGCCGTGCGGGTGCCAGCCGGCCGGTACGCCGAGGTCCCGGACCGGTACGCGGACGTCGGCGTCCCGCATCGCCTGGGCCAGCGCGGAGCCGACGCCGCCGACCCGGACGCCGTCCTCGACGGTGACCACGAGCCGGTGCCCGGCGGCCAGCTCGACCAGTTCGGCCGGGACCGGGCGGACCCAGCGCGGGTCGACCACTGTGACGCCGTAGCCCTGCTCGGCGACCCGGGCGGCGACCTCCATGCCGAGGCCGGCGAAGGAGCCGACCGCGACAAGCAGCACGTCGGTACGCGCGGACTCGGCAAGCACGTCGACCGGGCCGACCCGGCGTACGGCCGGCAGGTCGGCGGCGACGGTGCCGGTCGGGAAGCGCAGGATGGTCGGGCCGTCGTCGACGGCGATCGCCTCGCGCAGCTCCTCGCGGAGCGTGACCGAGTCGCGGGGCGCGGCGATCCGCAGGCCCGGCACCACGCCGAAGACCGACATGTCCCAGATGCCGTAGTGGCTGGGCCCGTCGGGGCCGGTGATGCCGGCCCGGTCCAGCACGAACGTGACCGGCAGCCTGTGCATCGCCACGTCCAGCAGGACCTGGTCGAAGGCGCGGTTGAGGAACGTGGCGTAGACCGCGACCACCGGGTGCAGGCCGCCCATGGCCAGGCCGGCGGCGGAGGTGGCCGCGTGCTGCTCGGCGATGCCCACGTCGTAGACCCGCTCGGGGTACTTGCGGGCCAGCGCGGCGATGCCTGTCGGCTCCGCCATGGCGGCGGTGATGCCGACCACGTCGGGGCGCTCGTCGGCGATCGTCACCAGCTCGTTCGCGAAGATGTGGGTCCACTTCACCGACGGTGCGGCGACGAGCTGGCCGGTCTCGACGTCGAACGCGCCGCCGGGGCCGTGCAGGCAGTCGGCCTCGTCGTCCTCGGCGGGCCGGTAGCCGTAGCCCTTGCGGGTGACCGCGTGCACGATCACCGGGCCGCCGAAGTTCTTCGCCGCGCGCAGCGCCGCCTCGACCGCCGGCACGTCGTGACCGTCGACCGGGCCGACGTACTTGATGCCGAGGTCCTCGAACATGGCCTGCGGGGCGACCGCGTCCTTGATGCCCTTCTTGACCGCGTGCAGCACCTCGTACATCGGCTTGCCGACGAACGGGGTGTTGCCGAGCGCGTCCTTGACGGTGTCGAGCACCTTCTCGTAGCCGGGGTTGAGCCGCAGCGACGACAGGTGGTCGGCGAGGCCGCCGATGGTGGGCGAGTAGGACCGGCCGTTGTCGTTGACCACGATGATCAGCGGGTTGCCGGCGGTGGCGATGTTGTTCAACGCCTCCCAGCACATGCCGCCGGTGAGCGCGCCGTCGCCGACCACGGCCACCACGGACCGCTTCTCGCCACGCAGCGCGTACGCCTTGGCCAGGCCGTCGGCGTAGGACAGGGCGGTGGAGGCGTGCGAGTTCTCCACCAGGTCGTGCTCGCTCTCCGCCTGGCTGGGATAGCCGGAGAGGCCACCGCGCTGGCGGAGCTTGTCGAAACCGTCCTGCCGGCCGGTGAGGATCTTGTGCACGTACGCCTGGTGGCCGGTGTCGAAGAGGAGCCGGTCGCGCGGGGAGTCGAACACCCGGTGCATGGCCAGCGTGAGCTCGACGACGCCGAGGTTGGGGCCGATGTGTCCGCCGGTGCGGGAGACCTTGGCGATCAGGAAGTCACGGATCTCGGCGCCGAGGATGTCCAGCTGCTCGGCGGTCATCCGCTTCACGTCCTGCGGGCCACGGACGGTGCCCAGCAGCCGACCGTGGTTGGCCGTGCCCTCTTCAACACTCATGACCGGAGAGTCTATCGGCCGTGGCACAGTCCGCAGCCGAGCCGTGGCTCAGGACGCCACCACCAGCCGGCGCGGCGGCGTCGGCCGGGGCGCGGCGAACGGTGGCCCGGACGGGGTCCAGGAGCCGAGCACGGCGGCCCGGGACGCGCCTGTCACCGAGGGCACCGCCCCGGGCAGCCCGTGCCAGCTCAGCCAGCCCAGAAGCGCGAACGCGTACGCCTCCTTGGCCTGGGCCGGCACGCCCAGCTCGTCGGTGAGGCGCAGCCGCCAGCGCCCGGCCCCGAGCGCGGCCAGCCGTGTCCGGAGTGTGGGATTACGCACTCCCCCACCGGCGGCCACCACCTCGGTGACCCGGTGCCTGTCGCAGGCGTCGGCTACCGTGCGGGCGGTCAGCTCGGTGAGCGTGGCGAGCACGTCGTCGGCGGTCACCGGCTCACCGAGGGCGGCAAGCGCGGCGTCCAGGTAGCCGCCGTGGAACAGCTCCTTGCCCGTCGACTTGGGCGGTGGCGCGGCGTAGTAGGGCTCGGCGAGCAGTCGGGCCAGCAGCGCCCCGTGCACCCGGCCGGCCGCGGCCCGTGCCCCGTCGACGTCACACGGCCGGCCCAGGAGGCGGCGGGCGGCGGCGTCAAGCAGCGCGTTGGCCGGGCCCACGTCGTACCCGAGGACCGGCGCCCCGGGCGCGACCACGGTGAGGTTCGCGATCCCGCCCAGGTTGAGGGCGGCGCGCGGGGAGGTGCCGGCGTCCAGCAGCAGCGCGTCGAACGCCGGGACCAGCGGCGCGCCCTGCCCGCCGGCCGCCACGTCCGCCGAGCGCAGGTCGTGCAGCACCGGTACGCCGACCCGCGCGGCCACCCGGGCCGGCGCGCCGAGCTGGAGGGTGCCGCGCGCCCGGCCGCCCTCGACCCAGTGGAAGACGGTCTGCCCGGGCGAGACGACCGCGTCGGCCGCGCCGCCGGCCAGTTCGACGCCGACGGCTGCCGCCTCGGCGAACACCTCGCCGAGGCGGTTGTCCAGCCGGCAGACCGCCTCGATCGTGGTGGCCGCCGGCGGCAGCAGCGCCTCGATCCCGGCCCGCAACTCGTCCGGGTAGGCGATCTCACGGTGCCCGAGCGGACGCAGCCGCAGCGTCTCCCCGTCGAGGCGGAACTCTCCCGCGACGACGTCGACGCCGTCGTACGACGTCCCCGACATCAACCCGACGATGCGCAAGGAGGGGCCCCCTTTTAACGTTTCCGGTAGAGGAAGGGCCCCCGCTTAACGCGCCGGGGGCAGGAACAGGCCGACCAGCTCCACGTGCTGGGTCATCGGGAACAGGTCAAACCCGCGCAACTCGGTCAGCCGCCAGCCCGCCTCGGCGAACGTGCGCACGTCCCGGGCGAAGGCGGCCGGGTCGCAGGCCACGTACGCCACCGCGCGCGGCCCGGCGGCCACCACGCCGCGCACCACCGCCGCGCCCGCGCCGGAGCGCGGCGGATCGAGCACCACCAGGTCGACCGGGCCGGTGATCCGGCGGCGGGCCAGCGCGGTCTCCACCCGCGCCGCGACCACCTCGACGGCGGCCAGGTCGGCCAGGTTCGTCCGGGCCGCCGCCACCCCGTCCGGGGCCGACTCGACCACCGTGACCCGGGCCCCCTCGACCCGGCCGGCGAGCGCGGCGGCGAACAGCCCGGCCCCGCCGTACAGATCCCAGGCGGTCTCGCCGGGCCGCGGGTCGAGCAGGTCGAGAACGGCGCCGACCAGGGCGTCCGCGGCGGCCGGGTGCACCTGCCAGAAGCCGGACGCGGGCAGCGTGAACGACCGCCCGGCCGCTGTCTCCCGGACCCGCTCCGGCCCGCGCACAGCGGTGGCGACCCCGTCGGCGTACGCCACGACGGCGACGTCCCCGCCGGTGCTGGCGACCGTCTCCACCGCGTCGGCGTCCGGCCAGCGGACCCCGGTGACCGGGAGCACCGGCAGTTCCTGGAGGGCCGGATGGGCGATCAGGCAGCGGTCGATCGGCACCACCTCGTGCGAGCGGTGCTTGAGCAGCCCGGCCCGGCCGGCGGCGTCGACCGCGTAGCGGACCCGGGAGCGCCAGCCCAGCGACCCGCCGGGCAACGCCTCGACCCGGACGCCGAGCGCGTCCACCCGCTCGTCGGTGAGGCCGCCCAGCCGGGTGAGCTGCTCGCGCACCACTGCGACCTTCCAGTCGAGCTGGGCGGCCGGGGCGACGTGCTGCAGGTCGCAGCCGCCGCAGGCGCCCGGCCGGGCGTACGGGCAGGGCGGGGTGACCCGGTCCGGCGCGGCGGTGAGGATCTCCACCGCGTCGGCGCGGGCGAAGCCCCGGTGCAGCTCGGTCACCTCGGCCACCACCCGCTCGCCGGGTAGCGCGTGCCGGACGAAGACCACCTGGCCGCCGACCCGGGCCACGCAGTGCCCACCGGGGGCGACCGCGTCGACGGTCAGCTCGACCCGCTCGGCCTCCGCCAGCCCGGGACGTGACGGCTCACTCACGGCATCGCCCTTCGCTCGCGACTGCGGGGCTCGCAAACCCGGCTCACTCCTCGCGCTCACGGCCGGCCCTCCCGCTCGGCCGGGGGCGTGGTGCTGACCGGCGGCGGCAGGGTGCTCTGCGGCGCCACCCGGGGGCCGCGGGCCGGGCCGCGGCTGAGCGTGGCGTCGAGGCGGTCCAGGTTCTTGCTGGCGGTGGACGCGAGCTGCCACGGCACGCTCGTCACCATCACCCCCGGCTCGAACAGCAGCCGGCCCTTGAGCCGCAGCGCGCTCTGGTTGTGCAGCAGGTTCTCCCACCAGCGGCCCACCACGTACTCGGGGATGAAGACGGTGACCACGTCGCGCGGTGAGTCACGGCGGACCGAGGCGACGAAGTTGAGGATCGGCCGGGTGATCTCCCGGTACGGGGAGTCGATCACGGTGAGCGGCACCGGCAGCTCCCGCCGCTCCCAGTCGGCCTGGAGGTCCCGGGTGTCGTTCTCGTCGACGTTGACGGTGACCGCGGTGAGCGTGTCCGGCCGGGTGGCCCGGGCGTACGCGACGGCCCGCAGCGTGGGCTTGTGCAGCTTGCTGACAAGCACGATGGCGTGGTTGCGGGCCGGCAGGACGGCCCGCTGCTCGGTCGGCTCCAGCTCGGCGGCGATCCGGTCGTAGTGGCGGCGGATGCCGAGCATGACCACGTACATCACCGCCATCGCCGCGATCGCGATCCACGCGCCGAGCAGGAACTTGGTGAGCAGCACGATGACCAGCACCACGCCGGTCATGACCATGCCGAACGCGTTGATCGCCCGGGAGCGGACCATCCGCCGCCGCGCTTCCGGATCCCGCTCGTTGCGCAGGTGCCGGTTCCAGTGCCGGATCATGCCGGCCTGGGAGAGCGTGAACGAGACGAACACACCGACGATGTAGAGCTGGATGAGCCGGGTCACCTCGGCCTGGAAGCCGACGATAAGCACCACGGCGGAGACGGCGAGGAAGACGATGCCGTTGGAGAACGCCAGCCGGTCGCCCCGGGTGTGCAGTTGGCGCGGCAGGTAGCGGTCCTGCGCCAGGATCGAGCCGAGCACCGGGAAACCGTTGAACGCGGTGTTCGCGGCCAGGAACAGGATCAGCGCGGTCATCCCGGCGACCACGTAGAGCAGCACCGAGCCGCCGCCGAACACGGTCTCGCCGAGCTGTACGGTCACCGTCTTCTGCACGTACCCGTCCGGCCCGGAGACGATCTGGCTCGGGCTCTCGACGAACTGGAGGCCGGTCCGGCGTGCCAGCGCGATGATGCCGACGAGCATGGCGACCGCGATGATGCCGAGCAGCAGGAGCGTGGTGGCCGCGTTCTTCGACTTCGGCGTCTTGAACGCCGGCACCCCGTTGGAGATCGCCTCCACGCCGGTGAGCGCCGCGCAGCCGGAGGAGAACGTGCGGAGCAGCAGGAAGATCAGCGCGAAGCCGGTCACGCTGTGCTCGGCGTGGATCTCCAGGCCGGCGCTCGGCGCGCGGAGGTCGTCGCCGAGCACGAAGATCCGCACGACCCCGGTGAGCAGCATGCCGCCGATGACGATGACGAAGCCGTAGGTGGGGATGGCGAACGCGGTGCCCGACTCGCGCAGGCCGCGCAGGTTGATCGCGGTGAGCAGCACCACCGCGGTGACCGCGACGAGCACCTTGTGGGTGGCTACGAACGGCACCACCGAGCCTAGGTTCGCCACCCCGGAGGAGACCGACACCGCCACGGTGAGCACGTAGTCGACGAGCAGCGCGCTCGCCACCGCGAGGCCGGCCCGTGGCCCCAGGTTGACGGTGGCCACCTCGTAGTCGCCGCCGCCGGAGGGGTAGGCGTGCACGTTCTGCCGGTAGCTCGCCACCACGGTCAGCATCACCACGACGACGGCGAGGGCGATCCACGGCGAGAAGATGAACGCCGAGGCGCCAGCGATGGAGAGCGTCAGCAGGATCTCGTCCGGGGCGTACGCCACGGACGAGAGCGCGTCGGAGGCGAAGACCGGCAGCGCGATGCGTTTCGGCAGCAACGTGTGCTGGAGGCGGTCGGACCGGAACGGTCGACCGAGGAGGAGTCGCTTCAGCAGCGAGGTGGGGCTGGCCACAACCGTGAAGCGTACGGCCACCGGGGGCGGGACGGTGGGGTGGCTGATGACCCCCGCGCGCGCCCGCACGGTACGGTCGGTGCCCCGGTGGGGACGGGGACGTGGCAGGCTCGCAGACGACGGGTCGGCGGGCGGCACCGTGGGAGGAGCGGACACCGTGCATGTCGTGATCATGGGCTGTGGCCGGGTCGGGTCGACCCTCGCGCAGAGCCTGGAGTCCCGGGGGCACTCGGTGGCGGTGATCGACCAGGACGCGGACGCGTTCCGCCGCCTCGGGCCCGACTTCGCCGGCATCACGGTCACCGGCGCCGGCTTCGACGGCGAGGTGCTGCGCGAGGCCGGCATCGAGCGGGCCGACGCGTTCGCCGCGGTCTCCAGCGGCGACAACTCGAACATCATCTCGGCCCGGCTGGCCCGGGAGACGTTCGGCGTGTCCCGGGTCGCGGCCCGCATCTACGACCAGCGCCGCGCCCAGGTCTACGAGCGCCTCGGCATCCCGACCGTGGCGACCGTCAGGTGGACCGCCGACCGGATGCTGCGCCATCTGGTCCCCGAGGGCAACGTGGAGATCTTCCGGGACCTCACCAGCACGGTGTCGATCATCGAGGTGCCGGTGCACAAGGACTGGATCGGCCGGCCGCTGCGGCTGCTTGAGGAGTCCACCGGCGCCCGGGTGGCCTACCTGACCCGGTTCGGGATCGGCACCCTGCCCACCGCCTCTTCCGTGGTGCAGGAAGGCGACCAGGTCTTCATGCTGGTGACCGACGACATCGTCGCCTCGGTCACGTCGGCGGCGGCGGCGCCGCCGGAAGGGGGGCTCTGAGCCATGCGGATCGCCATCGCCGGCGCCGGGAACGTGGGCCGCTCGATCGCCCAGGAGCTGATCGACAACGGCCACCAGGTGATGCTGATCGAGCGGCAGCCCAAGATGCTGCGGCCCGACCGGGTGCCGACCGCCGACTGGGTGCTCGCCGACGCGTGCGAGCTGGCAAGCCTGGAGGAGGCCGACGTGGCCGGCTGCGACGTGGTGGTGGCGGCCACCGGCGATGACAAGGTCAACCTGGTCGTCTCGCTGCTGGCCAAGACCGAGTTCGCGGTGCCCCGGGTGGTGGCCCGGGTCAACCGGGCGGAGAACGAGTGGCTCTTCACCGAGCAGTGGGGCGTGGACGTCGCGGTCAGCAAGCCGCGGGTGATGGCGGCGCTGGTCGAGGAGGCGGTCACCGTCGGCGACCTGGTCCGGCTGATGACGTTCCGGCAGGGCGAGGCCAACCTGGTCGAGATCACCCTGCCGCCGACCGCGCCCTACGTCGGGCAGCCGATCCACGCGGTGCCGATCCCCCGGGACGCGGCGCTTGTGGCGATCCTGCGCGGCAAGCGGGTGCTGGTGCCCACCCCGGACGACCCGATCGAGGCCGGCGACGAGCTGGTGTTCGTCTGCACGGCCGAGGTGGAGGACGAGGTGCGCGCGGTGATCCTCGGCCCGGAGAGCACCGACCGGCAGCGCGGACGCGCCTGACGGACGGCGGAGGGCTCAGGCCCCCGGCAGCGGGGCGGCGGTCGTGGTGGTGCCCTCCCGGGTGACCCGGCGCACCACCCAGACCGTGATCAGCAGCAGCAGCGCGTACGGCGGGTAGCCCAGGGCGAGCCGGGCGACGCCGAGCGCGGTGTCCTGGTGGGCCAGGTAGAGCCCGGCCTGCACGCCGACCTTGGCCAGCCACACCACGCCCCAGAGCACGGTGAGCTGGGTGAACGTGCGCACCAGCTTGGGGTCGTCGCGCCACTCGGAGCGCCCCTTGGCCACAAGCACCGACCAGAGCCAGCCGACGATCGGCTGCCGGATCGCGGCCGAGAGCAGCAGCGCCAGGCCGTATGCGATGCCGAAGAGGATGCCGGGCAGATAGAAGTCGCGCTCGTCGCCGGTCCGCAGGGCCAACAGCGCGCCGAAGCCGATGCCGAACAGCCCGTTGACGGCGTGCCGCACCGGCTTGCGCTGCACCAGGCGCAGCACGGCGATCAGCAACGCCACCGCGATGGCCGCGACCAGTGCGGGCCGCAGCTCGCCCAGCACGTTGGCGATCACGAAGACCACCACCGGGATGCTCGACTCGACCAGCCCGCGCCAGCCGCCGAGCTGGTCGGCCATCTGCTCGGCGATGCTGGGCAGCCGCTCCTCGTCCTGCGGGTCGAGCCCCGACGGGGTGTGCTGCTGTCCGGTGGTCACTTCGGCGGCTCCAGCTCGTAGTGCGGGTTGTAGATCACCTTGCGGTCGTCCCGGACCGCCACCCGGCCGTGGGCGGTGAGGTGCCGGCCCGGCTCGACCCCGGCGATGTGCCGCCGGCCCAGCCACACGAGCGTGACCACGTCGTTGCCGTCGTAGAGGTCGGCCTCGAGCGTGGGCAGGTTGGTGCGCGGCGTGTAGACCACCGTGCGCAGCCGCCCGGACACCGAGACCACCTGACCCCGGCTGCACTGGTGGGTCGGGGTGCCACCGGACTCGGCGCTCTCCCGGCGCAGCTCCTGCGCCTCGATCTCGGCCTCGCTCGCGGTGAGCCGTTGCAGGAGCCGCCGCAGCGACACCCGGCCCTGGTCGGTCGTCATGACCTCCGCGTCACCCTCTCCACCGGTGGGGCTCCGCGGGCGGCGGAACCGTCCCGCCAGCGTACGCCGATCCGGCCCGCCGGCGGCACTGGCGGCTCGCCCCGGGCGGGCGTGCGACGGGCCCGGCTCCGGCGGCGGAGGCCGACGGACCGGGCCCACACGACGTGACTCAGACCTCCTGCGCGCCGGCGGCCTGCTGCTCGGCCTCCTGCTGCTCGGCCACCTCGCGGGGCAGCCGCAGCGGCAGCGGCTCGCGGACCGGCTTGGCCTCCTGGCCCCGGTCCACCACCAGGCCGTCCAGGCAGGCCGTGAGCGGCCCGGAGGCGGCCGGATCGGTGGCCGCCTGGCCCTGGAAGACGCCGCGCACCATCCAGCGCGGCCCGTCGATGCCGACGAAACGCAGGTCGGTCACCCCCTCCGGGGTACGCACCCGGGCGCGCAGCTCGGCGCCGCGCTCCCCCTCGACCTCCTGGGCCACCGCGCCGTCGTTCGCGAGCGACGTGCGGATCTCCTCGCGCACCTCGTCCCAGATGCCCTCGGAGCGGGGCGCGGCGAACACGCCGAGCTGGAGCGCGTTCTGCCCGTGCACCAGCACCACCTGCTGGATCACGCCCTGCGGGTCGGCCTGCACCCGCACCTCCACGTCCGGCACCGCCGGGATCTGGAGGCTGCCCAGGTCGAGCCGGGGCGCGTCGGGCGCCTCGCTGACGTCGTACGGGCCGCGGGCCGGCGCCGCCGGGGTCTCCTCGGCGTCGAGGACCCCGTTGTCACGCGCCTCGTCGGCCCGCTTCCGAGAGAAGATCACTGCGCCCACCCTCCGCTGTTCGCACTCACCCTGCCACCTCTTCGCTCTGCCCGCCGGCCGGAGCCGGAACCAGCCCGGCGTGCCCGCCGGTCGATCCGTGCCCACCGGTCCCGCGCCGGGACGTGGGCAGCTCGGCCACCGGCGCGAACTCCGCCCGGGCGACCCGCTGGACCACGAGCTGCGCGATCCGGTCGCCCCGGCTGATCCGCGCCGGCGTGTCCCGATCATGGTTGATCAGGTTGACCAGGATCTCACCCCGGTAGCCGGCGTCGACCGTACCGGGCGCGTTGAGCACCGTCACGCCGAGCCTGGCGGCCAGCCCCGACCGGGGATGGACCAGCCCGACGTACCCCTGCGGCAACGCCACCGCCACGCCGGTGGGCACCAGGGCCCGGCCGCCGGGCGGCAGTTCCACGTCCGCGGCGGCCACCAGGTCCGCGCCGGCATCGCCGGGATGGGAGTACGCCGGCAGCGGCAACCCGGGGTCGAGCTGCCGTACGGGCACGGGCACCACATCTGTCACGGTCATCCTCTTCCGTCCGGTCCTCGCGGGGTGACCCTGCCATCCTGCCGGTTGACCGGCCCGCGGCACGCCGTACCCTCGCACTGTGCGTCAGTCGTCGTCCCCGGCCGCCCCGACGGCCGCCCCCGCGCCCTACGCGGAGCGTCTCGGGCTGCCCTGGTGGGCCTGGCCCGCGGGGCTGGCCGTGGCCGGGTTGCTCGCCGCCGAGCTGTGGCTCGGCGCGACCGGCCTCCGGGCCTGGCTGCCGTTCCTGCTGCTGGTTCCCGGCACGGTGGCCGCCCTGTGGTGGCTGGGCCGGATCCCGGTCGCCGTACGCGACGGCGAGCTGTGGGTCGACGACGCCCGCCTGCCGGTGCGGTATGTCGCGGACGCGGTGCCGCTCGACGCCGCCGGCCGGCGTGAGGTGCTCGGCGTCGGCGCCGACCCGCTCGCCTTCGTGGTGCAGCGCCCGTGGATCGGCGGCGCCGTCCAGGTGGTGCTTGACGACCCGGCGGATCCCACCCCGTTCTGGGTGGTCAGCACCAGGCGCCCGACGGAGCTGGCCGCCGCGCTGCTGGCCGCCCGCGACGCGGCCTGACCTCACCCACCCCGGTCCTCGGCCGACCTCGCCGGCGATCATGAAGTTAGCGCGTGGGAGAGCGCTCCCCGCCGCCGCCAACTTCATGATCATCCCCTCGAAGGTAGGGGTGGTCAGGTCGGCTTGCCGGGGAGCCCTCGGGCGGCGTGCCGGAGGTCCTTGCGGAGTTGCTCGGCGAGTGCCCGGGTGGCCCGCCGGTTGAGGTAACCGGCCACCGCGGCGCCGGTCAGGAACGGTCCGAGCGTGGTGAGGTTGCGGCCGAACCGGCGTAACAGGCTGTCCCGCAACTCGCGGCGGGCGGCGGTGCCCAGCACGGCGCTCACCCCGACGCCGGGCAACATCGGGTTGATCCCCCGCTGGCCGGCCCAGGACTGCACGAGCGCCACGGTGCGCGCGGTCCCGCCGGTGGGCAGCGGCATCCGGTGCAGTTCGTGCAGCTCCCCGATCAGTTTCAGCTCGATCGCCACCACGGCGACCGTCTCGGCGGCCAGCAGGACCGGCGCGGAGAGCAGGGTGGGCGTGACGGCCCACTCGACCGCGGCGACGCCGCCACCGGCCGCGCCGATGCCGGCGGTGGCCCGGGACGCGTTGCGGACCAACCGGTCGGCGAGCGCGTCGTCGTCCAGGCCGGGGAAGTGCCGCCGCAGCGTGGCGAGGTCACGGATCGGCACGTGCGGCGCGACCTCGGCGACGGTGTCCGTCATCCAGCGCAGCGCCGCCTTGGGCTTGAACAGGTCGCTGAGGCCGCGAGCGCGGGCCTGGCCGACCAGCCGGACCAGCAGTTGCCGGCGGCGGGCCGGAGCGATGTCGTCGGCGGTCAGGGCGGCGACCGTGGCGCCCAGTTCCGCGCCGGACGGTGTCGGTCCCGGCTCCGGTGCCGGCGTCCGACCGGTCTCGTCGGTCCGCTCGCTGCGCTCGCTCACCCGTCCGCCCTCCTCCGCGCGGCGTGGCAGCCGCCCGTACGAGTCAAGCAGCTTCCCGCCGCCGGCGCACGGCAGCTCGAACAGCGGCGGCCTCGTCGACGAGGCCGCCGCCGGTGTCCCGGCTCGGGATCAGACGCACTCGCGGCAGATCAGGTCGCCGTTGCGCTCGACCGCCAGCTGGCTGCGGTGGTGGACCAGGAAGCAGCGGGCGCACCTGAACTCGTCCTGCTGCATCGGGAGCACCTTGACCGTGAGCTCTTCGTCGGCCAGGTCGGCGCCGGGCAGCTCGAAGCTCTCGGCCACTTCAGCCTCGTCGACGTCCACAGCGCCCGACTGTGAGTCGACCCGCCGGGCCTTGAGCTCTTCCAGGCTGTCCTCGCCGAGGTCGACCTCGTCGCGACGCGGGGCGTCGTAGTCGGTGGCCATCGGTTTCACTCTCCAATATCGATATGGTCGCTGCCGGTTGTAACGCCGGACGACGCCGTTTCGGTTCCCCTGGCCGGCCACCATCTCTGTCGGGCACCCGACCCGACGACCGTTGGGTCGGGTTCGCCGGAGCGGAACCCCCCGGCGAGCGCGGAACCTTACCCCCCCTTGGGCGAGGCATGTATACCGCCCTCGCGGGAGAGATGTACGCCCCAAAGCCCGAAGTTGTTCCCAATGTGACTCAGGCGACACGAAGATAGGGGTAGTCCTACCCGTTCCTCCGGTGGCGCGCCGGCATGTCGGACTGTTTCCACGCGGGAGCCGGACAAGGGTTAACCTCAGCGGCGTACTTGGACGGCCGACAGACGCGGCCCGACCGCGGCGGCCGCCGCCACCCAATCACTGTCCGGGGAGCGCCCAGGATGAGTTTTGCGCGAGTGCGGGCACTCGTTGTCGTCGGACTGCTGGCGGTCATCGCCCTGGTCTTCGTGTTCGTCGCCGTCTTCCGCGACAGTCAGGGCAAGGCCGGCACCGCGGCCGGCTGCCCGGACGGTTGGCCCCTTGTCGACCTGCGGCTGCGCGAGCAGAAGGACGTGAAGATCAACGTCTACAACGCGACCGACGAGGCCGGCCGGGCCAGCGGCGTCGCGGACGACTTCCGCAACCGGAAGTTCCAGGTCAAGAAGGTCGGCAACGAGCAGAAGGAGGTCGACGGGGTGGCGGTGCTGCGCTTCGGCCCCAAGGGCGTCGGTTCGGCCCACCTGCTGCGGGCCTACTTCCTCAACAACGCCGAGCGGGTGTTCCAGCCGGACCGCAAGGACGACGTCGTCGACGTGGTCCTCGGCAGCGGCTTCCAGCAGCTGGCCACCACCACCGAGGTGAACCAGTCGCTCGGTGACCTGGGCGCTCCCGAGGCTCCGCCCGAGACGTGCCCGATGCCTGTCGAGAAGTGACCGTCGGGCCGCTCCGCCGGCCCCGGTGACGACGCGGCCTCCGGAAGCCGGCCGGGGGCCGCGTCGGCGCGTACCCGGTCAGGGGCCGCCGGCGGCGTCCAGGTCGGCGAGCCGGGCGTGCAGCGGCGCGTGCAGCGCCGGCGGCGCGGCGAGCACCAGGTCCGGTCCGGCCGGCCGGCCGGACAGTCCGGTCACCAGCAGCCCGGCCTCCCGGGCGACAAGCCCGCCCGCGGCGAGGTCCCAGGCGGCCAGCCCCTTCTCGAAGTAGGCGTCCACCCGTCCCTCGGCGGCCAGGCAGAGGTCGAGCGCCGCCGCGCCCATCCGGCGGATGTCCCGCACGTGTCCGATCAGCTCGGCGACGACCCGGGCCTGGTGCGAACGGCGGCCGGCGTCGTATCCGAAGCCGGTGGCGACAAGCGCCTGCCCCAGGTCGGTCTCGGCGGAGCAGCGCAACCGACGGTCGTCCCGCCAGGCTCCGCCGCCGGCGGTCGCGGTCCACTCCTCGCCGGTGAACACGTTGCGCACCACGCCGGCGACGACCTCGCCGCCCACCTCGGCGGCGAGGGACACCGCGCAGTACGGCAGGCCGTAGAGGTAGTTGACGGTGCCGTCGATCGGATCGACGACCCAGCGCACCCCGTCCGGCGCGGACGGGCCGGCCGCCCCCGCGCCGTACTCCTCGCCGAGCACCGCGTCGCCGGGCCGCCGCTCCCGCAGCGCCTCCCGCACCTGCCGCTCCACCGCCCGGTCGGCGGCGGTGACCACGTCGGTCACCGTGCTCTTGGTGGCGGCCACCGAGACGCCCTCGGCGCGCATCCGGCGGGCGGTGGCGGCGGCGTCCCGGGCCACCTCGACGGCGATCGTGAGAAGTTCCCGCGGCGTGGGCGCCGAGGTGATCATATTTGTCCCCTTCCCGCACGATCGGGTCCGCCCGGTTCGCGCGTGGTTATCATCCTTACAAAGTCCACATCTGCGCCGATTCGGCGGTCCCGGACCCGCGGTACGCCGTGCGGCGCGGGATGATCGCGGCAGACGGCGTTACAATTCACCCTGCCCACGCGCCACGGACCGCCAGCGACCGGACGGACCGGGACACGGGGGTTCCTCAAAGACTCGTCCGGCACGGCCGTTCATGCTGCGCCGGACGACCCGGCCGTGCTCGCTCTTCGCCTCCGGAAGGTCATTCGTGACAGAACCCCGCCAGACCGGCGCCGACGTTCGCTCGCTCACCGACACCCTGATCGCCCACGCGCAGAGCGCCGGCGGCCAGCTCACGTCGGCCCAGCTCGCGCGCACCGTCGAGTCCGCCGAGGTGACCCCGGCCCAGGCCAAGAAGATCCTCCGCGCGCTCTCCGAGGCGGGCGTGACGGTGGTGGTGGACGGCTCCGCCAGCACCCGTCGCCGGGTCGCCGCGGCCCGGTCCGCCACTCCGGCTTCCCGGGCCACCACCGCCAAGACCACCAAGAAGGCCGCCGCGCCCGCCCCCAAGCAGGCGCCCGCCGCCGAGGAGGCCGCCGCTCCGGCGCCCCGCAAGGCGACGGCGCGCAAGGCCGCCGGCACCACCGCCGAGGTGGCGGCCAAGGCCGCCGCCCCGGCGAAGGCCACCAAGACGACCCGGGCCACGAAGGCCACCGTGGCCGCCAAGACCGCCGCGGCGAAGCCGGGCAAGCCCGGCGCCGAGGGCGAGGTCGACCCGGAGGAGCTGGCCGCCGAGATCGAGGACGTGGTGGTCGAGGAGCCGGCCGAGCTGGCCCGGGCCGCCGCGGCGGACGCGGCGAGCTCCGCCACCGACAACGACTTCGAGTGGGACGACGAGGAGTCCGAGGCGCTCAAGCAGGCGCGTCGCGACGCCGAGCTGACCGCCTCCGCCGACTCGGTCCGGGCCTACCTCAAGCAGATCGGCAAGGTTCCGCTGCTCAACGCCGAGCAGGAGGTCGAGCTCGCCAAGCGGATCGAGGCCGGCCTCTACGCGGCGGAGCGGCTACGCGCCGCCGACGAGGGCGAGGAGAAACTCGTCCGCGACCTGCAGCGTGACCTGATGTGGATCTCCCGGGACGGGGAGCGGGCCAAGAACCACCTGCTGGAGGCGAACCTCCGACTGGTGGTCTCGCTTGCCAAGCGCTACACCGGGCGGGGCATGGCCTTCCTCGACCTGATCCAGGAGGGCAACCTCGGCCTGATCCGCGCCGTCGAGAAGTTCGACTACACCAAGGGCTACAAGTTCTCCACCTACGCCACCTGGTGGATCCGCCAGGCCATCACCCGCGCCATGGCCGACCAGGCCCGCACCATCCGCATCCCGGTGCACATGGTCGAGGTGATCAACAAGCTCGGTCGGATCCAGCGCGAGCTGCTCCAGGATCTGGGCCGCGAGCCCACCCCGGAGGAGCTTGCGAAGGAGATGGACATCACACCGGAGAAGGTGCTGGAGATCCAGCAGTACGCCCGGGAGCCCATCTCGCTCGACCAGACCATCGGTGACGAGGGCGACAGCCAGCTCGGCGACTTCATCGAGGACTCCGAGGCCGTGGTGGCGGTCGACGCCGTGTCGTTCTCGCTGCTCCAGGATCAGCTCCAGCAGGTCCTCCAGACGTTGTCCGAGCGTGAGGCGGGTGTGGTGCGCCTGCGCTTCGGTCTCACCGACGGCCAGCCGCGCACCCTGGACGAGATCGGCCAGGTGTACGGCGTGACCCGGGAGCGCATCCGCCAGATCGAATCCAAGACCATGTCCAAGTTGCGGCACCCTTCGCGTTCCCAGGTGCTCCGCGACTACCTGGACTGACCGCGCACGTCAACCAGTCGTGTCGGTTTGATCACCAGCCGTAGAACACTGATCGTTGGTCGGTCGGTTGCCTGTTTGTGATCGTTGACGTGGCACCCTTGGTGCACGGCACACTGTCTTCCACGCCAGGTGTGACCTCGGTCCCCCGCGGGCACACAGGGAAGGCAGGGCCCGAGATGGGTGTTGCACGATAGGTGAGCAACGACCGACGAGTGTGTTCATCGGTGACGACCAGAGGAGGAAGGCGATGACCCCGACCCTCACGCCGCCGCCCGAGACGGTGAGCCCCCCGGCCGCCGATGAACGGTGCGACCGCTGTAATGCTGCCGGCAAGCTTCGGATCACCCTGTCGGGTGGGAGCGAGCTGGTGTTCTGTGGGCACCACGCGAACAAGTACGCGGAGGATCTCGTGAAGATCACCGTGCGCTACGCGACGGACCCGGAGTTCAGCTGGCGGGGCACCGATCTCATGGCGAACTGAGCCGACAAACAATCCGCAACGCGACATAACCGGCCGGAGAAGCCCCCCACGGGTGCCTCCGGCCGGTTCGTCGTGCCCAGGGCGTGACAGGTGTTAAGCGGGGCCCCCGCCTCTACCGGAGGCGTTAAGAGGGGGCCCCTCCTTACAGCGTCTGCACGGTGGCTATGCGCTCTTCCAGCTGCTCGATGGTCGCCTGGGCGCTCGGGGGGCCGCCACAGATCCGGCGCAGCTCGGCGTGGATCTTGCCGTGTGGCTGGCCGGTGTGGTGGTGCCGGGCGGCCACCAGGGCGTTCAGTTGCCGCCGTAGGGCCACTCGACGCTGGGCCGCACTCATCGGAGGGGGCGCCGCCGCGGGGGCCGCAGCGGCCGGCTCAGCGGCCCGTTGGGCCGCCCGGCGTCGCTGCGCGGCGAGCTGGTCGGCCTGCCGCTTGGTCAGCAGCAGCGAAACCTGGTCGGCGGTGAGCAGACCGGGCAGGCCGAGGTATTCCTCCTCCTCCGGGGTGCCGGCCTGGGCGGCGGTGCCGAACGACGCGCCGTCGAAGATCACCTGGTCCAGCTCGGCGGTCGCGGAGAGCGCGGCGAACCGCTTCTCCAGCTCACCGCTGGCGCCGTCGTCGCGCTGGGCGCGCTCCAGCAGGTCGTCGTCGAAGCCCTCGCGGTCCTTGGGCTTGCCGAGCACGTGGTCCCGCTCGATCTCCATCTCGCTTGCCAGCCCGAGCAGGTGCGGCACGCTCGGCAGGAACACCGAGGCGGTCTCGCCCGGACGGCGGGCCCGGACGAACCGGCCGATCGCCTGCGCGAAGTAGAGCGCGGTGCTGGCGCTCGTCGCATAGACCCCGACGGCCAGCCGGGGGATGTCCACGCCCTCGGACACCATCCGCACCGCCACCAGCCACCGCTGCTCGGACGTCGCGAACGTCGCGATCCGGGCGGACGCGCCCTGGTCGTCGGAGAGCACCACGGCGGCCTTCTCGCCTGTCACCTGCTCCAGCAGCTTCGCGTAGGCGCGAGCCACCTGCTGGTCGCTGGCGATCACCAGGCCCCCCGCGTCCGGCATGCCGTTGGCCCGCAGCACGCTCAGCCGGGCGTCGGCGGCGCGCAGCACCTGCGGCATCCAGTCACCGGCCGGGTCCAGCGCGGTCCGCCACGCCTGCGCGATCAGGTCCTGCGTCATCGGCTCGCCCAGCCGGGCGGCCAACTCGTCGCCGGCGTTGGTGCGCCACCGGGTCTCCCCGGAGTAGGCCAGGAACAGCACCGGCCGGACTACGCCGTCGCGCAGCGCGTCGGCGTAGCCGTAGACGGAGTCGGCGCGGGAGCGCAACAGGCCGTCCCCACCCCGCTCGTAACTGACGAACGGGATCGGGTTGTCGTCGGAACGGAACGGCGTGCCGGTGAGCATCAGCCGGCGTACCGCGGGCTCGAACGCCGCCTTGACGCCGTCGCCCCAGGTCCGGGCGTCGCCGGCATGGTGGATCTCGTCGAGGATGACGAGTGTCCGGCGGGTCATGGTGCGCCGCCGGTGCACCTGCGGCGCCATGCCGACCTGGGCGTACGTGACCACGGCGCCGTGGAAGTCGGCGGCGGAGTGCAGGTCGGCGTTGCGGAACGCGGCATCCAACTGGATGCCGACCCGGGCCGCGGCCTGCGCCCACTGGGTCTTCAGGTGCTCGGTCGGCGCGACCACGGTGACCGCCTCGACGGTGCCGTCGGCGAGCAGCTCGGCGGCGATCCGCAGGGCGAAGGTGGTCTTTCCGGCCCCGGGCGTGGCGACCGCGGTGAAGTCCTCGGCCCGGCGGCGCAGGTATTCCACCATCGCCCTGCGTTGCCAGGAACGCAGGGGCGGGAACGTGTCGAGCGCCGGCAACCGGGGTGGCACGGTTAGCTCCTCTCCGCCGCGGGCGGCGACGGGCCCGACCGGGGCCACCGGGGGCCACCGCCCAGGAAAACGCCCTCGCGCATCCCGTGCCGCGAAGGCCGACTCAGCATAACCAGCGGGGCCGTTCCGCCCCACCCGACGCCACGCCTGTCACATCCGCCCAACCCGGTGCGGGAGGGCGCTACAGCTCCGGTCCGCGCGCGCCGGTGCGCGGTGGGCGCAGCGTCGCCACCGGGGCGGACCAGCGCCGGCGCAGCGAGATCAGCCGCAGTCCGAAGACGAAGACCGCGGCGCCGGTGAGCGTCGTCGCGGTGGCCTGACCGTACGTCGACAGCAGCGCCACCACGATCGAGCCGGCGAGCGCGGCCACCGCGTAGATCTCCCGGCGCAGCACCACCGGGATCTCGCCGGTGAGCAGGTCCCGGCCGAGGCCGCCGCCGATCGCGGTGAGCATGCCGATCATGCAGGCGCCGACGGCCGGCACGTGCGCGTCGAGCGCCTTGAGCGTGCCGGTGACGGTGAACAGGGCGAGCCCGGCCGCGTCGAGCACCAGCACGGCGGTGCGCAGGCGGGCGAGCTGGGGATGCAGACGGAACACGACGGCGGCGACGACCGCGGCGGTGACCGCGTACCGCCAGTCGGCGAACGCCAGCGGGGGCACCTCGTCGATGACCAGGTCGCGGAAGATGCCGCCGCCGAGGGCGGCGACCACGCCGACGAAGACCACTCCGAACAGGTCGAGCCGTTTGACCACCGCCGCGGAGGCGCCGGAGGCGGCGAAGACCGCCACGCCGGTGAGGTCGGCGAGGAGCAGGGCGGTGGAGGTGGTCACCGCCGCAGGTTACGTGGGCGGGCGGCGGAGCCGCCCGCGGTCACTCGCCCCAGGACTCGTAGATCTCCTTGCACTTGGGGCAGACCGGGGAACCGGGCTTGGCGGCCTTGGTCACCGGGAAGGTCTCCCCGCACAGCGCGACGACGAACGTGCCCATGACCGCGCTCTCGGCGATCCTGTCCTTGCGCACGTAGTGGAACATCTCGGGGCCGATGTCGGCGTCCTTCTGCTCCGGGCGTTCGAGAATCTCAGTGCTCACGTCCCCACCTCCGGCTTCCCAGTTTCGCAGGCCGGCCGGTTCGGGTCCACCACAGCCCTCCCGGCGGGCGGCCCGTACCGTAACGGAAGTGACCAACTTTCGCATCAGCCTCGGCGGTGAGGTGGCCGACGCCCTGCGTGCCGGGCATCCGGTCGTCGCGCTGGAGAGCACCATCGTCTCGCACGGACTCCCCCGACCGGACAACCTGCGCGTGGCGCGGCAGATCGAGCAGGCGGTACGCGACGCGGGCGCGGTTCCGGCGACCATCGGCATGGTCGCCGGTGAGCTGCGGGTGGGCCTGGACGACGCCCAGCTCACCCGCCTCGCCACGGTCGACGGGGTGAGCAAGCTCTCGGTCCGCGACCTGGCGCCGGCGGCGGCGACCGGCGCGGACGGCGCGACCACTGTCGCGGCCACGAGCGCGGTGGCGGCGGCGGCCGGGATCGAGGTGTTCGCCACGGGTGGGCTGGGCGGCGTGCACCGGGAGGCGGCGCAGACGTTCGACGAGTCGGCCGACCTGGTCACGCTGGCCCGTACCCCGATCGCGGTGGTGTGCGCCGGGGTGAAGTCGATCCTCGACACCGGCGCCACCCTGGAACGGCTGGAGACGCTTGGGGTGGGCGTGGTGGGCTACCGCACCCGCCGGTTCCCCGGTTTCTATCTCACCGACGCCGGCTTCGACCTGGACTGGTCGGTGGACTCGCCGGAGCGGGTGGCAGACGTGCTCGCCGCCCGGGCGGCGCACGGCGTGCACCGGGGCGCGCTCGTGGTGGCCAACCCACTGCCGGCCGACGAGCAGCTCGACCCGGCGCTGCACGACCGCACCCTGTCCGCCGGGCTGGCCGCGCTGGCCCGCGAGGGGATCACCGGCAAGGCCGTCACCCCGTTCCTGCTGGCGCACTTCCACTCCGCCACCGAGGGCGCCAGCCTGGCGGTGAACGTCCGGATCATCCTGCGCAACGCCGACCTGGCCGCGCGGATCGCGGTCGCCGCGGCCGGCACCATATGAGTTCCTCGCGCGTCGTCGTCGTCGGCGACGTGATCACCGACGTGGTCGCGATGCTGTCCGGTCCGCTGGCGACCGGCTCGGACACCGCCGCCGGGATCCGGTTCAGCGGCGGCGGGCAGGCGGCCAACACCGCGGCCTGGCTCGCCGGCCAGGGCGCGGCCGTGACGCTCGTGGCCGCCGTGGGCGACGACGAGCCCGGCCGGGAACGGGTCGCCGAGCTGACCCGGGTCGGCGTGGACTGCGCGGTGGAACGGCACGAGGGCTACCCGACCGGCACGGTGATCGTGCTCGCCCACGACGGGGAACGCACCATGATCAGCCAGCGGGGCGCGAACCTGCGGCTGACCGCGGCGCACGTGGAGGCCGCCCTGGCCGCGGCGCCCGACGCCGGGCATCTGCACCTGTCCGCGTACACCCTGTTGGACGTCGGGTCGCGCGGCGCGGGCCTGCGCGCGTTGGCCGCCGCCCGCGAGCGCGGGCTGACCGTGAGCGTCGACGCGGCCTCCGCGGCGCCGTTGCGGCGCGTCGGCGGGTCGTTCCTGACCTGGGTACGCGATGTCGACCTGCTGCTTGTCAACACGGACGAGGCGACGGTGCTGGCCGGCGGCCTGGATCCGGCGGCGCAGGCGCGGGCGTTGACCTCGGTGGCGCACCGGGTGGTGGTCAAACGCGGCGCGGCCGGGGCGGTCTGGGTGGAGCGCGGCGGTCGGGTGGAGGCGGCCCCGGCGCCCGGGGTGGCCGTAGTGGACGTGACAGGCGCGGGGGACGCGTTCGCGGCCGGCCTGCTCACCGCCTGGCTGGCCGGCGCCGATCCGCGCGCCGCCCTGGCCCGCGCCGGTGACCTCGGCGCCCTGGCCGTGACCACGGTGGGCGCCCGACCCACGCCCTGAGCCGGCGGACCGGTCCGGGCGTCGACGCGGCCGGACCGGTCAGGGCTCGGCGTCGATGACCTTGTGCGCGCGTTCCTCGGCGGGCAGCGCCATCGGTGGGGTCTCGTCGCGGCCCCGGTGTTGGAAGCGGGCGGCCAGCCGGTGTTCCTCCTTGGGCGGGCGGTCGTTCGCGAGCAGCACCGCGAGCCACGGGATGAGCACCATGCCGAGGGCGCAGAGCGGCAGCCAGAGCCAGAGCAGCGGGGCCTTCACGCCGACCAGGATCGCGCCCGCCACCAGGCAGGCGACCCGGACGGCCATCATCAGCACGTAACGCTTCTGCCGGCTGTTGAGCTGGTCGTCCTGGCTGCGCCGGGCGTCGGTGATCAGGATCGGCTGGTAGGCCTGACGCTTCACCACGGACCTCCTACGAGGGGATACGACCCATCCTGTCACTCCGCGCGGACGATCGACCAAGATCCGGCGACGTGTTACGTGCGTGGTACGCTGCGCCTTGTGGCCAACCGGTTCAGCTTCACCGACGAGGCGCTGGCGAACCTGCGGGTCTACGACGTCACGCCCGGGGAAGTCTGGGAGGCCCTGCACAGCCACCGCCGGGTCATCCGGCACCTCGGCGACGACGTCATGGTGGTCTACGCCACCGACCACCGCGGCCGGCGTCTCGCCGTGCTGCTGGCCGAGGCCGACGGCACCGACAACGACTGGGACATCCTCTCCGCCCGCGAGCTGAGCGACGTCGAGGCCAAGCGCTACGACGACGCGGTGCGGAGGTCACGCCGAGGAGGAGGCGGTCACCATGCACCGTGACGAGGCGACCAAGCGGTTCCACGAAGGCGGCGACGCGTTCGCCGACCTGATCGACGAGACGTCACCGGCGCAACTGCCCACCCCCGACACCGACGTGCCGATGGTCAGCCGGTCGGTACGCCTTCCGCTGGAGACGTACGACCGGGTCCGCGCCGCCGCCGACGCGCGCGGCATCGGCGTGACCACGCTGATGCGGCAGTGGATCGAGGCCGGCCTGGCCGACCTGGACGACTCGGCCACGGTCTCGCTTGCCGACGTGCGCCGCGCGCTGGCCTCGCTGTCCCGCCCCACCGCCGCCTGAGCGCCCGGCTCACGCCTCAGGCCCGGCCTCGCCGATGGTCTCCCGCCCGACCGGCGAGGCGGAGGACTCCGGCGGCCGTCCCCGGGAACGCCGGAAGTCGGCGAGCACGACGAGCGCCAGCACGCCGGCCACCGCGCCGAGCGCCAGCAGGGCCGGCCCGGCCGTCAGCACGGGCGCCAGCAGCAGCAGCGCCACCAGACCGGCCGGCCGGGAGCGGGAGACCCGGCCGAAGATCTCGTACTCGAAGCGGGAGCGGGCGACCAGGAACACCGCCGGGCCGCCCACCACGAAGACCAGCCGGCCCGGATCGGCCGGCGCGAACGGGTGGGCGATGACCAGCTCGTAGCCGACCGCGGCGCTCAGCACACCGAGCACCATGAACAGGTGGGTCTGCGCGGCCGACTCGGCCAGCCGCCCCGGCGTACCGGCCAGCCGCAACGCCTCCGCGAGCAGGTGTCCGGCCCGGTGGAAGTAGAGCCGCCAGAGCAACGCGGTGACACCGAACGCGAGCGCGAACGCGGCGGCCGACCGGGCGGAGAACCGCTCCCCGCTGTAGGACACGCCGATCACCAGGATCGACTCGCCGAGCGCGATCAGGAAGATCTGCTGGTAACGCTCGGCCAGGTGCTCCCCGGCGAGCAGCCAGCTCCGGATGCGTGACGGCCCGAGCCGGGGCAGCGGCCAGCCCAGGAACGCGCCCAGATAGTCCACCGCCAGCGCGACCACCCACAGCGGCAGGCGCAGGGCGGGCACCAGCGCGCCGGTCAGCCAGAGCGGGGTGGTCGCCACCGCCCAGCCGACCAGCCGCACCGGCACCGTCCACCGCGGATGCCCGCGCAACGCCGCCGCCAGCACCAGCGGACGCCCGACCATCATCACCACGTACGCGAGCGCGAACGCCAGCGCCCGCTCCTCAAGCGCGCGGGGAAGCGTCACCCCGAGCACCAGGCTGCCGAACATGACGCCGACCACGACCGCCTGGATGACCACGCGCTCCGGCTCGTACCGGCTGGTCACCCAGGTGGTGATGGTCCAGACGTGCCAGAGCACCAGGAAGAGCAGCAGCGTCCGGCCGACGTCGGCCGCGATGTGCCCGCCGTCGACGTCGGCCACCAGGCGTTGGGACACCCGGGTCAGCGCGAAGACGAAGACCAGATCGAAGAAGAGTTCCAGGAAGGTGGCCCGCGCGGGGCTGGACACGGTGCGCAGGAGCCCCCCGCCCCGCTGCTCGCTCACGCCTCAGCCCTTCGCGGCCTTCGCCTCCGCCTTCATCCGCTGCTTGAACTCGCGCACCCGGCGCAGCGACTCCGGGTCGGTCACGTCCGCCACCGACCGGTACGCCTCCGCGTCGCCGTAGTCGCCGGCCGCCTCGCGCCAGCCCGCCGGGGTGACCCCGAACCGCTTGCCCAGCAGCGCGACGAAGATCTGCGCCTTCTGCCGGCCGAAACCGGGCAGCTCACCGACCCGGCGCAGCAGCTCCCCGCCGTCGGTCACGTCCGACCAGAGCCGGGCCGGGTCGCCGTCGTAGCGCTCCACGAGCGCCCGGCAGACCTCCTGCGCCCGGGCCGCCATCGCCTTGGGGAAACGGTGCAGCGCCGGCGGCCGGGCGAACAGCTCCACAAGCGCCTCCGGGTCGTACCCGGCCAGTTCCCGGGCGTCCGGCTCGTGGCCGAGCCGCTGCGCCAGCACGTACGGCGAGGAGAACGCCTTCTCCATCGGCACCTGCTGGTCCAGCACCATGCCGAGGAGCAGCGCCAGCGGATCGCGCCGAAGAAGGTCGTTCGCGGCGGGGTCGATAGGCAAGGACAACGTCATGACAGTCATGGTCCCGCAACAGACCCCGACAACCATGCGGGTTCGACGAGACACGCCCTCGCCCCTGCCCACGCCGGGGCGACACCGAGCGCATGAACGGGTCGGAAGGATCGGAGCGGTTACCCTCGGTGCGTCGTCCCAACGGAGGTTGCCGTGCCGAGCCTGGAAAGACCCCGCGTCGAGTACCGCACGCCGGAAGACCTGGTCCGGGACGTGACGGCCGGGCGGGTACGGGTTCCGCCCTTCCAGCGTTCCTTCAGATGGGAGGGCGCGGACATCGTCCGGCTCTTCGACAGCATTCTGCGCGGATTTCCGATCGGGAACCTGGTGCTCTGGCGGCGCCCAGCACCAGCGCAGCATCTCCGTGTCGGCCCGCTCGAAGTGGACGCGGCCGAGTCCGCGGACGCGCTGTGGGTGGTCGACGGCCAGCAGCGAATCGTCGCCCTGGTCGGCGCGCTGACGTGCGCCGAGAGTTCGGTCGACCCACGCTTCCGGGTGCACCTGGATGTGGAGACGGGAACGTTCCATACCGCCGGGACTCGGCAGCAGTCCCCCCGGTCATGGCTGCCGGTCAACCGACTGGCCGACCCGGCCCTGCGCCACGTCTGGATGCGGGAGAACGCGGAGTGGGCTTCAGAGACTCATTTCGACCTGATCGACCAAGCGTCCTGGGCAATTCGCGACTACCGGATTCCCACTTACGTGGTGAACTCGGATGACGAGAATCTGGCGCTCGAAATATTCAATAGAATCAATACATTTGGTATGAGTTTGACACGGGCTGAGGTCTTCCAGGCGTTGCACGCCGGTGCCGTGGGCGGCGAGTTGAGCACCCTGCACGATCTCGGCCGGGTGTCCGCCACTCAGGGATTCGGCGGGCTCGACGATCGGCTGACCCTGCGCTGCGTCCTCGCGTACCGGGGCGGAGACATCTTCCGGGAGGACTTCCGCCAGGAGTTCGGGCCGCAGGACGACCCGGCCGAGACGCTGCGGGACGTGGCCGCGCGACTGCGCGAGGCGGTCGACTTCCTTCGCGGCCCCTGCGGTATTCCGCACATCAGGCTGCTGCCCTACTCCCACGTGCTGCCGATCCTGGTTCGCTTCATCCGCCTGCACGGCGTGCCGGCCGGCCGGCCGGCGACCCTGCTCCGCCGGTGGGTGTGGCGCAGCGCGGTCGCCGGCAGCCGGGCCCGTGGCGTGGGCGTCGCCGACGTGCGCAACCAGGTGGAGGCGGTCGACACGGCCGACCCGCAGACCGCGGCGATGAGCGTGCTCCGGCAGGTGCAGCAGTTCCCGGACTTCGTCGCGGAACTGGACAAGGTCCACTTCAATCACGCGATGACGAAGCTCAACACGTTGGGGCTTCTCTCCGCCGAGCCGCGCGACCCGGCGAGCGGAGACATCCTGGACGTGACCCGCCTGCTCGACCACGGAAGCCCACTGCGTCCACTGCTGCCCGACGACGGACCAGCCAGGCAGACGATCGCCAACCGACTCGTCCTGCCACCCGGGGAACGTCTGACGGCGGACCTCATGGCGACCGTCTCACCGACGGTCGCGGCCAGTCACCTGATCGACGAGGCCGCGCAGGAGCGCCTGGCGCGCGCGGACTGGGACGGCTTCCTCCACCTTCGGGAAGGCGTGTGCGAGCGGACCATCACCGACCACGTCAACCGGATGGCCGAGTGGGGCGCGCGGGACGGGCGGGCCATGACCGACATCCTCCGGCAGGTCGCCTGAGATGGCCGAGGTCACCGCGGAGGTGCGGCTGCACGGCCGTCGGGTCGGCGAGCTGAGTTTCCGACAGGGAGGCACGGAGTTCAGCTACGACGACGACCTCGCCTCGCCCCGCCATCAGGTGCTGGGACAGATCTTCGAGGACGACCCGCGAGCGATCCGGCGGGCCCGCGTCGGCCTGCCCGCCTGGTTCGCGAACCTGCTGCCCGAGGGCGCGCTCCGCCGCCAGATCGTCCGGGAGTTGGGTGGTGGGAACGTCGGCGACTTCACCCTGCTGCTGCGCTTGGGCGGCAACCTACCGGGCGCGGTGACGGTGCACGCCGACACCGAGCCGGAGGATGATGTCCTCCCGGCCACGCCAGGGGAGGTCGATCATCCGCTCCGGCACTCCCTGGCGGGCGTACAGCTGAAGTATTCGATCTCCGCGGAGCGCTTGGCCGTTCCGGTCAGCGGGCAGGGCGGGTGGTGGATCGTGAAACTGCCCGACCACGGGCTGCGGGACCTGCCGGTCAACGAATACCTCACCATGAGCTGGCTACGGTCGGCTGGTTTCCCGGTGCCGCCGGTGAACCTGATCCGCGCCGACGAGGTCAAGGGTCTCCCCGACGGCATGGTGGCACCGAGCGATCTCGTCTACCTCATCCAGCGGTTCGACCGGTCGCCCGCCGGACGGATCCACGCCGAGGACTTCGCCCAGGTCGCCGACGTCGAACCGATGTTCAAGTACAGCGAGTCGGGCACCTCCTACGACACCCTGGCCGCGGCCATCCTCCAACTTACCGGTGAGGACGGCTATCTCGACTTCGTCCGCCGGCTCGTCGCGATGCTTGTGGTCGGGAACACCGACGGGCACCTGAAGAACTGGGGACTGGTCTATCCGGACGGCCGGACGCCACGGCTCGCTCCGGTCTACGACTTCCACTCACTCTCGGTGTATTCGCGCTACCGGTGGTCGCCCTTGGCGCTCGGTCTCGGCAACGAGACGGTTCCGGCGCTGATCGACCACGCGCGCTTCCGCCGGCTGGCGGAGAGCGCCGGCGGAGATCCGGAAGCCACGTCGGAGGCGATTTCCCAGGCGGTCAGCCAACTGCGGGAAGCGTGGCACGGTGGCCTGGTGGACGAGGCTCGGAGCCGATTTCCCGCCCTGTCCGACCACTACTCCCAACGGCTTGAGACGTTGCCGATCTGCCGTTCCCGGTAGCGGGTACGGCGCGGCCCGGTGGACTCCGCTGGGGTCCACCGGGCCGCGCGGCCCACGGAGAGCGTCAGTTCACCACAAAGAGCAGCCGGTTCGGCGAGCCGGAGCCCGGGTTGGTCACCTTGCCGGTGGTGGCGTTGCTGGTCAGGTAGCTGGCCACCTGGGCCGGGGAGTAGGACGGGTTCGCGGACAGCACAAGCGCCGCCGCGCCGGCCACGTGCGGCGAGGCCATCGAGGTCCCGCTGATCGTGTTGGTCGCGCTGTCGCTGGTCCGCCAGGCCGAGGTGATCGACGAGCCCGGGGCGAACAGGTCCACGCAGGAGCCGTAGTTCGAGTACGAGGCACGGGCATCGGTGCTCGTGGTGGCGCCCACCGTGATCGCCGAGGCGACCCGGGACGGCGAGGAGTTGCAGGCGTTGGCGCTGGAGTTGCCGGCCGCGAGCGCGTACGTGATGCCGGAGCTGATCGAGTTGGCCACCGCGTTGTCGAGCGAGGTGCTGACGCCGCCGCCGAGGCTCATGTTGGCCACGGCCGGCTTGACCGCGTTCGAGGTCACCCAGTTGACGCCGTTGACCACGCCGGCGGTGGTGCCGCTGCCGGAGCAGTTGAGCACCTTCACCGCGATCAGGCGCACGCCCTTGGCCACGCCGTACGTGCTGCCGCCGACCGTGCCGGCGACGTGCGTGCCGTGGCCGTTGCAGTCGGTGTTGTTGCTGTCCACCGTGTTGGTGCCCCAGGTGGCCCGGCCGCCGAAGTCGCTGTGCGTGGTCCGGATGCCGGTGTCGATGATGTAGGCGCGCACGTTCGTGGCGGTGTTCGGGTAGGTGTAGGTGCCGTTGAGCGGCAGGTTGCGCTGGTCGATCCGGTCCAGCCCCCAGGTGGCGCCGGTCTGGGTGCCCTGGACGGTCATCCGCCGGTCCTGTTCGACGTACGCGACGGCCGGGTCGGCGGCGAGCCGACGTGCCTGTCCGGCGCTCATCTTCGCGCTGTAGCCGGTGAGCGCGGCGCTCCACACCGCTCCGACGCTTCCGCCGTACCGCTTGGCCAGGCCGGCGGCCCGGTCCGGCACGGCGGTACGGGCGGTGCGGCTGTTCGCGGCGCCGACCGCGTCGCCCTTGAGCACGACCAGGTAGCTGCCGCTGACGGCGCCGGCGGCGCCGGCGTACCGGACCTGGCCGGTCGGCGCGGCGAGAGCCGGGGTGGACGCGGCGGCGGTGAGGGCCGCGGCGGCGGCCGTGACGGCGAGCGCGCGCAGCGCACGACGCCGGGGAACGGACACGTCGGGCATGTTCTGGCTCCCTACCGGGCGGGCCGGTTCGTGGCCGGCGGGCCGCCCATCGACAGATGTTGACGGGAATGCTAACGACACATCGATGTCCGTGAAAGAGATAGTTGCCGGGTAATACCGTCTCCGAATCGGATCCGGCGGGTGCGCGCCGCGCCGGCCCGCGGGCCGGGCAGGATGGCTTCGTGGACCATCACGACATGCTGCTCTCCCCCGCCGGGGTCGACGCGCTGCGCACCGCGCTGACGCAGGCCCACTTCACCGCCAACGGCATCGCCGGGCGGCTCGGCTCGCAGGCCACCGGCGGGGTCGCCCGCAACGACCACCGCGCCGCCCTGCGCGCCACCGAGGACCGCGACCGGCTGGCCACGCTGATCCGGGTGTTCATCTGCGACCAGACCGAGCCGGAGCCGGTGGTGGCCGCCGCGCTGGCCCCGCTGACCGTGGACGAGGCGCTCGCCGGGGGCATCGTCGAGCGGCACGGCGACGGCCTGCGGGCCGGCGTGGACCTGGAGCCGTACGGCGACGACTGGTGGGTGCTCGCCGACGTGCCGGCCAGCGCCCGCCCCGGCCGGCCGCTGCACGCCGAGCACGTGCTCGGCATCGGCGGGGCCACCCAGACCCTGATCGGCGCCGCCGTGCGCCGCCCGGTGGAGACCGCGCTGGACCTCGGCACCGGCTCCGGCGTGCAGGCGCTGCACCTGGGCACCCACGCCCGCCGGGTCACCGCCACCGACGTCTCGGAGCGGGCGCTGCGCTTCGCCGCCACCACCGCCGCGCTCAACGGGCAGGACTGGGAACTGCTCCGCGGCGACATGGTCGCACCGGTGGCCGGACGCCGCTTCGACCTGGTGGTGAGCAACCCGCCGTTCGTGGTCGGCCCCGGCACCACCACGCACGTCTACCGCGACTCCGGACGGGTCGGCGACGCGATCGGCGCCGAACTGGCCGCCGCCGCCCCGCACCTGCTCACCGACGGCGGCACGATGCAGTACCTGGCGAACTGGGTGCACGTCACGGGCGAGGACTGGGGCGAGCGGGTCACCGGCTGGTTCGCCGGCACCGGCCTGGACGCCTGGGTCATCCAGCGCGAGGTGGCCGACCCGATGGCGTACGTGAACCTGTGGCTGACCGACGTCGGGGAGAGCGCCGACCCACAGCGGATGGAGGCGTGGCTGGACTGGTTCGACGCGCACAAGGTGGAGGCGATCGGATTCGGCATCGTTTCGCTGCGCCGGTCCGGCCACGAGCAACCGATCATCCGGGTCGAGGATCTGCGCCAGCGGGTGGAACCGCCGCTCGGCGACCGGATCGGCGAATGGTTCGACAGGCAGGACTGGCTGCGCGCCCGGGGCGCCGACGGCCTGCTCGCCGCCCGCTACCGGGCCGCCGACGGGCTCCAGCTACGCCAGGAGGCCACCATGGGCGACGACGGCTGGGCGGTGGACCGGCAGGTGCTCGCCATGCCGCGCGGACTGCGCTGGTCCGAGGAGATCGACCCGCTGGTGCTCGCCCTGGTCGGCGGCGCCGACGGCCGGCTGCCCCTGCGCGACCAGCTCGCCCTGCTCGCCGCCGCGCACGACGTGACACCTGACGAGCTGGCCGAGGCGGCCGGCCCGATCGTGGCCCACCTGGTCGAACGCGGCCTCGTCGAACCGGTGGTGGACTGATGCGGGCGCTTGTGCAGACCGTCGGCCGGGCCGCCGTCACGGTCGACGGCGCGGTGGTCGGCGAGATCACCGACGGGCTGCTGGTGCTGCTCGGCGTCACCCACACCGACACCCCGCAGCTCGCCGCCACCATGGCCCGCAAGCTGCACGAGCTGCGCATCCTGGACGACGAGCGCAGCGCCGCCGACACCGGCGCGCCGCTGCTTGTGGTCAGCCAGTTCACGCTCTACGGCGACGCCCGCAAGGGCCGGCGACCGAGCTGGACCGCCGCCGCCCCCGCGCCGGTCGCCGAACCCCTGGTGGAGGCCGTGGTCGGCGAGCTGCGCGCCCGCGGCGCGAAGGTGGAGACCGGCCGCTTCCGCACCCACATGCTCGTGGAGAGCGTGAACGTCGGCCCCCGCACCCTCCTGCTGGACCTCTAGCCGTTCCGGCCGGTCAGAAGAACAGGCCGCGGCGGGACAGCGACTGGCGCAGCCAGCCGTCGAGCTGGGCGGCCCAGTCGGTGCGGTCCGCCGTGGCGTGGTCCACCGTGAACCGCCCGAACGCGTCCCGGCCCTCGGTGAACAGGCCACCCCGCTTGTCCATCTCCAGCACCACGTGCACCTGCCGCGGATCGGTGACGAAGGTGACCTCGAGCTGGTTCATGGCGCCCGCGTACTGCGGCGCCGGATAGAACTCGATCTCCTGGTAGAACGGCAACTGCTGGTGTACGCCGTAGATGTGGCCCCGCTCGACGTCGGCGCGCGCGAAGCGGAAACCCAGCCGCAGCAGCGCCTCCAGCAGCCGTTCCTGGGCCGGCAGCGGGTGCACCGCCACCGCGTCCAGGTCGCCGGAGTCCACCGCCCGGGCCACCTCCAGCTCGGTGCGCAGGCCCATCGTCATGCCGTGCAGGTGCCGGCCGTACAGATCGGTGAGCGGGGTCTCCCACGGCACCTGGAAGCGAAACGGCACGTCGTACCGCTGCCCCTGCTCCAGCCGGAACGCGCCGGTCACCTGGACCCGGCCGAACTCCTGGTCGGTGTTGTACTCCGAGTCGCCGCTCTCCACCTCGACCCGGGTCATCAGGCCGAGCGAGACCCAGCTCACATCCACCTGGTGGTCGCCGCCGACCACCTGGATCCGGCCCTCAAGCTGACCACCGGGGCGGCAGTTCGGGTTGGCGAGCACCGTCTCCACCGACGGCCCGCCCACACCCATCGCCTGCATCAGCCGCTTGAGGACCACCACGTTCTCCGATCGCCGTTCCGTCCGCGACCCCATCGGGCCGGTCGCTGGCACGGTAACCGGGCCGGACAAACGACGACGGCAAATCCGCGCGGATTCGTGTCGGGTCCCCGATCGCCTCACTCCCGTCTCACGCCCCGACCGCCAAGCTGTTTGTCACCGGCCCACCGCGTCGACGACACGGGGCCGGGACGGCACGTAGGACACGGGGAGAGACAGAGATGACGCAGCAGATGATCGAGCACCAGGACTTGGACGTCACCCTCACCGACCTGGACGCCACCGACGAGCGCGGCGTCTCCACCGACCTGGTCCGGGCGTACCTGAACGGCATCGGCCGCACCAAGCTGCTCACCGCGGCGCAGGAGGTCGAGCTGAGCCGGCGGATCGAGGCCGGCCTCTTCGCCGAGGAGAAGCTCTCCGCCTGCACCCCGGTCTCCGCCGGGTTGCGCGCCGACCTGACGGTGGTCGCGGCCGAGGGACGCGCCGCGAAGGACCACCTGCTGGAGGCGAACCTGCGGCTCGTGGTGAGCATCGCCAAGCGCTACACCGGGCGGGGCATGGCCTTCCTCGACCTGATCCAGGAGGGCAACCTCGGCCTGATCCGCGCCGTCGAGAAGTTCGACTACACCAAGGGCTACAAGTTCTCCACCTACGCCACCTGGTGGATCCGCCAGGCCATCACCCGCGCCATGGCCGACCAGGCCCGCACCATCCGCATCCCGGTGCACATGGTCGAGCAGGTCAACCGGATGGTCCGGGTGCGCCGCGAGCTGTCGGTGACGCTGGGCCGCGAGCCCACCGTCGGCGAGGTCGCCCGCGCGTTGGAGGTCCCCGAATACCAGGTGATCGAGCTGATCTCCTACGACCGGGAGCCGGTCAGCCTCGACCAGGCGGTCGGCGAGGACGGCGAGAGCGCGCTCGGCGACTTCGTCGCCGCGGTGGACCCGCGTACCGAGCCCGGCGACGCCGCCAGCAACGGCGAGCTGCGCAACGAGGTACGCATCGTGCTCGCCACCCTCTCCCAGCGGGAGCAGGCGGTGATCCGGCTGCGCTTCGGCCTCGACGACGGCCGCCAGCGCACCCTCGACGAGGTGGGCCGCGAGTTCGGGCTGTCCCGCGAGCGGATCCGGCAGATCGAGAAGATCACGCTGCTCAAGCTGCGCGACCCGGAGCGGGCGAACCGCCTGGAGGCGTACGCCTGCTGACCCCGTGTCGCACAGTCCGGCCCCGGCGGTTCGCCGGGGCCGGATTGCGTTAAGCGGGGGCCCCTTCCCTACCGGAGGCGTTAAAAGGGGGCCCCGCCTTACAACCGGCGGGGGCCGGTGTCGGGGCGCGGCGAAGCCGCGCCGGCGCCGATGGTGGCGTGCAGCACCGAGACGCCGTCCGGGCGGGCCAGCACCGGATTGAGCGTCAGCGACCGTACCCGCGGCTGCTCGTCGGCCAGCCGACCGACCCGCATCAGCAGGTCGACCAGCGCCGCCCGATCGACCGGCGCGGCGCCCCGGTGCCCCCGCAGCAACGGCGCGGCGCGCGGCTCGTCGACCAGCTCGGCGGCGTCCCGGTCGGTCAACGGCACCGCCCGCCACGCCCGGTCGCCGAGCAGCTCCGTCGCCACCCCACCCAGCCCGAACCCGACCACCGGCCCGAACGCCGGATCCTCCACCAGCTCCACCACGCACGCCACCCCCGGCGCGACCATCGGCTGAACAAGCACCTCCGCGCCGAACACCGGGGCCATCTCCGCGTACGCGCGGCGCAGCGCGACGGCGTCGGCCAGGTCGAGCCGGACCGCGCCCAGATCGAGCCGGTGCCGCAGCCCCGGGGCCGCCGCCTTCAGCGCCACCGGCCAGCCGAGCCGTTCCCCCGCCGCCACCACCTCGTCGGCCGAGCCGGCCGGAACCGACTCCACCACGTCGATCCCGTACGCGCCCAGCAACGCCGCCGGATCCGCCCCGTCCGGCCCCAGCGCCGCCTGCCCCGCCGCCCGGTCCACCCCGGCCAGCTCGGGCAGCGCCCCCGGCGGCCGGCGCAGCCAGTCCGCGTACCCGGTGACCCGGGCCAGCGCCCGCACCGCCTCCTCCACGCTCGGATACGCCGGCACCCCGGCGGGCACCCGACCGGCGAGGAACGTCGCCACCACCGGCTTGCCGGTGGCCGGCAGCGCCGCCGCGAAATCCGCCTCCGGATCGGTGAGCTGGCCCGGCAACGGCGGGGCGAAGACCGCCACCACGGCGTCCACCCGCTCGTCGGCCGCCGCGGCGGCAAGCGCGGCGGCGTATGCGGCGGCGCCGCCGGTCGGCCCCACGTCGTGCGGGTAGCCGTCCGCCACCACCAGCCCCTGCCCGGCGCCGGCGGTCGCCGCCAGCCCGGTCAACGCCGACGAGTTGCCCACCACGGCGACACGCCGCCCCGCCGGCAACGGCTGGTGCGCCAACAGCACCCCCACATCGAGCAGTTCGGACACGGTGTCCACCCGGATCACCCCGGACTGGGCGAACAACGCGCTCACCGCGGCGGCGTCGAGCGCCGGCGCGTCACCCACGCCCGGCGGCCGGGCCAGCGACGCCAACGCCACCACCGGCTTGCTCCGGCCGATCCGGCGGGCCAACCGGGCGAACTTGCGCGGGTTGCCGAACGTCTCCAGATAGAGCGTGATCACGTCGGTGCCCGGATCGTCCTGCCAGTACTGCAACAGGTCGTTGCCGGACACGTCGGCCCGGTTGCCGGCCGACACGAAGCTGGACAGCCCGAGCCCCCGCCGGGACGCCTCCGCCAGCAACGCCACCCCGAACGCGCCGGACTGGCTGAACACGCCCACCCGGCCCGGTGCCGGCAGCACCGGGGCGAGCGTCGCGTTCAGGCGTACCGCCGGGTCGGTGTTGGCGACGCCGAGACAGTTCGGGCCGACCACCCGCATGCCGGCCAGATGCGCGGCCCGCACCAGCGCCCGCTGCGCCGCCGCGCCGGCCGGACCGGACTCGGCGAACCCGGCCGACACCACCACCAGCCCGTGCGCGCCGGCCCGGGCCGCGTCCTGGACCACCTCGGTCACCGCCTCCGGCGCGACCGCCACCACGGCCAGGTCGATGTCCAGCCCGGCGTCGACCGCCGACGGGTACGCCGGCAGCCCGGCCACGGTCGCCGCGCTCGGATGCACAGGCACGACCGCCCCGGCGAACCCGCCGTCGCGCAGGTGCCCGAGCAGCGCCGCGCCGACGCCCTGACCGGTGGTGCTGGCGCCGTAGACGGCGATGCCGCGCGGCGCGAGCAGCCGGGCGATCGACCGCGCCTCGGTGCGGTGCTCCCGGCCCCGCTGCACCGCGAGCGTCGCCTCGGTCGCCGCGATCGGGAAGCTCAGGTGCACGACACCGTCGGCGTACTGGCGCTGGACCTGGTAGCCGAAGTCGGCGAAGACCCGCAGCATCGTCCCGTTGGCCGGCAACACCTCGGCGACGAAGTGCGCGATGCCGTGCCGACCGGCCGCGTCCGCCAGGTGCTCCAGCAGCACCGAGCCGATGCCCCGGCCCTGGTAGGCGTCCTCCACCACGAACGCCACCTCGGCCTCCGGCGAGGCCGGACCGAGCCGCTCGTACCGGCCCACGGCCACGATCCGCTCGCCGGCCAACACCACGAACGCCTCCCGGTCGCGGTGGTCCACGGTGACGAACCGCCTCAGGTCCCGCTCCGGGATCCGCGGGTACGGCGAGAAGTAGCGCAGGTAACGGGTGCGCTCGGAGAAGCGGGCGTGCATCGCCACGATCGCCGCCGCGTCGTCCGGACGGATCTGCCGCAACTGCACCGTCGTACCGTCGCTGAGCAGCACGTCCACCGGCGTCACCGGTCGGTCCTCCCCCACCGCCGGCTCAGTCGCGCGGATCGTGCGGATCGAGCCCGAGCAGCGGGAAGACGGCCCGGCGGGTCGCCGCGACCGCCCGGTCCACCGCGTTCGGCTCGCCGCTGGGCTGCCACGGCTGATATTCCGGGTCCACGTCGTCGGTCATCCGCAGCGGAACCTCGTGCCCCGGCCGCCGGCGCCGGGCCAGCTCCCGCCAGCCCGGCGGGGTGAGCGCGGCCGGGTCGAGCGGCTCGCCGGTGGCCACCGCCAGCAGATGCGTCCAGGCCCGGGGCACCACCTCGACAAGCGCGTACCCGCCGCCGCCGGTGGCCACCCAGCGGCCGTCGCACAGCTCGTCGGCGAGCGCCCGCAACACCAGGTAGGTGGCCCGCTGCCCGTCCACCGACAGGTGCAGGTCGGCCAACGGATCGGCGCGGTGCCCGTCCGCACCGCACTGGGTGACAAGCACCTGCGGCCGGAACGCACGCAACACCGACGGCACCACCGCGTGGAACGCCCGCTGCCAGCCGGCGTCACCGACCCCCGGCGGCAGCGGCAGGTTCACCGCCGTGCCCTCCGCGCCCGGCCCCCCGGTCTCGTCCGGGAACCCGGTGCCGGGAAAGAGCGCCAGCGGGGTCTCGTGCAGGCTGACCGTGAGCACGCGCGGATCCCGGTAGAAGATCTCCTGCACCCCGTCGCCGTGGTGCACGTCCACGTCCACGTACGCGATCCGCTCCGCGCCCAGGTCGAGCAGGCGGGCGATGGCCACCGCCGGATCGTTGTAGACACAGAAACCGGACGCCCGGGCCGGCATGGCGTGGTGCAGGCCGCCGGCCACGTTCACCGCGCGGCGGGCCTCGCCCCGCCACACCGCCTCGGCGGCGGCCACACTGGCGCCGACGATCAACGCGCTGGACTCGTGCATCCCCTCGAAGACCGGATTGTCCGAGGTGCCCAGCCCGAAACCGGCGAAGAGCGGGTCACCCGGCGCGGCCCGGACCGCGTCCAGGTAGGCCGGGTCGTGCACCCGGGTCAGCAGCGCGTCGTCGGCCGGCTCCGGCTTGACCAGACGCACCCCGGGCCGGTCGAGCACCCCCAACTCCCGGGCCAGCGCCATGGTCAGCTCCACCCGGACCGGATCGAGGGGATGGTCGCCCATGTCGTAGGCGAGGAGAGACTCGTCCCACACCACCACCGTGTCGTCGGCCATGCGGCCATCGTCGCACGTGGCCCGGGAGGCGCCCACGAGCCGCGCGCTCACCCGCCGGTCGCCACCGGACGGTCCGGGTCGGCCACCCACTCGCTCCACGAGCCGACGTACAGCGCGGCGTCCGGCCGGCCGGCCAGATGCAGCGCCAACACCGCCTGGGCGGCGGTCACCCCGGAGCCGCAGTACGCCCCGACCGGCGTGTCCCCGGTCACCCCGGCCGCGGCGAAGCGCTCGCGCAGCGCCTCGGCGGCGGGGAACCGGCCCTGCGTCACGTACCCCGGTGCGGGCAGGTTGACCGCGCCCGGGACGTGCCCGGCGACCGGGTCGACAGGTTCGATCTCGCCCCGGTAGCGCGGGGCGGCCCGCACGTCCAGCAGCACCCCGGCGTCGGCGGCGGCGAGCCGGGCGGCCCCGGCGGCGTCGAGCACCGGCAGCGCGCCCGGCGCGACCGTCACGTCGCCGCGCGCGGGCGCGGGCGTCGCGGTGTCCACCGGCAGGCCGGCGGCGACCCAGGCCGGCCAACCGCCGTGCAGCACCCGCACCGCCAGGTGCCCGGCCCAGCGCAGCGTCCACCAGGCCCGCGCCGCGGACATGCCGTCGCCGCCGTCGTACACCACCACGGGGTGCCCGGCGCGGACGCCGGCGGCCCGCAGCGCGGCCTGCAACGACGCCGGGTCGGGCAGCGGGTGCCGCCCGGCGGCGCCGGGCCGGCCGCACAGCTCGGTGTCCAGGTCGACGAAGACGGCGCCGGGCAGGTGGCCGGCGGCGTAGTCGTCGCGGCCGGGCGGCCCGGCGAGCCGCCAGCGGACGTCGAGGAGCACGGGCGGGTCGGCGCGGTCCAGCTCGGCGGCGAGCCGGTCCGCCTCGACGAGCAGCTCTGCGGTTCCGGACATGCGGTCCAGTCAACACCATCCCGGCACCGACCTCCGGGTTCGCCTGCGTTCGAGCGTCGGTGGCAGCGGGTAGCATCGGACGCCGGGAGGCCGCTGACGTGAAGCACGACTTAGTTGACACTACCGAGATGTATTTGCGCACCATCCTCGAGTTGGAAGAGGAAGGTGTGCCGCCGCTGCGCGCCCGCATCGCCGAGCGGCTGCGACAGAGCGGGCCCACCGTCAGTCAGACCGTCGCCCGGATGGAGCGGGACGGCCTGCTCACCGTCGAGGGCGACCGGCACCTGACTCTCACCCCGCTGGGCCGCAACTCCGCGGTCTCGGTGATGCGCAAGCACCGGCTGGCCGAGCTGCTGCTGGTCAACGTGATCGGGATGCCCTACGAGGAGGCCCACGAGGAGGCCTGCCGCTGGGAGCACGTGATGAGCGACGCGGTCGAGAAGCGGGTCTACGACCTGCTCAACCGCCCGTCCCGCTCGCCGTACGGCAACCCGATCCCGGGCCTGGAGGAGCTGGGCGACCCGGGCCAGCACCCGGCCGAGACGGTCGAGGGCGAGCGCAACCTGGCCTTCCCCGGCCTGTCCGGGCCGGTGGTGGTGCGGCGGATCTGCGAGAGCGTGCAGACCGACTCGGACGTGCTCCGGCAGTTGCACGCGGCGGGCGTCGACCCGGGCGCGACAGTCACCGTGGCGCAGGAGCGCGACGGGGTGTCCATCGACCGTTCCGGCGACCGGGTGCGACTGCCCCGCGAGGTGGCGTCCCGGGTGTTCGTCGCGGCTCGCTGACCGCGCCCACCGGCCGCCTCAGAGCTTGCGGGGGTCGATCACCTGGGCCAGCGCGACAAGCTTTCCGGTCGCCTTCTCCACCTCCGCCGTGGCGGTGCCCTCCGGGCTGGTCCAGCGGAGGCTCGCGAGCCGGTCCCCGGCGGCCAGCCAACCCACCTCGGCGACCGGGCCGGCCGTCTTGGTCTTCGGCGCCGTCCGCCGGTAGGCGATCTTGCCGAGCTTGGTCACCTTCACCGCCCCGCGCGGCTGCACGTCGGCCGTGAACGTCGCCGTGTCGATCGAGGCCTCGGTCACGGCGAGCGTCAGTTCCGGCAGCGCCGCGTCCCGGGCGCGGACCACGCAGGTGTGCGTGTCGCCGCGTTCGGTGGCGGCGGCCACGTCGAACGTGCCGCCGGTGTGCTCGGCGATCACCGCGAAGTCGAGCAGCCGGCACGCGCCCCCGGAGGAGGCGGCGACGACCTCGGCGGCCGGTGGCGGGGCCTCCGGCACGGCCGCCGGGGAGGCGTCGTCGGCGCAGCCGGTGGCGAGCAGGACGGCCGAGGTGGCCAGCCAGGTACGGGCGCGCACGGGGAGACCTCCGCGATCAGCGGCGGGGCCGGCCCGCCGGAGTTCCGTCGGACACCGTACGGCCCGTCCGGCGGGGACGGAAGCCCTCAGCCTTTCTCCCGCGCGGCTTCGTGGGCGGCGTTCAGGCGTTCGAGCGGGCTCGGGCCGTCGTGGTGTCGCGGCGGGGCGTCGAGGTGGCGCACCCGGAGTTCGTCCATGAGTTCCTCGACGAACGCCGGGCCGGCGTCCCGCATGACGCGCTGCCGGGTCTGGAGTTCCTCGGTGCCGGGGCACCAGTCGAGGCCCCAGTTGCCCAGCGCGTAGAGGACGGGAACGGTCTGGATGCCGGCTTCGGTGAGGCTGTAGCGGGCGCGTTGGCCCCGGGCCGCGGTGCCACGGGTGAGGATGCCCGCCTCGACGAGCCGCACGAGGCGGTCGGCGAGGATGTTCGACGCGATGCCCTCGATCGACCCGGTGAGCAGCGCCCGGAAGTAGCGGCGGTCGCCGAAGATGACGTCGCGGAGCACGAGCAGCGCCCACCGGTCTCCGAGCACCTCGACGGCTGCGTTGATCGGACATCCGGACCGTGATTTCACGACTCCTCCTTGACAGGGACCTTGACCCCCAACATAGTGGTTGCGGATTGCAATCACTAGAGGGCGGAGGGGATGATGGGCCGCTTCCTGTACTGGATGAACGTGTCCCTCGACCTACGGATCGAGCAGGTTCCCGGTGACGACGGCGCCGGCGAGTGGCTGCGCATCGACGAGGAACTGCACCGGGAGTTCAACGCGCGGGCGGGAAAGCTCGCCGGCATGGTCCAGGGCCGGGTGATCTACGAGACGATGGAGGAGTACTGGCCACGGGCGCGTGCGGACACGTCGCTGCCGGACGTCATGCGCGAGTACGGCGAGATCTGGACCTCCACCCCCAAGGTGCTCGTCTCCCGCACCCGCCGAAGCGCCGACCACCACACCCAGATCATCGGCGGGGAGGACGCGATCGAGCAGTTGGCCAAGCTGCGGGCGGAGACCGACGGCACCCTCGGCGTGGGCGGCGCGACGCTCGCCACGCAACTGCTCCGGGCCGGCCTGCTCGACGAGTTGTTGCTCTTCACCCACCCGGCGATCCTGGGCTTCGGCCGTCCGCTGTTCGACGACTGGGACCGGCCGGTCGACCTCGACCTGATCGAGCAGCGATCCTTCCCGCAGGGCGTCACCATGCACCACTACGCCATCCGCGGCGCGAACCCGTGCTGAGGCAGGTCGCCGACGGCGTGCTTGTGCACCAGAGCGAATTCCTCCAGACCAACACCACGGTGGTGCGGGGCCGCGCCGGCGTGCTGCTCGTCGACCCCGGGTTGCAGGAGCACGAACTGGTCTGCCTCGCGGACGACCTGTCCGCCGCGGGCCAAACCGTCGTGGCGGGTTTCTCGACGCATCCGGACTGGGACCACCTGCTCTGGCACACGCGGCTCGGCGACGCGCCCCGCTACGGCACGGCCCGCTGCGCGACCGCCGCCGGCGAACAACTGTCCGACCCGGACGCCAAGGCGCACATCACCGAACACCTGGCCGAGACGGAGATCGCCGGGCAGGTCCCGCTGGACGGCTACGGCCTGGTCACCGCCCTGCCCGCCGGAACGACGCGGGTTCCCTGGGCCGGCCCCGAGGTCCGGATCATCGAGCACCAGGCGCATGCGCCGGGCCACGCGGCGCTGTTCCTCGCGGAGCACGGGGTTCTCGTCGCCGGCGACATGCTCTCCGACGTCCTGGTCCCGATGCTCGACCCGGACGCCACCGACCCGGTCGAGGACTACCTCGCGGGGTTGCGGCTGTTGGAGAGCGTGGCGGCCGACGTCGACGTCGTCGTCCCCGGCCACGGGTCGGTGGGCGGGGCCGGCCAGGCGTACGAGCGGATCGAGCGGGACCGGGCGTACGTGCTCGCCCTGCGGGACGGCCGCGAGCCCGACGACAGGCGGATCGGCCCGTCGGCCGCGCCCGGCTGGGAGTGGGTGAGCGACGTGCACCAGGGGCAGGTCCAGCGCCTGGCCGCCACACGCTAGGCCACGTACGGGCAGTGCCGGCATCCGCGCCCGCAGCACGTGCCACGCCGGGCCAGGAACCCGGCGCTGAGCACGAACAACCCGGTCTCCGGGTCGAGGTAGCCGGCTTCCCCGGCGGCCAGCGCGGCGGCGTGCGCGGCCAGGATCCGGGCCCGCCCGGGATGCTCCGGCGGCAGCCGCGACGGGTGCGGCTCGGTAAGCGGCCGGTCCGCCAGCTCATCCCTCACCGCTGAAGTGTAAGGAGGGGCCCCCGCTTAACGTTTTCTGCATAGGCGGGGCCCCCTATTAACCGCGAGTGTTATGCGCCGGGGCGAACGCCGGTGGCACCCGAACCCGGCCGCCACCCGATGCCCCGCACCCGCATTCACGGAAAGAGTGGCCATCCGAGCCCGAATAGCCACTCTTTCCGTGAAACAGGGCGCGTGGGGTGGTGGAGGACCTAGTTGCCGGTCGGGGTGGTCTCGGAGCGGATCCGCTCCAGGTACGTCACGAACTCGTCGGGCCGCTCGAACAGCGACCGGTGTCCGGCGCGCGGGATCACCAGGTGGTCCTTGCGCGGGGCCTGGAGTTGGGCGTACCACTCGTCGAACAGGCGCAGCCGACCCGGCACCTCCTGCGCGCCGTCGACGAACCGGGCCGGCACGGCGAGCTGCCGCACGTCGCGCCGGAAGTCGAGCTCCTGCAACCGGGGGTAGAGCACGTCCCAGCCGTCGAGGAAGCCGAACACGTGCACCTTCTCCAGCGGACTGTATTCCGGCACGCCCAGGTTGCCGACGGTGCCGGTCTCGTCCTCGCCCGCGCCGGCCCGGTCGACCGGGAACGCCCCGGCCTCGTTTGTGAGCAACGCCTCGTACGCCCAGACGTCGCGGTAGGGCGGCGGGCCCTGGGCGGCCATCCGGTCGGCGAGCGCCGTCCGGCCGGTGCGGCGGGCCCAGGCGACGGTGTCGGCGTACTGGCTGCGGTCGGCCTCGCGCAGGCTGACCACCTGCCCGACGCCCACGTAGGAGGCGAACAGCTCGGGGTGCCGTTGCACGGCGAGCAGGCCCACGGTGGTGCCGCCGGAGTGGGCGACCAGGTGGATCCGGTCGCGGCCGAACCGCTCCCTCAGGTGACGGGCCACCGCGACCAGGTCGTCGACCTCGTCGTCGAGCCGCCAGTCGGCCGGGGCGCGGAACGCCGACCAGGAGTGCGGCGCGCCGGCCCGGTCCCAGACCGCGACCACGAAGCGCTGCTCCAGGGCGGACAGGTGACGGCGGACCGCGCCGATCTCCGAACCGCCGGGCGGTCCGGGCACCACAAGCAGCACGGGCGCGCTCATGTCCGTACCCCGGATCAGCAGGCCCAGCTCGCGCCCGCCGGAGTCGACGGTGTCGAACCGGGCGATCCCGCCGGGGATCGGGTCGGTGCGGCCCGGCACCGCCGCGCCCACGCTGACCAGCGCGAGCAGCGCGGCGAGCAGGCCGA
The DNA here is from genome assembly GCF_056150385.1 of Micromonospora marincola. Classification (NCBI taxonomy): domain Bacteria; kingdom Bacillati; phylum Actinomycetota; class Actinomycetes; order Micromonosporales; family Micromonosporaceae; genus Micromonospora; species Micromonospora marincola. The sequence continues at coordinate 108,576 of NZ_JAXCFT010000004.1, read as the reverse complement.
TGCCCACCCGGCCCGACCACCGGGGCACCGGCCGGCGCGGCGGCACGCCGTCGAGGCGGCGGGCCAGGCCGGCACCGTACGCGGCGCCGACGAGCATCGGCAGCAACGCGAGCAGCCCGTGTACGCCCCGGCCGGCGAGCAGCGCCGCGACGCCGAGGCCGGTGAGGTGGGGGCGGTCGACGGTGGGCCCGCGCAGGTGCAGCCGGACCAGCTCGACGGCGAGCGCGAAGAACACCGGCGCGACGAGCATGGCCCAGCGGGAGCGGCTCGACCAGCCGGCCGCCAGCCCGACGGCGAGGCTCACCGCGACGGAGGTGAGCGCCGTGCCGACCGTGCCCGGGCCGCGCGGGGTCCACCAGCCGGCCAGCACGCCCCAGAGCAGCGGCAGCGCCGCCGCGAGGAGAACCCGGACCCGCATCTCGATCTCCTTCCACCGAGACCGTCCACCTTAGCCGCGACAGCCACGCGGGGTGGCCCGACCGGCACGAAGAGTGCGCACGTCTACGGATCGGGACACGTCTCCCCGTGAAATCCGGGGGTAGCAAAGCGTTGCTACGGTCCCCCGCGACCGTCCAAGGAGGACAGATGACGAGATCGGCCGCAATGCTCGTGGTCACCGGTGCGCTCCTGGCCACCACCGGCTGTGCCGCAGACGAGACAGCGCAGCCGGATGAGCTCCGCGACCCCTGCGCGCTGCTCCCGACCGACCTGCTGGCCCGTCTCGCGCCCGGCGCGCAGGCCAACGCCTCGGCGAACATCGGTGACCGCAGCGGCTCCCGGGAGTGCGCGGTCGACCTGACCAGCGGCACCTCGATGCGCGGCGACCTCGCCGTCACCGTGGCCGTCGACGCCGGCGGCATGTACGACGACAGGTGGCGACGGGACCGGTGCGCGCGGATCGCCGCCGAGCTGACGAGCGCCGGGCCGGGTGACCACTCCTGCGTCTCGGTGCGCCCGTGGGACGGCGGGGAGGCCCGGTTCGACGGCTGGGCCTGGCGTGGCGAGCACTACGAGGTGCGGATCGCGTACCAGGTGGTCAAGCCGCAGACGCTGCCCGCCGGCGCGGAGACCGACCTGCGCGGGGTGCTCGCCTCGGCGGTCGACTCGCTGCCGGACTGATCCGACCGCGCGGGCGGCCGGCCTCAGGAGCCGCTTCGAGCGGACGACCGGGCCGCGGCGACGGTACGGCGGGCGTCGTGCCACGCGATAAGCGCGGTGCGGATCCGGGGCGAGACGACCGGCTCGCCCCGGCGGCGCGCCGCCAACTGGTCGATCAGCCAGGGCGGGGCGGCGACGGCGGGAATCGCCCCGCTCTTGCCGATCAGGTCGCCGTGCCGCAACGCGTGCCGCCCCCGGGCCATCGAGGTGAGCCCGAGGTCGGCGATAACCGGGTCCAGCCACAGCCACGGCCGCCGGGCCGCCCAGGCCCAGTAGCCGGTCAGCTCGGCCCGTGCCGCGGCGCGCACGTCGTCGTCGGTCATGGGCGGCAACACCGCGCCCGGTGGACGGCCGTGGAGGGCATGACCGTGCCGGACCAGCTCGGCCCGGGTGATGCCGGAGAGGATCCGCTGGACGAGCTGCCCGTGCGTCCACGTGGGATGCAGCGCCTCGATGTGGTGGACGGCGGCGGCCTCGACGTACACGCAGCCCAGGTGCAGCCCCGCGGCGGGACCGGCGTCGAACCGGCGGTGCAGGGCGGTCAGCTCGGCCTGCCGGGTCGCGTCGACCGGTCCGTCCGCCACCGCGACCAGATCCAGGTCGCTGACGCCGGGTCGGTAGTCACCTGTGGCGAGCGACCCGGCGACCATCAGGTCGGACACCCAGCCGAGCGCCGCCGTCTCCCGCGCGAACGCGTCGACGGCGGCCGGGCGCGTGGTCACGGCCGCACCGGGGCGAACCAGGTGACCGCCTGCCCGTGGCCCCGGGTCCAGGCGAGGGGGCGGCCGTCGAGGGCGAGCACGTTGTGGAATCCGCCGCCCGGCGGCGCGGGCGTCTCCGCGTACGGCAGGACGGCCGGGTCCTCGTTGGCGACCCAGTGCCCGGGCAGCGTCCGTACCAGCTCGGTGAAGGCCGCCCGGCGCGCCGCCGGCACCTGGTAGAGCACCGAGCTGTGGAACACCACGAGCGTCGCGCCGGCCGGGGCGCTGGCCGCCAGCGTCGGCAGGTCGTCGACCAGGTCGCCCCGGACCAGCAGTGGCGGGTCGGCCGCCGCGACCGCCGCGGCGGCGCGCAGCCGGCCCCGGCGGTGCGTGTGCTCGGGCCAGATCAGCGCGTCCAGCCAGGCCAGGTCCGCCGGGTCGGTGATGTCGAGCGGGTGTACGTCCAGCCCGGCCCGCCACACCACCTCCGGCCGCCGGTCCGGCGGCGCGGCGCCGGTCAACGCGCAGTCGAGCACCGGCTCGCCGTCGCCGACCCGCCGGTCGCCGTAGCGGTAGGCGTACCGGTCGGGGTAGAGGCACAGGCCGGCGGAGGCGCCCACCTCCAGCAGCGCCAGCGGCTGGGGCAGCGCGGCGAGCACCGGGAGCAGCGCCGCGCAGCGCCCGGCCTCGTTCGTCTGGGTCGCGCGGACCCGAATCTGCGCCGCGATGTCCGGCCAGTGCGCCAACACGTGCGCGCGGAACGCCGCCGGGTCGTCCACCGGGCCGCCGCGCAGCCGGACCACACCGAACAGCAGGTTCGGCTGGCGTTTGGCCGCCGGGAGCGTGTCGAGCAGCGCGAGCAGTTCCGGGTCGCGCGCCACCGCCCGCGACAACCTGTCGTACGCCGGGGAGACGTCGCGCGCCTCGCGGTCGGCGAACGCCTGATAGATGTCAGCCGTGCTCATCCACCGAGCATCCCAGTTTCCCGCGCACCCCGGTCTGTGACCGTCCACCCGCCGGGGGCGCGGCTGGGGATCCCCGGCCGCGCCCGCGGGACGTGCGGTGGACGTCAGCTACAGCCGCTTGTGGAGCCGCAGCCCTCGCAGACGTAGCAGCTACCTGCCGGCCGCATCTTGGTGCCGCAGGTGAAGCAGAGCGGCGCGTCGGCGGCCTTGCCGATCACGGCCTCCAGCAGTTCGGTGCTGGAGCCCACCGTCGGCGCGGGCTTGGCGGCGGCGACGTCTGCCAGCTCCTGCGCCGGCTGGGCGATCGGGCCGGTCCTCGGCTCGGGCGTCTCGACCGGGGCGGAGGCGGCCATCGCGGTGAGGTCCGCACCGCTCGCCTCCGCCTCCGCCTCGGCCCGGAGCTGGGCGGCCCGCTCCTTGGCGGTGAAGATGCCCAGTTCCGCGCGGCGCTCGTACGGCAGGAAGTCAAGCGCCAGGCGACGGAAGATGTAGTCCATCACCGAGGCGGCCATCCGCACGTCCGGGTCGTCGGTCATGCCGGCCGGCTCGAAGCGCATGTTGGTGAACTTGCTGACGTACGTCTCCAGCGGGACGCCGTACTGGAGACCGATGGAGATGGCCACCGAGAAGGCGTCCATCACGCCGGCCAGGGTCGAGCCCTGCTTCGACATCTTCAGGAAGACCTCGCCGAGGCCGTCGTCCGGGTAGGACGAGGCGGTGAGGTAACCCTCGGCGCCGCCGACCGAGAAGGAGACCGTCTGCGACGGGCGCTTCTTCGGCAGCCGCTTGCGCACCGGGCGGTACTCGACGACCTTCTCCACGACCTTCTCGGCGACGGCGGCCTCGACCGCGGCCTCGACGGCCGCCTCGACCACTGCCTTGTTCGGCTTGGCCACCGACAGCGGCTGGCCCACCTTGCAGTTGTCCCGGTAGATCGCCAGCGCCTTCAGGCCGAGCTTCCAGCCCTCGAAGTAGATCTTCTCGACGTCCTCGACGGTCGCCTGCTCCGGCATGTTGACCGTCTTGGAGATGGCGCCGGAGATGAACGGCTGGACCGCCGCCATCATCCGCACGTGCCCCATCGGCGCGATGGACCGCTCGCCCATGGCGCAGTCGAAGACCGGGTAGTGCTCCGGCTTCAGGCCGGGGGCGTCCACCACGTGCCCGTGGTCGGCGATGTGCTCGACGATCGCCTCGACCTGCTCCTCGGGGTAGCCGAGGCTGCGCAGGGCGCGCGGCACGGTCTGGTTGACGATCTGCATGGAGCCGCCGCCGACCAGCTTCTTGAACTTCACGAGCGCCAGGTCCGGCTCGACGCCTGTGGTGTCGCAGTCCATCATCAGGCCGATGGTGCCGGTCGGGGCGAGCACGCTCGCCTGCGAGTTGCGCCAGCCGTTCTTGTCGCCCAGCTTGTTGCCGAGCGTCCACTGCTTGGTCGCCTCGCGCTGCACGGCGGTGCCCACGGTGCCGGTCGGCCGGATGCTGTCGTTGGCGGCGGCGTGCTTGCGCATGACCCGCTTGTGCGGCTCCGCGTTGCGGGCGTAGCCGTCGTACGGGCCGACGATGCCGGCCAGCTCGGCGGAGCGGCGGTAGGCGGTGCCGGTCATCAGCGAGGTGATCGCCGCCGACACCTCCCGGCCCTGCTCCGAGTCGTACGGCAGGCCGGAGGCCATCAGCAGGGCGCCCAGGTTGGCGTACCCGATGCCGAGCTGCCGGTAGGCGCGGGTGGTCTCGCCGATCTTCTCGGTCGGGAAGTCGGCGAAGCAGATCGAGATGTCCATCGCGGTGATGACGAACTCGACCGACCGGACGAACTTCTCCACCTCGAAGCCACCGTCGGCGCGGAGGAACTTCATCAGGTTCAGCGACGCCAGGTTGCACGAGGAGTTGTCCAGGTGCAGGTATTCCGAGCACGGGTTCGACGCGGTGATCCGCCCGGTCTCCGGGCAGGTGTGCCAGTCGTTGATCGTGTCGTCGTACTGCAGACCGGGGTCGGCGCACTCCCAGGCGGCCTGGGAGATGGTGTGGAACAGCTTCTTGGCGTCGATCGTCTCGATCGTCTGCCCGTCGAGCCGCCCGCGCAGGTCGAAGCCGCCGCCGTTCTCCACCGCGGTCATGAACTCGTCGGAGACCCGGACCGAGTTGTTGGCGTTCTGGTACTGCACGCTGACGATGTCGGCGCCGCCCAGGTCCATGTCGAAGCCGGCGTCCCGCAGCGCGCGGATCTTGTCCTCCTCGCGCGCCTTCGTCGCCACGAACTCCTCGATGTCCGGGTGGTCGACGTCGAGGATGACCATCTTGGCCGCCCGCCGGGTGGCGCCGCCGGACTTGATGGTCCCGGCCGAGGCGTCCGCGCCGCGCATGAAGCTGACCGGGCCGGAGGCGGTGCCACCGGAGGAGAGCAGTTCCTTCGAGGAACGGATCCGGGAGAGGTTGACCCCGGCGCCGGAGCCGCCCTGGAAGATCCGCCCCTCCTCCTTGTACCAGTCGAGGATCGAGTCCATCGAGTCGTCGACGGACAGGATGAAACACGCTGAGACTTGACTCGGCGACGCCGTGCCGACGTTGAACCACACCGGCGAGTTGAAGCTGAACACCTGGTGCAGCAGCATCCAGGTCAGCTCGTGCGCGAACACCTCGGCGTCGGCCGGGCCGGCGAAGTAGCCGTACTCCTCACCGGCGGTGCGGTAGGTGTCGACCACCCGGTCGATGAGCTGCTTGAGCGACCACTCCCGCTCCGGGGTCCCCACCGCGCCCCGGAAGTATTTGGTGGTCACGATGTTTGCCGCGTTGACCGACCAGGACTCGGGGAACTCCACCCCGCGCTGCTCGAAGTTGATCGAGCCGTCCCGCCAGTTCGTCATCACGACGTCGCGGCGCTCCCAGGCGACCTCGTCGTAGGGATGCACCCCCTCGGTCGTCCAGACGCGCTCCATCTTCAGCCCCGCCCCGGCCTTGTTCCGTGACTTGCTGGTCGTCACGCCCTCGCCCCCTCGTCGGCACGGTCACCCACCGCGCCTGGTCTCACTGTCAGAAATCAGTAATGTCAGCAGTTCGCGCCGGCGGCGTCGGCCGCCGGCACGTCGGCGCCCTCCCGGGCGCGCGCGGCGGCCCGCAGCGTCTCGATCTCCTGCTCGAAGTCGGCGAGCGAGTCGAAGGACCGGTAGACGCTTGCGAACCGCAGGTAGGCCACCTCGTCGAGATCACGCAACGGACCGAGGATCGCCAGCCCCACGTCGTGGCTGGGGATCTCGGCCGCCCCCTTGGCGCGTACGGTCTCCTCGACCTTCTGTGCCAGCAGCGCGATCGAGTCGTCGTCGACCGGCCGGCCCTGGCACGCCTTGCGCACCCCGCCGATGATCTTCGTGCGGCTGAACGGCTCGGTCACCCCGCTGCGCTTGACCACCGCGAGCACCGCCTCCTCGACGGTGGTGAACCGCTTGCCGCACTCCGGGCAGGATCGCCGCCGCCGGATGAGCTGGCCGTCGTCGGCCTCCCGCGAGTCGACCACCCGGGAGTCGGCGTGCCGGCAGTACGGACACCGCATCGCCCGACCTCCTTGATCGACCACGGGCGCACCTACCGGCTCCCGGGCATGCGTCGACACGGCGGAGCCATCATCCGATGGCCGTCGCCGGCTGCGCGAGACGGGAGTGCGTTCGGTAGTTGAACCCAACCTGTAGGCAACTTACGCCCATGTCACTACTACATCTAGGGGTTGACCGTATGCCGTCCCCCAAGCGAGGTCAAGTTGGCCGGCGTGTCCGGCGCGTCACCCTCGACGATCCCAACGCGGCCCGGGCGCCACCGGTCACGGCACGCCGGGATGGAACACCCGTTCGACCGGAAATCACCTCGCCCGGCCGGCCCCAGCGGGCTAGGTTGCCGGGCGTGAACGCAGATGTGGTGAGCGCCGGGTGGGACGCGCCGGGGTGGCGGGAGTCCGCCTCGCACTGGGTGGCGGACCTGCTCGGCCGGCACGGCCGGCGGGTCGCCGGGCCGGTGGAGGAGCGCGTACGCCCGTGGTCCCTGGTGTGGCGCGTGCCCACCGGCGACGGCGACGCCTGGTTCAAGGCCAACAGTGACGGCACCCGGTACGAGGCGGGCGTGCTGGCCGCGCTCTCCCGACTGGCGCCCGGCCGCGTGCCGGACCCGCTGGCGGTGGACGCGGGCCGGGGCTGGTCCCTGCTGCCGGACGGCGGACCCACCCTCCGCGACGTGCTGGCCGTCGAACCCGATCCGGGCCGCTGGGAGCGGATCCTCCCCGCGTACGCCGACCTGCAGCGGGTGAGCGCCGCGCACGCCGGTGAGCTGCTCGCCCTCGGCCTGCCCGACCACCGGCCCGAGGCGCTGCCGGGGCTCTTCACCGACCTGCTCGGCGACTCCGACGCGCTGCTGCTCGGCCGGGAGGACGGGCTCACGCCCGAGGTTCTCGCACGGCTGCGCGCCCACGCCGACAGGTACGCGCGGGACTGCCGACGGCTCGCCGACCTCGGGGTCGAGCCCACCGTGCAGCACGACGACCTGCACGACGGCAACGTCTTCGTCGCCGCCGGCGGCCCGCGCTTCTTCGACTGGGGTGACGCCTCCCTCGCCCACCCGTTCGGCACCCTGCTGGTGACGCTGCGCTCGGTCGCGCACGCCTTCGAGCTTCCCGCAGGTGACCCGGTGCTGCTCCGGCTGCGCGACGCGTACCTGGAGGCGTGGACCGACAGGTACGACCGGGCCGCCCTGCGGGAGGCGGCGGCCCTGGCGACGACCGTGACCACGGTCAGCCGCTCGTTGTCCTGGCGACGGGCCCTGCCGCCCACCGATCCGGCTCGCGCCGAGTACGCCGCCGCCGTCCCGGGTTGGCTTGAGGAACTGTTCGCGCCGGCTCCGCTCTGACCCTCGCCGTGCCCGATTTCCGGCGTGACACGCCAACGTCAGGTCGTACAGATGTTTGAAAAAGGCCGATCTTACCGATACGGTCGGACCATATGCACCACGAGCCGACGAGGCACCCAGCGCCGACCAGGGAGGGACGGACGTGACCGAGGACCGGGCCAGCCGGCAGAAGAACCCGCAGCCGATCGACGGGGCGGGTCCACCGGCGTCCCGTCGCCCCCGCACCGCCCGCAGCCGGGCCGGCCAGCCCGCGGTGCGCCCGGTCACCCCGGTGGTCAGCAGCTTCCCCGACCCGACGACTGTCGACCTCACCGCCCGGCAGCGCCGGATCCTGGAGTTCATCCGCACCTGGGTCGAGCGCCACGGCTACCCGCCGAGTGTGCGTGAGATCGGCGAGGCCGTCGGCCTGGTCTCCCCGTCAAGCGTCGCCTACCAGCTCAAGGAGCTGGAGAAGAAGGGCTTCCTGCGCCGCGACCCGAACCGGCCGCGTGCGGTAGACGTCCGGGCCCCCAGCGACGTCGACGACGAGGCCGCCCGGGCGCAGCGTCCCGCCCCGGCCTACGTGCCGATGCTGGGCCGGATCGCCGCCGGTGGGCCGATCCTCGCCGAGCAGGCCGTGGAGGACATCTTCCCGCTCCCCCGCGAGCTGGTCGGTGAGGGCGAGGTCTTCATGCTCCAGGTCAAGGGCGACTCGATGCTCGACGCGGCGATCTGTGACGGCGACTGGGTGGTCGTGCGGCAGCAGCCGAACGCCGAGGTCGGTGACATCGTGGCGGCCATGCTCGACGGCGAGGCGACAGTGAAGACCTACCGGCGCCGCGACGGGCACGTATGGCTGATGCCGCAGAACCCGGCCTTCGACCCGATTCCCGGCGACGACGCCACCATCATGGGCCGCGTGGTCGCGGTGCTGCGCCGCATCTGACCCGCTGACGGCAGGAGGGGGCGACCGAAGCCGGTCACCCCTCCTGCCGTTCGGTCTCAGTAGCGGTCGCCCCGGTGCTCCCGGCCACCGGTGACCGGCCCGTACCCACCGTGGCCGTCGTCGCGGCGGGCGCCGCGCGGATCCCGGGGGCCCGGCTCCCGACGCGGCGGCTCGGCCCGGCCACCGTCACCCCGCCTGCCTCCGCCGCCGGGCTGGCCGCGGTATCCGGCGCCGCCGGGGCCGCCCGGACGGGCACCGCCCTGGCCGGCCCGCTCGCCGCCGCCACCGGCGGCACCGGCGCCTCCGCCGTAGACGCCGGCGCCCTGGGCGCCGCCACCGCCCTGCGGACGGCCACCACCCGGGGCGCCGCCACCGCTCTGCGGCCGGCCACCGCCGTGCGGACGACCACCGCCCTGCGGACGGCCGCCCTGGGCGCCGCCACCGCCCTGCGGACGGCCGCCACCCGGCGGCCCACCGTGGGGCGCGCCGCCGTAGACCGCGCCGCCCTGGGGGCGGCCACCGCCGTAGACCCCGCCGGTCGGCGGCCGTTCACCGTTCGCGCCGCCGTAGACGCCACCGCCCTGGCCACCGCCGTAGACGCCGCCGCGCGGCGGTGCGCCTGGCCGGTTGCCGGGCGGGAGGCCGCCACCCACCGGGAACTCACCGCTGCGCTCGGGCTCGTCGGCCGCCGCGACGGGCACCGGCTTGCGCCGGTGCCGCAGGATGCCGAACACGCCGGCGCCGACCAGGAGCGCGCCGAGCACCCCGACCGCGGCGATCAGGTACGTGATCTCGTCGAGCGAGAGCCCTTCCAGCCAGGACTTCTGCGCGGCCGGCTTGGTTTCGACGTTGCCGCCGTTGGGCAGCGCCTCCACCCCGGTGGTCGCCGGCGTGTAGCCGAGGATGTCGATCGGGTCCGCGTCGTCGAGCGAGCCGCCGTCGGAGACGGTGACGAACGACTTGCCGTCCGGGGTGTAGGAGATGGCCTCGCCGAACGGGTCGGCAAGCGGGGTGACCCGAGGCTTGCCGCCGGTCAGGGCCTTGACGATATCGCCGTCGGCCACGTCGAACTCGAACGCGTCCGCGTACGTGCGGATCACGACCTTGCTGCCGTCGGGTGACCGACCGGCGCCTGTGACGAGCGCGCGGCCGGGCGAGCCGAGCTTGTTCTCGGTGTTGGTCTTGGGGAGCGTGAGGTCGCCGACCTTCTTCATCGGGACCGGCTCGAGGTCACCGCCGGCCTTCAGCTTCACGGTCGGCGTGAAGATCTCCGACTTGCCGGAGAGGTCCTTGGTGATGACCAGCGGCATGCCGTCGTCACCGACAAGCAGCGCCTCGGCGTCGTGCGGCTCCTTGGCCGGATAGCTGAGCCGGTGCAGGACCGGCTTCGACCCGCTCAGCGGCATCGTCCAGACCGCGACGCGCTCCCGCCGGGTCTTCTTCTCGATGTTGTCGCCGGTGTCGGCGATCCAGAGCGTCTTGCCGTCCGGCCCGAGCGCCAGGTCCTCGGTGTCGAGGGGGCCGTCACCCGAGTATCGGACCTCCTTGTCGACCTTGCACTTGGTGGTCAGGTAGAAGACCCGCTTGCGGCTGGGATCGTCGGAGCCGTCGTTGATGACGACGTAGCCGTCGCTGGTGGCGACCAGGCCGGACAGCTCGCGAAGGCGGTCGTCGGTGACGGTGCACTTCTTCTTGGGAGCCGCAGCCAGGACCGGGGCCGCGCCGGGCGCCGCCAGCGCCGGCCCGGTCGGCGCCACGACCGCGCCGACCAGGCCGAGCGCGAGCGTGACCGAGGAGACAACGTGCCGCATAGGGCTCAGTGTCGCACGGCCCCGGTTTCCGGCGGGTGACGCCGGACGGCTCACCGCCCGGCGCCCACCCGCTCCTCGCTTGTGAGCCGATCGCCCGCGCGGTAGGGGGCCAGCTCGGCGGCGAGCGCCTGACCCACCCGCACGTGCAGCAGCGTGCCCTCGGGCAGGTGTGCGGTGCTGAGCACCTCACCCTGCCGGTGCACCCGGGCCACCAGGTCACCCCGGTCGTACGGGAGCACCGCGCGGACCTCGACGGCCGGCCGCGGCAGCAGCCGCTCGATCGCCTCACGCAGCTCGTCGATGCCGCGTCCGCGGTGCGCGGAGACGAACACCGCCTCCGGCCAGAGCCGCTTGAGCCGCAGCATCGTCTCCTCGTCGGTGGCGTCGGTCTTGTTGACCACGAGCAACTCCGGCAGCCGGTCGGCGTTCACCTCGGCGAGCACCTCGCGGACGGCGCGCACCTGCTCCTCCGGATCCGGGTGGGTGCCGTCGACCACGTGCACCACCAGGTCGGCGTCGCCGACCTCCTCAAGCGTCGAGCGGAACGCCTCGACGATCTGGTGCGGCAGGTGCCGGACGAACCCGACCGTGTCGGAGAGCGTGTAGAGCCGCCCGTCGGACGTGGTGGCCCGGCGGGTGGTCGGGTCGAGCGTGGCGAACAGCGCGTTCTCCACGAGCACGCCCGCCCCGGTGAGGCGGTTGAGCAGGCTGGACTTGCCGGCGTTTGTGTAGCCGGCGATGGCCACCGCGGGCACCGCGTTGCGGGAGCGCCGGGCGCGCTTGGTCTGTCGTACCGTGGTCATGCCCTTGATCTCGCGGCGCAGCCGCGCGATCCGGTGCCGGATCCGGCGCCTGTCGGTCTCCAGCTTGGTCTCACCGGGGCCACGCAGGCCCACGCCGCCGCCGGCGCCGCCACCGCGACCGCTACCACCGGTCTGCCGGGAGAGCGCCTCGCCCCAACCGCGCAGGCGCGGCAGCAGGTATTCGAGCTGCGCCAGCTCGACCTGCGCCTTGCCCTCCTTGCTCTTGGCGTGCTGGGCGAAGATGTCCAGGATGAGGGCGGTGCGGTCGACCACCTTGACCTTGGTGCGCTGTTCGAGGTTGCGCAGTTGCGACGGGGAGAGCTCGCCGTCGCAGATCACCGTGTCGGCGCCGGTGGCGAGCACCACCGCGCTCAGGTCGTCGACCTTGCCGCGACCGATGTAGGTCGCCGGGTCCGGCCGGTTGCGGCGCTGGATCAGCCCTTCGAGCACCTGCGAGCCGGCCGTCTCGGCCAGCGCCGCGAGCTCGGTCAGGCTGTTGTCCGCGTCGGACTGGGCGCCCTCGGTCCAGACCCCCACCAGGACCACCCGCTCCAGCCGGAGCTGGCGGTATTCGACCTCGGTGACGTCCGTCAACTCGGTGGAGAGGCCGGGGACCCGCCGCAGCGCCTGCCGCTCCGACAGCTCGTAGTCACCTGTGGTGGTGGTGTCGAGCTGGTCGTCCTCGAAGGGATGGAAGGTCTCCTGCTCGCGCAAACTGCGTCTCCTGTCCGTTATGTGCATCGCCGGGAATTATCGGCGCGTGACAGCAATCCTGACATGTGACAACGCCCGGCGCACCCGTGTTATGCCCGTGGCGCTACCCACCGGTAGCGAGCCCGGATGCCGGCCGACCTGGCCGGGCGAGTAGAAATGCCAGTCGAGCCGCTCAGCGTCGACGGAGGAGTAAATTTCGTGGCCATCACCCGACTGCCGAGTGCCGGATTCTCGATCACGATCCGGATCGCGGTGCCCGCAGACGCCTCCTCCATCGGCCGGCTCACCACCGCGGCGGGCGAGGCCGGCGCCATCGTGACCGCGCTTGACGTGGTCGACTCCGACCCGACGAACGTGATCGTCGACCTCACCTGCGACACCGCCGACGCCGGCCACGCCGACCAGGTCGTGGACGCGCTCACCGGGCTCGACGGGGTGGACGTGCGCAAGGTCTCCGACCGCACGTTCCTGCTGCACCTCGGCGGCAAGATCGAGGTCACCCCGAAGGTCGCGCTGCGTACCCGCGACGAGCTGTCCCGCGCGTACACCCCGGGGGTGGCCCGGGTCTGCATGGCGATCGCCGAGAATCCGGCCGACGCCCGCCGGCTCACCATCAAGCGCAACACGGTGGCCGTGGTCAGCGACGGCTCGGCCGTGCTCGGCCTGGGCAACCTCGGGCCGGCCGCCTCCCTGCCGGTGATGGAGGGCAAGGCGGCGCTGTTCAAGCGCTTCGGCGGGGTGGACGCCTGGCCGGTGGTGCTTGACACCCAGGACACCGACGAGATCGTGGCGATCGTCAAGGCCATCGCGCCCGCGTACGGCGGGATCAACCTGGAGGACATCGCCGCGCCGCGCTGCTTCGAGATCGAGGCCCGGCTGCGCGAGGCGCTTGACATCCCGGTCTTCCACGACGACCAGCACGGCACCGCGATCTGCGTGCTCGCCGCCCTGACCAACGCGCTGCGCGTGGTGGGCAAGCAGCTCGCGGACGTCCGGGTCGTGGTCTCCGGCGCCGGCGCCGCCGGCACCGCGATCATGAAGCTGCTGCTGCGCCAGGGCGTGGGCGACATCATCGCGTACGACAGGCGGGGCGCCCTGCACCGCGGCCTGCCCGACCTGAACCCGGCCTGGCAGTGGCTGGCGGAGAACACCAACAAGGAGAGCTACGCCGGTGACCTGGCCGGGGCGGTACGCGGCGCGGACGTGTTCATCGGGGTGAGCGCGCCGAACCTGCTCACCGGTGACGACGTCGCCGCGATGGCGAAGGACGCGATCGTCTTCGCGCTCGCCAACCCGGACCCGGAGGTGGACCCGCGGGAGGCGCGCAAGCACGCCGCCGTGGTGGCCACCGGCCGCTCGGACCAGCCGAACCAGATCAACAACGTGCTCGCCTTCCCGGGCGTGTTCCGCGGCATGCTCGACGCGCACGCCGAGGAGTTCACCGAGGAGATGGCGATCGCGGCGGCCCGGGCGATCGCCGACGTGGTCGGCGAGGAAAAGATCAACCCGACGGTGATCGTGCCGAGCGTCTTCGACGCGCGGGTCGCCCCCGCGGTGGCCGCCGCGGTGCGCGCCGCCGCCCAGAACCCGGCCGTGACGCCGCCGCCGGCCGCCGACCCGGGCCCGTCCGACCTCCCCGAGATCGCCGCAAACGCCAGCGCCACCCCCTGACAGCCCACGGTCCCGCCGGCCCCGCACGAGATCTTGGAAGGAGAAGGCCCTCATAGGGGCCAGAATCCTCCAAGATCTCGCGCACGCCTTCGGCAAGCTGCCCGGAATCCGCCGCAACCCAGCAAGGCGCCCCGGGCGCGCGGGAGGGGAGTCAGCGGGGCAGGGCGGTCGGGGTCAGGGTGCCGGTGGCTACCAGGACCGCGGGGCCGGCCAGCCAGCAGGAATCCGGGGTCACCGTGACCGTGAGCCGGCCGCCCGGGACGTCCACCGCCACGATGCCGGTTTCCCGACCGGCGTCACGCACCGCCACCGCCGCCACCGCGCAGGCCCCGGTGCCGCAGGAGAGCGTCTCGGCCGAACCCCGCTCGTAGACCCGCATCAGCACGTGCCCGTCAGTGCCGTCGACCGGCTCACCGGGCGTGGTGAACTCGACGTTCACCCCGGTCGGGAACGCCGCGGCGTCCACCTCGGGGGCCCGGGTGAGGTCGAGCGCCGTCAGCTCCAGCGCGGCGGGCAGCGCGCACACCAGGTGCGGGTTGCCGACGTCCACCGCCGTGCCGGTCAGGGTCAGCCCGCCCAGGGTGGCGGTGGCCGCGTCGTGGAGGCGGGGGCGGCGCATCTCGACCGCCACATCCGCGCCCTCGACGCGGGCCCGCACCAGGCCGGCCCGGGTGGCCACCGGCAGCGGCCCGTCCGTGGGGGTGACCAGGCCGGTTTCCAGGAGGTAGCGCACGAACACCCGCGCGCCGTTGCCGCACATCTCGGCGAACGAGCCGTCGGAGTTCCAGTAGTCCATGAACCACTCGGCCTCGCCCGCGAGCGCGGCGCCGTCGGGGTGCTTCGCGGCGCGCACCACACGCAGCACGCCGTCGCCGCCGAGCCCGCGCCGCCTGTCGCAGAGCGCGGCGACCAGGCCGGGCGTCAGGTCGAGCGCCCCGTCCGGGTCGGGCAGGATGACGAAGTCGTTGCCAGTGCCGTGACCCTTGGTGAACTCCACGCCCCCATCATCCCCGATCCCCGGCGGCCACCCGCAGGGCCGTGGCCACGAAGTCGGGGTCGGCCGAGTCGAGCCAGTGCACCCGCGGGTCGCGCCGGAACCACGAACGTTGCCGCCGGACGAAGCGCCGGGTCGCCCGGATCGTCTCCTCGTACGCCTCGGTCTCGGTCAGCTCCCCGGCCAGGAAGCGCAGCACCTGCTGGTAGCCGAGCGCCCGGCTGGCCGTACGCCCGGTGGGCAGCCCCTCGCCGACAAGCGTGCGCACCTCGTCGACCAGGCCGTCGGCCCACATCCGGTCCACCCGCAGCGCGATCCGCTCGTCCAGCCGGGCGGTGTCCAGGTCGACCCCGAGCTGCACCGACGGGTAGTAGGGGGTGGGCGCCGGCAGCGACGCGGTGAACGGCGCGCCGGTCAGCTCGATCACCTCAAGCGCCCGGACGATCCGCCGGCCGTTGCCGGGCAGGATGCCGGCCGCCGCCTCCGGGTCGGCCTCGGCCAGGCGGGCGTGCAGCGGCCCCGGACCGACCGCGTCCAGTTCCGCCTCCAGCCGGGCCCGCAGCGCCGGGTCGGTGCCGGGGAACTCGAACCGCTCCAGCACCGCCCGGACGTAGAGCCCGGAACCACCGACGAGCAGCGGCACCCGGCCCCGGGCCAGGATGTCGTCGACCGCCGCGCGGGCCAGCCGCTGGTATTCGGCGACGCTTGCCGGCTCGGTCACCGGCCAGATGTCCAGCAGGTGGTGCGGCACACCCTCCCGTTCGGCCGGGGTCAGCTTGGCGGTGCCGACGTCCATGCCCCGGTAGAGCTGCATCGAGTCGGCGTTTACCACCTCGCCGTCGAGCGCGTGCGCGAGCGCGATGCTCAGCGCCGACTTGCCGGCCGCGGTCGGCCCGACCACCGCCACGACTGTCATGACCGCTCCCAGTTCGCCACGAAGTAGGCAACGCCGTAGGGCGCGGCGTGGTAGCTCAACCCGCCCCGCCAGTGGCCGCCCGCCGCGCCGACCGCGCCGGCGAGCACCTGCCAGGCCGCCCGGCCGGCGGCCCGCAGCTCGCCGGAGAGCACCGGGTCGAGGCCGCGCAGGGCGTCGGCGTCCGCGCAGGCCAGGGCCACGGCGACCCCCTCGTCGTACGCCTCGGCGCGCGGGTCGTCGTACCCCGGCGCCCTGACGCCCCGGCAGGCGGACCCGTCGCCGAGCACGAGCAGCGCGACCCGGGCGTCGGTCTCCTCGACGAGCGTCGCGCCGAACTCGGCGGCCTCGGCCGGGGTGGCGTCGACGGCCACCGACCGGGCCAGCCGGGGCAGTTCGACGCGGGCGCGGTGGAGCAGCCACGCGCCGATGGTCAGGCTCAGCGGCAGCCGGTCGCCGCCGGCGCAGTTGACCTTCCAGAGCCGGACGTGCCGGTCCAGCCCGTACGGGCGCAGCGAGCCGTGCTCGGCCGCGCTGAACCGCTGCGTCGCCGGGCCACCGCCGACGAGCAGAATCGCCTCGGGCCCGGCCGTGAGCAGACGGGTCACCGCTTCGTCGGCGGCGGCGCGCAGGTCGTCCAGCTCCGGCGCGGCGGCGCCGGCCAGCTCGGGTACGAGCAGGGGCGGATGGGGGCAGACGGCGGCGGCGACCAGGGGCACGCCCCCAACCTATCGGGGCGTCCCGGTGCGTCCCCGCGCCGATCCGGCCATCGAGGGCGTACGACACCGTATGGTCACGGTCGACGACAGGCGCTCGACACGGACGGGGGCGGACCTGTGACAATGCCGGGAGAAAGTTTGCTGCGCCGTGGCGGCGACCGAGGGCTGGTCCCTCGACGCCGGGAGAACGAGGATGGGCACATGAGCGACTGGACTGCCTTCGGACGGGTGGACGAGGACGGCACCGTCTACGTCAAGACCGCCGACGGCGAGCGGGTGGTCGGATCCTGGCAGGCGGGGGCCCCGGAGGAAGGGCTCGCCCACTTCGCCCGACGCTTCGCCGACCTGGTGACCGAGGTGGACCTGACCGAGGCCCGGCTCAACTCGGGGGCGGCGGACGCCGGCCACTCACTGACCACGATCCGCCGGATCCGGGCGTCGCTGCCCGAGGCGCACGTGGTCGGGGACATCGATGCCCTGGCCGCCCGGCTGGACAAGCTGGCCACGGTCGCCGAGGAGAAGGCAGGCGAGGCCAAGGCGGCCCGCGAGGCCGCCCGGGGCGAGGCGCTGGCCCGCAAGACCGCCCTGGTCGAGGAGGCCGAGAAGCTCGCCGCCGAGTCGACCGGCTGGAAGACCGCGGGCGACCGGCTCAAGGAGATCCTCGACGAGTGGAAGACGATCCGCGGCGTCGACAAGAAGGCCGACGGCGAGCTGTGGAAGCGGTTCGCCGCGGCCCGGGACGGCTTCACCCGCCGTCGGGGCGCCCACTTCGCCTCCCTCGACCAGCAGCGCAAGCAGGCGCAGACGGTCAAGGAGGAGCTTGTCGCCGAGGCGGAGAAGCTCAAGGAGTCGACCGACTGGGGCGTCACCGCCGGCCAGCTCAAGGATCTGATGGCCCAGTGGAAGGCCGCGCCGCGCGCCGCCAAGGAGGCCGAGCAGAAGCTCTGGGAACGGTTCCGGGCCGCGCAGGACGAGTTCTTCACCCGGCGCAGCGAGGTCTTCTCCGCCCGCGACAACGAGCAGCGGGCCAACCTGGAGCGTAAGCAGGCGCTGCTGGTCGAGGCCGAGGCGCTCGACGTCGACAGCGACCCGAAGGGCGCCCAGGCGAAGCTGCGGGAGATCCAGGCGCAGTGGCACGAGGCCGGCCGGGTGCCCCGCGAGGTGGCCTCCGGCCTGGAGCGCCGGCTGCGGGCCGTGGACGACAAGGTCCGCGAGGTGATGGACTCGGCGTGGCGGCGCACCTCCAAGGAGGACAACCCGCTGCTGGCGCAGATGCGCGTCCAGGTCGCCGAGGCCGAGGACCGCTTGGCTCGGGCCCAGGCCGCCGGCGACGCCCGCCGCATCAAGGAGGCCGAGCAGGCCCTGACCTCAAAGCGCCAGTTCCTCCAGCTAGCCGAACAGGCCGGCTGACCCACCCCGCTGATTCACGGAAAGAGTGCCTATTCCACGCCGGATAGGCACTCTTTCCGTGAATCAGCGCGTCCAGGAGGCGGGACGGGGTGCGTGTGTTGACGGGTGGGGGTGGGCTGATCAGAATGGGTGACGGAGCTTGGGTTCCGGCGCCAGGGTGTCGACGGGTGGACTTCGCCGTTGAGGGTCGCCGGGTGAACTTCCGCGAGTGGCCGTCCACGTGACCGGCCCGGCGCGCGCTGTGCGCGTACTCGATGACGAGCGGGTCGGGCCTCCTGGTCCTGCCGCCCGCGGCGCCCATGCGGCGCGGGCATCCGAAGTGGAGCACCCATGCACCGACGCACCGCCCTCGGCGGCGCCCTGACGGCGCTCGCCACCGCCGCGGCCGGCATCCTCGTCGCCGCGGCCGTCAGCACCACCCCGGCCGCCGCCGCTGCCAGCGGCACCGGCACCGGCTACCTGCACACCAGCGGCAACAAGATCGTCGACAGCACGGGCACGACCGTCCGGCTGACCGGCATCAACTGGTTCGGCATGGAAACCGACAACAAGACCTTCCACGGCCTGTGGTCGAGCAACACGTGGCGCGGCCAGCTCGACACCATGGCCCGGTTGGGCTACAACACGCTGCGCATCCCGTTCTCGAACGACTCCATCAAGCCCGGCGCGACGGCGACCGGGATCAACGACTTCGTCAACCCGGACCTGATCGGCCTCTCCCCGTTGCAGATCCTGGACAAGGTCATCGACTACGCGGGCAGCAAGGGGATGCGGGTCATCCTGGACCGGCACCGGCCGACCTCGGCCGGGCAGTCGCCGCTCTGGTACACCTCGGGCGTCTCCGAGGCGACCTGGATCAACGACTGGAAGACGATGGCCCAGCGGTACGCGAACAACCCGACGGTGATCGGCGCGGACCTGCACAACGAGCCGCACGCCGAGGGCACCAATCCGGCCGCCACCGGCGCCTGCTGGGGCTGCGGCGACACCACCCGCGACTGGCGGCTCGCCGCCGAGCGGGCCGGCAACGCCATCCTCGGCGTGCAGCCGAACTGGCTGATCTTCGTCGAGGGCGTGAGCTGCCCGAGCGGCGGGCTGTCGAACGTCTGGGACAACGACCCCAGCAACGACGAGGACTGCGGCTGGTGGGGCGGTAACCTCTCCAAGGCCGGCCAGTTCCCGGTGCGGCTGAACGTGGCCAACCGGCTCGTCTACTCCCCGCACGAGTACGCCACCTCGGTCTACCGGCAGGCGTGGTTCGACGACCCGAGCTACCCGGCGAACATGCCGGCGATCTGGGACAGGTACTGGGGCTACCTCTACAAGCAGAACATCGCGCCGATCATGATGGGCGAGTTCGGCACCACACTCCAGGACCCGAAGGACAAGATCTGGCTGGAGAACCTGATGGCCTACACCGGCACCGGGGTCAACGGGATGTCCTTCACCTACTGGTCGTGGAACCCGAACTCGGGTGACACCGGCGGCATCGCCAACGACGACTGGACCACCGTCAACCAGGCCAAGCAGTCCATCCTCCAGCCGTACCTGATCCCGCCGTCCGGCAGCGGCAGCACCAGCAGCCCGTCCCCCACCGGCACCCCGAACACCTCGCCGGGGCCGACCACGCCCGCGCCGACCACGCCGGCGCCGAGCGGCGGCTGCACCGCCAGCTACAAGCAGATCAACGCCTGGGCCGGCGGCTTCCAGGGCGAGCTGACCGTGAAGAACACCGGCACCGGCGCGGTGAACCCGTGGTCGGTCACCTGGACCTGGCCGTCCGGGGTCACGCTCCAAAGTGGCTGGAACGCCACCGTCACGCAGTCCGGCACCACTGTCACGGCCGCCGCGCCGGGCTGGTCGCCGTCGCTGGCGGCGGGTGCCTCGGTCACCGTCGGCTTCACCGCCAACGGCACCGCCGCCACCCCCGCCACGGTAAAGCTCAACAGCGCCACCTGCTGAGCGTGTAAGGCGGGGGCCCCGCTTAACGCATTCGGTAGAGGAGGGGGGGCCCCCGAACAAGAAGGGTTTATGGGGGGCCCCCCCACAACCCCCCCGCGGCGGGGGGCGCGGGGGGGGGCCCCCCTAAACCCTGGTGGTTTCCGGGGGCCCCCCCTCCTAACCGGCAGGGCGGCGGGTCCGCGGGTGGCGCAACCGCCGGTGGGGGCGGGCGGCATGACCGGCGCGCCGACCGTCGGCAGCCCGAGCAGCACCCCGGGGGTACGCGGGGCCCGTCCCGCCTCGGCCGCGTCCCCGGCCCGGGTACGCCGGTGCGACAGCGGCGGCCCGTCGGCGTTGAGGTGGTGCGGCGCCGCGTACGTGACGGCGGTGTGCACGATGTCGCCGGGGCGGATCCGCCCGGCCAGCTCGCCGGTGGCAAAGTGCACCAGGCGGCCGTCGCGGGCGCGCCCGGACATCCGGCCGGTGCGCTCGTCCTTACGCCCCTCGCCGACGGCGACGAGCACCTCGACGGTCTCGCCCATCAGCTTCCGGTTCTCCGCCCAGGTGATCTCCTCGACGCACGCGACCAGCCGCTCATACCGCTCCTGCACGACAGGCTTGGGCAACTGGTCGTCCATGGTGGCGGCCGGCGTGCCGGGGCGCTTGGAGTATTGGAAGGTGAACGCCGAGGAGAACCGGGCCTCCCGGACCACGTCGAGGGTCTTCTGGAAGTCCGCCTCGGTCTCGCCGGGGAAGCCGACGATGATGTCCGTGGTGATCGCCGCGTCCGGCATCGCCGCCCGGACCTTTTCGATGATCCCGAGATAGCGCTCCGAGCGGTACGAGCGGCGCATCGCCCGCAGCACGTCGTCGGAGCCGGACTGCAACGGCATGTGCAGCGAGTGGCAGACGTTCGGCGTCTCGGCCATGGCCGCGATCACGTCGTCGGTGAAGTCCTTCGGGTGCGGGCTGGTGAACCGGACCCGCTCCAGCCCGTCGATGTCGCCGCAGGCCCGCAGCAGCTTGCCGAAGGCGTACCGGTCGCCGAACTCGACGCCGTAGGAGTTGACGTTCTGCCCGAGCAGGGTCACCTCCAGCACGCCCTCGTCGACGAGCGCGCGCACCTCGGAGAGGACGTCGCCGGGACGGCGGTCCTTCTCCCGGCCGCGCAGGGCGGGCACGATGCAGAAGGTGCAGGTGTTGTTGCAGCCGACGGAGATGGAGACCCAGCCGGCGTACGTCGACTCGCGCCGCGTCGGCAGCGTGGACGGGAAGACCTCGAGCGATTCGAGGATCTCCACCTCGGCGGCGGCGTTGTGCCGGGCCCGGTCGAGCAGCACCGGCAGCGAGCCGATGTTGTGCGTGCCGAAGACCACGTCCACCCAGGGCGCCTTGCGGACGATCTCGCCGCGGTCCTTCTGGGCCAGGCAACCGCCGACCGCGATCTGCATCCCGGGGTGCTTCGCCTTGACCGGGCGCAGGTGACCCAGGTTGCCGTAGAGCCGGTTGTCGGCGTTCTCCCGGACGGCGCAGGTGTTGAACACCACCACGTCGGGCTGATCGTCGGCCTCGGCGGCGCGCACGTATCCGGCGTCCTCGAGGAGGCCGGAGATGCGCTCGGAGTCGTGCACGTTCATCTGGCAGCCGTACGTACGCACCTGGTAGGTGCGCGGGCTGCCCACGGCTGCGGTAGTCATGACCCGGACAGCGTATCCGGGCGGCGCTGGACGCGCCGTCGGCGGTCAGGCGGCAGCGGTCAGGCAGTGACGGTCAGGCGGCGGCGAGCGCCGGCGCGACCGAGTCCGGCGCCCACCGGGAGCGGTGGCACCGCGACCAGCCCCGGCAGCCGGGGTCGGCGAGCGTGCAGAGCCGCTGGTCGCTGAGGACCTCGCCGTCGTCGGTCTCGACCACGTCGAAGTGCACCGGGCGGATCGTGCCGTCCGGTGCGACAAGCAGGTGCCGGCCGGCGTCGAGCGTGTCGTCGCGCATCAGGCAGTTGCGGCCCAGCACCCGGGCCAGCGCCGCGATGGCGGGCAGCTCGGGCAGGCGTTCGGGCACGCCGTAGCAGTCGACCACCGTGCCGTACGCCCCGGGCGCCTTCCACACGTCGCAGACCACCGCGTACGCGGGAAGCCGGCCCGGGTCGGCGACGGCGAGGGGCATCACCACCCGGCCGAGCGCCTCGGCAAGCGCCGGGTAGACCTCCACCGGCGCGCCGCCGTCGATTCTCCAGTTCCACAGCTCGGTCATGCTGCCTCCTCGCTGCGCTCGTCCCACCGGCCTCCGGATCGGGCCTTACTGACGATGGTGGGGGGCATTTGACCCCAGCCGGGGGCAAGTTACCGGTCTGTGACCATTCCGGGCAAAATTTCCCTAGGGGGACGTTGCCCGGAGTGGCGGGAAGGTGACAGTTTATCGAGTATGGTGCCGGGTTCCCAGGGCTGCCGCGCCGGTCAACGGAGCTGGATCAGGTGGTCCGAGGCGGGCCGCAGCTCCCCGATCACCGTGCCGCCCGGCACCTCGCCCGCGACAAGCAACCCGCCCGAGGTCTGGGCGTCGGCAAGCAGCAGCCGCTCGGAGTCGTCGGCGCCGCCGAAGTCGGTCCACGGCGTCACCCAGTCGAGGTTGCGGCGGGTGCCCCCGCTGACGTACCCGTCACGCAGCGCCTCCCGCGCGCCGGGCAGGTACGGCACCGCGGCGGTGTCGATCGCGACCGTGAGCCGGCTGGCCCGGGCCAGCTTCGAGGCGTGCCCGAGCAGCCCGAAGCCGGTCACGTCAGTGCCGCAGCGGATCCCGGCGGCCACCGCCGCCCGGGCGGCGTCCCGGTTGAGCCGGGCCATCGACTCGACCGCCTCGGGAAACCGCTCCCCGGTCTGCTTGTGCCGGGTGTTGAGCACGCCGACGCCGAGCGGCTTGGTGAGTGACAGCGGCAGCCCGGCCCGCCCGGCGTCCAGGGTGATCAGTTCCTCCGGCCGGACCACGCCGGTGACCGCCAGGCCGTACTTCGGGCCGTCGTCGTCGACGCTGTGCCCGCCGGCCAGGTGACAGCCGGCCTCGTTCGCCACGTCCTGCCCGCCCCGCAGCACCTCGCGGGCCAACTCCAGCGGCAGCACCTCGCGCGGCCAGCAGAGCAGGTTGAGCGCGACGAGCGGGGTGCCACCCATGGCGTACACGTCGGAGAGCGCGTTCGCGGCGGCGATGCGGCCCCAGTCGTAGGCGTCGTCGACGACCGGGGTGAAGAAGTCGGCGGTGGTCACCAGGCCGGTGCGCGCGTCCAGCCGGACCACCGCGGCGTCGTCGCCGTTCTCCAGGCCGACGAGCAGGTCGGCGGTGCCGGCGCTCGGGCCGAGGCCGGCGACCATCGCCTCCAGCTCGCCGGGCGGGATCTTGCAGGCGCAGCCGCCGCCGCGGGCGTGATCGGTCAGCCGGAACGTGTCGGTCATCGCCTCATGATCTCCGCGATCCGGCGCCGCCGCCACTGGGACGCGCCTTCGGCAACGGAATTCGGACGCACCGGCACGCCGTCGACCGGTGTTACCGCTCCGTGACCATCTCGGTTGCGTTCTGCCACGTCACCCCGCCTACAGTTGCCCAACCGGGGGTCGACCGACCCCCTTTCCGGCACGGACGACAGGGACGACAGGGACGGTGGACGACGTGACGACGGGCGACCCGCTGATCGTGCTCGACGGGGTCAACAAGTGGTTCGGGCCGCTGCACGTGCTCGACGACGTGTCCCTCTCCGTCGGCCGGGGCGAGGTGGTCGTGGTGATCGGCCCGTCCGGCTCCGGCAAGTCGACGCTGTGCCGCACGATCAACCGACTGGAGCCGATCGACAACGGCACCATCACGTTCGACGGGCAGCCGCTGCCGGCCGAGGGCAAGCCCCTGGCCAAGCTGCGCAGCGAGGTCGGCATGGTGTTCCAGTCGTTCAACCTCTTCGCGCACAAGAGCATCCTGGAGAACGTGACGCTCGGGCCGATCAAGGTACGCAAGGAGAAGCCGGCCGCCGCCCGTGAGCGCGGCCTGGCCCTGCTCGACCGCGTCGGCATCGCCAACCAGGCGGACAAGTACCCGGCGCAGCTCTCCGGCGGCCAGCAGCAGCGGGCGGCGATCGCCCGCGCGCTGGCCATGCAGCCCAAGGCGATGCTCTTCGACGAGCCGACGAGCGCGCTCGACCCGGAGATGGTCGGCGAGGTGCTCGACGTGATGACCTCGCTGGCCCGCGACGGCATGACCATGGTGGTGGTCACCCACGAGATGGGCTTCGCCCGGCACGCGGCCAACCGGGTCGTGTTCATGGCCGACGGGCAACTGGTCGAGGACGCCCCGCCGGCGGAGTTCTTCGAGAACCCGCGCAGCGAGCGAGCCAGGGACTTCCTTTCCAAGATCCTCACGCACTGAGCGTCCCCGTAGTGGAGTCGTCCCGGCGGCTTCGTGGAAGAAGGAGAATGATGATGCGTTACAAGCGCGTGGCGGCGGTCGCCGCGGCGGCAACTCTGGCGCTCGGCCTGGCCGCCTGCGGCGAAAAGGACGGCGACGAGGGCACCGGCGCCGGGAGCAAGGACTTCGCGGCCGGCAGCACGATGGAGCGGCTGAACAAGGCCCAGGCGATCAAGGTCGGCACCAAGTTCGACCAGCCGGGCTTCGGCCAGAAGGGCCTGTCCGGCAAGCCGGAGGGCTTCGACGTCGAGATCGCCAAGATCATCGTGAAGGAACTCGGCATCCCCGAGGACAAGATCGAGTACGTCGAGGCCCCGTCGAAGGTCCGCGAGGACGTCATCGTGAACGGCACCGTCGACCTGGTCGCGGCCACCTACACGATCAACGACAAGCGCAAGGAGCGCATCGCGTTCGCCGGGCCGTACTACGAGGCCGGCCAGAACATCATGGTGCGCAAGGACGAGACCGCGATCACCGGTCCGGACTCGTTCAAGGACGGCGCCAAGAAGGTCTGCTCGGTCACCGGCTCCACCCCGGCCGAGGAGATCAAGAAGTACGTCAAGGACGTCGGCTCCCAGCTTGTGCTCTTCGACACCTACGACAAGTGCCGCGACGCCCTCAAGGGCAAGCAGGTCGACGCCGTCACCACCGACAACGTCATCCTGCTCGGCTACATCGCCAAGGACGAGTCGTCCTTCAAGATGGCCGGCGACAACTTCACCAAGGAGCCGTACGGCATCGGTGTCAAGAAGGAGGACACCGACTTCCGCAACTTCGTCAACGACACGTTGGAGAAGGCCTTCTCCGACGGCAGTTGGAAGAAGGCGTGGGACGACACCGCCGGCAAGTTCGGCGCCACGCTCGGCGACGCCCCGACCGTCAACCGCTACTGATCCGTCCGATCCGGAGGGTGGGGAGGAAACCGACCCGTGAATGTGCTCATCGACAAGTTCGACGTCTTCGCGGGCGGGTTCTGGCTCACCCTCCAGATCTGCGTACTCGCCGCGATCGGCGCCCTGATCCTGGGCGCCGTCGTGGCGGTGCTGCGCATCTCGCCGGTGCCGCCACTGCGCGCCGTCGGCACCACGTACGTGAACATCTTCCGGAACATGCCGCTGACCGTGGTGCTGTTCTTCGCCGCGTTCGGCCTGCCGGCGCTGGGGTCGAACGCGGAGTTCCTGCGGATCCCGGGCCTGGAGGTGATCTTCAGCCGGCTCGGCACCGACCTGCCCTACTTCCGCTTCGGGCTGATCGCCCTGGTCCTCTACACGGCCGCGTTCGTCTGCGAGGCGCTGCGCTCCGGGGTGAACGCGGTGTCGGCCGGCCAGGCCGAGGCGGCCCGGTCGCTGGGCCTCACCTTCGGCCAGAACCTGCGCCACGTGGTGCTGCCGCAGTCGTGGAAGGCGTCCGTGGTGCCGCTCGGCTCGGTCATCATCGCGATGATCAAGAACTCCGCGCTCGTCGGCTTCTTCGGCGTCGTGGGTGACCTCTCCCAGACCGCCGACCAGCTCACCTCCGCCGGCGGCTACGCCTTCATCCCGGTGGCGATCGGCATCTCCGTCGGCTACCTGATCATGACGGTGCCGCTCGGCGCCCTGCTGGACCGGATCGAGAAGCGACAGGCGGTGGCCCGATGAGCCGGCAGACCAGCGTCCTCTACGACGTTCCGGGCCCGCGCCAGCGCCGGATCACGCTTATCAGCAGCCTGGTCGCCGTCGTGGTGGTGCTGCTCGGCGCGTACCTCCTGATCTACCGGCCGTTGGCCGACAAGGGCCAGCTCTCGATGGAGCTGTGGGGTCCGCTTATCGACCCGTCCAACGAGA
Organism: Micromonospora marincola; assembly: GCF_056150385.1. Classification (NCBI taxonomy): domain Bacteria; kingdom Bacillati; phylum Actinomycetota; class Actinomycetes; order Micromonosporales; family Micromonosporaceae; genus Micromonospora; species Micromonospora marincola. The sequence goes on along the minus strand of NZ_JAXCFT010000004.1, from coordinate 82,698 downwards.
ACTTCTCCCAGGTCTGGGACCGGCTCGGGCTCGGCCTGAAGAACACGCTCACCGCCGCGGCGCTTGCCATCGTCGCGTCCCTCGTCGCCGGCACCCTGCTCGCCGTGCTGCGGATCCAGCTCAAGAGCCTGACCCGGCGGCGCTTCACCGGCCTGGCCACGCCGCTCGCCTATCCGCTGCGCGGGCTGAGCTGGCTGCTGTCCGTGGTGACCCGGGTCTGCGTCGAGGTGTTCCGCGGCCTGCCGGTCGTCATCACCATCTTCTTCGTGGCGCGCGGCTTCCCCGAGTTCGGCATCTCGTTCGACAACCTCTGGTATCTCGTCATCGGCCTGACCGTCTACAACTCGGTGGTCATCGCCGAGATCCTGCGCTCCGGCATGGAGGGGCTGCCCGGCGGCCAGGGCGAGGCCGCCGCCGCGATCGGGCTCTCCCCGTTCCAGACCACCGGGATGATCCTGCTGCCGCAGGCCTTCCGGATCATGCTGCCGGCGCTGATCAGCCAGCTCGTGGTGGTGCTCAAGGACACCTCGCTGGGCTTCATCATCAGCTACGAGGAGACGCTCAACATCGGCAAGCAGATCATCGGCGTGCTCGGTAACCCGATCCAGGTGTACGTGGTGATCGCCGTGCTCTTCATCGCGATCAACTACACGCTGTCGAAGCTCGCGCAGTACACCGAGCGTCGCCTCTCCCGAGGCCGCAAGTCCACCGGGACGGCGCCCACCCCGCCGCCCGCCGTGCTCGCCTCACAGGCCGAGGGCGCCGGCGGCGCCGGCTGACCGACGAAGCGGAAAGGGCCGGCCGGAACGCATCCGGCCGGCCCTTTCGCGTACGCCAGTCAGCGGGCGATCTCGGTGACCCGGGACTCGCGCACCACCGTCACCCGGATCTGCCCCGGATAGGTCAGCTCCTCCTCGATCTGCTTCGCCACGTCCCGGGCCAGCACCGCCGCGCCGATGTCGTCCACGTCGTCCGGCTTGACCATCACCCGGATCTCCCGGCCCGCCTGCATGGCGAAGACCTTCTCCACGCCGAGCTTGCCGGCCGCGATCTCCTCGATCCGCTCCAGCCGCTTGACGTACGCCTCAAGGCTCTCCCGCCGCGCCCCCGGCCGCCCGCCCGAGCAGGCGTCCGACGCCTGGGTGAGGACCGCCTCGATGGTCTGCGGCGGCACCTCGTTGTGGTGCGCCTCGATGGCGTGCACCACGTCCTCGGCCTCGCCGTACTTGCGGGCCAGGTCGGCGCCGATGATGGCGTGGCTGCCCTCCACCTCGTGGGTCAACGCCTTGCCGATGTCGTGCAGGAACGCGCAGCGCTTGATGGTCGGCACGTCCAGTCGCAGCTCGGCCGCCATGGTGCCGGCGATGTGCGCGGTCTCGACCAGGTGCTTGAGCACGTTCTGCCCGTACGACGTCCGGTAGCGCAACCGGCCCAGCAGGGTGACCAGCTCCGGGTGGATCTCGGTGATGCCCACCTCGACCAGGGCGTCCTCCGCGGCCCGGTGGCACAACTCCTCCACCTCCTGCCGGGCCAGGTCGTAGACCTCCTCGATCCGGTGCGGGTGGATCCGGCCGTCGAGCACCAACTTCTCCAGCGTGAGCCGGCCGACCTCCCGGCGGACCGGGTCGAAGCAGGAGAGCAGCACCGCCTCGGGCGTGTCGTCGATGATCAGGTTGACGCCGGTGACCGACTCGAAGGCGCGGATGTTGCGCCCCTCCCGGCCGATGATCCGGCCCTTCATCTCGTCGCCGGGCAGGTGCAGCACGCTCACCACGCTCTCCGCGGTCTGCTCGCTGGCGACCCGCTGGATCGCGTCCACCACGATGTGGCGGGCGCGCTGCTCGGCGGTGCCCCGCGCCTCGGACTCGATCTCCCGGACCAGCAGCGCGGCCTCCCGCTTCGCCTGCCCCTCGATCGACTCGACAAGCTCGGCGCGGGCCGTGTCGGCGGTCAGGCCGGCTACCCGTTCCAGCTCGCGGCGGCGCTGCTCCTCCACCTCGGTCAGCGCCCGCTCACGTTCGCCGAGCGCGATCTCCCGGGCGGCGAGCGCGGCGGTGGCGGCGGTGAGCTGCCGTTCCCGCTCGGCCAGCCGCTCCACCTCCTCGGTGTGCAGCCGTTCCCGCTCGTCCATCCGGGCCGCCCGCCGCTCCACCTCGGCGGCCTGTTCCCGGGTGGTGGCGGCGAGCACCGCCACCTCCCGCTCGCCGCTGCGTCGCGCGGTGGTACGCAGTTGGTCGGCGTCCGCCTCGGCCTGCTTGTGCGCCCGTTCCAGCACGGTGTCGGCCTCGGCCCGGGCGTCGTCGAGCACCCGCCGGGCCTCCGCCCGGGCGGCCTTCGCCTCGGCCTTCGCGGCAGCGGCCTCGGCGCGGGCGGCGGAAGCGGCCGACTTCGCCACGTCGATGGTGCTGTTCGCCTCGTCGGCGGCGTTGCGGAGCGCGGCCAGGGACTGCTCCTGCCGGTCCTTCTCCGCGATGAAGGCCGGGTCCTCCGGCGCGGGGGCCAGGCTGAGCCGCTTGAGCGTACGCACGCCGAACAGCACCGCGCCGATCACCAACGCGACAAGCAGCAGGACCACCACGAGGAGGACCACGTCGAAGGCGCTCATCGCGTGACCCCGCAGCGGTGTGCCGCTCCGTCGAACCCCGCCGCCGCGCCGGCCCCCGCGGTCCCGTCGAACCGCTTCGCCGTGCCGGCCAACGCCGCCCCCGCGGTCCGCGCTGCCGTGCCGGTTCGGTTCGCGTCTGGTGTCCGCCGTGACGTGGCGGGCCGCTGCGCCGCGTGGAGCGGCAGTGGTCGCTCCGTCGGTCGCGAATCGTCTGTGGGCCGGGATCGGATACCCGGCGAAGACCGGCCGGGACCGTGTGGCAGACCGCCGGTGAACCTGTGCCGCCGCGCCATGGCCGCCTCCCCTGAACGTCGGTCGCAGGACACGCGCGAAGACGCGCGCCTGCGGCTCTGGACGCCCGACCGGAGCGGCTGGCTCTGGGCAGCTTTCCGTCGGCGGTGCCCCTCGTTGGGCACCGCCAGCGGCCGGTTGCAGTTGTCGGACGCTCCGGACGGATCCGGAGCTGCCGTCAAAGGCCGGTGAAGCTGGCCAAAGTGATGCTGTCTTGTTACGCGTTCTATGTTGTGCGCTTAGCCTGCGCTGGTCGGGCAAAGTGAGCCTGTATGGCGAGGCTAGGTCGCTAGGGGCCGTTCGGTCAAGGAGTCATGATCAAACCACCCGGACGGAGAGAAGTTGACCCGTCACGGATTGCTGAGAATATGCCGGACAGCGCCGGACAAACCTCGCCGCCCGTCACCTCCCCGTGACCTTTCCCGCCTGCTCAGACCACACGCCGCACCGCCAGAACCCACCCGCCCCCTCTCCCGCCCTCCAACCCCTCGGTGATCAAGGAGTTGACGTCAAGAACGATCACCCACCAGACACAAACCCCTTGATCACCGACCCACGATGACCTCGCCAGCCCCGGCGATCATGAAGTTGACGGCCGTTTTGGAGATCAACTATGCCGTCAACTTCATGATCGCCGGGGGCAGAGGGGCAGGGCAGGGCAGGGGGGCGGGGTGGGGGGTAACTGTCAGGGGGTGATCTGGGCTTGGGCGGCTTGGACCAGGGTGTGGTTGTCCGCTGGGGTGCTGCCGTCGGGCAGCAGCAGCGTGTCCTCCAGGCCGATCCGGGTGTGCAGGCCCTTTCGGACCGCCTCGGCGAACACCGGCCAGGTGGCCGGGCCTTCGCCGTGCAGCAGCACCGGCGGGCACCCGTCGGGCAGCCCGTCGCCGATCGCGGTCGCGTCGGCCAGCCGGACCGGCATCGCGGTCGCGTCGGCGAGCGCGGCGAGGATCGCGGTCGCGTCGGCGAGCGCCGCCTCCACCGGTTCGGCCATGCACTCGACGAGGACCCGCCCGGTCGGTGTCGACCAGCGGCGCCAGGCATGCACCGCCGCCTCCGTCCAGAGGCCGGCCTCGACCATGACGCCGCGCTCGTGCAGGGCCGCGGCGACCTCCGCCGCCCCTGGCTCGTGGGCGTTGACGGAGGCGAAGTCGGGCAGCACCGTCCAGGCGCGGACGGCGGCGACCCGCTCGGCCGGGTCGGGCACGATCCAGGCGCCGGTGCTCACGCCGACCGGCAGGCCGGGGCGGGCCGCCCGGACGGCGGTGAGCGCCGCGGCGATCACGGCCGGGTCGAGCGACTCGGCGCCGCTGTCGTCACGGGGGTGGACGTGCACCGCCGCCACCCCGGCCTCCGCGCAACGGACGGCGTCGACCGCCAGCTCGGCCGGGGTGAGCGGCACGGCGGGATGCTCGTCCCGCCGCCGGCCACCGTTCAGGCACGCCTTCAGCACCGGCGCGCACCCCTCCCGCACGCCTTCAGCATGGATGTGCACCCTTCCCCACGGTCCTCACGATGTTGACGCGCCGGGCCGGTCAGTCGTGCCGGCGGGCGTCGAGGTCGTTCTCGGCGTCGGCCATCGCGTCGGCGTCGATGTGCTCGGCGAACTCGGCCGCCTCGGCGCTCTGCGCGGCGAGGGCGTCCTTCACCGCGCGGATCGCCACGCCGGCCGGGTAGCCCTTGCGCGCCAGCATGCCGACCAGGCGCCGGAACACCGCGTCGGGCTCGCCACGGGCGGTGCGCAGCTTCCGCTCCACCAGGGCCCGGGCCGTCTCCTCCTCGGTCTCCTGGTCGATCCCCTCCAGGGCGGCGCCTGCGACCTCGCCGTCGACGCCCTTCTGGCGCAGCTCGTTGGCGAGCGCCCGGCGGGCCAGCCCACGGCCGGTGTGCCGGCTGCTCACCCACGCCTGGGCGAAGGCGGCGTCGTCGACGATGCCGACCTCGTCGTAGCGGTCGAGGACCTGCTCGGTCACCTCTTCGGAGATGCCCCGCCGGGTCAGCGCGCCGGCCAGCTCGGCCCGGGTGCGTGGCCGGGTCGCGAGCTGCCGCAGACATATCTCCCGGGCCAGCTCGGCCTCGTCACGCGGCGGAGCCGGAGCCTCCCCTGGTTCGGGCTCCGCCGCGCGGCCACGGCGCCCACGGCGAGGCTGGGGCGTGCCGGTGGCGTCACCCGGACGGGGTGGGCTGGCATCCCAGCCCCGCCCCGTGCGGGCGCGTCGTCCTGCCACGGATCAGCGGATCAGAAGTCGACCGGCGGCAGCTCCGGGCCGCCGGTGGCGTCGCCCGCACCACCGGTGCCGACGCCGAGCTTCTCCAGGATCTTCTTCTCGACCTCGGCCGCCACGTCCGGGTTCTCGCGCAGGAACTCGCGGGCCTTCTCCTTGCCCTGGCCGAGCTGGTCGCCGTCGTAGGTGTACCAGGCGCCGGACTTGCGGATGATCGCCTGCTCCACGCCCACGTCGATCAGGGAGCCCTCGCGGGAGATGCCCTTGCCGTACATGATGTCGAACTCGGCCTGCTTGAACGGCGCGGCGACCTTGTTCTTCACGACCTTGACCCGGGTGCGGTTGCCGACCACGTCGGTGCCGTCCTTGAGGCTCTCGATGCGGCGCACGTCGAGCCGGACCGAGGCGTAGAACTTCAGCGCCCGGCCACCGGTGGTGGTCTCCGGGCTGTTGTGCACCATGACACCGTCGACGAAATAGTTGTGGTTGCCCTCCACCTCGATGTCGAACCGGTTCATCGACCGGGTACGGGGCTTGACCCGTACGTCGATGACCCGCGCCGGCACCGGGGTGAGCTCCGCCGGCACGAACTGCGGCTCCACCACGCACTGCCCCCGGAATCGGGGCAGGAGCTTCGACTCCATGGCGACCGGAACGTAGGGCGCGATCAGCTCTTGGAACGTCGCCGACGCGTCGGTGGTGAAGATGATCGACGCGGTCTGCCGGGCGCCTCGCGCAACCAGCTTCACGTCCAGGCCGTACGCGTCGCGCAGGTGGTCGACCAGACGGGTCCTGGTCCCCTCCGCCATCGCCTCGACGCAGATCTCGATCCGACCCGAACCACCTGCCGTTCGCTTCTGCAGGCCCTTGGAGCGCAGCGTGAAGCAGCCGTCGTCCATGAACCACACGGCGAGCGCCAGCGGGGTCAACGCCTTGAGGTAGTCCCAACTGAGATGCTTCTTACCGTCACCGAGATATACCGCGCGACGCAGCTCGTCCAGCTCGGGCAGCGGCGTGAAGTCGACGAAGCTCGCGCCACGGGCGTCGGTGCGGCGGGAATGGCTGATGTTGCCCAGCAGGGAGACCTTCCAGTCGAGGTAGGCGACCTGCTGGGCACCGTGCCCCAGGCGGAAGCGGACACCGGAGCGGTCCCGCTGGTTCGGCGACAGCGCCCCGTCGCCCATCAGCGAACCGAGCACGACCTGCCACTGCTGCTCGCTGAGACGACGCGACTCGGCAAGCATCACCCGGTCGCCGGCGATCAACTCGCCCGCCTCCCGCCAGCCGCCGGGCGTCCGGATCATGTGATTGGCGGTCGCGGCGAACTGGGACCGGCCGTTGCCGCCGGACCTGGCAACGGTGAACTGGAGGAACTGCTCCGCCGGCCCGTTGTTGAACCAGTTGGTGATCCGCTTGGGCTCCACCCGGTCGGTGTCCGGGTTGTAGGAGAGAACCTCGACATCCATCCGCTGGTTGACGATCTTGCCGATCTTCTCCTGCGTGCCGTCGGCCAGGGTGACCCTGGTCGAGTACGACATGCAGCCGAACATCACGCCGATCTTCTCGCGGAGCTGGTTGATGAAGATCGCGGTGGTGCCGGTGTTGTTGAGGATGCCGGTGATCTTCCGCAGCGCCTGGCTCATCAACCGGGCCTGGAGGCCGACGTGGCTGTCGCCCATCTCGCCCTCGATCTCGGCGCGCGGCACCAGGGCGGCGACCGAGTCGATCACGATGATGTCGATCGCGCCGGAGCGCACCAGCATGTCGGTGATCTCCAGCGCCTGCTCGCCGGTGTCCGGCTGGGAGACCAGCAGGGCGTCGGTGTCGACACCGAGGGCCTTCGCGTACTCCGGGTCGAGCGCGTGCTCGGCGTCGATGAACGCGGCGATGCCACCGGCCCGCTGGGCGTTGGCCACCGCGTGCAGGGCGACAGTGGTCTTACCGCTGGACTCCGGACCGTAGATCTCGACGACCCGGCCGCGGGGCAGACCGCCCACGCCGAGCGCCACGTCGAGCGCGATGGAGCCGGTCGGCGTGACCGCCGTCTGGATGACGGGCCGCTCCCCCAGCCGCATCACCGAACCCTTGCCGAATTGCTTATCGATCTGAGCGAGAGCAAGGTCGAGTGCCTTCTCCCGGTCCGGCCCTGCCGCCATCGTTGCCACCCCTGCCTTCGCCGGCGTCTTTCCTGAGCTTCGCGTCACGCGGGACACGCTAGGCGCTGGGTCCGACAGAAAACCAGCCGACGGGCCGCGAGCTGTGGACGAGCACCCCGCTGTGGACAATAGCCGAACAGGTGTACGACTGGGCAAGCGACACGCGGAACCGCCGAAAAGGCTGCTCAGCGTAGTCGCGCGGGCACCCGGTCGGGATACGCGGCCACCACCGCGCGCCACACCACGTGCGTCTCCTCACCGGCGGCCAGGGCCTGCTCGACGGTCCGCCCACCGAGTTGGGACAACACCTGGTCGCTGGCGATGCTTGCCGCGTAGCCCGGCCCGAACGCCTCCTCCAGCCGCGTCCAGAAGTCGGTCAGCCGCACGTGTTCAGTCCTCCTCGTCATGTCCGGCAGCGCCGGAACCCCCGGCCGCGCCGGGAACGCCGCCGGTACGCCGCAGCGCCAGCGCCACAAGCGGCACCACCGCGATCGCCGCCAGCAGGGTGAGCGTCGGGTACCCCACGGCCCGCAGGACGAACCCGCTCACCGCTGCCGCACCCGCCCCGGCCAACCCCATGAGCAGGTCGGACAGGCCCTGCACGCCGGGCCGGTCGGCGGTGGGCACCGACTCCGACAGCAGCGTCGAGCCCGCCACCATGGTGCCCGACCAGCCCAGCCCGAGCAGCGCCAGCCCCACCGAGAGCGACGCGGTGTGGTGGCCCGCGGTGCCGGCGACCGCGCACGCCGCCAGCAGCAACGCCACGCCGCCGAGGATCACCGGCCGCCGGCCCAGCCGGTCGGTCAGCCAACCCACCACCGGCGACAGCGCGTACATGCCGGCGATGTGCAGGCTGAGCACGATCCCCACCACCCGCAGCACGTCCGCGTCGGAGTGCCACTCGCCGAGGTGCACCGGGGTCATCGACATCACCGCGACCATCACCAGGTGCCCCACCGCGACCGCCGCGATGCCGAGGCGGGCGGCCGGCCGCCCGCGTACCGTCCGCCACGCGGCGACCATGCCCCCGCGGCGGGTGACCGCCGGTGCGGGGCCGGCGGGACGGGTGTCCTCGGCCGCCGCCAGCCGGCGCGCGGTGAGCAGCGGGTCCGGCCGGAGCAGGACCAGGAGTACGGCGGCGGCCAGCACGAACGCGACGGCGCTGAAGGCGAACGGGCCGGCCAGCACCGGCAGGCCCCACCCCCGGGTGGTGTCGTCGGCGAGCGCGGCGAAGTTCGGCGCGGCCACCGAGCCGATGGTGGTGGCCCAGACCACGAGCGACAACTGCCGGCCACGGCGCTCCGGCTCGGCCAGGTCGACGGCCGTGTAGCGGGCCTGGAGGTTGGCTGCCGTGCCGCCACCGAACAGCAGCATGCCGACGAAGAGCAGCGGCACCACGTGGGTCGCGGTGGCCACCACCACGAGCACACCGCCGGCCGCGCCGACCAGATAGGCCGCGACCAGGCCGGGTCGCCGCCCGCGGGCCGCCATCAGCCGGGTCACCGGTACGGCGAGCAGCGCGGCACCGACCACCCCGGCGCTCTGCGCCAGCCCGGCCAGGGCGGTGCCGGCGACCCGGGCCGCGAGCAGCGCGCCGACCGAGATGCCGATGGCGACGCCGACGCCGCCGATGATCTGGGTGCAGACGAGCAGCCGGAGGGTACGCCGCTGGATGCCGGCGATGTCGGGCCGAGGCGGTGCCGGGGCGGTCAGGTCGGTGGTCATGGCGCTCCTGGGGGACGGCGGGGGCCTCATCGTCCCCTACCGGAGCGGCCGACCGGCACCCGGTTTCGCTACAGGCCGAGGCCGCGGCCGATGATCTCCTTCATGATCTCGGTGGTGCCGCCGTAGATGGTCTGCACCCGGCTGTCCAGCCAGCCCTTCGCCACCGGGTGCTCCAGCATGAAGCCGTAGCCGCCGTGCAACTGCACGCACCTGTCGGCGACCCTGGTCTGAAGCTCGGTGGTCCACCACTTGGCCTTCGCCGCGTCGGTCACCGAGAGCCGGCCCGCGTCGTGCTCGGCCACGCAGTGGTTGACGAACGTCCGCGCGATGGTGACCTCGGTGTCCAGCTCGGCCAGGAGGAACCGGTTGTGCTGGAACGCACCGATCGGTCGGCCGAACGCCTCCCGGGACCGGGCGTACCCGACCGTCAGCGCGAGCAGCTTCTCGCAGGCCGCCACCGCGCCGACGGCGATGCTCAGCCGCTCCCGGGGCAGGTTGGCCATCAGATGGTAGAAGCCCTGGTTCTCGACGCCGATCAGGTTCTCCGCCGGCACCCGGCAGTCGTCGAAGAACAGCTCGGCGGTGTCGTTGGCCCGCAGGCCGACCTTGGCGAGCCGGCGGCCCCGGTCGAAGCCGGGGGTGCCGCTCTCCACCACCACCAGGCTCACGCCGTGCGCGCCCTGGTCCGGGGCGGTCTTGACCACCACCACCACGAGGTCGGCCATCTCCCCGTTGGTGATGAACGTCTTCTGGCCGTTGAGCACGAGCGAGTCGCCGTCGCGGACCGCTGTGGTGCGGATGCCGGCCAGGTCGCTGCCCGCGCCCGGCTCGCTCATCGCGATCGCGGTGACCAGGTCGCCGGAGCAGAAGCCGGGCAGCCAACGCTTGCGCTGGTCGTCGGTGGTCAGCTCGGTCAGGTACGGCGCCACCACGTCGTTGTGCAGGCCGAAGCCCAGCCCGGTGCAGCCGGCCGCGACGATCTCCTCGTCGAGCACCGCGTTGAACCGGAAGTCGCGCTGCCCACCACCGCCGTACGCCGGGTCGACGTCCGGGCCGAGCAGGCCGGCCCCGCCCGCCTTGTGCCACACCTCGCGGTCGACGATGCCCTCGGCCTCCCACCGCTCGTGGTGCGGCACCGCCTCCCGGGCCAGGAACCGGCGGCACAGGTCCCGGAACTCCTCGTGGACGGGCTGGTAGAGATGCTGCTCCATGGCGGCCAGTCTGACACCGCTCACCCGCCCCGGACAGGGGCCCGGTGGCCGGCCGGCAAACGAGGCGCGTCAGGATGGCCGGATGGGCACATTGACCGGAGCACAGATCGCCGACGCCGGGCTGGACGGGTGGACGTACCTACTCGGCGCCTTGCACACCCGCATCCGTACCCCGGATTTCGCGGCCGGCCTGGCGCTGGTGGCCGCCGTCGGCGCGGAGGCCGAGCGGGTCGACCATCATCCCGACCTGGACCTGCGCTACACCTTCGTGGACGTGCGGCTCCGGTCGCACGACGTGGGCGGGGTCACCGACCGTGACCTGCGGCTGGCCCGGACCATCTCGGCGCTCGCCGCCGACGCCGGCCTGACGCTCACCCACGTCGGCCTGACCCGGCTGGAACTCGCGCTCGACAGCCCGGAGCACGCCGCCGTGGCGCCGTTCTGGCGGGCGGTCCTGGCTTGGGCGCGACCGGACGACGAAGGGGCCGCCGACGACGAGGTACGCGATCCGGCCGGCGCGCTGCCGACGATCTGGTTCCAGGCATCGGGCCGCGACGAGCCCCGGCAGCGCTGGCACCCGGACGTGTGGGTCGACCCGGCCGAGGTCGCGCCGCGCATCGAGGCGGCGCTCGCAGCGGGCGGCACGCTCGTCAGCGACGCCGAGGCGCCGAACTTCTGGGTGCTCGCCGACCCGGACGGCAACCGGGTCTGCCTCTGCACGTGGCAGGACCGCGGCTGACTCAGCGGGCGGGGAGCCGCACCCGACCGTCGCCGACCGCCCGGCGCTCCACCCGCAACCCCTTCGACTGTACGAAGATGCGCCGCCGCCGGACCGCCTCGCCCTTGGCGTCCAACTCGTAGCCGTCGACCCACCGCCAGCCGTCGAAGGTGGCGGCGTCCGTGACGTCCCTGATCACGCGGAACCGGATCGGCTTCGTGAACTGGACGCTCGCGGTCCTGGTGATCAGCAGGACGTCACCGCCGTTCAGCTTCACCGGTTTCCTTCCGGTCCCGCCAGGCGCGCAGGGTCTCGCACGCTCGCGTGAGTCGTTCACAACCGCCGTCCGCCTCGCACCGGGAGCAGGGCTGCCGGTGATGGAAGTCGAGCACGTAGCCGGCCAAGATCACGGAGAACGGCGGCGTCGCGTGGGCGCCGGCCCGGTCGGGGTACGCCGTGGCCGGCTGCACCATGTCGACCGGCTCGTCCTCTCGTTGGAACCACTTCCACCTGGGCATCTCCGGCCTCCGCATCGTCGTCGCTTCGCACACGATGCCGAACGGTGACAAGACCCTCACACAGCGTTGCTGTATGTTCGTGAGACGTCGGGGACGTCCATTGGGGAGGGCACCGTGAACCACGGACTCATAGCGGCCATGACCGAAGCGGGTGAGACCGCGGAGAGCCTCGCAGCTCAGACAGGTGTCGACCCCAAGACGGCACAGCGCTGGGTCAGTCGTGGGCGCATCCCTCGCCCCCTGGCCCGCTCCCGGGTAGCGGCCATCCTCGGCAAGGACGTAAAGGACCTGTGGCCGGACGTGCTCAAGAGACGTGAGCCGTCATGGTTCCGCCCCTGGGCCGAGATCGAGCGGGAAGCGCTGGCCCTACGTGGATTCGAACTTGCCTGGGTGCCGGGGCTGTTGCAGACCGAAGCGTACGCCAGAGCGACGCTGGCGATGGAGTCACTGACCACGCAGGAGGTGGACGAGCTGACCACCGCTCGGATCGAGCGTCAGTCGATCCTTCGCCGCTCCCGGCCGCCGCTCTTCGTCGCGGTCATGGACGAGGCGGTCCTTCACCGTCCGGCCAACTCAGACCGTTCAGTGATGCACGAACAATGCCTGCACATCCTCGCCTGCGCCGAGCTGAACTCGGTACAGGTGCACGTAGTTCCCCTCAACACGCCGCTGTACCCCGGAATGGGAGGTCCGTTCGCGATGGCCGAGATGCCGGACGGCACTCGCGTAGCCCATATTGACGCGCAGGTCAGGGCGCAGATCATCGAGGACCGGGGTGAAGTCGGTACCCTGGAACAACGCTGGGCGCGCATAGTAGGGGAAGCTCTCCCTCGAACTCAATCGATCAACCTCATCAGAGAAGCGGCAGCGTCATGGACCTGAGCAGCGCGCACTGGCACAAGAGCACGAAGAGCGGCAACAACGGTGGCAACTGCGTGGAGGTTGCGGCAAATCTCCCTGGCGTCGTCGCTGTCCGGGACAGCAAGGACGAGCACGGGCCGGCGCTGGTGTTCGCCCCGGATACGTTCGAGACGTTCGTTGCCGCGGTCAAGGACCAGCGCCTGGGCTGACCTGGCCGCCTCAGGTCGGACAGCCTCAGGGGGTGCGGCTCGCGTTCTCCTGCGTGCGTAGGCGGTGCGCCCGCTGCCGGCAGCGGGAGCTGCAATAGCGGGCCGGCCTGCCGGTCTGTGCCGTGGCGATCGCGGTCCCGCACATGTCGCAGGTGGCCGGCCGGCCGGCCGGCGGGGTGACCGGCGCTACCCAGGTGTCGCTAGTTTCGTAACGCTCTTGCGGCACTGCGGCGGGCCTTGTAACGAAACCCGGAACTCCATCGGTCATCCGATCCGGACGGAACACCTCGATCATCATCTCGGTCATTCGTCCCGGCGTGTCCGCCTTTGCGGCCCCCTCGGCCGCGACACAGGCCAGGACTAGGGCGATGACGTCGGCCGGTTCGAGGTCGGCCCGGACCGCGCCGGCCCGCTGCGCCCGGCGGAGGATCTCCCCGAGTGCCTCCCGGAAGGCGCCCTGAGTGGTCGGCAGCGACGCCGAGTGGGACATCTCGTGGGCGTCGAACGCCTCACAGAGCGCCCGGTTGAACAGCGCGGCGGCGACCATCTCGCGGAACACCGCGAGGAATGCGTCACCGGGTTCCTCCGCGGCGCCGAGGCTGCGTACGGTGGCGAAGAGTTGCGCCAGTCGGTCGGTGACCACGGCCTCGAAGAGCGCGTCCTTGCTGGGGAAGTGCCGGTACACGGTGCCGGTCCCGACGCCGGCTCGGCGGGCGATCTCGTCCAGCGGCACGGTGACGCCCTCGGCGGCGAACGCCTCCCGGGCGGCCTGGAGAACCCGCGCGCGGTTGCGGGCGGCGTCGGCCCGCAGCGCCTGGGCGGAGCCGCTCGCGCTGCTGGTTTCCGACGCGGACGGCACTGGCGGCGTCCGGGGAGTGCCGGCGATGGTGACCTCCGATCCGGCCGGACAGACCCGGCTTTGACAGCGGAACGCTCGTTCCGTAACTTAAGGGGAGGCAGCGTTCCGATTGTAGTTCGTTGCCCACGTCTCAGGCCCATTGTTGACGAGGAGTCCCATGACCGACGTTGCCGGTTCCGCAAAGACGCACCACCACGAGATCGTGAACGGGCTCCGCGCCGTGTTCCTCGCCAAGGAGGGGGCGGCGGACCTGATGGCCGCCCTGTTCGCGGTCGACGGGGTGTACGAGACCATGTTCACCCTGCCCGGAATAGCGACCCGGTTCGAGGGCCGGGACGTCATCCGCGAGCACCTGCGAACGCGGCTGGGCGGCGCCGCAGCGGTCCTCGACACGCGCGAGGTGAACGTCACCACGTACCCGGGCGCCGATCCCGAGATCCTCGTCGTCTCGATCGAGCTGGTCGGGTTCTCGCGCGGCACCGACAGTGACTTCCGCATCCATTCGTCGCTCGGCGTGCTTCGCATCCGGGGTGGCGAGATCGTCACGTACCACGACTACCCGAACGCGATCGGCGGCTCCGCCGCCGCGGGCAGCCTCGACAAGCTGGGTGCCCTGCTCACCAGCTTCGCGGGGCAGCGGCCGAGGTCGTAACCACGACTGCATCATCACCGCAGACGCTGCGCGGCTGACTCAGCTCAACGCCCCTGCGGCCACCTTCAGGTCGGCGACCAGTCCGTCGTACGCGATGTCCTGGTTGTCGGCGCGTAGCACGGCGGACGGGTGGATGGTCGCGAGCAGCCGGGTGGTCGGCGCGTCGGCGACCGCGCCGGCGCGGTCCACCGGCACCCCGGCGAAGTCCTCCGGATGTTGCGCGGCGGCCGGCCACGGCAGCAGTTCGCCGCGCTGCCTCGTCACCCGGAACGTCGGGCCGAGCAGCGCCTTGGCGGCGGTGGCGCCGAGCACCACCACGATCTCCGGGTGGAGCCGGGCGAACTCGGCGACCAGCCAGGGCCGGCAGGCGGTGATGTGCACCTGGTCCGGAGTCTGGTGGATGCGTCGCCTGCCGCGCAGCTCGAAGCGGAAGTGCTTCACCGCGTTCGTCAGGTAGAGCTGGGCGGGGTCGAGGCCGGCGTCGTCGACGGCCCGGCGCAGCAGCCGGCCGGCCGGGCCGACGAACGGCAGTCCCTGCTGGTCCTCCACGTCCCCCGGCTGCTCGCCGACGAGGACCACCCGGGCGCGCTCGTCACCCCGGCCGAAGACGGTCTGCGACGCGTCCCGGTACAGCTCGCAGCCCCGGCAGCCGGCCGACGCGGCCCGCAGCGCGGCGATGGTGTCCGCCTCCGGCGGGATGAACTCCTGCGCCCCAGGCGCGCTCCCGGTCTCGACCATGCCGACCGTTCTACCCCACCCACCGCCCGCCACGCCGCATCTCCCCGCGTGTTAAGCGGGGCCCCCGCCTCTACCGAAAGCGTTAATAGGGGGCCCCGCCTTCCACCGGGGCGCGGGTGAGGGCGTCGGCGAGCCCGGGGAGGTCGGGGTCGTCGAGGGTGCTCACGGTGATCCGGACGGCGGGGGCGGCGGCGATCCGGTAGAGACTTCCCGGCGCCACCGACCAACCGGCGTCGCGCAACGCGGTGACCGCGACCGTCTCGTCGGGCACCGGCACCCAGACGTTGATCCCGGTCCGCCCGTGCGCAACCATCCCGCGCGCGGCAAGCGCGGCGACCAGGCCGTCGCGCCGCCTGTCGTAGCCGCCGGCCGCGCGCCGCACCAGCTCGCCGGTGGCCGGGTCGCGCCAGAGCGACAGGACCAGGCTTTGCAGCACTGTGGACACCCAGCCGGCGCCGACCCGCGCCCGGCCGGACACCCGCGCCACGGTGGCCTCGTCGCCGGCGAGCACGGCGAGCCGCAGGTCGGGCCCGTAGGGCTTGCTCACCGACCGGACGAAGGCCCACGCCGGGGTCGCCCCGGCGAGCGGGTGCAGGGGTACGCGGGCCAGCTCGGCGGCGTGGTCGTCCTCGATCACCAGCAGGTCGGCGCGGCCGGCGAGCAGCGTACGCAGCGCGGCGGCCCGGTCGGCGGTGACTGCCGCGCCGGTCGGGTTCTGGGCCCGGCTGGTCACCACGAGCGCCCGTACCCCGGCGGCGAGCGCGGCCCGCACCCCGGCCACGCTCGGGCCGTCGTCGTCCACCGGCACACCGACGGTACGCAGCCCGAGCGCGGCGATCAGGTCGAGCAGGTTGGCCCAGCCCGGGTCCTCCACCGCCACCGCGTCGCCGGGGTGCAGGTGGGCGGCGAGCAGCCGTTCGATGCCGTCGAGCGCGCCGCCGGTGACGGTCAGCTCGTCGGCCGGCACCCCGTCGGCGGCGAGCCGTTCCCGGGCGACCGCGGCCAGCTCGGGCAGGACGGCGGCGTCCGCGTACCCGGTCGGGGTGCCGACCTCGGCGGCGAGCGCGGCGAGGTGCGGACCGAGCGGGGGCAGCAGCCGTTCGTCGGGGTGCCCGTCGGCGAGGTTCCGGGTGCCGGGTCGCGGCGGGGGCGCCAGCGCGGCGCGGCGGGTGGCCACCGGCGGCCGGGGGCGGACCCGGGTGCCGTGCCGGCCGGCGGTCGCGACCAGCCCCCGGTGCCGCAGGTCCTGGTACGCCCGCGCGACGGTGGCCGGGCTGACGCCGAGGTCGGCGGCGAGCGCGCGAACTGCGGGGAGGGGGTCACCGGGCGCGAGGTCGCCGGCGCGGATGGCGGATTCCACGCTCGCCGAAATGGCCGCCGACGTGGACCCGGTCACCTGATAATGTGCTGCCACAGTTCGAGGATTGTACTAGAACAAAGGTGGGATGTCACATGTACCCTCCGACCGACCGCACCACCGCCACCCGCACCCGCGACCGGATGCACTACGACCGGGCCACCGCCCACGCGCTGCTCGACGAGGCGTACCACTGCGCGCTGTCGTTCGTGGTGGACGGTGAGCCGCGCGTCCTGCCGACCCTGCACGTCCGCGTCGACGACACGCTCTACCTGCACGGCTCCACCGGCAGCCGGCCGCTGCTGGCCGCCCGGGGCGAGGCCGGGCTGGCGGTCTGCGTCGCGGTCACCCACCTCGACGGCCTGATCTACGCCCGCTCGCAGTTCCACCACAGCGCCAACTACCGGTCCGTCGTCGTGCACGGCGCCGCCCGCCTCGTCGACGACGCCGACGAGAAGGCCCGGGTGCTTACCGCGCTCGTGGAGAAGGTGGCCGCCGGCCGCTCCGCCGACAGCCGGCCGCCGAACCGGCGCGAACTGGCCGAGACCGCGGTGCTGGCGCTGCCGCTGCGCGAGGTGTCGGTGCGGATGCGCACCGGCGGGGTGAACGACGAGCCGGCCGACGCGGACCTGCCGTACTGGGCCGGGGTGCTGCCGCTGCGACTCACCCCGGGGCGGCCCGAGCCGGACGCCGGGGTCACCGCGCCGGTGCCGGCGTACCTGCGACAGGCGCGGTCGGCCTGGCTGGAGCCGGTGGTGCTGCGCGGCGCGCACGTGGTGCTGGAGCCGCTCGACCTCGCGCACGCCGAGGACCTGCACGCCGCACTCGACGACGAGGAGGTATGGCGGTACGTCGGCAGCCCGCGCCCCACCACCGTGGCCGGGACGGCCGAGCTGATCCGTGCCGCCCTCGACGACTGGTCGCGCGGCGTCCGTACGCCGTGGGCGCAGCGTTGCGCGGTCACCGGGGCGGTGGTCGGCACGACCTCCTACTACCACCCGGACCCCGACCTGCGGACCGTGGAGATCGGCTGGACCCAACTCGGTCGGCCGTGGTGGCGCACCGGCGTCAACACCGAGGCGAAGCTGCTGTTGCTCACCCGGGCCTTCGAGGAGCTGGACGCGGTGCGGGTCACCTGGCAGACCAGCACGCTCAACGCGCGGTCCCAGCAGGCCATCGAGCGGCTCGGCGCGGTGCGGGAAGGGACACTGCGGTCCAACCGACGTCGCGCCGACGGCACCTGGCGACAGTCCGCGCTCTACTCGATGCTCGCCGAGGAGTGGCCGGCCGCGCGGCAAGAGTTGCGCGGGCGACTCCAGCCGCCCGCCCCGGCATACACCAGGTGAGGTGTAAGGAGGGGGCCCCTATTAACGCATTCGGTAGAGGCGGGGCCCTTCTTAACACCTCAGGTGCCGTCGCCGGCACCGGCGCCGCCTACTCCGGCGCCGCCGGCTGTGCCACCCAGGCCGTAACCGGGGGCGACGGGCTGGTCGGGACGGCGGCTGACGTGCGCCGACTCGCGGATCGTGGCGGACCAGTCGGCGTGGGCGGCTGCGGCGGCGTGCCTGTTGATGGCATGCCGCAGCCAGCCGTCCACGGTGGAAACCCAGTCCCGGCGGTCCGCCCCGGCGTGCCACACCCGGAACCGGCTGATGCTCTGGTGGGTCACCCCGGCCAGGGAGAGCCGACGGTCCAGCCAGAACAGCACCTCCATGCCGGCCGAGTTCGTCAGCATGACCACTTCCAGCTCGGTGATCGGCCCGGCGTAGAGCGGGGCGGCCCAGAACCCGAGCCGCTGCTGGAACGGCAACGCCTGCTCCACCCCGGGCAGCCGGCCCTGCTGGAGTCCCGCCTGCCGCATCACGAAGCCGAGCGTGCCGAGCGCGGCGAGCAGGTGCTGCTGGGTGGGCAGCGGGTGGATGAGGACCGGCACCATCTCACCCTGGTCCAGGTCCGTGTCGAGGGACACCTCGGTACGCAGCCCGGTGCGCAGGGTCATCAACGGCACCCCGCCGAACACGGTCACCGGCGTCTCCCAGGGCAGCGGTACGGCGAAGTCGACCGCCCGCCGCCGGCCGGCCGGCACCACGAACCGCCCGGCGATCGGCCACTGGTGATATTGCACGAGTTGACGCGGCGCGCCCGGGTCCTCCGGCTCGACCTGCGTGACAAGTCCCAGTCGGATGCGCCGGACCGGGACGTCCTCCCCCTCGGCGGCAAGCGTCACCCGTCCCGGCAGCCGCAAACCCGGCCGGGTACTCGGATTGCTCAGGGCGCTACTCACCGAGAGCCCAACCCCCCTGGACACCCCCGTAACCCGCACGCTGCGGCTTTCCCCCCGCCCGCCCTCACACACCCCCATCGGGTCGCGCCCTGTTTCCCGGAAAGTGTGGCTATCCGGCCTCGAATAGCCACACTTTCCGGGAATCTGCGCGGGGCGGAGGTGGGGAGGGGGTCAGCGGAGGCGGCGGCCCCGGGGGATGGGGTCGGTTTCGTCGTCGAACTCGCCGATGACCTCCTCCAGGAGATCCTCAAGCGCTACGAAGCCGATCGGCCGGGTCGGTCCGCCGCCGTTGCGCACCAGCGCGAGCTGGGCCTGCCGGCCCCGCATGGCGGCCACCGCCTCGGTCACCGAAGCCTCGGCGGGCAGCGTGAACGCGCCAGTCATCAGCTCTTCGGCGGTCGCCGGCCGGCCGGTGGTGACCGCCCGCACCGCTTCCCGTACGTGGACCAGGCCGCACACCTCGCCGCCCGCGTCGAGGACGGCGAGCCGGGACCGGCCGCTGTCCCGGGACACGTGCTCGATCCGCTCGGCGGTGTCGTCCCGGCGCACGGTGACGATCTGGTCGAACGGCTCCATCACCTGCGCCACAGTGGTGCCCTGCAACTCCAGCATGCTCGTCAGCAACTGGTGCTGCTCGGCGCCGAGCAGCCCGTGCTCCCGAGACTGCTCCAGCAGGATGCGCAGCTCATCCGGGCCGTGCACCTGGGCGAGTTGGTCCTGCTGCTGCACGCCGACCAGCCGCAGCATCACGTTTGCCAGCCCGTTGAGCAGGGAGAGCACCGGACGGGCGATCCGGGCGAACGCCCGGAACGGCAGCGCCAGCAGCATCGCCGAGCGCTCCGCGTCGGTGATCGCCCACGACTTCGGCGCCATCTCACCGACCACCAGGTGCAGGAAGGTCACCAGGCCCAGCGCGAACAGCAGGCCGACGACGTGGCTTGCCGCGTCCGGCAGGCCGACCGCGTGCAGCAGCGGGCTGAGCAGGTGCTCGATGGCCGGCTCGGCGAGCGCGCCGAGGCCCAGCGTGCACAGCGTGATGCCGAGTTGCGCGCCGGCAAGCATCAGGCTCAGCTCGCGGACGCCGTCGAGCGCCGCGCGGGCCGCCCGGCCGCCCCCGGCCGCCGACTGCTCCAGCCGGTACCGTTTGGCGGCGACCAACGCGAACTCGGCCGCCACGAAGAATCCGTTGAGCGCCAGCAGCACCACGGAGAATGCGAGCGCGAACCCGGGGCTCATGCCGCACCCTCCCCGGAGACGTCCGCGGTCGACCGGAGCCGGACGGAGTCGGCCACGTGCCGGTCCACGGCCAGCACCTCCACAAGCACCCGCGGCCCGGACGACGGCTCGTCGCCCTCACCGGCGGGCGCGATCTCCAGCCGGTCACCGACCTCGGGCACCCGGCCCAGCTCCCGCATCACCAGGCCGGAGAGCGTGTCGTACTCGGGCGCCTCGGGCAGTTCGATGCCGGTGCTGTCGGCGACCTCGTCGATCCGCCAGCGGGCCGGCACCACCCAGGAGCCGTCCTCCTGCCGGGCCGGTGCTCGCTCCGGCGGGTCGTCCTCGTCGCGGATCGGCCCGACCAGTTCCTCGGCCAGGTCCTCAAGCGTGATCACACCGGCGAACCCGCCGTACTCGTCGACCACGCAGGCGAGCTGCCGGTGCCCGGACCGGAGCCGGTCCAGCACCGTCGGCAGCGGCAGCGTCTCGGGGACCAGCAACGGGGGTACGGCCACCGCGTCGATCCGGGTGCTCCCCCGTTCGGCCGGCGGCACCCCCAGCACGTCGGCGATGCCGATCACGCCGATCAGGTCGTCGACGCCCTCGGCGCCGCGTACCGGGAACCGGGAGTGACCGGTGTCGAGCATCTCCACGACCCGGCTGACCGGCTCGTCGGCCCGGACGGTGTGCACGTCCACCCGGGGCACCATGGCCTCGCCCGCGGTCAGCTCCCGGAAGTCGAGCCCCCGGTCGAGCAGGTCGGACATCTCCGCGTCGAGGTGCCCCTCCTCGCGGGACTCCGCGATGATCTGTTCCAGGTCGGCCGGGGTGGCGCCGCTTGGCAGCTCCTCGATCGGCTCGATGCCGACCCGGCGGAGCAGCCGCACGGCGGCCCGGTCGAAGAGGGTGATCAGCGGACCGGCGACCCGCAGGTAGATCAGGGTGGACCGGGACAGCGCCCGGGCGAGCGGCTCGGCCCGGGCGATGGCCAGGTTCTTCGGAGCCAGCTCGCCCAGGACCATCTGCACCACGGTGGCGATGACCAGGGCCAGCGCCACCGACAGCGGCAGCGCCACCGCGCTCGACAGGCCGGCGACGCCGAGCAGGTCGGCCAGGCCGGCGCCCAGGTACGGCTCGGCGGCGTAACCGACGAGCAGGGCGGTCACGGTGATGCCGAGCTGGGCGCCGGACAGCATGAAGGAGAGCCGACCGGTGACCTCCAGGGCCCGGGCGGCGGCACGGTCGCCGCCGTCGGCGAGTTGCTTGAGCTTGCCGCGGTCGACGGCGACGTAACCGAACTCCTGCGCCACGAAATAGCCGGTGGCGGCGGTGAGCACGGTGATGAGAAGGAGACCGACGATGATCAGCACGGGAGGTTCAGGGCTCCCGGGGTCGTCGGGGAGGGGAGATGCCGGGTATGACCCGGCCGGCTACTGCTGCCCTCCGGGGCAGGAGAGTCGATCATGCCGCCATTTTATCGGTGCCCGCTGGGTGCCCGCTGAAGGTGCCGGGAACCGCACCCCGGGTCCGGTTCACCTGTCGGCCAGCTCGTCGACGTCGAGCAGCGTCCGGTCGACCCGCCCGGACCGGTAGGCGGCCCGGCCGATCATCTGCGCGGCGACCGGCGCGGTGGAGAGCTGGAAGATCGCCACCAGCGCCAGCATCCCCAGGTCCGAGCCGGTACGCAGGCGCAACGCCAGCCCGCCCAGGAGCAGCAGCACGCCGAGCACCTGCGGCTTGGTGGCCGCGTGCATCCGGTCCAGGGTGTCCGGGAAGCGCACCAACCCGATGCCGGCGACCAGGCTCAGCAGCGCCCCACCGAGCAGCAGGATCCCCCCGGCCCAGTCCGCCACCACACCCACGTTCACGATTCGGCCCGGACGGCGAAGCGGACCAGGGAGACCGAGCCGACGAAACCGAGCAGCGACAGCACCACGAGCACCGGCAGGGTGGTGGCGTGCCGGGTCACCGCGGCCTCCGCGCCTACCGCGCCGAGCATGGCCGCCAGCAGCAGGTCGGCGCCGACGATCCGGTCGAGCAGGGACGGGCCGCGGTAGATCCGGGTCAGGGCGAGCAGCGCGGTCGCTGAGAACAGCACGGTCAGCGCGACGGCGAGCAGGGCGGTCACGTGTGGTTCCTCCGTTCGGCGGGTTCGAGGTCGAGCTGGCGTACCTCGGTGGGAGAGCCGACGGCGCGGACGATGCGCCGTTCGACGGCGAGCACGCGGTCGCGGCTGCCGGTCAGGTCCTCGGGGCCGCGCACGTCAAGCACGTGCACGTAGAGCACGCCCCGCACCCGGTCGATGTCGAGGATCAGGGTGCCCGGCACCAGCGAGATCACCTCGGCGGTGAGCGCCAGGTTCAGGTCGGTGCGGACCCGCAGCGGCACCGCGATGATCCCGCCGCGCGGCCGGTAGCCGGGACGCAGCGCCACGGCCGCCACGTGCACGCTGGCGCTTACCAGCTCCGCGACGAACGTGCCCGCGAGCACCAGCAGCGGCCCGGGTCGCAACCGGCCGCCGAAGGTGACAGGCGGCAGCGGGAAGAAGAACAGCACGGCCGCGCCGATCACCACGCCGGTGAGCAGGTTGCCCCAGGACACGTCGCCCCAGAGCAGCAGCCAGGCGACGACAAGCCAGCCGAGCGCGAGGGCCTGGTCACGCCGCCGCCCGCCCCGGCCCACCGTCGCCCGGTCGCCGCCCGGCGGCGCGTCGCCCCGGCCCGGGGGCGCGTCGCCGGTCACGGCACGTCCCGGGGCAGGACGGCCCGGACGTACGGGGTGCGCTGGCGCAGGTCGGTGGCGGCGTCCACGGTGACCTGGAACAACGGGCCGGCGACCAGGGTGAGCAGCACGCCGAGCGCCACGAGCGCGGCGGTGGCGCCGACCATCAGGCCGGGCAGCCGGGCCACCGGGGTGGTGGTGGCCAGTCGCGGGGACCGCCAGAACGCGATGTTCCACACCCGGGACGCCACGTAGAGGGTGAGCAGACTGGTGAGCGTGCCCGCGCCGACAAGCACGGCGGGCAGTGCCCCGCCGGCCGCCACGCCGGCCTGGAGCAGGCCGAGCTTGCCGAGGAAGCCGGAGAACGGCGGGATGCCGGCCAGGTTCATCGCCGGGACGAAGAAGAGCACCGCGACCACCGGGGTGATCCGCGCCAGCCCGCCGAGCCGGCGCAGGTCGGTGCTGCCGGCCCGTTCCTCGACCAGGCCGGCGACCAGGAAGAGCGTGGTCTGCACGGTGATGTGGTGCACCACGTAGAAGATCGCCCCGGACAGGCCGGCGACGCTGCTCAACGCCACCCCGAAGATCATGTAGCCGATGTGGCTGACCAGGGTGAAGGAGAAGAGCCGCTTCATGTCCGACTGGGCCACCGCGCCGAGGATGCCGACCACCATGGTCAGGCCGGCCACCACCATCAGCAGACCGGACACCTCGCCGCCGGGGAACAGCAGCGTCTCGGTGCGGATGATCGCGTACACCCCGACCTTGGTCAGCAGGCCGGCGAAGACGGCGGTGACCGGCGCGGGCGCGGTCGGATAGCTGTCCGGCAGCCACGCCGAGACCGGGAAGACCGCCGCCTTGATGCCGAACGCGAGCAGCAGCGTGAGCTGAAGGGCCAGGCGTACGCCGGACGGCAGCGCGTCCAGCCGGCCGGCGAGCTGCGCCATGTTCAACGTGCCGGTGGCCGCGTACACGAGTCCCACCGCGCTGAGGAAGAGCAGCGACGACAGGATGCTGACCACCACGTACGTCGAGCCGGTGCGCAGCCGGACCTCGGTGCCGCCCAGCGTGATCAGCACGAAGCTCGCGGCCAGCAGGATCTCGAAGCCGACGAAGAGGTTGAACAGGTCACCGGCCAGGAAGGCATTCGTCACACCTGCGGTGAGCACCAGGTAGGTGGGATGGTAGATGCTCACCGGCGCGGTCTCGCCGGTCTCCGCCCGGCCCTGGCCGATCGAGTAGAGCAGCACGCAGAGCGTGACCGCCGAGGAGACCACCACCATCAGCGCCGCCAACTGGTCGGCCACCAGCACGATGCCGACCGGCGCCGGCCAGCCACCGACCCTCGTCACCACCGGACCGTGCCGGTACGCCTCGACGAGCAGCACCATCGCGACCACCAGGACGCTCGTCACGCAGAGCACGCTTATCGAGCGCTGCAACCGGGGCCGCCCGGTCAGCATCAGGGTGAGCGCCGCGCCGAGCAGCGGCACCACCACCGGCAGCGGCACCAGCCCGCTCACGGCGCCGCCCCCCGTCGAGACCGCGAGGCCGGCTCACTCCGCGTGCTCATGAGCCCCCGCCCCGGCGCAGCCGACGCCGGGCCGGCTCCGGATCGACCTGTTCCGGGTCGCCGTCCGGGCCCTCGCCGCCGAGGTCCGCGGCGGCCACCTCGTTGCGCTCGGCCAGCCGGACGATCTGCCGGTCCTCCAGGTCGTCCTGCACCTCGTCGTCGCCGCTCGTGTGCCAACTCCGGTAGGCGACCGCGAGCAGGAACGCGGTCAGCCCGAACGTGATCACCACGGCGGTGAGCACCATGGCCTGCGTCAACGCGTCGCTCATCCGCTCGGGCGGCGCCGTGCCGACAAGCGGCGCCGCGCCGGACCGCCCGCCGAGCAGGATGAGCAGGTTCACGCCGTTGCCGAGCAGGATGACGCCGAGCAGGATCCGGGTCAGGCTGCGTTCCAGCAGCAGCGTGACACCTGTGGCGACGAGCGCCCCGACCGTCAGCACGAGCACGAGCGTCGGCCCGGCCACGCCCCGCGTCATGACTGTCCTTCACGCTGGACGGCGAGACCCCGGCCCGGCTCGCCCGCGGCCTCGACGTGCCGGTCCACCTCGGCGCCCAGGCTCCGCAGGATGTCCAGCACCAACCCGACCACGACCAGGTAGACGCCGATGTCGAAGAAGGTCGACGTGACCAGGTAGGAGTGCCACAGGTTGACCTTGACGCTCTGCAGCACCTCGCCGGTGAGCACCAGACCGAGCACGCCACTGCCGACCGAGACGGCCAGGCCCGCACCGAGCACCATGCCCGCACCGACCGGCGCCGCCTCGGCCAGCTCGTACCGCCCGCCGGCCAGGTAGCGCAGGGTCAGCGCGAGGCCGGCGACCAGCCCGCCGGAGAAGCCGCCACCGGGGGCGTTGTGTCCGGAGAAGAGCAGGAACAGCGAGAAGAGCAGCACGGTGTGGAAGATCAGCCGGGTGACCACCTCGAACACGATCGAGCGCCGCCGCTCGTGCAGCGTCTGCCCGCCGCGCAACCAGACCGTGCGCCCGGCGCGCGGCATCGCCGGGCGGGGACGGCGCGGACGCGGCCCGGTACGGGACCGCTCGAAGATCAGGCTGGCCACCCCGGTCGCGGTCACCACGAGCACCGAGATCTCACCCATGGTGTCCCAGGCCCGGATGTCGACAAGGGTCACGTTCACCACGTTGCGGCCGTACCCCTGCGTGACCGCCAGGTCGGGGAAGGCCGCGGAGATCGACGGCGCCCGCCGGGCCCCGGCGGCGGTAAGCGTCAGACCGGCCGCCACCAGGCCGGCGGCGACCCCGACGACCCGACGGACCCACCGGCTGCGGCGCAGCGGACGGGCCGAGAACCGTTCCGGCAGCCGACGCAGCACCAGCACGAAGACGGCGATGGTGGCGGTCTCCACCAGGAACTGGGTGAGCGCCAGATCCGGCGCGCCGTAGAGGACGAACATCATCGCGGTGCCGTAGCCGGTCACGCCGACGAGCAGCATGGCGGTGAGCCGGCGGCGCGCCCCGACCGCGAGCACCGCGGCCACCGCGATCACCACGCAGACCACGAGCTGCGCCGGGTTGTCCCAGGGCACCAGGTCGACCCGCCACGGCTCGGTGGTCACCATCGCCACGCCCGGCACCAGCACCAGGACGACGAGCACCGCGCCGAGATACTGCGGCAGCGAGCCACGCTGGGTGACGCTCGTGACCTGGATGGCGAACCGGTCGAAGCGGTGCGTCACCCACTCGTACCCCTGGTTGCCGGACACCGGGAAACGCAGCGCGGCAAGCACGGGCGCGAGCGGAGCACGGGCCAGGTGCAGCACCACGCCGCCGGCCAGCACCAGGGCGGAGAGGCCGAGCGCCGCGGTCGGCCCGTGCCAGAGCGCCAGGTGCTCCTCGACCGGGCCGAACAGCTCGGCGTACGGGTCGAACAGGCCACCCAGCCAACCGGCGGCCGGCCCGGCGACGAGCCCGGCCACGGCGAGCACCGCCGGCGGTAGCAGCATCGCCGCGGGCGAGCGGTCCACCTCGGTGGCCGGCATGCCGGGCCGGGTGCCGAACGCGCCCCACAGGAAGCGGATGCTGTAGGCGGCCGTCAGCGCGCTGCCGGCGACAAGCACCGCGAGCACCCACGGCCGGTCGGCGAACGCGGCGAGCACCGCCTCCTTGGCCACGAACCCGAGCAGCGGCGGCACGCCGGCCATCGACGCGGCGGCAAGCGTGGCGACGGTGGCAAGCACCGGGGCGGCCCGCCCCACCCCGGACAGCTCCCGCAGGTCCCGGCTGCCCGCCTGGTGGTCGAGCAGCCCGACGACGAGGAAGAGCGCGGACTTGAACAACGCGTGCGCCGCCAGCATGGTCACGCCGGCGAGCGCCGCGGCCGGGGTGCCCGCACCGAGCGCCACCGCGAGCAGGCCGAGCTGGCTGACCGTGCCGTACGCCAGCAGCAGCTTCAGGTCGCACTGCCGCAACGCCGCCCATCCGCCGCCGACAAGCGTGACCAGCCCGGCGACCACGGTGACCGGCCGCCACGGCCCGGCCGGGGCGAGCGTCGGGCCGAGCAGCCCGACCAGGAAGACGCCCGCCTTCACCATCGCCGCCGCGTGCAGGTACGCGCTGACCGGCGTCGGCGCCGCCATCGCCACCGGCAGCCAGGCGTTGAAGGGGAACACCGCGGACTTCGCAAGCGCGCCGGTCAGGATGAGCAGCACCGCGGTGACCAGGTACCCGCCGCCGGGCAGCGGCGCGGCGGCCACCGTCGACAGGCGGTAGCCACCGGCGTGGTGCCCGAGCAGCAGGAACCCGACGAGCATGGCCAGCCCGCCAAGCGTGGTGACGGTGAGCGCCTGCGCGGCGGCCCACCGGCTGGACCGACGCTCGGCGCTGTGGCCGATCAGCAGGTAGGAGAAGACGGTGGTCAGCTCCCAGAAGACGTAGAGCAGCAGCAGGTTGTCGGAGACGACAAGCCCGAGCATCGCGCCGGCGAAGGCCACCATCACCGCGGCGAACCGGCCCAGGCCGATCGAGCCGGCCCGGAAGTAACGGGCCGAGTAGACGAGCACGAGCGCGCCGACGCCGCCGACAAGCAGCAGCATCAGCCAGGACAGCGTGGTGACGCGCAGCGCGACGTCGACCTTCAACTGCGGGATCCAGGGGTACGTCTCGACCACCGCGCCGCCGTGGCGTACCGCACCGGTGTGCGCCACCGCCCAGCCGGCCGTGGCGGCCGGGGCGAGCGCGAGCAGCAGGCAGGCGCGCGGACCCCACCGGCGGACCAGCAACGGCGCGAGCAGGGCCGCCACCAGGTGCAGGATCAGCAGGACGAGCACGCGCGCTCCCGGTCGAGGTGACAGCGCGCCGGGGCACGCTGGGTGCACGACCGATCAGACGCCACTTATCCCTCAGCCGCGCCGTTTTCCCCGAAACCCACCCACCCCGCTGCCCCGGCCCGGGCCCGCGCCGGTCCGCGACGCGCGGTCCTCGGTCGCCGCCGGGCGGGGGCCGTCAGCGGAAGGGCGCGGCGTTCCGGCGGGACTGCGCCGCCTGGTTCGGACGGTTGAGCTGGCGGGCCGTCCGGTCGACCACGCGCTGCGCGCCCGCCAGCGAGCGGAGCGGCAGCCGGGCGTCCCGGCTCTCCCGCCGCAGGACGAAGTAGTGCACCGCGGCCCGCACCAGGGCCCGGTCGGCGGCGCTGGAGCGGGCCGTGGCGACCACCATCTCCCGCAGGCGCCGGGCCAGTTCCTCGGCCAGTTCGAGCTCCGGGCCGTGCAGGCCGGCGCGGAGCACGGCGAGCCGGCTGTCGACCTTGCGAATGAGCACGTCGGTGCCGGGCCTGAAGCCCCGATCCTCCACGGTCATCCACGCCTCCACCCACGCCGCGTTGCGAGTGAAGTTACTTTATGTTGTCGCTCACGAGCAAGCAGTTAAGTAAGACTTAACGTGACAATTGCCTAATTCCCGGCGGGAATGATTGGGGCGGGACAGAACCAACCGCTGCCGAGCCGGATGTCGTACCGGCGCGGCAGGATGGGGGCGTGGTGGACGAGGCGGCCCCGGCAGGCGGGGTGCTGGCGAGTTTCGGCGCGGCGACCCGGGAGTGGTTCACCGCGGCGTTCGCCGCGCCCACTCCGGCCCAGGAGGGGGCCTGGCGCGCGGTGGCGGCCGGGCGCAACGCCCTGGTGGTCGCGCCGACCGGCTCCGGCAAGACGCTCGCGGCGTTCCTCTGGTCGCTCGACCGGCTGGGCAAGGAGCCACCGCCGGCCGATCCCCGGCGACGCTGCCGGGTGCTCTACGTCAGCCCGCTCAAGGCGCTCGCCGTCGACGTGGAGCGCAACCTGCGCACCCCGCTCATCGGCATCCGCCAGGCCGCCACCCGGCTCGACCTCGTCCCGCCGGAGATCACTGTCGGCATGCGCACCGGCGACACACCGGCCGACGAACGCCGGGCCTTCGCCCGCACCCCGCCGGACGTGCTCATCACCACGCCCGAGTCGCTGTTCCTGCTGCTCACCTCCGCCGCCCGGGACTCGCTGCGCGGGGTGGACACGGTGATCATCGACGAGGTGCACGCGGTGGCCGGCACCAAGCGCGGCGCCCACCTGGCCCTCTCCCTGGAACGGCTGGACGCGCTGCTCGACCGGCCCGCCCAACGGATCGGGCTCTCCGCCACGGTCCGACCGATCGACGTCTGCGCCCGCTTCCTCGGCGGCGCCCGCCCGGTCGACGTGGTGCAGCCGCCGGCCGACAAGACCATCGAGGTCAGCGTCCAGGTCCCGGTGGAGGACATGACCCGCCTCGACGAGCAGGAGCCACCGGAGGACGCGCTGGGTGGGCCCGGTCCGCGCCGGCCCTCCATCTGGCCGGCCGTCGAGGAGCGGGTGCTCGCGTTGATCCGCGCGCACCGGTCCACGATCGTCTTCACCAACTCCCGGCGCGGCGCCGAACGGCTCTGCGCCCGCCTCAACGAGCTGGCCGCCGAGGAGGCGGAGGCGGCGACCGCGCCGGAGGGCAGCCCCGTGGCGCCGGGCGGTGAGCCGGTGCGCGTGCCCCGGCAGCCGGCCGAGGTGATGGCGCAGTCCGGCGCGGCGGCCGGCGCGCCGGCGGTGATCGCCCGGGCGCACCACGGCAGCGTTTCCCGGGAGGAGCGCAAGCACATCGAGGAGGCGCTCAAGTCCGGCCAACTCCCCGCCGTGGTCGCCACCTCAAGCCTGGAGCTGGGCATCGACATGGGCGCGGTCGACCTGGTGGTGCAGATCGAGGCGCCGCCGAGCGTCGCGGCCGGGCTGCAACGGGTGGGCCGGGCCGGGCACCAGGTCGGCGCCGTCTCCCGGGGCGTGGTCTTTCCCAAGCACCGCGGTGACCTGCTCTCCTGCACGGTGGTCGCCGAGCGGATGGGCGTCGGCGCGATCGAGGAGTTGCACTACCCGCGCAACCCGCTCGACGTGCTCGCCCAGCAGATCGTCGCGATGGTGGCGCTGGAGCCGTGGCAGCTCGGCGACCTGGCCGTGCTGGTGCGCCGGGCCGCGCCCTTCGCCGAGCTGCCCGACTCGGCGCTGCACGCGGTGCTCGACATGCTCTCCGGCCGCTACCCGTCCACCGCCTTCGCCGAGCTGCGGCCCCGGCTGGTCTGGGACCGGGCGACAGACGTGCTGACCGGCCGGCCCGGCGCCCAGCGGCTCGCCGTGACAAGCGGCGGCACCATCCCCGACCGGGGCCTGTTCGGGGTCTTCCTGGCCGGGGCCGAGCGGGCGGCCCGGGTCGGCGAGCTGGACGAGGAGATGGTCTACGAGTCCCGGGTCGGCGACGTGTTCCTGCTCGGCTCGTCGTCCTGGCGGATCGAGGAGATCACCCCCGACCGGGTGCTTGTCTCCCCCGCCCCGGGTCAGGCCGCCCGGATGCCGTTCTGGAAGGGCGACCAGCTCGGCCGCCCGGTCGAGCTGGGGCGGGCGATCGGCGCCCGGGTCCGCGCGCTGCTGCGGCAGTCCGACGCCGACGCGGTGGCGGCGCTGCGCGCCGGTGGGCTCGACGACTGGGCCGCCGGCAACCTGATGACCTACCTGCGCGAGCAGAAGGCGGCCACCCGGTCGCTGCCCGACGACCGGACGGTGGTGGTCGAACGGTTCCGCGACGAGCTGGGCGACTGGCGGCTCGCCGTGCACTCGGTGCTCGGCGCCCGGGTCAACGGCCCGTGGGCGCTCGCCATCGGTCGCCGGCTGGCCGAGCGCTACGGCGTGGACGCGCAGGTCATGCCCTCCGACGACGGCATCGTGGTCCGGCTGCCGGACACCGCCGAGGAGCCGCCCGGCGCGGACGTGGTGGTCTTCGACCCGGACGAGGTCGCCCAGCTCGTCGAGGAGTCCGTCGGCACGTCGGCGCTGTTCGCCTCCCGGTTCCGCGAGTGCGCGGCCCGGTCGCTGCTGCTGCCCCGCCGCGACCCGCGCCGCCGGCAGCCGCTGTGGCAGCAACGCCAACGCGCCGCGCAGCTCCTCGACGTGGCCCGGGAATACGCGGACTTCCCCGTCACGCTCGAAGCCGCCCGGGAGTGCCTCCAGGACGTCTTCGACCAGCCGGCCCTGGCCGAGCTGATGCGCGACCTGGCCGCCCGCAAGGTCCGGTTGGTCGAGGTGGAGTCCGAACGCCCGTCCCCGTTCGCCAGGTCGCTGCTCTTCGGCTACGTCGGCGCGTTCCTCTACGAGGGTGACGCCCCCCTGGCCGAGCGGCGCGCCGCCGCGCTGGCGCTCGACTCGGGGCTGCTCGGCGAGCTGCTCGGCCGGGTCGACCTGCGGGAACTGCTCGACCCGGCGGTGCTCGCCGAGACCGAACGGCAGTTGCGCTGGCGCACTGACCAGCGGCGGCCCCGCGACGCCGAGGACGTGGTCGAGCTGCTCCGGGTGGTCGGCGACCTGAGTCCGGCCGAGCTGGCCGAGCGGGGGGTGCCGGAGGAGTGGCCGGCGGAGCTGGCGGCGGCCCGCCGGGTGCTGCGGGTGCGGATCGCCGGCGAGGACCGCTGGGTCGTCGTCGAGGACGCGGCCCGGTTGCGCGACGCGCTCGGGGTGGCGCTGCCCGTCGGGGTGGCCGAGGCATACCTGACGCCGGTGGCCGACCCGCTCGGCGACCTGGTCGCCAGGTACGCCCGCACCCACGGCCCGTTCGCGGCGGCGACCTGCGCGGCCCGGTTCGGGCTCGGGGTGTTCGTGGTCGAGCAGGCGCTGCGCCGGCTCGCGTCGAACGGCCGGGTGGTCTCGGGCGAGTTCGCCCCGGACAGCGTCGGCACGCAGTGGTGCGACGCCGAGGTGCTGCGCCTGCTGCGCCGCCGCTCCCTGGCGGCGCTGCGCCGGGAGATCGAGCCGGTGCCGCCCCGGGCGCTTGCCGCGTTCCTGCCCCGCTGGCAGCAGGTCGGCTCGTCGGCCCGGGGGGTCGAGGCGGTCGCCGCCACCGTCGAGCAGTTGCAGGGCGTGACCGTGCCGGCGTCGGCGCTGGAACGCCTGGTGCTGCCCGCCCGAGTCGCCGACTACTCGCCCGCCCAGCTCGACGAGATGTGCGCCAGCGGCGAGGTGCTCTGGGCCGGCGCCGGGGCCATCTCCGGCGGCGACGGGTGGGTGACGCTTGCCTACGCCGACGTCGCGCCCCTGCTGCTGCCGCCACCGGACGAAGCCCTGACGCTCACCCCGCCGCACGAGGCCGTGCTCGACGCGCTCGCCGACGGGCAGGCGCTCTTCTTCCGCTCGCTGTCCGACCGGGTCGGCGCGACCGACGACGCCGCCCTGTCGGCCGTGGTGTGGGACCTGGTCTGGGCCGGCCACCTCACCAACGACACACTCGCGCCGCTGCGCGCCGCGCTTGGCGCCGGCGGGGCGCACCGGTCCCGGCCGTCGGCCCCGCGCACCCGCTACCGCCGCCCCGGCCGGGTGGCGCTGCCCAGCCGCGGCGGCCCGCCGACCATGGCCGGCCGCTGGTCCCGGCTGCCCGACCGCGACCTCGACCCGACCCGGCGGGCCGCCGCCCTGGCCGACCTGCTGCTCGAACGGCACGGCGTGGTGACCCGGGGCGCGGTGATGGCCGAGCAGGTCACAGGCGGCTTCGCCGCGGTCTACCCGGTGCTGTCCGCGCTTGAGGAACGCGGGGCGGCCCGACGCGGCTACTTCGTCGAAGGGCTCGGCGCGGCGCAGTTCGCGGTGCCCGGCGCCGTCGACCGGATCCGCGCCCTGGCCGACCCGGCCGACGGCGGTCGGAGCGGGGGCGGGCCGACCGTGGTGCTCGCCGCCACCGACCCGGCGAACCCGTACGGCGCCGCGCTGCCCTGGCCCGAACGTGTGGTCGACTCGGGTGACGGCGCGGCACCGGCCACCGGGCACCGGGCCGGGCGCAAGGCGGGCGCGCTCGTGGTGCTTGTCGGCGGCGACCTGGTGCTCTATGTCGAGCGGGGCGGCCGGACGATCCTCTCCTTCACCGACGACACCGACACGCTCGGCGCGGCGGGCAAGGCGCTCGCCGACGCGGTGCACTCCGGCGCGCTCGGCGCGATCTCGGTGGAACGCGCCGACGGCGAGGCGGTGCACTCCTCCCCGCTGCGCGACGCGCTCACCGCGGCCGGCTTCCGGGCCACTCCCCGGGGCCTACGCCTACGCGGCTGACCACCCCGCCGGCCCCTGCGGCACTCGCGCCCAGCCTCCGGCCCTGCGGGCCCGAGGAGGGCGGGCCCTTCCGGGCTGGCCCGAGGAGCGGGCCCTCCCTGGGCTTGCCCGATGGAGCAGGCCCTCCCTGGGCTTACCCGATGGAGCAGGCCCTCCCTGGGCTTACCCGTAGGCTCCGGACCCGAATGTCAGACCCTGCGCCTCCGGCCCCGCGCCTCCGGACCTGCGGCACGGCGCCTCCGGACCTGCGGCACGGCGGCTTCGGACCTGCGGCACATGGTCTTCACCCCCGCCCCGGCACCTGTTCCCACCCCGATGGCCCCAATGGCGCCGATCGGCCCGACGGTCGCCCCAACTCGGCACGCCTGCCCGCTGGCTACGAGATCTTGGTACGAAATGGCCCCTCTGGGGGCCATTTCGTACCAAGATCTGCGGGATCCTACTTAATGGACGCGAAATCCTGCACTGTGGATTCGAAGGGTGATGCTGAGGTCCGGAATCGGCGGGGCCGGAGGCGGGACAAAAGGAGGAATGGACAAAAGGGAAGAAGGAACGGAAAGGAGTAAGGCACAGAAGGGTAGGACTGGAAGGGGAGAAGACGGAAGGAGAGAAGACGGAAGGATGAGGGCGGAAGGATGAGGGCGGAAGGAGGACGCATGTGGAGAGGACCGAGGGAGGGACGCGGAAGGACGGACGGGAGTGAGCGAGGACGGTGCGGAGGGCGGGCCGAGGGCTGGCTAGGGTTGCCGGACACGGGGAGGAGGAGCCGGTGGCGATCCATCCGGACGATCCACCACCGGCGAACGGGCCGGTTGTCTCGCTGACCACCGACTACGGGCTCGCGGACGGCTTCGTGGCGGCCTGCCACGGGGTCCTCGCCCGGCTCGCGCCCACCGCCCGGGTGATCGACGTGACGCACCTGGTGCCACCGGCCGACGTCCGGCGGGGCGCCGCGGTGCTGGCGCAGACGGTGCCGTACCTGCCGGTCGGGGTGCA
This sequence comes from Micromonospora marincola, assembly GCF_056150385.1. NCBI lineage: Bacteria > Bacillati > Actinomycetota > Actinomycetes > Micromonosporales > Micromonosporaceae > Micromonospora > Micromonospora marincola. Next base: position 49,194 of record NZ_JAXCFT010000004.1, on the reverse strand, counting down.
CGTCGGGGTGGTCGACCCGGGGGTCGGCACCGAGCGGCGTGGGGTCGCGCTCGCCACGCCCGGTGGGCTGTTGGTGGGCCCGGACAACGGGCTGCTCGTGCCGGCGGCGGAGGCGCTCGGCGGGGTGACCGAGGCGGTGGAGTTGACCAACCCGGAGTGGTGGCTCGCGCCGACGGTCTCCCGCACCTTCCACGGGCGGGACGTGTTCGCGCCGGTGGCGGCCCGGCTGGCGATGGGCTCGCCGCTGGCCGGGGCCGGGCCGGGCGTGGACCCGGCGGCCCTGGTCCGGCTGCCGGAGCCGGTGGTCCACGCCGACGCGGACGGGTTCCGCGCCGAGGTGGTGACCGTCGACCACTTCGGCAACGTGCAGCTCGCCGCGCCGGCCGCGTTGCTCGACGGGTTGCCGGGTCGGGTGCGGGTGAGCGGCCGGCCGGCCGTGCACGGCCGCACGTTCGGCGACGCCGCACCGGGCGAGCTGGTGGTGTACGTCGACTCGGCCGCGCTGGTGGCGGTGGCGGTGCGTACCGGCCGCGCCGTCGACCTGCTCGGCGTCGGGCCGGGCGACGTGCTCACCGTGACCGGCGACTGAGCCGCCCCGGACCGCCGCCCCGGCTCAGCGTAGGCAGACCCGGCGAGGCGAGCCCGCCACCGGGACCGGCCAGGCGGGCCGCCGCCCGACCAGTCCACGTCGGGTCGGTCCGAAGGTCGGCCCCGAGCCGGCCAACCAGGCCGGGACGCCGTCAGCAGCGTGGCGCCGTGCCACCGAGGATCGTGGACAGGTACGCGTGACTCACGTACAGCCCGCCCACCAACCGGTACCACCGGGTCGTGGTGCGGTACGGCCCGGCGACCCGCTGCCCGGTCACATAGCAGTCGATCGGCACCTGCGCGTGGGTGGCGGCCAGGCCGCGGCTCGGATACGACGTGCCCGCGCCGGTACGCAGGTTCAGCGGCCCGGAGCCGACCACGCCCCGGATTCCGCCGGCCGTCCAGAGCAGGGTCACGGTGATCCACGCGTTGTCGGTGAGCCGCAGCCCGTCCCAGAACGTGCCGTCCGCCAGGTCGAGGCCGGCCGGGTTGCGCACGGTACGCCCGAACTGGTCCCGCCCACCGTTGTATCCGTTCTGGTAGGCGGCCTGGGCCTCGGGAAGCCCCTGCGGCAGGTTCCGCCAGTTCTCCCGGACGTTCGACGGGTTCCACCAGTCGTCCCGGGTGTTCCACGGGCCGACGTCCCAGACCGGCGCGTACTCGCAGCGGCTTCCGCTCGTGGTGCAGACCTTGACCGTGTAGTCACCGGTTCCGCGCGGGGAGAGGCCGCGCCGGGAGGGCAGCGCCGCGAAGTGGTCCCGGACGCCGACGGTGTGCCCGTTCGCGGTGACGCCGCCGACGAGACCGATCCGGGTCGCGTACACCCGGTAGGTGAGCGCGACGGCCGACGGGGCGGTGGTGGCGGCGGCTGCGTCGGCGGCGAGAGTCAGCCCGGTCACGGCGGCCTCCGCGGCGGCGTCCGGGGCGGTCAGCACGACACGTGCCTGCACCTTGGTGACCGGCTGGTCGAAGATCGCCTCGTCGGCGTCCCGCCATTCGGTCCAGCCGCCGGCCCGCCAGCCGCGTACCTGGGCCGCCGCCGTGCCGCCGGCGCCGGTGCGGGCGGTCAGCCGGGCGCGTACCCGGGTGGCCGGGCGGTCAAGCGCGCGCGGCGCGGTGAGCAGGATGCCCTCGGCGACCGGACCGGCCGCGGCGGCGGGCCGGGTGTGGTCGGTGGGGTGGGGATCGGCCAGCCGCAGGCGGCCGGATCGCCAGGTGACGTTGACGTCGTCACCGCCCGCGACGGTGAGGTCGGCGGACCAGTTCTCGGATCCGGGGGCGGCGGCACGGGCCGGCGCGGCGGTGGCCGGCGCGGGGGCGCCGGGCAGCCCGGCGGCCACGGTGAGCAGGGCGGTCAGGGCGACGGAGGTACGACGGACACGGGCCATGGGATTCTCCTCAGAACTCCCTGATCCTCGCCGTTAATCGAATTAATCGGAACATAGGTACAAATAGCGAAACACGCGAATTTCGTTCGGTCGGGGAGAATGGTGGCGTGCCCGAAGGTGACACCGTCTGGAACACCGCCCGCGTCCTGGAACGCGCGCTGGCCGGGGCCCGCCTCACCGGGTCGGACTTCCGCGTGCCACAGCTCGCGACCACCGACCTGACCGGCTGGACCGTGCGGGAGTCGGCCAGCCGCGGCAAGCACCTGCTGCTGCGGCTGGCCGACCCCGACGCCAGGGACTGGACGCTGCACTCGCACCTGCGGATGGACGGCGCCTGGCGGGCGTACGCGCCGGGCGAGCGGTGGACGGCCCGGCCGGCGCACCTGATCCGGGTGGTGCTCCGCTCCCCCGGCGCGGTCGTGGTCGGCTACCACCTGCACGAGGTGGCGCTGGTCCGGACCGCCGAGGAGGACTCGCTCGTCGGCCACCTCGGCCCGGACCTGCTCGGCCCCGACTGGGATCCGCGGGAGGCGGTCCGCCGGCTGGCCGGGCATCCGGAGCAGAGCATCGGCGAGGCCCTGCTCGACCAGCGCAACCTGGCCGGAGTGGGCAACCTCTACAAGTGCGAGGTGCTATTCCTGCGCGGGGTGTCGCCGTGGACACCGGTGCGCGCGGTGCCCGACCTGACCGGCACCGTCTCGCTGGCCCAGCGGTTGCTGGCGGCCAACCGGGGCCGCTGGACGCAGAGCACCACCGGGGTGCTGCGCCGGGGCGGGACCAGCTACGTCTACGGCCGCCGGGCCCAGCCGTGCCGGCGGTGCGGCACGGCGATCCGCAAGGAGGAGCTGGGCGATCGGGTGACCTACTGGTGCCCGGCCTGCCAGCCGGAACGTGAGTGACGTGGAACTTCCACGAACCGCCTAACATCCCCCGAGATACGGACGATTGGGTACTTCCCTCTCGCCCCTCCGGCGTCGCATGCTGCGATGGACCGCTCACCGCTCGTCAGCAGCGCGTACGCCGCCACGCCGGGGTGACGGCCGCGCGCCCCGATCCGGGGAGAGCCATGGTGCTGTTCCGCAGACTCCGGCCGGGCCGGCCGGACCGGGCCGCCACGGTCGCCGAGGAGACCGCGCCCACCGTACCCACCGCCCGCGCCACCGACGAAAACCCGACCGGGCCGACCACGGCGAGCCCGGCGAGCCTGGACCCGGCCGCCGCGCCGCGCCTGTTCGGCCCGGTGCCCAACACCGCCGCCAGCCCGCTGCCCGCGCTCGACCCGGACGGCCGGCCGGTGCCCGGCACCGGCATCCGCAAGTTCGTCGACCCGCTGCCGGCGCCCGGGCGGCCGGCCACCGCCGGGCTCGGCGCCCGGCTGCCGGTCGCCGTGCCCGACACCATCACGTGGCCGGGCTGCGACTACTACGAAATCGGGCTCCAGGAGTACGCACAGCGCCTGCACCGGGACCTGCCGGCCACCCGCCTGCGCGGCTACCGCCAGCTCAACCTGGGCACCGACACGGCCGGCCACAACACGGTGAGCCCGCCCGACCGGCCCTGGCACCTCGGCCCGATGATCGTGGCGCGGCGGGGCCGGCCGGTGCGGGTCAAGTTCATCAACCAGCTCCCCACCGGCCGGGCCGGCGAACTGTTCCTGCCGGTCGACGAGACGCTCGACGGAGCCGGCGCCGGGCCGCTCGACGGGCCCGCGCCGTACCCGCAGAATCGCGCCGTGCCGCACCTGGCCGGGGCGCGCACCGCGTGGACAAGCGCCGGCAACCCGTGGCAGTGGGTGACCCCGGCCGGCGAGATCACCCCGTACCCGGTCGGGGTGGGTGTGGTCCCGGTGCCGGACATGCCCGCGCCGGGCGCGGGCGCCACCACGCTCTACTTCCCGAACGACCAGAGCGGCCGGCTGATGTGGCTGCACGACAACACGCTCGGCCTGTCCCGGCTCACCACCTACTCCGGGCAGCTCGCGCTCTGGCTACTCACCGATCCGGCCGAACAGCGGCTGGTGGACGACGGCGTGCTCCCCACCGACCAGCTCCCGCTGGTGATCCAGGACAAGACGTTCGTGCCCGACGACGCGCAGCTCGCCGCCCAGGACCCGACCTGGGACCGGGACCGCTGGGGCGCCAAGGGCAGCCTCTGGCACCCGCACGTCTACCAGCCCCGGCAGAACCCGTACCGGCTCAGCGGCACCAACCCGACCGGCCGCTGGGACTACGGGCCGTGGACCCACGACCCGGACGGCGGGTCGAGCCCCTGGGTCGCCCCGGTGCCGAGCCCGCACCACGACCCGGTCACCGAACCGGACGAGCCACCGCTGATCCCGGCCGTGCCGCACCCCTCCGCGGTCCCCGAGGCGTACGGGGACACCCCGCTCGTCAACGGCGTGGCCTACCCGTACCTGGAGGTCACGCCGACGGCGTACCGGTTCCGGATCCTCAACGCCTGCGCGGACCGCGCGCTCAACCTCCAGCTCTACCGGGCCGCCTCGGACGGACCGATGTGGGCGCCCGACGGCGGGCCGGCCGACCCGCTCGCCGGCGAGGTGCCGATGGTCGAGGCGGTCCGCGCGCCCGGCCGGCCGGCGGACTGGCCGGCGGACGGCCGCGACGGCGGCGTGCCCGACCCGGCCGCCGCCGGCCCGGAGCTGATCCAGATCGGCAACGAGGGCGGCCTGCTCCCGGCCCCGGTGGTGCTGGCCAACCGACCTGTCGACTACCGGTACGACAGGCAGGACCCGACCGTGCTCAACGTGGACGGGCACACGCTGCTGCTCGCCCCCGGCGAGCGCGCCGACGTGGTGGTGGACTTCTCCACCGTGCCGCCGGGCGCCACGCTGATCCTCTACAACGACTGCCCGGCGCCGCTGCCCCGGTTCGATCCCCGCTACGACCACCACACCGGCGCGCCGGACCGCACCGCCACCGGCGGCCTGCCGCCGACCCGCCCCGGCTACGGCCCGAACACGCGGACGCTGCTCCAGATCCGGGTGACCGGCACCCCGGCGGCGCGCTTCGACAGGCGGCGGCTCGCCGCCCGGCTACCCGGCGCGTACGCGGAGAGCCAGCCGCCGCCGATCGTGCCGCAACCGGCGTACGACCCGGCGTTCGGCACCCGCACCGCCGGCCCGACGCTGGTCCCGGCGCGGGCCGGCGCGGTCACGTTCACTCCGGCCGGCGGATCCGCCCCGGTCACGCTGCCCCTGACGGTGAAGTCGGTCGGGCAGGTGTTCGAGCCCCGGCACGGCCGGGCGGTGGGCCGGCTCGGCGTCGGCCACCCGATGGCCGGGCCGCTCGTCCCCGCCGTCCTGCCGCTGGGCCCGGCCGACCCGGCCACCGAGGTGCTCTTCGCGACCGACCCGACCGTGCCGGTGGGCGCGCCCGCGGACGGCACCCAGCTCTGGCGGATCGTCGGCGACTCCGACCGCACCCACCCGGTGCACGTCGAGGGCGTCGACGTGCAGGTGGTCAACCGGGTCGGCTGGGACGGCACGCTCCGCCCGCCCGACCCGGGCGAGCTGGGCTGGAAGGACACCGTCCGGGTCAATCCCCGGGAGGACGTGATCGTGGCGCTGCGCCCGGTCCCGCCCGACCTGCCGTTCCGGATCGGCGACAGCGTACGGCTGCTCGACCCGACCCGGCCGGCCGGCGCGCGGCTGGACGCCGGCCCGGTGAGCCCGGTCGACGGGCGGCCCGCCGTGGTGGTCAACCACCTGGTCAACCTGGGTTGGGAGTATCGCTGGCAGACCCGCTCGGCGGGGCTGCGCGACCAGGGCATGAGCCGGCCGCTGGTGCTGCGGGTGTCGCCCCGGGCGCCGACCGGGCTGACCGCCACCCCGGCGCCGGGCTCGGCGACCGCGCTGCCCGCCATCGCGCTGACCTGGACCGGCAACGGAAGCCGCCCACCCGCCACCAGCCACCGGCTGCAACGCGCCACCGACAGCGCCTTCACCGCCGGCCGCACCGAGATCACCGTGGCCGCCGCCGCGACCCGGTACACGGACGCGACAGTCACCCCGGGCGTCACCTACCACTACCGGATCCGGGCCGAGAACGCGGTGAGCTGCTCGGCCTGGTCGAACAGCGCGCCGGCCTCGGTGCGGCTGGCCGCGCCGGCCCGACTGGCCGCGGTGGTGCCACCGGCCGCGCCGGTGCGGGTGGTGCTGCGCTGGGCGAACCACTCGTTCGCCACCGGGGTGGACGTGCAGCGGGCCACGAACCCGACGTTCACCAGCGGGCCGGGCACCACCGCGATCACCGTCGGCGAGACCCACCTGGACCCGGCTGTCGCCCCGGACACCACCTACTACTACCGGGTACGCACCACCTACCTGGGCGCGGCGTCGCCCTGGTCCACGGTGGCCACGGTGACCGTTCCGCCCCGGCCGGCCGCGCCCTCGGGCGTGACCGCCACCGCCGGCGCGCCGGCCCCGGACACCGCCTCGGTGACGTTGGGCTGGTCGGCGGAGCCGCCGGCCGGGCCGGGCGCCGGTTTCCTCGTGGAGCGCGCCCTCGACGCGGCCTTCACCCGGGAATCGGCCACCTTCCGGGCGACCGGCCGCGGCTTCACCAACACCGGCCTGTCCCGCGGCGTCACCTACCACTACCGGGTACGCGCGACGAACGTGGTGGGCACCTCCCCCTGGACCCCCGCCACCAGCATCACCACCCCACCCTGACCCACCCCTTCCCAACCCCTCCCCTCCCTGGGCTGGGCTGGGCTGGGCTGGGCTGGGCTGGGCTGGGCTGGGCTGGGCTGGGCTGGGCTGATCATGAAGTTGGCGGCGGAATCCGAGATCAACATCGCCGCCAACCTCATGATCGCCCGCTGGCGCCTGAAGGGCGGGCGGGTTGGGCGGGGTCGCTTCTTCGATCTTGGACTTATGGTGCCACTATATGTCGGTTTTGAGGTTATATCAGAGGAGCCGCAAGTCCAAGATCGACGTGACCGTACGAGATCTTGGACGGTAACGGCACGGCGGAGGAACGGGCCGCCGGAGCGGCGCGGTGGATGGTCGGCGGCGGATCACGCGCGAGGTCACTGGGCGTCCCCGGCCGGGCGTCCATGAAGTTGGCGGTGTAGCGCACTCACCTGTCGCCGGCGAGTAATGAACCCCTCCATGGGTACGGCCGCCATCACTCCGGTGATCAAGGAGTTCGCGTCAGCTCGCCGGGGGCGGATGGTGACGCAAACTCCTTGATCACCGCGGGAAGGGGAGGGAGGACGGGGAGGGCGCGTCAGGAGGGGCGGGGCTGGGGGGTGCGGAGTTCGGCCAGGGCGGTGGCCACGCCGTGCAGCATGTCGGTGGCCTCGGTCAGGCGGGCGGCGGCGGGGTGCGCGGTGCTCGGGCGGGCGTCCTCGGCCACGTATCCGGCGGCGGCCACCACCAGCCGCTCGTAGGCGGCCACCCCGTCCTCCAACTGGGCGACGAGCATCGCGTGCACCTCGGCGAGCGGTCCCTGCGGGGCCAGCTTCACCGCGCCTTCCACGCCTGCCACCCGGGCGGCCAGCTCGCGCAGGGAGTGGTCGGCCTCGGCCGCTTCCCGGACCGCCGGCTCGGCCAGCCCGGTCAGCCGACCGGCCAACCCGCCCAGGGTGAGCGCGGCCCGGTCCAGCCGGGCCCACGGCTCGGCCGCGGCGGTGCCGCGCAACGCGAGGCGGGAACGGACCCGGCGTACCTCGGCGAGGACGCCCGGGCCCACGGGCAGCCGCTCGACGGCGGCGACCAGCCGGGCACGGGAGCGGGCGGCGGCTTCGGCCGGGTCGAGCGCCGGCGGGGCCGGCACGGCCGCGAGAGCCCGGTGGTCGGCCCAGCGCCAGAACGCCACCGCGATCGCGCTGCCCGCGGCGCCGGCCCAGGCCGCGTCCGGCAGGCCCAGCCCGGCGTACGGGGTGAGCACCGCGGCGGCGCCGCCGAGCCCACCGGCCAGGACGCTCCATCGCCGCGCCGAGCGCCGCAGCTTGCCCAGCCGGCGGAAGTGCCGCGCCCGCTCGTCCGCCATCGCTCTTCCCCGTCCGTCAGCCGGTGGTGCTCTCTCCGGTGCCACGTTCCCGGCTCATGCTTGCCCGGAGCTCGTCCAGCCGGGCGCTCGCCGCCGGGTCGGTCGCCGGACCGACCGCGGGGCGCTCGGACGCGCCGTCGAGCTGCTTACCGGTCATGCTCGACCGGATCTGTTCCAGCCTGGCCGACCCGGCCGAGTCGATCGACGCCTTCTGGATCTCCAGCATCCGGCCCTCGACCGAGTTGCCGGCCAGCTCGGCCCGGCCCATGGCGGTGGCGTAGCGGCTCTCGATCCGGTCGCGCACCTCGTTCAGCGACGGGGTGTTCGCCGGCGCGGTGAGCGACGACATCGACTCCAGCGAGCGGGCCACGCTCTCCTGCATCTTGGCCTGCTCAAGCTGGCTGAGCAGCTTGGTGCGCTCGGCGAGCTTCTGCTGGAGGATCATCGAGTTGTTCTCGACCGCCTTGCGGGCCTGCGCCGCCGCGTTGAGCGCCTGGTCGTGCAGCGTCTTCAAATCCTCAAGCGCCTGCTCGCCGGAGACCAGTTGGGTGGCAAGCATCTGGGCGGACTGCTCGAAGCGCCCGGCCTCGGCCTCGTCACCCCGGCCCCGGGCCTGGTCGGCCAGCGTGAGCGCCTGCCGCGCGTTGCCCTGGAGCTGCTCCACCTCGGTGATCTGCCGGGACAGCTTCATCTCCAGCTGACGCTGGTTGCCGATCACCGCCGCCGCCTGCTGGACCAGCGCCTGGTGCTGGCGCTGCGCCTCCTCGACCGCCTGCTGGATCTGCACCTTCGGATCAGCGTGCTCGTCGATCTTCGCGCCGAAGGCCGCCATCAGGTATTTCCAACCCTTGACGAACGGGTTCGCCATCTCCGCCTCGTCCCCTCACAGTAGCGTCGCGCCTACATCGTCCCAGTCGGACGCCACTCCGGCACCCGTACGACCCTGATCAACACTACGACGTGGACGCCAGCGGCGACATGCGCGGGCGGCACGGTCAGGCGGCGCAGACCACGTCCCGCTCGGCGGGGCGCACGCGCGTGCTGCGCAGCGTCGCCTTGAGCGGTGAATCCTGCCGGACCTGGACGGCCACCGCGCCGTCGGAGGTGACCTGCCGGACCCCCCGGTTCGTCGCCTTGCGCACGACCGGCGGGCCCACCGGCGTCGGCTCGACCGGCTCGTCGACCACCGGCACCAGCACGCCGGGCATCTGCTCGGCCAGCGCGACCGTGTCGCTCACCTCGCGCAGCAGCTCGGACAGGCGGGCGCCGAGCGCGTCGCAGATCGCCGCCAGCAGCTCGCTCGATGGTTCCTTCTGGCCGCGTTCGATCTCGGAGAGGTAACCGAGGCTGACGTTGGCGGCGGACGAGACCTCGCGGAGGGTGCGGTGCTGCCCCTGCCGGCGCGCCCGCAGTGCGTCACCGATCACCCGGCGTAGCAGGACCATCGCACCTCCCCCTGAACGGGTCACCATGCCCGACCGCGCCGCGCGGCGCCGAGCGCGGCGAGCCGCCGCCCCGGCGCCGGCGTCGCCCGCCGGAGCCTTCCCGCAACCGTACCCGCTGACCGCCACGACGACATCCCACCCCGCCTGTCCAATCCCGTCGGAAGGACCGGGCCGGCGGGCCCGCGGTCGGGCGTGTCGGCGTCGGAGGGGGTCAGCGCCGGCCGGTGCCCGCCGGGTCGGCGACCTCGCCGTCGCGGACGACCCGGACCCGTTCGGCGAGCAGCCGCAGCGCCTCGATCACCGCGGTCGTCCGGATGTGGTCCCGGCCACCGTCCAGGTCGAGCCGGCGCACCTGGGTGCCGTCCGGGCCGGCGACCGCCACGTAGACCAGGCCGACCGGCTTGCCGTCCTGCGGCTCCGGCCCGGCCACACCTGTGGTGGCCAGCCCCCAGACGGCACCGCAGCGCTGCCGACCGCCCTCGGCGAGGGCGACGGCCACGTCCGGGTCGACCGGGCCGCGCGCCGCGAGCAGGTCCTCCGGCACGCCGGCAAGCGTCGCCTTGAGCTCGGTGGCGTAGACCACGAGGCCGCCCCGGTAGATCGAGCTGACCCCGGCGATCTCCACGATCGCGGCGGCGAGCAGGCCACCGGTAAGCGACTCGACCGTGGCAAGCGTCTCCCCGCAGTCGTGCAGGCGGTGCACCACGGCGGCGGCCGGGCTGCCGGCGGGCCGCTTGTGTCTCGCGTCGGTGTCGTCCATGACCGCCCCTTCTTCCCGCGTCGTGCCGGCTTACTCGCCGGCCGCCCGGATCAACTCCGGGGACGGCGCAGCCGCAGCGCCTGGGCGACGTAGTCGAAGCCGGTGACGACGGTCACCACCACTGCGGCGCCCAGGATCCAGGGGCCGACCGGGGCCAGCGCGTCCGGCATCGGCCAGAGGTACCAGGTGATCGCCAGGATCTGCAACGCGGTCTTGATCTTGCCGCCCCGGCTGGCCGCGATCACCCCGTGCCGGATCACCCAGAAGCGCAGCGCGGTGATGCCCAACTCCCGGGCGAGGATCACCACGGTCACCCACCAGGGCAGCCGGTCGTACCAGGAGAGCAGGACAAGCGCGGCGCCGGTGAGCGCCTTGTCGGCGATCGGGTCGGCGACCTTGCCGAGCGAGGTGACCAGGCCGAACCGGCGGGCGATCCAACCGTCGACCAGGTCCGTCGCCGAGGCCACCACGAAGATCAGGCAGGCCACCATCCGCCAGCCGGCGTGGCTCATCCCGGACGCGGCCACGGTGACCGCGAAGACCGGCACCAGCAGGAGCCGCGCCGCGGTCAGCAGGTTTGCCGCGTTGAGCAGCGGCACGGGCGCTGCCACCGTCGGCTCCGCCCCGGTCATGTCCGGCATCGCCCCACGTCGCTCCCCCGCTCCGTCCGGGCCCACCGTCACCGGGCCGCGCCGGGCGCCGCCGAGATCATCTCATCCGGCACCGCGATCAGGTCGACCCCCTCGGTCGCCGTCACCCTGGCCCGGACCAGGTCACCCGGGCGCAGCGCGGCCAGGTCGACCCCGCCGCCGTCCGGCGCGACGAGGGTGGTCGAACCGTCGACCTCGGGCGCCTGGTGGGCGGCCCGCCCCTCGACCACGCCGTCGGCCACCGAGTCCACGAGCACCTCCACGGTCGAGCCGAGCCGTTCCTCGGCCCGCTGCGAGCAGAGCTCGTCGGCGAGCGCGCTGAGCCGGTCGTACCGCCGCTTGACCGTGGCGGCGGAGACCTTGCCGGGCAGCCCGGCGGCCTCGGTGCCGTCCTCGTCGCTGTAGTCGAACATGCCGATCGCGTCCAACCGCGCCTCGGTCAGGAACCGGACCAGCTCGGCCACGTCCTGTTTCGTCTCGCCGGGGAAGCCGACGATGAAGTTGCTCCGGGCGCCCGCGGCCGGCGCCAGCGCGCGGGCCGAGGCGAGCAGCTCCAGGAACCGGTCGGTCGAGCCGAACCGGCGCATCCGGCGCAGCACCGGCTCACTTGAATGCTGGAACGACAGGTCGAAGTAGGCCGCCACGCCGGGCGTGGTGGCGATCACCTCGACCAGGCCGGGCCGGGTCTCGGCGGGCTGGAGGTAGCTGGCCCGCACCCGCACGATCCCGTCGATCGCGGCGAGCTGCGGCAGCAGCTTCTCCAGCGCGCGCGGGTCGCCCAGGTCCTTGCCGTACGAGGTGGAGTTCTCGCTCACCAGCACCAGCTCGCGGACGCCGGTCCCGGCCAGCCACTCGGCCTCGGCGAGCAATTCGTCCGGGGTACGCGAGACGAACGCCCCACGGAACGCCGGGATGGCGCAGAACGCGCACCGCCTGTCGCAGCCGCTCGCGAGTTTCAGCGAGGCCACCGGGCCGGTGTCGAGCCGGTGCCGCAGCACCTGCCGCAGGTGCGCCGGGGTGTGCGCGTCGGTCTCCGGCGCGACCCGGGTCGGGGTGCCGTGGCCGGGCAGCGACACCGTCGCCTCCCGGCGCTTCACCGGAGTGAGCGGCAGCAGCTCGCGCCGGTCGCGCGGGACGTGCGCGTCGATCACCTCGCCGGCCACCACCGCGTCGAGCCGGGCCGCGATGTCCGGGTAGTCGTCGAAGCTCAGCACGGCCTGCGCCTCGGGGAGGCTGGTGGCCAGCTCACGGCCGTACCGCTCGGCCATGCACCCGGCGGCGACCACCTTGGCGCCGGTGTCGGCGGCGGCCAGCAGCGTCTGGATCGAATCCTGCTTGGCCTTCTCCACGAAGCCGCAGGTGTTCACGACCACCACGTCGGCGCCCTCGCCGTCGGTGGTCACCTGCCAACCGTCGGCGTGCAGCCGGGCGGCCAACTCCTCCGAGTCGACCTCGTTGCGGGCGCAGCCCAGAGTCAGCAGCGCAACCCGGCGCCCGTCAGTTGGCAAGGAGGAGTCAGACACCATCCGAGGGTACAGGTGCAAGGAAGGGGCCCTTCTTAACGCCTGCGGTAGAGAAGGGTCACCCTCTCACCGCGCCAGAGCCGCGGCGCGAGACAGCCGGTCCAGGAGGAAGACCTCGGTGCCGGCCAGGCCGGTGGAGCAGAAGACCGAGATCTGGTCCGCGCCGGTCCGGCCCGGCGCCGCGCCGGCCAGCACCGCGCCCAGGTCGCGCAACCGGCCGGCGTACGGCTCGACGGCGGCGAGCATCGGCGGCGCGTACGCGGCGGCCTGCCCCGGCGAGTCGGTGACCAGCAGATCGGCGGCGTCGAGCAGGTCGGTGCCGAACTCGTGCCGGTCGACCTGCTTGAAGCCGACGGTGTTGACGTGCGTGCCCGGGGCCAGGTCGGCGGCGGCCAGCACCGGGGTGGTGCTTGTGGTGGCGAGCACCACGAGGTCGCGGGCGCGCACCGCGGCGGCGGCCGAGCCGACGGCCCGGGCCGGCACGCCCAGCTCGGCCCGGACCCGGGCGGCGAACGCCTCCCGCCGGGCGGCCGACCGGCTGTGCACGGTCACCTCGCGCAGCGGCCGGACCGCCGCCGCGGCCCACACCTGGGTCCACGCCTGCCGCCCCGAGCCCAGCACGCCGAGCGTGGCGGCGTCCGGACGGGCCAGCGCGTCCACCGCCACGCCACCAAGTCCCCCGGTACGCCGGGAGCCCAGCTCCTCGCCGACGGCGATGGCGCGTACCGCCCCGCTCGTCGCGTCGTGCAGCACCACAAGTTGCCCGCTCTCCGGGTGCCCGAACGTGTCGTACGAGCGGAAGCCGTACCACTCGCCGGTGAGGTGCCCGGCGGTGAGCACCATCCGGCCCCCGCCCAACGACGCGGACGCCCGGGGCGGGGCGATCAGCCGCCCGTGGTACGCGGCCAGCAGCGCGTCCCGCATGGCGGCGACGGTGAGCGGGGCGTCCACGGCCGCCGCGACGTCCTCGTCGGAGAAGAGCACGGTCATGACCCCATCGTGCAACCTGAAGTTCGCGTGAACTCCAGCGATGGTGGGCTTCGTCACCACCCCGCCCGACCGCCCCGGCCGGTGCTAGCGTCGGCCACGGCGGTCCACGGCCGCCCCGGACGAGTGGTGGGCGTACCCGGTCAGGCACGACGCCCCGCGGAAACGACCACCGCCCGGCCGACCGCCGGGCCCGCCTGTCAGAGGTGACTCATGGCCTGGATCGTGCTTGTGCTCTCCGGACTGCTGGAAACCGCGTGGGCGGTCGCCCTGGACCGCAGCGCCGGCTTCACCCGCCCCCTCCCCACCGCTGTCTTCGCCGGCACGCTCGTCGCCAGCATGGCCGGCCTGTCGTACGCGCTGCGCGACATCCCGGTCGGCACCGGCTACGCGGTGTGGGTCGGGATCGGCGCGGTCGGCACCGCGCTCGTCGGCATGCTCGCACTTGGCGAGCCGGCGAACCTGCCCCGGATCGCCTGCCTGCTGCTCGTGGTCGCCGGCGTGGTCGGCCTGAAACTGTTCCACTGATCGATGCGCGATCCGGTTTGGACGGCCGGCCCGCCGGGGTAGGTGGCTCTCCAGCTCACCAAGAAGATCACTCACGGAGGACACCATGGCCGACGTTCACGCCACCGCCCGCCCCCGCAGCAACGCCGCCCGGATCTGCACCATCATCGGGTTCGTCTTCGCGGCCATCGCGATCTTCGTACCGTTCCTCGGCCTGGTCGGGTTGGTCCTCGGCATCGTCGGCGCGGTGCTCGGCGACAAGCCGCTCGGTTGGTACGCCGCCGCGGCGAGCGTCGCCGGCGCCGTCCTCGGCTTCATCCTCGCCGCCGCGATCCTGAACGCCTGACCGCCCCGCCACCACGACGAAGGGCCCGCCGGATTCCGGCGGGCCCTCGTTCGTGACCGGGTCTATTCCTCGCCGCCGCGCAGGCCGGCCAGCACCTCTTCCAGCTCGTCCGGCTTCACAAGCACGTCGCGGGCCTTGGAACCCTCGGACGGGCCGACCACGCCCCGGGTCTCCATCAGGTCCATCAGCCGGCCCGCCTTGGCGAAGCCGACCCGCAGCTTGCGCTGGAGCATCGAGGTCGAGCCGAACTGTGAGGTGACCACCAGCTCGACGGCCTGCACGAGCAGGTCGAGGTCGTCGCCGATGTCCTCGTCGATCTTCTTCTTGTTGTCCTGCGCCGGGGCGAGCACGTCCTTGCGGAACTCCGGTTCGCGCTGGTCCTTGCAGAACTTGACCACGTCGGCGATCTCGCGCTCGGTCACCCAGGCGCCCTGGATCCGCACCGGCTTCGACGCGCCCATCGGCAGGAACAGGCCGTCACCGCGACCGAGCAGCTTCTCCGCGCCGGGCTGGTCGAGGATGACCCGGGAGTCGGCGAGCGACGAGGTGGCGAACGCGAGCCGGGACGGCACGTTGGCCTTGATCAGGCCGGTGACCACGTCCACCGAGGGGCGCTGGGTGGCCAGCACCAGGTGGATGCCGGCGGCGCGGGCCAACTGGGTGATCCGGACGACGGAGTCCTCCACGTCGCGCGGGGCGACCATCATCAGGTCGGCCAACTCGTCCACGATCACCAACAGGTAGGGGTAGGGCCGCATCTCCCGCTCGCTGCCCGGCGGCGCCTTGATCTCGCCGTTGCGCACCTTGCGGTTGAAGTCGTCGATGTGCCGGACCCCGTTGGCGGCGAGGTCGTCGTAGCGCATGTCCATCTCACGCACGACCCACTCCAGCGAGTCGGCCGCCTTCTTCGGGTTCGTCACGATCGGCGTGACCAGGTGCGGGACGCCCTCGTAACTGGTCAGTTCCACCCGCTTCGGATCCACCAGCAGAAGACGTACCTCATCGGGAGTCGCTCGGGTGAGGATCGACACCAGGAGTGAGTTGAGCAGGCTGGAATTGTGAGTTGGGATGAGAGTCCTACCGGCCAGGAACAGATGACTGGGGCTGTCCACCTCGACACAGCGCACTGCCACGGATGAGACCGGCCGTACGGCGACGATGTATCGCCTCATCGTGCTGGAACGAATCTGCGTGACCTGCCTGCTGGCCTTCCGGGTGAGCCGGAACACCTTGTCCGGCGGCGTGAAGTGGATCCGGTAACAGGTCGAGGTCGCCAGGGATCGGCCCTCGACCTGCTTGGTGGTCATGGTCGCTTGGTACCCCAGGCCCAGAATCAACTCGAACGCGTCCTGTGCGAGCCGTTCGGATGTGAGGGCCAGCTCCACCCCACCGCGCTTCGACACCGTGCCATCCGTGTCCAGGAGCCCGGCGAGCAGAGCCCGCCTCTGGGCCTCAGAGGCACGCTGATAGGCGAGGGGGATGTGCTTGTCGCCGATCTCCCGGAACATGGCCCGCATCGTGCGGTACGGCCTGACGGGCGCGGTGCGCTCCGGACCGGGCGGAGCTGCATCGACGGGCAATCCTGCCTTGCGGGCAAGGTAGACCGCAGTGTTGGAGACCCCGACCTGACGAGCAGCCTGCGGCCCGCTCACCCCCTGTTCCACCAGGCGCAGGGCCGCCAGGATGCGATCCGCGCGTTCCTGCCGGTTGGAGATGGTGTACAGAAGCTCGCTGGCAGGTTGCTTGAGGACCTCATAGCCCTCCAACCTGATCCCGTCGAGGATCTCCTCGTCCGCGCTCGTGATGCTGGCGGCTCCTGTAGTCCCGTCCCCTAGCCAGCAGCCCAGCGTGTATGGCGCAATAGGCAGCTCCGCCTGGGGGCAGACCAACGGCTGGGCAACGTCAATGGCATGGTTCGTCCACTCACCACGAGGACCGACGCGTAGGCTCTCGGCGATCTGTCGGGTCGTCACCACTGCCACGTCGTGGATCTGACGTCTGGTGGAACGACCGGGGGCGAGAACCTTTTGGGAGAGCGCTTTGTACACCCGGTGGCGGGAGTACGTTTCTACCCAACGAGTGAGGCTACGACCACCGCGCTCATAGAGTCGTCGGGCCAGTCGCGCCTCTGTCGGTATTGGACGCAGCACCTGGTAGAGGACATTGCGGAACTGCTCACCGAGGTCCGAGACCACCTCGCCGCTGGACACCGGCCGGTCCGGCTCGCTCAGCACCTCGCCAACCCGACGCGTCACCAGTTTTCGGTCATCCTCCGCCCAGTAGCTGCCGTCCTTCCACCGATGCCTGCGCTGCGTACGGCCGGCCCTTGTCGTCGTACGCCACTGGTGCTCCGCGTCAGCGACTATGACGGATCCGTCGGAGAACTCCACCTCGTAGCAAGGCCGCCCGTGCATGACTGGCGTCGCCGCGACCACGTTGCAGGGTCGACCCATCTCGTCGAACACCTGGTCACCTACGCGGAGGTCCGCCATCGCCGACCAGCCCGTGGGGGTGGCGATCGGAGTGTCGAGGGCCAGGGCCTTGCCGGCCCCGGTTGCGCCCGCCACCAGGATGTGCGGCATCTTGGCGAGGTTGGCCACCACGTAGCCGCCCTCGATGTCCTTGCCGAGCGCCACCACCATCGGGTGGTGGTCGCTCGTGGCGGCCCGCGAGCGCAGCACGTCCCCGAGCGACACGTTCTCCGGATCGGTGTTCGGAATCTCCACGCCGACCGCGCTCTTGCCCGGGATCGGGCTGAGGATCCGCACGTCCGGCGACTTCACCGCGTACGCGATGTTGCGCGAGAGCTGGGTGATCCGCTCGACCTTGACGCCCGGCCCCAACTCGACCTCGTAGCGGGTGACGGTCGGGCCGCGGGTGAAACCGGTGACCGCCGCGTCCACGTCGAACTGGTCGAAGACGCCGGTCAGCGCCGCGATCACCTCGTCGTTGGCCTTGCTCCGGGTCTTCGGCGCGGCGCCGTTGCCGAGCAGGTTGGCCGGCGGCAGCGTGTAGTCCCCGGCCAGCCCGGTGAGCGCGAGCTGCTCGGCGCGGGTGGGCAGCGGTGAGTGCTCCGGCGGCTCGGCCGGCTTGCGGTTCGCCGGCACCTTGGGCATCTTGCGCGGCAGCACGATGGTTTCCTGGAGGTCGACGCCGGCCAACTCGTCGTCCGGGTCCAGCGGATCCAGCGGCGGTGGAAGCCGCTTCGCCGGCCGCTTGCGCGCCGGCTTCGGCGGCGCCTCGACCTCGTCCCGCTCCTCCTCGACCTCCTCGGGCGCGTCCGGGTCGGCGCGCAACCCCAGCCGCTCCGGGATCCGGTTGATCGGCGTCGCGGTGACCACGAGCAGGCCGAACACCAGCAGCAGGAGCAGCAGCGGCATGGCCACCCAGGCGGTCACCGCCGACTTCAGCAGGTCGCCCACCCCGGCGCCGACCAGGCCGCCGGCGTAGTCGCGCTGGACGTCGTCGACCGGGTTCTGCCCGATGTGCAGCATCGCGGCGGTCGCCAGCAACATCGAACCCCAGCCGACCAGGCCGCGCCCGCGGTGCTCCGGATCCACCGGAGTGCGCATGAGCCGCCACGCGCCGACCATGAACAGCACCGGCAGCACGATCGAGATCGCCCCGACGAAGAGCCGCACGGTGTCGGCCAGGTGCCGGCCCACCGGCCCGGCGCCACCACCCCAGATACCCACCGCGGCGAGGATGGCCAGGCCGAACAGCAGCAGGCCGGCGCCGTCGCGACGGTGCTCCGGGTCAAGCTCCCGGGTGGACGCGGCCTGCCGGCCGACGGCCCGGAACGACCAGCCGACCGAGTGCGCCAGCCCCATGAACATGGCGTTGACGGCCCGGCCGACGAACGCGGCCGGGCTCGGCCCGGACGCCGGACGCCGCCGGGCGGGCTTGCGCGCCGCCTTCTTCGCCGGTTGGCGGGCACGGTTGTTCGTGGAGCCACGTGGCGACGCGCCGCGCCGCCGGCTCGCCTGAGAGGTACGGCCCGCCATAGAGTCACGGTAACGGCGGCACCCGGCGAAACGCCGCCTTTCCGGGTCGCGTCCGCGTGTCGCAGCACAGGTCGGACCGTCGTTTGTGTTATTCGCCTCAGAAGGGATGCCCGATGGCGTCGCCGGAGATCGAGGATGGTCCGGACGGTCCGCTGACCGGACACCCGCAGGCGCTGCAACCGTTGACCGGTGCGCTTGTCGCCGCCGTGCTGGCCCACCGGGGATACGCGGTGGCGCAGGAGCCCGACGGCGCGCTTGTCGGCCGCTGGGAACGGAACCTGATCTGGTTCCACCGGCGGGGGGCGGCCGGGGAACTGCTCCAGGTGCGCACCGTAGCCGCGCCCCGGTTCGGCATCGAACGGGTGCCCGGGCTGCACGCGTTCTGCAACACCTGGAACCACGACCGGCTCTGGCCCAAGGCGTACGTGCACGTCGACGACGACGGGGTGGCCCAGGTCTGCGGCGAGGTCACCACCGACCTGGAACGCGGGGTGACCCCGCACCAGCTCGACCGGCTTGTCGACGGTGGCGTCACCACCGGCTGCCAGCTCGCCGAGGCCGTCGCCGACCTGCCCGGCGGGTCGGTCCGGTGACCACGGCCCGCGACCGGGGGCTGGCCGCCGCGCTCGCCGACGCCCGGGACCGGCCCGACGGCGAGCAGCGCTGCGCCGAGCTGGAGCGGATCGCCGCCCGGGCCGACGCCACAGGCGACCCGCGTACCGCGCTGTCGGCGCGGTTCGCGCTTGTCGAGGCGTACCTGCACCTGGGCGAGCGGTGGCGGACGGTGGAGCCGGTGCGCCGCCTGCGGGCCACGCTGGCCCGGCACCCGGGGCTGCTCGACGCCCACCCCGACGAGCTGGCCCGGCTGCGCCGGCACCAGCGGCAGGCGGTGGAGGCGCTCTTCGGCACCCCCCGGGTGGGGCTGGACCAAGCCCGGTCCCTGCTGGACACGCTCGCCCAGGAACTCGGCCCGGACGCCGGGCCGGTCGCCGAACTGCGCTGCCGGCTCGCCGACCACCTCGGCGACGAGCCGGCCGCCCGGGACGCGTACCCGCGGTGGACGGCCGCGGATCCGGCGGACCCGGTGGGCGGCTGCCCGGGTTGCGCCCCGGCCCGGCGGGCCGAGCTGCTGGCCGGCTGGGGCGAGGCGAAGGCGGCGCTCGCGGCGCTCGGGCCGGGGCCGGTCGACGTGCCGGGCTGCACCGACCAGCCCGAACGCTCCCTCACCGCCGGGATGCTCCCGTGGCTGCGCACCGGCGCGGTGCTGGAGGCGGCGCGGGCACACGTGCGCGCCTACCGCCGGCACCGCCGGGAGCGGGTCGCGTTTCCGCTGCTCGCCGCGCACCTGCGGTTCTGCGCGCTTGGCGGGTATCTGCACCGCGGGCTGGAGGTGCTGACCGAGCAGTTGCCCCGGCTGGACCGCCCGGCGGACGACATGTCCGCGATGGAGTTCGCCGCCGCGGGCGCGTTGCTCTGCGGGCTCGCCGCGGAGGCCGGCCTCGGTGGCCGGCGGATCCACCGCCCCGGGCACGGCTCCCGACCGGCGGCCGAGGTGGACGTGGCCACGCTCGGCGCGCAGCTCCAGGCGCTGGCGACCGCGCTGGCCGGGAGCTTCGACGCCCGCAACGGCACCGGGCACCAGTCCGGGCGGATCGCCTCCTGGCTGGCCGAACGGCCGCTCGCCGGGCCGGTGTCGCTGGCCGCCGAGAGCGAGTTCGACGACGAGCCGGCGGTCGACCCGGCCGAACCCGGTCCACCCGACCCGGAGGAGCCCGCCCCGCTCGACGCGGCGCTGCTCACCGCCGCGCTCGATGCCCGGGGCGACCCGTACACGGTCGAGCCGGACGGCACGCTCGTCGGGCGGTGGGGCGAGGCGACGATCCAGTTCCGCCGGCTCGGCCGGCAGGGTGACGTGCTGCACGCCCGGGTGGTGGCGACCCGCCGGCTGCCGCCCGGCCGGCGCGCCGAGGCGTACGCGTTCTGCAACGCCTGGAACCACGACCGGCTGCTGCCCTGCGCCTACGTGCACGAGCCCGGCGACGGGACGCTGGTGCTGGCCGCCGGTGTCACCACCGACCTGTCCTGCGGGGTCGCCCCCACCCAGCTCGCCGTGCTGGTGGCCGCCGCGGTGCGCACCGGCACGGCGTACGCCGAGGCGGTCGCCGCGCTGGGCTGAGCCCGACGCGGCGCGGCCCCCGACCCACCGGGCGGTGGTGAGTCGGGGGCCGCGGTCTCGGGGCCGGCGGTCAGCGGGCGGAGAACGCCAGCGTGTACTCGCCGGAGCCGGCCAGCCCGACGACCCGGTAGCGGTAGGCGCCGGCCGGGGTGTCGGCGGTCAGCCGGACCGGGCCGTCGGCGCCGTCGGCGCGGGCCACGGTGCGGAACGCGCCGCCGGTGAAGCGTTGCAGCTCCAGCACCACCCGGGCGCCGTCCGGGGCGGCCACGCACGCCTCCTGGGCGCCGCCGGCCACCCGGAAGAAGCGGCCGTCCGGCTGCACCTGGGCCCGCCCGGCGGCGATCCGGCCGGTCCGGCTCACCTGGCCGGTGCACTCGGCGTCGTCGGCCGGCGGATCCGTGGGCGGCGCGCTGGCCGGCGGGACCGTCTCGCCGCCACCGGCCGGCGGCTCCGTGGGCGCCTGCCCGCCGCCGGCGGTGACCAGGGTCAGGTTGTTGCGTTGGAGGATCTCGCTGACCGGCTGGAAGAACGTGACCCCGCCGCGGGTGCAGTCGCCGGACCCGCCGGAGGTGACGCCCTGCGCCTGGTCGCCGGAGAGCCACGCGCCGCCGGAGTCGCCCGGCTCGGCGCAGACGTCGGTGCGGGTCAGCCCGGTGACCGTCCCCTCCGGGTAGTTGACCGTGGCGTTCTTCGCCTGGACCACCCCGCACCGGGTGCCGGTGGTGGAGCCGGACCGGCAGATCGAGGCGCCGACCGGGGCCTCGGTGGAGCCGTTCACCGGCACCGTGCCGCCGTTGAAGTCGTTCACCACGCCCTGCGGCGTCCAGTCGCCGTTGACCTCCACCACGGCCCAGTCGTCGCCGGGGAACGAGGACGCGGAGAACGTGCCCTGGGCGACCCGGTTCGACCCGGTGGTGCGGTCACCCGGCCGGCCGCAGTGCCCGGCGGTGACGAAACCGCCTACCACCGAGAAGCCGACCGAGCAGCGGCCGGCGTTGTTGATGAAGAACGCGTCGCCGCCCCGGACGTCGAACAGCGGGCGGGGGGCCTCGTCGGCGGTCCGCACCCGGACCGCGCCCGTCCCGCCGGCGGCGGCGAACCGGCGACCGGCGGCCTCCGCGCCGGGCCGGGCGACCACCACCACGGAGTTGGTGGCCACGTCGACGTACCAGCCCGCGATGTCCGGGCTGGCGTCGGCGCCGGCCGCGTCGAGCCGGGTCTTCACCGCGTCCAGCTCGGCGACGCCGCGCGCGACGGGCTTCGGCACCGCGCCGGCCGCCGCGACGCGCGCCGCCTGCGCCGGGTCGGCCACCGCCACGTTGAGCGTGGCGCCGTCGGCGCTGAGCCAGCTACCGCCGTAGTCGGCGCCGAGTTCGGTGCGCAGCCTGGTGACCGTGCCGGCGGCCCAGCGTTCGGTGCGCAGCCGGCGTACCGCCTGGTCGCGGGTGAGCGCGAGGTCGCGGCCCAGCGCGTCAAGCACCTCCGGCGCGACGCCGTCGGCGGACGGGGCGGCCCGCCGGGGTCCCTCACCGGCGAACGACGGCAGGGTCACCGCCGCCGCCAGTCCGGCCGCCGCCACCAGTACGCCGATGGCTGTCATCCGTCTGCGGTCCATCCGCCACGCTCCTCCCGACCGGCGCGGGGGGCACGCCGGACGACCGGGAATACGGAGACGGACGCCGATCGGTTGAATCCCGGCACCGGGTTTCGACGGGGCGTGTCGGGGCGTACCCGGAAAGCGACGACGCCGGCCCACCGCGGACGGTGGGCCGGCGCGCGAAGCGGTCGGGTCAGACCTCGACGACGGTCGGTACGATCATCGGGCGACGACGGTACGCGTCGTTCACCCAGCGCCCCACCGTCCGGCGGACGATCTGCTGGAGTTGGTGCGGGTCGGTGATGCCGTCCGCGGCGGCCCGGTTCAGCGCCTCGGTGACAAGCGGCACCACCGGGTTGAACGCGGCCGGATCCTCGGAGAAGCCCTTCGCCGAGACGGTCGGGCCGGCGACCACCTTGCCGGTGACCGAGTCGACGACGACTGTGGTGGCGATGAAGCCGCCGTCGCCGAGGATCCGGCGCTCGGTGAGCAGCGACTCGCTGACGTCGCCGACGGCCAGGCCGTCGACGTAGACGTACCGGCTCTTCACCCGCCCGACCAGGCTGGCCCGGCCCTCGACCAGGTCGACCACGTCGCCGTCCTCGCAGAGCACCACCCGGTCCGGCGCGACGCCTGACTCGATGCCGAGCCGGGCGTGCGCGCGCAGGTGCCGCCACTCGCCGTGCACCGGCATCAGGTTGCTCGGCCGCACCACGTTGAGCAGGTAGAGCAGTTCGCCGGCCGGGGCGTGACCGGAGACGTGCACCTTGGCCACGTCCTTGTGCACCACCACGGCGCCGGCCCGGGCCAGTCGGTTGATCACCCGGTAGACCGAGGTCTCGTTGCCGGGGACCAGCGACGACGCGAGCACCACGGTGTCGCCCGGCGCGATGGTGATGTGCCTGTGGTCGCCGCTCGCCATTCGGCCGAGCGCGCTCATCGGCTCGCCCTGCGAGCCGGTGGACATCAGCACGATCTGCTCGGGCGGCAGGTTGGTGGCCTCCTCGATCCCGACCACCAGACCGGCCGGGATGTTGAGCAGGCCCAGGTCACGGGCGATGCCCATGTTGCGGACCATGGACCGGCCGATGAGCGCCACCTTGCGACCGTGCTCGGCCGCCGAGTCGAAGACCTGCTGCACCCGGTGCACGTGCGAGGCGAACGAGGCGACGATGATCCGCCCCTTCGCCTTCGCGAAGATCGAGTCGAGCACCGGCCCGATCTCCCGTTCCGGCGTGACGAAGCCGGGGATCTCCGCGTTCGTGGAGTCGGACAGCAGCAGGTCGACGCCCTCGGCGCCGAGCCGGGCGAAGCCGGCCAGGTCGGTGATCCGCCCGTCCAGCGGGAGCTGGTCCATCTTGAAGTCGCCGGTGTGCAGCACCAGGCCGGCCGGGGTGCGGATGGCCACCGCGAGCGCGTCCGGGATCGAGTGGTTCACCGCGAAGAACTCGCACTCGAACGGGCCGAGCCGTTCCCGGCCGCCCTCCCGGACGGTGAGCGTGTAGGGCTGGATCCGCCGCTCGGCCAGCTTCGCCTCGACGAGCGCCAGCGTGAACTGGGAGCCGACCAGCGGAATGTCGGGTTTGTGGGCGAGCAGGTACGGCACCGCGCCGATGTGGTCCTCGTGGCCGTGGGTGAGCACGATCGCCTGCACGTCGGCCAGCCGGTCCAGGATCGGACCGAAGTCGGGCAGGATCAGGTCCACGCCCGGCTGCTCGACGTCGGGGAAGAGCACCCCGCAGTCGACGATCAGCAGCTTGCCGTCGAACTCGAAGACGGTCATGTTCCGGCCGATGGCGCCGAGTCCGCCGAGCGGCATGATCCGCAGGCCGCCCTCCGGCAGCGGCGGGGGCAGCTCACCCTCGATGTGCGCCTCGGTCACGCGTCACCTCATTCTGCGACGCCGTCGCGCGGCGTCCGTCGTGTCGTTTGATTATTCGGGCAGGGGCAGGCCCGCCGCGGCGCAGTCGGCGCGCAGCTGAGCCAGTTCGTCGCCGGTGGCTTCCACGAGCGGCGGTCGTAACGGACCGGCCGGCAGGCCCTGGGCCGCGAGGCCGGCCTTGACCAGGATCGTGCCCTGGGTGCGGAAGATACCGGTGTAGAGCGGCAGCAACCGCCGGTGCAGCGCGAGCGCGCCGGCGATGTCGCCGGCCTCGAACGCCTCGATCATCTGCTTCGTCGGCACGCCGATGAAGTGCGTCGAGGTGCCGACCACGCCGGCCCCGCCGATCGACAGGAACGGCAGGGTGAGCGCGTCCTCGCCGCTGTAGAACGCGAGGTCGGTGCGGCTGAGCACCTCGGAGGTGGCCATCAGGTCACCCTTGGCGTCCTTGACCGCGACGATCCGGCCGTGCTCGGCGAGCTTGACGAGCGTCTCGGTGGCGATCGCCACCCCGGAGCGGTGCGGGATGTCGTAGAGCATGACCGGCAGGCCGGTCGCGTCCGCGACGGTGGTGAAGTGGTGCAGCAGCCCGGCCTGCGGGGGCTTGTTGTAGTAGGGCGTCACCACAAGCAGGCCGTGCGCGCCGGCCTTCTCCGCCTGCGCGGCCAGCTCGACGGTGTGCCGGGTGTCGTTGGTGCCCACCCCGGCGACGATCCGGGCCCGGTCGCCGACCGCCTCGACCACGGCGCGGATCAGGTTCTCCTTCTCCGCGTCGGTGGTGGTCGGGGACTCGCCCGTGGTGCCGTTGAGCACAAGCGCGTCGTTGCCCTGCTCGTCGACGAGGTATCGGGCCAGTCGGGTGGCACCGTCCAGATCGAGTGCGCCGTCGGGGGTGAACGGCGTCACCATGGCCGTGATCATCCGCCCGAACGGGCGCGACACCCCCGGGCGCGGGGTGGCGGAGTGGTCGTGCGTCATGTTCACAACCTAGCGGACGACCACCGGTGGCCCGGCGGCGAAGGGCGACGAGTCACTCGGCGTGCGGCGACGCCGCCACCTCGGTGCCGTCCGGCAGCGCCGAGATCACGAAGTCGGCGAACACGTTCGGCGCGACGCCCTTGAGCTGACGCAGGCACTCCACGGCCAACTCGCGGATCTCCACGTCGGCGTGCTCGGTGGCGCGCATCTTGACGAAGTGCCGCCAGGCGCGGTAGTTGCCGGTCACCACGATCCGGGTCTCGGTCGCGTTCGGCAGCACCGCCCGGGCCGCCTGCCGGGCCTGCTTGCGGCGCAGCGTCGGGTTGGGCTCGTCGGTGAAGCGGGCCTCCAGCCCCTCCAGCAGATCGGTGTACGCCCGCACCGCCGCCTCGGACGCCTCGACGAACCGCTTGTGCAGCTCCGGGTCCTCGGCGATCACCGCCGGCTCGACCATCGCCGCGTCCCGCTCGGGCACGTAGCGCTGGGACAACTGCGAGTAGGAGAAGTGCCGGTGCCGGATCAACTCGTGGGTGAACGACCGGGAGACGCCGCTGAAGTAGAAGCTCACCGAGCCGTGCTCAAGCACGCTCAGGTGGCCGACGTCGAGGATGTGCGCCAGGTAGCCGGCGTTTGTCGCGGTGGCCGGGTTCGGCTTCTTCCAGCTCTGGTAGCACGCCCGGCCGGCGAACTCGGCGAGCGCCTGCCCGCCGTCGGCGTCGGTCGACCACGGCACCTCGTCCGGCGCCTGGAACTGCGTCCACGCGATCAACTTGACCTGGGGCTGCACCATCTCCGGCATGCCGAGGACTGTAGTTGGCCCGCCCCCGGCGTGGAAATCGGGCACGCGGACGACCGGCTCAGCTCGGCTCGGCTCGGCTCGGCTCGGAGATCTTGGAACGAAATGGCCCCTGGAGGGGCACTTTCCTTCCAAGATCTCCGTCGATTTCACTTCGTGGAACATCATTCTCGAATGGCGGTTGCTCAGTCCAGCCTGCGGCGATGTGGCGATTCCCGCTCGCCCGCGAACGACGACTCTCCGAGATCTCGCTGCACAGTCACAGCAGAGGCCGAACGACAGTGAACACGGACGACGGCTGCGAGGCGGGGCGCGCGGCGCCGGGGTCGCGATATCACCGACGACTCAACCCGAAAGGGGCACCAGCGGCAGGTCGTCCGGCGGCCGGGGCCGGGGCAGCCGCGTCGGTGAGCGGTCAGACGTAGAGCGAGGGGAACGGCGCCCAGGGCAGGTTGCGGACCACCGAGAAGGCCGCCCAGGCGGCCAGGAAGCCGCCGATCACCTTCGGGCTGAACTGCGGCTCCGGCAGTCGCCAGCCGAACGCCCGGTTGCCGGCCCAGGCGACGAAGAGCCAGGCCAGGAACGGCAACGCGAAGACGAAGAGGAAGTGGTGCCGGGCAGCCGCCGGCAGGTCGCCGTGCAGCACGTACCACAACGCGCGGGTGCCGCCGCAGCCCGGACAGTCCAGCCCGGTGGTGAGCTTGAGCAGGCAGGTCGGCCGGGCGTCCGGGTCGCTCACGGTGGGATCGCTGATCAGCGCGTACGCCATGCCGAGGCCGACGCAGCCCAGCGCGGCCAGCGGCACCGCCCAGCGCGGGGCGCGGGCGTGCAGGCGTAGCACCATCCGGGTGAACCGGTCGGGCTCGACCGGCTGGTAAGCCACCCCGGCCGGCCACACCGCCCCGGGCCCCTCAGCGTGCCCGTAAGGCTCGCCGTGCCCGTAAGGCTCGCCGTGCCCGTAAGGCTCGCCGTGCGTGGGCGACTCCCGGTAAGGGTCGGGCGCGGTGGCGGGCCGGTCGACGCTTGTCACGCGCTCACCGTACACCGGCCACGCCCACAAGCGCGGCGGCGAGCGGAGCGGCCAGATCGCCGGCGGCCGGCGGGGCGACCGCGTCCAGGCCGAGCCAGCCGGCGAGCCGGTAGAGCTCGGCGGCGAGCGCCACCGCGGTCTCTCCCGGGTCGGCGCCCGGCTCGACCCAGGCGGCCGGCACCAGCAGCACGCCGGCCTTCCGGTCGGCCTTGAGGTCGACCCGGGCGGTGAAGCGCTCGCCCTGCCGGAACGGCAGCACGTAGTAGCCGTGGACCCGCTGCGGCGCCGGCACGTAGATCTCGATGCGGTAGGTGAAGCCGAAGAGGCGCTCCGCCCGGGCCCGCTCCCAGACCAGCGGGTCGAACGGGCTGACCAGGGTGTTGCCCCGGACCCAGCGGGGCAGCCGGGCCTCGGCGTGCAGGTAGGCCGGCAGTCGCCAGCCCGGCACCGTGACCGGGATCAGCTCGCCCGCCTCGACCAGCTCGGCGACCGCCTGCCGGGCGGCGGTGACCGGCAGCCGGAAGTAGTCGCGCAGCTCCGGCTCGGCGGCGACGCCGAGCGACCGGGCCGCGATCGCCACCAGGGTGCGGTGCGCCTGCGCGTCGGTCGGGGTGGGCGCGTCGAGCACGGCCGCCGGCAGCACCCGCTCGGGCAGGTCGTAGCGGCGGGCGAACGAGGTGGTGCGGTCCGCCGCGGTGACCTCGCCGGACCAGAAGAGGAACTCCAGCGCCCGCTTCACGGTCGACCAGTTCCAGCCCCAGTTGCCGGTCTCGCGGGGGGCGTCGTGTTCGATCTCGGCCGCGGTGAGCGGGCCGCGGGCGGCCACCTCGTCGCGCACCCACGCCACCAGCCCGGGCTGCTCCTGGGCGATCCGGCGCATCCCGCCCCACGCGTCGTCGCGCGCCTTGGCCATCCGCCAGCGCAGCGCCGGATGCAACCCGACCGGGACCAGCGACGCCTCGTGCGCCCAGTATTCGAACAGCTCACGGGGGCGGCGGTAGGCCGCGGTGTCGAGCAGGCCGGTCGGGTAGGGCCCGAGCCGGCTGTAGAGCGGCAGGTAGTGCGCGCGTTGCAGCACGTTCACCGAGTCCATCTGGATCAGCCCGACCCGGTCGAGCACCCGACGCAGGTGGCGGCGGGTGGGCACGCCGGTGGGCGGCGGGTCGGCGAAGCCCTGGGCGGCCAGGGCGACCCGGCGGGCCTGGGCGAGCGAGAGCGAATCCGGTACGGCCATCGCCCGCGACCCTAATCCAGCCCACCGACACTGGTGCGGCGGCTGGACCGGTCGCCCGTCCGGGCATAGAACTACACGTGTGCCCACCATCCGCCGGGAGGAGCCGGACGACGCCGAGGCGATCGCCCGGGTGCACATCCACGGGTGGCGGGCCGGGTACGCCGGGATCATGCCGGACGAGGTGCTGCGCCGGCTGAATCCGGCCGCCTGGGCGCAGCGCCGCCGCGACCTCGGCACCGCCGACCCGGAGCACCCGTTCACCACGCTCGTCGCCGAGGACGACGGCGTGGTCACCGGCTTCACCACGTTCGGGCCGTACCGCAACAACCAGGACCGCGGCGACCTCGACCCGGCGTACGGCGAACTGCTTGCCATCTATCTGGAGCCGGCGCACTGGGGTTCGGGCACCGGCCCGGCGCTGCTCGCGGCGGCCCGGGCCGGCCTGGCCGGGCGGGGCTGGCGCGAGTATCGGCTCTGGGTGCTCGCCGACAACGCCCGGGCCCGCCGCTTCTACGAGCGGGCCGGGCACTCACCGGACGGCGAGGAGACCGCCTATCCGGTGCCGCTGCACGGCGGGCGCGCCCCGGTCCTGCTCCGCGAGCTGCGCTACACCGCCCGGCTCGACGGCTGACCCGGCCGGCCCCGCCGACCCGGTCGGCCGGCCGCCGCCGGTAGGTGTCGCCGAGCGGCGGATCGGCAGGCCGAGCAGCAGCGCCAGGCTGATCCAGACGTAGGTGTTGCTGCCGAGGAAGCCGTCCACGCCGGTGAAGTCCTTCTCCCAGGACCAGACGATCCGGCTGCACAGCAGCGCGTACCCGATCAACGCGGCGGCCAGCAGCACGCGGCGGCGGCGTCCCCGCGCGGGCGCCGCCATGCCGTTGTCGACGAGCAGGATCAGGCCCGGCAGCAGCCACACCAGGTGGTGCACCCAGGTCACCGGGCTGACCAGACACATCACGGCACCGGTCAGGGCCAGGCCGGTGGCCTCGTCGCCGGCGGCCACCGCGGCCCGGCACCGCCAACCCCAGACCGCCAGGGTGACGAGCACGAGCGCCAGCCAGGCGATCGTGCTCGGGTGCTCCGGGTCGAGCCGGGCCACCACCCCGCGCAGCGACTGGTTGGAGACGAACGCCAGCTCACCGACCCGGTCGGTGTTCCACAGCGCCTCGGTCCAGAACTCCCGGGAGGCGTCCGGGAAGAGACCGGCGGCAAGCAGCGTGGCGGCGGCGGCCGAGCCGACCGCGGTCGCGGCGGCCCGCCAGCGACCGGTGACAAGCAGGTAGACGACGAAGATGCCCGGGGTCAGCTTGATCGCGGTGGCCAGGCCGATGCCCACGCCGGCCCAGCGGTTGCCGGCCGGCAGCAGCCGCAGCAGGTCCACCGCCACCAGGAACAGCAGCAACATGTTGACCTGGCCGAAGTTGACCGTCTCGCGCATCGGCTCGTACGCGGCGGCCAGGCAGAGCGCGACCGCGAGGGTGAACCACCGGGTCCAGCCGGAGCGGCGGGCGACCGGGTCCAGCAGCCACCAGATCACCACGGCGCTGACCACCACCGTCGCCGCCACGCTCACCACGATCGCCGCGCCCCACGGCAGGTACGCCATCGGCAGCATGACGAGCGCGGCGAACGGCGGGTAGGTGAAGCCGTACTGGGTGCCGGCCTTGAGGAAGTCGTAGATCTCCCCGCCGTCACGCGCCCAGAAGGTGAGCGCGCCGTAGTAGACCCGCAGGTCGAAGAAGCCGTGCCGGACGGCCGCCACGGCGAGGAACACGGTGACCGCCGCGGCGAGCGCCAGCACGGCGACGACCTGCGCGGTCGTGCGCCCGGCACCCTGCGCCACCGTCACCCTCCTCGCCCTGCGTAGGCTCACGTGCCATGGCTGCAGGCTACGTCCGCCCCGCGCGTCCCGAGGACGTCGCCGAGATCGCACGCATCCAGCTCGCGACCTGGCGGGTCGCGTACCGCCGGATCCTGCCCCGGCACGTGCTCGACAACCTGGACGAGGCGTACCTCGCCCGGCGGTGGGGCGCGGCGGTGCAAGAGCCGCCCTCGGGCGCGCACCGGGTACTCGTCGCCGTCGAACAGGCGGCGCAATCCTATCTGGTGGGGTTCGCGGCCTCCGGTCCGGCCGACGCCGAGGCGCTGGCCCCCGGCGAGCCGGCCGACGCGCTCACGCCCGGCCTGGCGGCGGTGACCGACCTGCTTGTCGAGCCGCGCTGGGGCCGGCGCGGGCACGGCAGCCGGCTGCTCGCCGCCGCGGTCGAGCACTGGCGGGACGACGGCTTCACCCGGGCGGTGGCGTGGGCGTTCGACGCGGACGCCGCCACCCGGGCGTTCCTCGGCTCGACCGGCTGGGAGCCGGACGGCGCGACCCGGGCGCTTGACGTGGACGACATGCTGGTCCCCCAGCTACGGCTGCACGTGGCCGTGCCGGAGGCGGGTCAGCCCTTGTCCGCGCCCTCGTTGGCGCCGCGCACGAAGTAGCGCTGGAAGATCACGAAGAGCACCGCCACCGGGATGGTGGCAAGCAGCGCCGCGCCGAGCTTCAGCGGATACTGCGTGCCCTTGCCGAGCGAGCCGCTGACCAGGTCGGCCAGCCCGCGGGGCAGGGTGAACAGGTCCGGGTCCTGCACCGCGACGAGGCTGTGCGGGAACTCGTTCCAGGAGCCCTGGAACGACAGGATGGTCAACGTGATCAACGCCGGTCGGGCCATCGGCAGCACCACCGACCAGAACGTGCGGAACACGCCAGCGCCGTCGATCCGGGCCGCCTCCTCCACGCTCACCGGGATCGACTCGAAGAACTGCTTCATGATGAACACGCCGGCCGCGTCGGCGAGCAGCGGCACGATCAGGCCGGCGTAGCTGTCGTAGAGGCCGATCTGCTTGAGCACCAGGAACTTCGGGATCAGCAGCACCACGCCGGGCACCGCCATCACCGCGATGACGGCGGCGAACAACCCGGCCCGCCCCCGGAACCGCAGCCGGGCCAGCGCGTAGCCGGCGAGCGAGTCGAAGAACACCCGGCCGAGCGTCACCAGCACGGTGACAAGCAGCGAGTTGCCGAGCCAGAGCGGGAAGGCGGTGCCCGCGAAGATCCGCTCGAAGCCGGCCAGGGTGAGCGGGTCGGGGATCGGCGAGAGCGGGTTGCCCGCCGCGTCCGGCTCGGTCTTGAACGAGTTGCCGAGTTGGATCACGAACGGGTAGAGGAAGACCAGCCCGAAGAAGATCAGGACGGCGTACCCGAGGACGCGGTTGACCCGGGCCCGCGCCCCGCGGGCGTCGCGGCGCGCGGCAGGCGCCGCCGGGTCGGTCGGCACGGCCATGTCAGGACCCTTCCGGTACGCGTCGACGCCACCACCGGCCACGCCGGGTCCCGTCCCGGTCGGCCATCAGCCGGCGCTGGAACAGGGTGAGCAGGATGATTATCAGGAACAGCACGAACGAGATGGCCGCGCCGGAGCCGTAGTCGAAGTCCCGGAACGCGGTCCGGTACGACAGGTACGCCGGGGTGAGCGTGGTCTTGGCCGGGTCGCCCTGGCTCATCACGTACACCTGGTCGAAGACCTGCCAGGAGCCGATCAGTCCCAGCGTGACCACGAGGAACGTGGTGGGCTTGATCAGCGGGAGGGTGACGTACCGGAAGCGCTGCCAGCGGGTCGCCCCGTCGAGCGTGCTGGCCTCGTCGAGCGCCACCGGGACGTTCTGCAACGCGGCCAGGTACATCAGCATGAACGTGCCGGAGGTGGTCCAGATGACCAGGCAGATGATCGACGTCATGGCCACGCTCGGGCCGGAGAGCCAGTCCCACCAGCTCAGCCCGAGCGGGCCGCCGGAGGTGAGCGCGGCCGGCGGGCTGTCCACGCCGAACGCGCCGAGCAGCAGGTGCAACACTCCCCGGCCGTCGGCGAACCACTCCGGCCCGTCGAGGCCGAGCAGGGCGAGCAGCCGGTTGACCGCGCCGGAGTTGGCGAACAGGAACAGGAACACCACGCTTATCGCCACCGAACTGGTGACCGAGGGGAAGTAGAAGGCGCTGCGGAAGAAGCCCTTCCCCTTGAGCAGCCGGTTGTTGACCACCAGGGCGAGACCGAGGGCGAGCGCGGTCTGCACCGGCACCACGATCCCGACGTAGTAGATGTTGTTGCGGATGGCGGTCATGAAGTCGCGGCGGGCGAGCCCGTCGTCGGTGAACAGCCGGCTGTAGTTGTCGCCGCCGACGAACGGCACGTCGCCGGTGAACGGACTGCCCTGGCCGTTCCAGTCGGTGAGGCTCACCCAGAGCGCCATCAGGATCGGCAGCAGCAGGAAGAGCCCGAGGATCAGGATCACCGGCGCGACGAAGAGCCAGCCGGCGAGGTTCTCGTTGCCGCGGATGCCGCCGCGGCGGCGGCGCGGCGGGCCGGCCGGCGCGGTGCCCCGGGCGGCGAGCGTGTCCGTTGCCATTCCCTCCTCCTTCGCTCGGTGGAGGTGTAAGGCGGGGGCCCCGCTTAACACCCGTCTGTTAACAGGGGCCCCCGCCTAACACCTCAGCCGCCGAGCGCCGCCTTGGCGTTCTTGTCGAAGGTGGTGAGGATGCTCTTCGGGTCGCCGGTGGCCAGGCCCTGGAGGCCGGCCTCCAGGTCACGCAGCACGCTGTCCATCTTCGGCGCGTTCACCGGACCCTGGGCGTACTCGACGCCGTCGATGAACGGCTTGTCCGCCGGGAAGGCGCTGCTGTACTTGTCGCGCACCGACTGGCGGGACGGCATCACGCCGAACGCCTTGGCGAAGGTCATCTGCTGGTCGCCGGCGGTCATCGCCTCGACGAACTTGATCGCCTGCTCCTTGTGCGCGGACTTGGCGGCGATGCCCCAGCACTGGGTGAAGGAGAGCGTGCCCTGCCCCTTCGGGCCGGCCGGCAGCGGCACGACCTTGTACTTGACGTTCGGGAAGTCGTTCTGAAGGGCGCCCTTGATCCAGTTGCCCTCGATCGTCATGACCGCCTTGCCCTTGCCGAACGCCTCACCGGACCAGCCGGAGTCGAGCTGCTTCGGGAACTTCGCGTAGCCGTTTGTGAGCAGCGACTTGACGTACTGGAGGGCCTGGAGGTTCTCCGGGGTGTCGGCGGTCGGCTGCTTGCCGTCGGCGCTCATCAGCCAGCCGCCGTTCTGCGTCAGGAACGCGCCGATGCGGTCCCGGGTGTCGCCGAGCGCGAGAGCCACCTGGCCCTTCGCCTTGATCTTCTGGCTGACGGCGGTGAGCTGGTCCCAGGTGGTCGGCACGTCGGCGTCGGTCAGGCCGGCCCTGGTCCACAGGTCGGTGTTGATCTGGAGGGCCAGGGTGGAGAAGTCCTTCGGCGCGCAGTAGAGCTTGCCGTCGTAGGTGAACGCGGTGCGCAGGCTCTCGTAGAAGTCGTCGGGGTTGCTGACCTTGTCGCCGTACGGCTCCAGCGCGCCGACGCTCGCGTAGTCGGCGAAGCGGGTCGCGTCGACGTAGAACACGTCCGGCGGGGTGCCGCCGGCCAGCGCCTGGCCGAGCTGCTGGGTGAGGTCCTGCGCGGGCGTGACGGTGGCGCTGTTGCCGGAGGAGCCGGCCCACGCGGCGGCGGCGTCCTTGACGGCCTTGGTCTCGGCGTCGCCGGAGGAGCCGATCAGGATCTGGAGGTTGGCCGGGCCGCTCGACTGCTTGGCGTCGCCGGCCGGGTCGTCGAAGCCGCCGCCGCAGGCGGCGGAGCCGAGCAGGGCGACGGCGGCGACGCCGGCCACCGCGGCCCGGGTGAGCGTACGAGGTGTCATCTGGTTCTCCTGGTGGGGGACGGGGGTCACGCCGAGTGCCGGAGCACGAGCGAGGGATGGAGCAGGAGCTGGGGGTCGCGGGGCTGGCCGTCGAGCACGCCGGTGAGCAGTTCGACGCAGCGGGCGGCGGCCTCGCCGAGCGGCTGGCTGACGCTTGTCAGCCCGACCGCGGCGGCCACCGGGGTGTCGTCGAAGCCGACGACGGCCAGGTCGGTGCCGGTGTCCCGGGCGGCCTGCCACGCGCCGAGGGCGAGCGAGTCGCTGGCGCAGACCACCGCCGTCGGGGGCGCGTCGAGGGCGAGCAACGCCCGCGCCTCGCGCTCCCCCTCGGCGATGCCGTCCTCGGTGGCGCGGTCCGGTGCGGCGCCGTCGAG
The DNA here is from genome assembly GCF_056150385.1 of Micromonospora marincola. Lineage (NCBI taxonomy): Bacteria > Bacillati > Actinomycetota > Actinomycetes > Micromonosporales > Micromonosporaceae > Micromonospora > Micromonospora marincola. The sequence goes on along the minus strand of NZ_JAXCFT010000004.1, from coordinate 15,135 downwards.
GCCGATCTCCGCCATGGTGGTACGCCATCCGGCGCGCCTGTCGTCGCCGACGCCGGAGCCGGCCGGCCAGCCGAGGAAGGCGATTCGACGGTGACCGGCGGCGAGCAGGTGCCGGGTGGCCTCGGCGGTGCCGGCCGCGCCGTCCACGTCGACCCAGAAGTGCGCGTCGGGGGTGTCCCAGGGCCGACCGAAGGTCACGAACGGCACCTCGCGTTCGGCCAGCCACGCGGTGCGCGGGTCGCCGTGCTTGGTGCCGGTGAGCACGAACGCGTCCAGGTCGTACGCGCCGAGCAGGTCGTCGTAGGTGGCGATCTCCTGGTCGTCGCCGACGGCGGTGTAGAGCAGCACCCGGTAGCCGGCGGCGTCGGCGGTCTCGGTGAGGCCGTGCAGGAAGCGGTCGAGGACCGAGCCGTTGATGCCGTCCCGGGTGGGTTCGATGCGTACCGCGATGAGCCGGGACCGCCCGGTCCGCATCTGCCGGGCGGCCTGGTTGGCGCGGTAGCCGAGCGCTTCGATCGCCTCGTGCACCCGGCGCCGGGTGTCCTCGCGGACGATGTGCGGCGTGTTGAGCACGTTGGAGACGGTTTGCCGGCTGACCTGGGCGTGCCGGGCCACGGTCGCGATGGTTACCTTTTCTCCCACGAAATACCTCTCGCCGTCTTGAACGATCCAATGCCGATGGGGCAGGATTAGATCGTTCAAAGTTTCTGGAATGTTTCGCACTTTGCACCCGGCTACGGCCTTCTGTCAAGACGCCCGTCGCCACCGATCAGCACCAGGAGTTCCCCCGTGACCGAACGCCACCTCCAACCGCTGCTGCACGACCTGGTCGGCGTGGCGCACGCCCCCACCAGCGCGTTGGGCGACGCGGCCGGTCAACTCCGCCCGCACGGCGTCCAGGGCGTCTTCCACGCCGACGCCCGGGTGCTCTCCCGCGCCGAGCTGAACCTCGACGAGCGGGAGCCGGAAACGATCGGCCACGGCGACATCGGCCCGCACGGCGCCCGCTTCGTCGGCCTGGCCCGCTGGCTCGGCGATCCCACCCCCGACCCGACCGTCCGGGTCGAGCGCACCCGGCAGGCCGGCCCGAACGGCCTCACCGAGGACATCGTGGTGTCGTCCACCGCCGCCGACCCGGTCCGCACCACAGTCACCGTCGACCTGGCCTGCGACCTCGCCCCGATCGAGCAGGTCAAGGCCGGCCACGTGGGCGAGCCGCTGGAGGCCGAGGCCGACCGGCCGGGCCGGGTGCGGTGGGCCGCCGACGGGCTGACCGTGACCGTGACCGGCGAGGGGGCCACCGTGGACGCCACCGGCGAGCGCGCCGCCGCACCGCGACTGAGCTGGCCGGTCACCGTCCGCCCCGGCGCCCCGGCCACGCTGCGCTGGCGGCTCGCCGTCACCGACCCGCGCGCCGTGGTGACCGCCGCGCCACCCGACGCCGGCTGGGCCGAGCCGCGGGTCGACGCCGACGACCGCCGCCTACGGCGCCTGCTCGACCGGTCCCTGGCCGACCTGCGCGGGCTGCGACTGGCCGAGCCGGCCCACCCGGAGGACGTCTTCCTCGGCGCCGGCGTGCCCTGGTTCCTCACCCTCTTCGGCCGGGACAGCCTCTGGGCCGCCCGGATGATGCTGCCGCTCGGCACCGAGCTGGCCGCCGGCACGCTGCGGGTGCTGGCCCGGCGACAGGGCGCCCGCGTCGACCCGACCACCGGCGAGCAACCCGGCAAGATCCTGCACGAACTGCGCCGGCACGAGTTCGCCCTCGACGACGAGCGCCGGCTGCCGCCGGCCTACTACGGCACCGTCGACGCCACCATGCTCTGGGTCGGCCTGCTGCACGACGCCTGGCGCTGGGGCCTGCCCGCCGACCGGATCGAGCCGTTGCTGCCGCACCTGGAGGCGGCGTTGCGCTGGCTCGGCGACCACGCCGACGCCGACGGCGACGGCTTCGTCGAATACGTCGACACAAGCGGCCACGGCCTGGCCAACCAGGGCTGGAAGGACTCCGGCGACGCGGTGCGCTTCCGCGACGGCCGGCTGGCCGCGCCGCCGATCGTGCTGTCCGAGGTGCAGGGGTACGCGTACCAGGCGGCGACGAACGGGGCGGACCTGCTTGACGCGTTCGGCCGCCCGGACGCCGACCGCTGGCGCGGCTACGCCGACCGGCTCGCCCGGCGGTTCCGGTCCACGTTCTGGGTCGACGGCAGGCACGGCCCGCAGCCCGCGCTGGCCCTGGACCGGGACAAGCGGCCGGTCGACTCGCTGACCAGCAACATCGGCCACCTGCTCGGCACCGGGCTGCTGTCGGACGACGAGTCGGCCCAGGTGGCGGCGCTGCTCTCCACCGAGGCGATGGCCGGCGGCTTCGGGCTGCGCACCATGTCCGCCGACGACGCCGGGTTCAGCCCGCTGTCGTACCACTGCGGTTCGATCTGGGCACACGACACCGCGATCGTGCTCGCCGGGCTGGCCCGCGACGGGCACCGGGCGGCGGCGCTACGGCTCGCCGACGGCCTGCTCGCCGCCGCCGAGGCGTTCGACTACCGCCTGCCCGAGCTGTACGGCGGTGACGACCGGGAAACGCTCGGCCGGCCGGTGCCCTACCCGGCTGCCTGCCGCCCGCAGGCATGGTCGGCGGCGGCGGCCGTGCTGCTGCTCCAGGCCGGTCTGGGCGTCTATCCCGACGTGCCGAACGGCCGGGTCGACCTGCGCCCGCTGGCCGGCCCCGAGCTGGGCGCCCTGAGCGCACACAACCTGCGGATCGCCGGCACCCCGGTCACGGCCACGGTCACCCACACCGGCCACCCCACCCTGCTCAACCTCCCGCCCACCCTGCACCCCACCCACATCCCCACCCCCCGCAGCGCCCCCACCTCCACCCCCACCCCCTCAGCGCGTTGATCATGAAGTTGGCGGCCTTGTGGATCTCCCCAACCGCCGTCAACTTCATGATCGACGGAGCGGGTCGGGGTCAGGACGGGAGGAGTTCGGCCACCAGTTCGTCGTCCTCCATGGCGCCTGTCGGGCGGAAGCCCAGTGCGGTGTAGAGGGTGGCGGCGGCGGTGTTGTCGGGGTGGTAGCTCAGGCGGATCGGGTGGCCGGCCTCGGCCAGCCGGCCGGCCAGCGTGCGCACCGTGGCACGGCCCAGGCCCCGGCCCTGCTCGGCGGCATCGATCACCATGCCACCGATCCACCGGGAGTCGTCGTCGTCCACGCCCCACATGACGTGCCCCACCACGGTCTCGTCGGCGTACACGGCAAGCGAGGTCCAGACGTCCGAGTGTGCGCTCAGCAGAAGGTATCGGGCGGCCAGCGCCGCCACGAAGGCCCGCTGGTCGTCGCGCGGCGCCACGTCGGCCACCGGCCGCCAGTTGTCCTCGCCCACCGGCCGCAGGGTCACCCGGCGGCCGGTGCGGTCACGCTCCCCAGAGTCGATCATGTCGGCCAGCCTAGGAGTTAGGAGGGGCCCCCTGTTAACGCATTCTGCATAAGAGGGGCCCCCTCCTAACCCGCAGGAGGCGAGGGCTGGCTGCGCGCGGCTGAGTCGAGGTACGGGCGCGGGTCGCCGGCGCCGAGATCGGTGACACCGGCGCTGCGCAGGGCGCCGATCGCCAGGGTTCGGCGCACGGCGGCGAAGGTGATCACGTGACCGATGGTGCCGCCGAGCGTGTGGGTGGTCGGAGGCGTGCAGGTGGTGTCGACAAAGGTGTCGGCAAGCGTGCCGGCGGCAAGCGTCCGGGCCACGAAGGCCCGCCAGTCGCGCCCGGCCACCGCGTGCCGGGCGGCCAGGCCGGTCACCGAACGGTCGCTCTCGTCGGGCCACGCGCCGCCGCGCAGAGCCGACAGCCAGTGCTCCTCCTGGGTGACCATGGCGTTGATCAGCGACCGGAGCGTCGGCTGCTCGTCGATCGTCTCCACGGACACGGTGACGGGTTGGTCGAGCACCCGCTCGTCGAGTCCGCCGGCACGGTCGATGATCGCGGTGAGGGTCTCGACGTGATGGTCGACCAGGTGTTGCAGAACGTTCATCGCAGTCTCCTGACGTGCGGCCGGCAGCCGCAGGCCACCGGGCGGTTGGAAGTGGACGCCGCTGGGGCAGGGCAGCTCCAGCTCGCCGAAGACCAGCGGCGGGCGCCGCCGGACCGCGGTCGGGGCGAAGCCGTACGACCGTTGGAAGGCGCGGGTGAACGCCTCGTGCGAGCCGTACCCGGCCTCGACGGCGATGTCGAGGACGGTCCGGTCGCTTGTGACGAGCCGATGCGCCGCGCGCTCCAGGAGCAACCGCCGGCGCAGCGCGCCCGGCGGTTCCCCGGTGGCCGCGGCGACCAGGCGGTCGAAATGGAACCGGGACAGGTGGGCCCGGGCGGCCAGGCCGGCCGGGCCCGCCGCCGGATCGTCGAGCGCGACCTGGAGGAGGTCGAGGAGGCCGGTGAGTCCGTCGTTCCGGTTCATGCGCTCAGCGTGCACCCGCCACGGGCGGTACCGCTTGATCGCCGTTGCGCACCTGAGGAGCGCGGGACGCGCTCAGTCGAGCAGCGCGTCCAGGCCGACGGTGAGACCCGGCCGGCGGCCGACCTCGCGGACCGCCAGCAGCACGCCGGGCATGAACGAGGCCCGGTCGTACGAGTCGTGCCGGATGGTGAGCGTCTCGCCCGTGGTGCCGAACAGCACCTCCTGGTGGGCGACCAAGCCGGTGGCGCGGACCGCGTGCACGCGTACCCCGTCGATGTCGGCGCCGCGGGCGCATGCCACCTCGTCGCGGGTGGCGTCCGGCGCGGGGCCGAGACCGGCCTCGGCCCGGGCCGCCGCGATCAGCCGCGCGGTGTGGGTGGCGGTGCCGCTCGGCGCGTCCAGCTTGCGCGGGTGGTGCTGCTCGACGATCTCCACCGACTCGAAGTGCCGGGCGGCGCGGGCGGCGAACTGCATCATCAGCACCGCGCCGATGCCGAAGTTGGGGGCGATCACCACGCCCACCCCGGGCCGGTCGGCCAGCCAGTCGCGCACCTGGTCCAGCCGCTGCTCGGTGAAGCCGGTGGTGCCCACCACGGCGTGAATGCCCCGCTCCACGCACCAGCGCAGATTGTCCATCACCGCGTCGGGGGTGGTGAAGTCGACCACCACGCCGGCGCCGGCGTCGGCCACCTCGGCGAGGTCGTCGCCCTGGTCCACAGCCACGACAAGCTCCAGGTCGGACGCGGCGTCGACCGCCTTGCAGACCTCCATGCCCATCCGGCCCCGGGCACCCAGCACGCCGACCCGGGCCGACTCGGCCGGGCCCTTCTCCCGCACGTCAGTCACGGGGCACAACCTATCCCAATCGGGACGCGCCGCACCGGGCGGACGGGGTACGCCGGGGTCAGCCCGGGACGGTGAAGGCGGAGGAGTCGAACGGGCCGACCACGGCCAGCGACATCGGCCGGCCCAGCAGCTCGGCGGCGAGGGCGTTCACATCCGCCAGGGTCACCGCGTCCACCCGGGCCAGCAGCTCGTCCACAGGCATCAGGTTGCCGTAGAGCAGCTCGCCCTTGGCCAGCCGGCTCATCCGGGACCCGGTGTCCTCCAGGCCGAGCACGAACGAGCCCTTGCTCATCCCCTTGCCCCGGGCCAGCTCCGCCTCGGTGACCCCGTCGGCGGCCACCCGCGCCAGCTCGGCGCGGGTCAGGTCCAGCACCTCGTCCACCTTGCCCGGCGCGCAGCCGGCGTAGACGGCGAACACGCCGCTGTCGGCGTACTGGCTGGCGTAGGAGTAGACCGAGTAGGCGAGGCCGCGCTGCTCCCGGATCTCCTGGAACAGCCGGCTGGACATGCCGCCGCCGAGCACGTTGTTGAGCACGCCCAGGGCGAAGCGCCTGTCGTCGGTGCGGTCGATCGCCGGGCAGCCGAGCAGGATGTGCGCCTGCTCGGTCTCCTTCGGCTCGACGAGCGTGGCGGCCGGCTGCGTGCGTACCGCCGGGGTGGTCGGGCGGTGCGGCGCCGGCACGGCCGGCTCGGTGTCCAGCGGGGTGCCCCGCAGCGCCTGCCGGACCAGCTTGACCACGGCGGCGTGGTCGAGGTTGCCGGCGGCGGCGATCACGATCTGCGGCGCGGTGTAGCGGCTGCGGTAGAAGCCCTGGATCTGCCGCCGGGTCATCGGCGTGACAGTCTCCTCGGTGCCGGAGATGAGCCGGCCCAGCGGGTGGTCGCCGTAGACCGCGCGGGCGAACAGGTCGTGCACCTCGTCGCCGGGCTCGTCGTCGTGCATGGCGATCTCTTCGAGGATGACGCCGCGCTCGGTCTCCACGTCGGCGGCGGCCAGCACCGAGTCGGCGACCGCGTCGCACATCACGTCGATGGCGAGCGGCAGGTCCTCGTCCAGCACGCGGGCGTAGTAGCAGGTGTATTCCTTCGTGGTGAACGCGTTCGTCTCGCCGCCCACCGCCTCGATCTCGGCCGAGATCTCCAGCGCGCTGCGCTTCTTCGTGCCCTTGAACAGCAGGTGCTCCAGGAAGTGCGCGGCGCCGGCCTGCGGCCCGGTCTCGTCCCGCGAGCCGACCGCCACCCAGATGCCGAACGAGACGCTGCGCATCGCCGGGATCGCCTCGGTGAGCACCCGCAGGCCGCTGGGGAGCACGGTGCGGCGGACGGTGCCGCCGAGCGGGTCGTCGCTGAGGGTGCGGGTGACCGCCCGTCCCGGGGAAGACGAACTCACGAGGACCTGCTCTCCGTACGACGAGGGACGGGTGGGACGAACAACGGCTCCAGCCCGCGGCGCGGCCTGGAGCCGTGTGCCGGCCCGGGCGACGCGCACGTCGCCCGGGCCGGTCGGTCGATCAGCTGTGCCGGGTCCGGCGACGCGGGCGGTCGCCGCCGTCGCCACCCTCCGGGCGACGCTCGCCGCGCTCCCGGTCGCCACCGCGGTCACCGCCGCGGTCGCCCCGGTCGCGCGGGCCACGGTCGCCACCGCGGTCCCGGCCGGCCGGACGCTCGCCGCCGGCGGCCTCACCGGCGGCCGGCGCCTCGGCGCCCTCGGGACGGGTCTTGTCCAGGTAGATCTTGCCGCGGGCGTCGATGTCCGCGATCTCGACCTCGACCTTGTCGCCGACGTTGAGGAAGTCCTCGACCTTGTCGACCCGCTTGCCGTCGCCCACCTTGGAGATGTGCAGCAGCCCGTCGCGGCCCGGCAGGAGCGAGATGAACGCGCCGAACGCGGCCGTCTTCACCACGGTGCCGAGGAACCGCTCCCCCACCTTCGGCAGGGTCGGGTTGGCGATGCCGTTGATCCGGTCCACCGCGGCCTGGGCCGACGGGCCGTTCGTCGCGCCGACGTAGATCGTGCCGTCGTCCTCGATCGAGATCTCGGCGCCGGTCTCGTCCTGGATGGCGTTGATGGTCTGACCCTTCGGGCCGATCACCATGCCGATCTTGTCGACCGGGATCTTGACGGTGGTGACCCGAGGCGCGTAGTCCGACATCTCGGCCGGCGTCTCGATGGCCCGCTGCATCACGTCGAGGATGGTCTGCCGGGCCTCGTGCGCCTGCTGGAGCGCGGCGGCGAGCACGTCCGACGGGATGCCGTCCAGCTTGGTGTCGAGCTGGAGCGCGGTGACGAAGTCCCGGGTGCCGGCGACCTTGAAGTCCATGTCACCGAACGCGTCCTCGGCGCCGAGGATGTCGGTGAGCGTGACGTACTGCGTCTTGCCGTCGACCTCGTCGGAGATGAGGCCCATGGCGATGCCGGCGACCGGCGCCTTCAGCGGCACACCGGCCGAGAGCAGGCCCAGCGTCGAGGCGCAGACCGAACCCATCGAGGTGGAGCCGTTGGAGCCGAGGGCCTCGGAGACCTGCCGGATGGCGTACGGGAACTCCTCGCGCGACGGCAGCACCGGGATCAGCGCCCGCTCGGCAAGCGCGCCGTGGCCGATCTCGCGCCGCTTCGGCGAGCCGACCCGGCCGGTCTCACCTGTGGAGTACGGCGGGAAGTTGTAGTTGTGCATGTAGCGCTTGCGGTTCTCCGGGGACAGCGTGTCCACCATCTGCTCCATGCGCAGCATGTTCAGCGTGGTGACGCCCAGGATCTGGGTCTCGCCGCGCTCGAACAGCGCCGAGCCGTGCACCCGCGGCAGCACGCCGACCTCGGCGGTCAGCGGGCGGATGTCACGCGGGCCGCGGCCGTCGATGCGGACCTGCTCGCGCAGCACCCGGTTGCGGACCTCGGACTTGGTAAGCGAACGGAAGGCGGCGGACAGCTCCTTCTCGCGGCCCTCGAAGCGGCCGGTCAGCTCCTCGGCGACCTTGGCCTTGATCCGGTCCAGGGCCTCCTCGCGGTCGGCCTTGCCGGCGATCTTCAGGGCCTCGGTGACGTCGGCGCGGGCCACGTCGGCCACCGCGGCGTACACGTCGTCCTGGTAGTCCAGGAAGATCGGGAACTCGGCGACCGGCTTGGCGGCCACCTCGGCCAGCTCGCTCTGCGCCCGGCACAGCTCGCGGATGGCCGGCTTGGCGGCCTCCAGGCCGCTGGCCACGATCTCCTCGGTCGGCGCGGTGGCGCCGCCGGAGATCAGGGTCACCGCGTTCGGGGTGGCCTCGGCCTCGACCATCATGATCGCGACCTCGCCGTCGGCCAGGGTGCGGCCGGCCACGACCATGTCGAAGGTGGCCCGGGCCAGCTCCTCCAGGGTCGGGAAGGCGACCCACTGGCCGTCCACGTGCGCGACCCGGGTCGCCCCGATCGGGCCGGAGAACGGCAGGCCGGAGAGCTTGGTCGACATCGAGGCGGCGTTGATGGCCACCACGTCGTACGGGTGCAGCGGGTCGAGCGCGAGGATGGTCTCGACGACCTGGACCTCGTTGCGCAGGCCCTTGACGAACGACGGGCGCAGCGGCCGGTCGATCAGCCGGCAGGTGAGGATGGCGTCCTCGCTGGGCCGGCCCTCGCGGCGGAAGAACGAGCCGGGGATCCGGCCCGCGGCGTACATCCGCTCCTCGACGTCGACGGTCAGCGGGAAGAAGTCGAACGACTCGCGCGGCTGCTTCCCGGCCGTGGTGGCGGAGAGGACGACCGTCTCGCCGAGCTGGGCGACGACGGAGCCGGCGGCCTGCCGGGCCAGCCGGCCGGTGGAGAAGGTGATCTCACGGGTGCCGAAGGACCCGTTGTCGATCACGGCGGTGCGGGATTCGGTGCCGAGGTTGGTCTCGGTCATGTGCTGTGGTGCTCCTTCGCGTCGTCGGCCGACGACACGGGAACTGCTCAGGCGGCCGGTCTTCGATCGAAGCGCCCGGGGGCCGGCTTGTCTGCCGGGTTCCCGGGGGCCACTACCGGAGACCGGTGCTGACCGGCTCCCTCTCGGGTCGTCGCGGCCGGATTTCTCAGTGGTACCGGAACGGGGGAGCGACCGAGCGGCCACTCCCCCGTCAGGTCATCGGCGCAGGCCGAGCCGCTCGATGAGCGACCGGTAGCGGCTGATGTCCTTCTTCTGGACGTAGTTGAGCAGCCGACGGCGCCGGCCGACCAGCAGCAGCAGCCCACGGCGGCTGTGGTGGTCGTGCTTGTGCACCTTCAGGTGCTCGGTCAGCTCCGCAATCCGCTTGGTCAGGACCGCGACCTGCACCTCCGGCGAACCGGTGTCGCCCTCGGCGGTCGCGTACTCCTGGCGGATCTTGGCCTTGGCTTCCTGGTCGAGCGCCATGTTCTCCCTGTTTCGTGGGTGGTTCGATGAGGTTCGTCGGAGCGGTCGTGATGACCGGTGCGACGGACCGGTTCCTCGCACCCGCGGCGTCGTGCAGGCACGCGAGGCCCCCGTCGGTCAGCCGACGTCTCCGTCAGCCTACCAGCCCCGGCCCGGGGCGGCCGGCGCGCGGTCAGGACACCGCCCGGCGGGTACGCTCCACGTCCTCGGCGATCTGGGCGACCAGCGGCTCGATCGCGTCGTACGTCCGTTGCTCGCGCAGGTGCGCCACGAAGTCCAGGGCCAGCCGCTCGCCGTACAGGTCACCTGTGAAGTCCAGCGCGTACGCCTCGACCCGGCGCTCCCGGCCGGAGAAGGTCGGGTTCGTCCCGATCGACACCGCCGCCGCGAGCGGGTCGCCGCCACGGCGCACCAGCCGGGCCGCGTAGACGCCGTCGGCGGGCACCGCCGCGTACCTGTGGGTGAGCAGGTTGGCGGTGGGGTAACCCAGCTCACGCCCGCGCTGGTCACCGCGGACCACCACGCCCTCGACCCGGTGCGGGCGACCGAGCGCGACCGCCGCCGCCCGCACGTCGCCCGCGTCGACGCAGGACCGGATGTACGTGGACGAGAAGACGGTGCCCGCCTCGGCGACGAGCGGGGCGCCCTCGACGCCGAAGCCGAACGTGCGGCCCAGGCGCTCCAGCAGCGCCACGTCGCCGGCCGCCCGGTGCCCGAACCGGAAGTTGTCGCCGACCACCACGAGCGCGGCGTGCAGGTGCTCGACCAGGATGTCGTGCACGAACGCCTCGGCCGGCAGCCGGGAGAACTCGGCGGTGAACGGCACCACGCAGAGCACGTCCACGCCGAGCGCCTCGATCAGCTCCGCCTTGCGGGCCGGCTCGGTGAGCACCGCCGGGTGCGAGCCAGGGCGCACCACCTCGGCCGGGTGCGGGTCGAACGTCACCACCACCGACCTGACGCCCAACTCCCGGGCGCGGGCCACGGCGTGGCCGATGGTGGCCTGGTGCCCCTGGTGCACCCCGTCGAAGACGCCGATGGTGACCACCGAGCGCCCCCAACCGCCGGGCGCCGCCTCGTACCCCCGCCACCGCTGCATGCCGCTCCTCCCCTGTCCGCCCGCGCCGTCAGGCCGGGGCGCGCTCTGCCCGCGCCGTCAGGCCGGGGCCAGGACGATCTCCGCGCGGGCCCGCCCGTCCCGCTCGCTGACGATAGCGATCAAGCCGCCCGCCGGCCCGAACACCGCGTACGGGCCGGCGATCCCGGCCGGGTCCAGCGGTCCGCCGTGCGACAGCGTGCGGGCCTCCGCCTCGGTCGCGTCCCGGCGCGGGAAGAACCGCCCGGCGGCGGCGTCGAGCGGCAGGTTCACCACCTCCGGCGCGCGTTCCTCCAACTGCGCCAGGGTGGCCGCCTCGGCCAGGTCGAAGCCGCCGACGGCGGTGCGGCGCAACGCGGTGAGGTGCCCGCCGACCCCGAGCGCCAGGCCCGCGTCCCGGGCGACGGCCCGGATGTACGTCCCGGACGAGCAGGTCACGTCCACGTCCACGTCCACCACGTCCGGGGTGTCCCGGCGGATCGCCCGCACGTCCAACTCGGCGATGGTGACCCGGCGGGCGGGCAACTCGACGCTCTCCCCCTCGCGGACCCGTTTGTACGCCCGCTCACCGTTGATCTTGACGGCGCTGACCGCGCTCGGCACCTGGTCGATCTCGCCGGTCAGCGCCGCCAGCGCGGCGCGCACCGCGTCGTCGGTGACCGCGCCGGCCGGCGTGCTCGCGACCACGTCACCCTCGGCGTCGTCGGTGACCGTGGACTGGCCCAGCCGGATCGTCGCGGCGTAGCTCTTGCCGGCGCCGATCACGTAGGTGAGCAGCCGGGTCGCCCGGCCCACCCCGATCACCAGCACGCCGGTGGCCATCGGGTCGAGCGTGCCGCCGTGCCCCACCCGACGGGTCCGGGCCAGCCGCCGGACGCGGGCCACCACGTCGTGCGACGTCATGCCGCCGGGCTTGTCGACCACGATCAGACCGTCTGCGCTCACGACCGCAAAGCCTGCCAGATGGCGACGATCGGCCCGGCCGGGGGATACCGCGTCAGCGGACCGCGCCGACCACCGCCCACGCGCCGGAACGCAGCCGCAGCAGCAGGGCGACCAGCCGGAGCACCACGAACAGCGTCAGCCCGGCCCAGATCCCACCCAGCCCGAGGTCGAGGCCGTAGGCCAGCCAGATCGCCGGCAGGAACCCGCCGAACGCCGCCACGATGGTCAGGTTGCGCAGGTAGCGCACGTCGCCGGCGCCGATCAGCACCCCGTCGAGGGCGAACACCACGCCGCCGATCGGCTGGAGCGCCGCGAGCCATGGCCAGGCCACCATGGCCTGCTCCCGTACCTGCGGATCGGAGCTGAACCAGCCCGGCACCAGGCCGGCGCCGGCGGCGATAAGCACCGCGAACGCCACACCGCACAGCCCGCCGAGCAGGGCGACGCGGCGGGCGAGGAACCGCGCGCCGGCCGCGTCCCCGGCGCCGAGCGCGGCCCCGACGAGCGACTGCGCGGCGATCGCGAGGGCGTCCAACACCAGCGTGGTGAAGAACCAGAGTTGTACGGCGATCTGGTGCGCCCCGACCGCGGCGGCGCCGAACCGGGCCGCGACGGCGGTCGCGGACAGGAAGCTCGCCTGGAACGCCACGCCCCGGACCAGCAGGTCACGGCCGAGCACCAACTGCTGGACGATCACTCGGGGCCGGGGCCGCAGCGGGACCCGCTCGCGCACCAGCGCCGCCGCGAAGAGACAGCCGGAGAGCGTCTGCGCGACCGCGTTCGCCACCGCCGAACCGACCAGGCCCAGCCCGGCCGGATAGACAAGCAGCGGGCATAGCAGCGCGGAGAGCAGGTTGGGGGCGAGCACGAACAGGAGCGGCCGGCGGGTGTCCTGGATCCCCCGCAACCAGCCGTTGCCGGCGGCGGCGAGCAGCAGGCCGGGCGCGCCGAGCACCGCGATCCGCAGCCATCCGGCGGCGGCGTCGGCCACCTCGCCGGGGCCGCCGACGAGGGTACGCGCCAGCGCGCCCCCGCCGATCGCCATGGCGACCGCCACCAGCACCCCGGCGGTAAGCGCCAGCCAGGACGCCTGGACGCCCTCGGCCACCGCGGCGGCACGGTCACCCGCACCGAACCGGCGGGCGGACCGTCCGGTGGTGCCGTACGCGACGACCGCGCCGATCCAGGCGGTCAACGTCATGACGGTGCCGCCGATCGCGAGCGCGGCGAGCGGCACCCGGCCGAGGTGGCCGACCACCGCCGTGTCTACGAGCACGTAGATCGGCTCGGCGGCCAGCACCACCAGGGCGGGCAGCGCGAGCGCGGCGATCCGCCGGGGCGAGGCGGCGGTGGCGGGTAGGGCGGTGATCGTGCTCATCGCCGCCGATCCTGACACGAGACAAGTAAGGTACGCAAGCCTCGTGACTACTTACTCAGGCTGCTCCGGAGGCGTGCCACGTCGCGCCGGCCGCGGACGCGATGAACCGGCAGGGTGGGGGCGTACTCGGCGACCGCCGCCAGCACCCGGGGACGGGAGTCGCGGGGGTAGCGACAGACATAGCGCAGGAGACCGAGATCGACCCGTTCCGGGCAGCCGTCGGGAAGATCGGGCCGGGGCGCGGCACGGCGGGCCCAGCGGCGACGCGGCACCCGGGCCAGGCATCGCCACCGGGACGGGTCGCAGAGCACAAGCAGGTCGGCGCGGGGCAGCCGGAGATCGAGGGTGCTGGCATAGTTGCCGTCCATCACCCAGGCCGGACGGGCGGCCAGCGCGGCCACCTCGGCGCGGAAGTCGGCACCGGCCGGCGCGGTCCAGCCGGGCCGCCAGTAGTGCCGGTCGAGATGGATCAGGGGAAGGTCGAGCCGCCGGGCCAACTCGCCGGCGAGTGTGGTCTTGCCGGCGCCGGAGCTGCCGACGACCAGGATGCGGCGCACGGGAGGACGGTAGCGTCGTCGCCCCTCGTCGGGCGACCGGCATGGCGGTGACGCAGTCCCGACGGTGACACGCTGTCCGGCGGCGGCGCTGTCCGGCCGGAGGCGGTGGTGATGTCGGTGCTGTTCAGCCTTGGCGTGGGCTCCGGTGACCGGTGCGGCGGTGACGTCGGCACGTGGTCGGACGCCGCGCTGCGGCGCCGGGACCAGCCGGCGTCACCGCCGGGCGGCGTGCGTCACTGACGAGTGTCCATCGACGTCTGCAGCGCGCGGCGCATCTGCTCGCGCGCCTCGTCGGTGGTGGTCTCGGTCTGCGGCTTGCGCTTGCTGGGCATGTGAGTGTCCTTCCAGGGTGCGGACCGCCGAGGCACGGCGGCCCTACGGGCGCCCGACGCTCCGGCTCGCCGCGACGACAGTCGCGCCGCGACCGGAAGTCGTCGGCCTGCTGAGCGCCCGGCAGCGGTCCGGGATCACCGGAGCGGCTCGCCTGGCAGCGTGAGCCCGGGTCGGTCTGACCCTGGAGGGAGGGGATGCCGGGTGTGGCACCACCGCCCGTGACCAGCGCCGCGAAGCGCCGGTCCCTCACCCAAATTAACGTTCACTTTCCAGATACTGCCCACTGTTCCCGCGATGCGGACAGGACAAACCGTCGTCGGAGGACGTCTCAGCGGGCCAGGAAGTGCCAGCCCAGCCACCACCAGAAGCCGAACAGACCGATCCGGCCCACCGGCACCGGGCCCACCTCGTATCGCATGACGAAGGCGCAGACGTCGGCCAGGGACGGGATCCGCGAGCCCTCCCGGCGCGCGGCCCACTCGACGACCGCGAACAGCAGCAGCGCGGCCAGGAACCCGCCGATGGCAAGTGCGCGCATCACCGGCGGACCAGTCCCCAGAACGCGGCCAGCCAGGTGAACCAGGCCGCCGAGCGGACCAGGTGGTCCTCCAGCAGCGGGTCGGCCAGCCGGGAGAACGTGGGAAAGTCGTCGCCCACGGACAGCACGAAGGTCGCCCCCTCGAAGACCCCGAAGACGGTGACCGGCAGCAGCCACCACAGCGCCGCCGACGGCAGCCGGCGCGGCGCCGGCCGCCGGGGCACCCGGTTGTTCAGGCCGACCCAGATCAGCCCCCCACCGGTGCCGAGGATGTAGAGGTTCGCCGCGGTCGAGAACGACGGCAGTTGACCACCGACAAGGGAGAGGCAGATCAACACCGGTACGGAGACGACGGGGCGGTCCCAGACCCGGGGCGCCTCGACGGTGAGCTCGCGGGAGTGATCCATCACCCGATTGTCCCCAGCGTGACGTAAGGCGGGAAGACCGGCACGCCTCGTGATTGGTCCGAAACGCGTGAAGGCCGGCACTCCGTGACGGGGTGCCGGCCTTCTGCGTGTCTGTTACTTGTTCCAGTGCGTGGTGACGAGGTCGGTGGCCTGGTTCTCCCACTGGGCGTAGGCGTCCGGGTAGGCCGACACCTGGACGGTCTGGGCGGCCTC